>NZ_CP090064.1:1992500-2656666 GCF_023100685.1 Proteus vulgaris | reverse complement strand
AAGCATCTAACGTTGATATGAGCCAAGAGTTAGTCAACATGATCGTTGCTCAACGTAACTATCAATCAAACGCACAAACCATCAAGACTCAGGATCAGATCCTGCAGACTCTGGTTAGCTTGCGCTAATAACGCCGGAAATAATCTGTTATGGATCATGTGATTTATACCGCGATGGGCGGCGCCAGACACTCGATGGAAAATCAAGCTGTCGTGGCGAACAACTTAGCAAACGCATCAACGCCTGGATTCAAAGCGCAGCTTAGTGCAATGCGAGCCGTACCTGTCAATGGCGATACCTTACCAACTCGTACATTAACGGTAGCCTCAACGCCAGGTAGCGATCAGAGTCAAGGAACGATGAACTATACCGGCAGATCAATGGACGTTGCATTAAGTGATAACGGCTATTTGGCTGTTCAGCTTGATGACGGCACTGAAGCTTATACCCGAAACGGAAACATCCAACGTAATGCAGATGGCATGTTGATGGTACAAGGACGTTTGTTAATGGGGGATAACGGTGCGATTGAAGTACCTCCTCAGGCAAATGTCAGTATTGCCAATAACGGTATTGTGACTGCGCATGTTCCCACTGATCCACCAAAAATGTTGGGTCAGATTGGTCGTTTAAAAATGGTAAAACCAGAGCAAAACGACTTGGTGCGTGGTGATGATGGATTATTCCATTTATCACCGAAAGGCTCTGCGCGTGCTGGTGAGGAATTACCTGCGGATGATAGCGTGAAGGTGTTAGCTGGTGTGTTAGAAGGCAGTAATGTTAATCCAGCAGAAGCCATGGTCGATATGATAGCAAACGCACGACGTTTCGAAATGCAAATGAAGGTTATTCATAGCGCTGACGATAATGCGCAACGAGCTAACCAATTGCTATCACTGAGTTAAATAGTGTAAGGGGAAAACCATGATCCGTTCTTTATGGATTGCTAAAACTGGGTTGGATGCACAACAGACAAACATGGATGTGATTTCCAACAACCTCGCGAACGTCAGCACCAATGGCTTTAAACGTCAACGTGCGGTTTTCGAAGATTTACTGTATCAAACAATTCGTCAGCCGGGTGCAATGACATCAGAACAGACGAATGCACCTTCAGGTTTACAAATTGGTACGGGTGTTCGTCCGGTTGCGACCGAACGTTTACATAGCCAAGGTAACTTAGCGCCAACAAACGGAACACGTGATGTGGCGATTAAAGGACAGGGTTTTTTCCATGTTCAGTTACCTGATGGCACAGACGCTTATACCCGTGATGGCGCATTCCAAATGGACCAAAATGGTCAATTAGTCACCACCAGTGGTTTCCAAGTCGTACCAGCCATTATTTTGCCTGATACTGCGAAGAAAGTGATGATTGGTCGTGATGGTACAGTCAGTGTTGAAATGGAAGGTGATCCAGCTCCACAACAAGTGGGTCAATTGACACTAACTACCTTTATTAATGACAGCGGATTAGAAAGTGTGGGTGAAAACTTGTATTTAGAGACCGCAAGTTCTGGCGCACCAACTGAAAATGCCCCCGGTATCAATGGCGCAGGCTTGTTGTATCAGGGATATGTTGAAACCTCTAACGTTAACGTAGCTGAAGAGTTGGTCAATATGATCCAGACTCAACGTGCTTATGAAATTAACAGTAAAGCGATTTCAACATCTGATCAGATGTTACAGAAACTAACGCAACTCTAATTTCGTTTGTTCATTAGCCTGACAGGATTTCCTGTCAGGCGTATTACTAAAAGAGTATCGAAGATGGATACAAAGGTCATTACTGACAATTCTGGGGCAAGAAAGCTTAGTGTCAGATGGCGTCGTCATCAACGTTTAGGTACCGCCCTGTTGGTACTGACACTGTCGGGATGCGCATATATACCCAAAAAACCGTTAGTAGAAGGCAACACAACGGCGGTTCCAACGGCACCAACAGCACCTGCACCTAATGGCTCTATTTTTCAGTCAGCTCAGCCTGTTTATTTTGGCTATCAACCACTATTTGAAGATAGACGCCCTCGAAATATCGGTGACACGTTGACTATTACATTGCAAGAGAATGTGAGTGCAAGCAAAAACTCATCTGCGAATGCCAGCCGTAATGGTAAAGCAGGATTCCTTGCTGCGATTACGCCAGGATTTTTGGAAGGGGTATTTGGTAATAAACGTACCGATATGAGTATGGAAGGAAATAGTGACTTTGGCGGTAAAGGTGGCGCAAATGCGAACAATACCTTTAAAGGCACCATTACTGTGACCGTCGATCAACTTCTCGCCAATGGAAACCTGCACGTTATTGGTGAAAAGCAAATTGCTATCAATCAAGGTACTGAATTTATTCGTTTTTCAGGTGTTGTGAATCCAAGAACTATCAGTGGTGCCAATACCGTAAATTCAACCCAAGTTGCTGATGCTCGAATTGAATATATCGGAGACGGTTATATCAATGAAGCACAATCTATGGGATGGCTACAACGCTTCTTCTTAAATGTATCACCTTTTTAATGAGTAGGGTCCAGATGAAAAAAATAGCGATGAGCCTTTTCTTTATCGTGATGACATGTGTCGGTTTTTCCGCCCATGCCGAACGGATCAGAGATCTCACCTCTGTTGAAGGGGTAAGAGAAAATGCGCTGATTGGTTATGGTTTAGTGGTGGGATTAGATGGAACGGGTGACCAAACAATGCAAACCCCGTTTACCACACAAAGTCTGAATAACATGCTCTCACAATTGGGGATCACCGTACCACCCGGCACCAATATGCAATTGAAAAACGTTGCTGCGGTGATGGTAACAGCAAAATTACCGCCTTTTGGTCGTACTGGGCAATCAATCGACGTCGTTGTTTCATCATTAGGTAATGCAAAAAGCTTACGTGGTGGTACGTTGCTGATGACGCCACTCAAAGGTGTTGATAATCAGGTTTATGCTTTGGCTCAAGGTAATATTGTGGTTGGGGGAGCTGGTGCATCCGCAGGCGGTAATAGCGTTAAAGTTAACCAATTAGCGGGTGGACGTATTAGTAGCGGAGCGATTATTGAGCGCGAACTACCATCACAATTTGGTCAAACTGGTTTGTTGAACTTGCAACTGAATGAAGAAAACTTCACGTTGGCACAACATATCTCTGATACCGTTAATAAATTAAGAGGTGTGGGTACCGCTATTCCTTTAGATGCTCGTACAGTTCAACTACGTGTTCCTATTGGTAAAAGTGAACAAGTCCGTTTCTTGGCTGAAGTTCAAAATCTCGAAATTAAACGAGTTATTGCCGATGCAAAAGTGATCATTAATGCAAGAACGGGTTCTGTTGTTATGAATCGTGATGTGACATTAGGAAGCTGTGCGATTGCACAAGGCAACCTTTCTGTCACGGTTGATAGTCAAGTGAATGTAAGTCAGCCTAATACTCCATTTGCGGGTGGTAGCACTGTTGTAACACGTAATACGAGTGTGAATATGAGTGAACAAGGTGGCTCATTACAGCAAGTGAATGCAAGCGCAAGCCTAAACGAAGTGATCCGTACATTAAATGCATTAGGTGCAACACCGACTGATTTAATGTCGATATTGCAGGCAATGGAAAGCGCGGGTTGCTTACGTGCGAGATTGGAGATTATCTGATGAAAGATTTATCTCTGCTTTCTTCAATGCCGACGATGTCAGCGCCGGCATATGACAGTAATGCATTGAATAAACTTAAATATCAGGTCGGGCAAAATGCTGATCAACAAGGACTGCGCCAAGTGGCGCAGCAACTTGAAGGTGTTTTTGTTCAAATGATGTTAAAGAGCATGCGCGATGCAATACCTCAAGAAAGCATGTTTAATTCAGAAAGTACCAAAATGTACACCTCACTTTATGATCAACAAATCGCTCAAGACTTATCACAAAAAGGCTTGGGCTTTGCTGACATGATAGAAAAACAGCTTTCTGCAAAAGTTACGATGGACCCGAGCGAAATGGCGGGAAAAACGCCAATGCCATTAGATGGCAGTGATATTTTTCAATCCATGCCAACGCAAGCCTTGGGACAAATGTATCGTGCAATGCAGCCTTACCAAAATGCAATTGAAAGTACGATTGGCAAGCTTAAAGGGTTATCTGAAAGCAGTGCTTCTTTTGCATCTAAACTGTTAGGGCCTGCTAAACAAGCGACAGAAGGCACCGGTGTACACCATCTTTTAGTTGTTGCTCAAGCGGCGCTTGAATCAGGTTGGGGTAAACGTGAAATTCTAACGGGTGAAGGTAAGCCAAGTTATAATCTATTTGGTATTAAAGCAGGAAATAGTTGGAAAGGGCCTGTTACAAACATTATGACAACCGAAGTGATTGACGGTAAGTCAATTAAAATGCGTGATAATTTCCGCGTTTATGGCTCTTATGTTGAAGCCATTCAAGATTATCTCCGATTGATTACTGAAAGCCCTCGTTACGCAAAAGTGCCTCAAGCTCAAACCCCAGAACAAGCCGCTTATCGCATCCAAGAAGCGGGTTATGCCACCGATCCAGGTTATGCGAAAAAACTGGTTTCAATCATTGGTCAATTAAAAGGAAGCGGTGAGCAAGTTGTTAAAACTTATACTCACGATTTAAGCGATCTATTTTAATGCTTTCCCCTCAAGTTTAGAGGGGAAGTACCGATAATAAAGACCAGAGCATTCATTCCAACTTGCCAGCTATGCTCCGTGCATACGGGTGATGACTAAACGTAAAAGGATAGACAAATGTCCAACAGTTTAATTAATACAGCGATGAGCGGACTTAATGCGGCACAAGCTGCGATGAGCACTGTGAGTAATAACATCGCTAACCAAAATGTAAAATGGTACAACCGTCAAATGACTGTTTTTAATGAAAACAGCGGCACAATGACCGGTAATGGTTATATCGGTAATGGTGTTAATGTTAGCCGTATTCATCGTGAGTATAACGAATTCCTTGCCGGTCAAATGAACCGTGCAATGTCAAAACAAAGCGCACTTAATAGTTATACCCAAAATATCTCACAAATTAATGATTTGTTAGCAGATAAAGGGAATGATGTTTCAAGTGCGATTGACGAATTTTTTACCAGCTTACCAAACGTAACCAATAACGCAGAAGACAACCCTGCGCGTACAACGGTAATTGGTAAAGCGGAAGCAATGGTGAATATGTTTGCTAAAGCAGACCAATCATTGCGTGATCTAGAAAAAGATATTAATAGTCAGGTGACAAACACCTCTAAAAATATCAATGAATATACAAAACAGATCGCAAAACTAAATAACGAAATTAGTCGTTCTAAAGGCTTCAATGGCGCTGATCCTAACGACTTATTAGACCAACGTGATCGTTTAATTCAAGAGCTAAATACACTGGTTGATGTTCAAGTAACTCAACAGGATGGTGGTTTTGTTAACGTCACATTTGCTAATGGTTTGCCATTAGTATCTGGTACTCGCTCTTATGAAGTATCTGCTATCCCATCAAGTAAAAATAGCGAACGCCTTGTTATTGGTTATAGCAATGGCATTGATGAAGTTCGTGAAGTGGATGCAAAACGTATTAAAGGTGGCGAACTTGGCGGTGCTTATCGTAGCCGTGAAGAAGTGTTAGATCCAAGCCGTAACCAATTAAATCAATTAGCATTAGTGTTGGGTGATCAATTTAATAAACAACACGAACAAGGTTTTGATTTAGAAGGTAAAAAAGGTGAGAAATTCTTCGACCTTGGTGGCGCTCATGTTATGCCTAATGGTAAGAACAAAGGTGATGCCTCCTTTAATGTGGAATATACCGATACCAAAGCAGTGAAAGCGGCTGATTATACTGTTAAATATGACGGTAGTAAGTGGGATGTTACGGTAGAGCCGGGCGGTCGTAAAGTTGATGCTAAAGTAAGCGCAACGGGCGAATTAGAATTCGAAGGCATGAGTATCAAAATCAATGGTACAGCACAAAAAGACGATTCTATTATTGTTCAATCTGTAGGTAATGTGATTGCAGATATGAAAGTTGCGGTAACTGATCCAAGTAAAATTGCTGCTGCAGGTTCGTTAAATGCAGATGGTGAAACTGCACCAAGTGATAACGAAAACATGAAAAAACTGTTTGAGTTACCTGATGAAAAAGTTATTGATGGCAAAACAACAATTGCTGGTGGCTATGGTTCACTGATCAGTATGGTTGGTAACAAAGTGAATACGGCACAAGTTGACTTCGATGCTCAGGTTTCTATCACTAAAAGTATTATAGAACAACAACAGTCTGTTTCTGGTGTGAACTTGGACGAAGAGTACGGTGAGATGTATCGCATTCAAGAATACTACATGGCAAATGCAAAAGTTATTCAAACTGCAAACAGTATGTTTGATGCGATTATGCAAGTTTTCTAAGTAACCCTTCATCAGAATAAGGAATATCACTGTGCGTTTAAGTTCAAATCAAATTTTTAGCCAGCGAGTGGACAATATTACCAGTTCACAAAGTAAATGGATGACGGAAGGCAATAAAATCTCCAGTGGTCGTCGTGTTGAAAAACCATCAGATGATCCAATGGCAGCTTCCCAAGCGGTTATGGTGAAACAATCTGAATCTCGTAACCAACAGTATGCGACTGCTCGTGGATTTGCAAAAAACAGCATGTCTTTGCAAATGAGCTTAGCCAGTCAAATGGTTAATATCACAACGAAGATCCAAGAGACTCTGGTTGCCGCGGGTAATGATGCAACATTAAGCGATGAAGACCGTTCATCTTTGGCTGATCAATTACAAGGTTTAAAAGATCAATTAGTGGGTATTGGCAATACAAAAGATGGTGTTGGCCGTTATATCTTTGCAGGTTTCCAATCAGATAAACCACCTTTTGTCGCTGATGCAACAGGCAAAATCACCTATCAAGGTGGTGATAAGCAAATTACCCAAAAAGTAGATAGTAATATTGAAATGGTCACTAACTTCACTGGGATTGAAACATTACAATCTTCAGGGAGTAAAGGAACAGCGCCTGATATTTTTGAAGCATTAGATGGTGCTATTACTGCATTACGTGAACCGTTAACAGGTAAACCACAAGCTGATCGTGATGCAGCATTAGAAAAAATTGATGCAGCGAACCGCGTTAACCGTGCAACCTTAAATAATATTTCAAGTGTAGAAGCAAAATTAGGTTTACAACTTCAAGAAATTGATAATCTAGATGATTTAGGTGCGGATACATCGTTAAGAAATGCAAAGCGTTTAAGCGAATTACGCGATTTAGACTGGACTCAAGCAATTTCTGATTATTACCAAGAAGAGTCTGTATTACAGGCTTCTTATAAAGTCTTTAACGACATGAAAGACATGTCGATGTTCAAGATGTATCGCTAATTATTTTAGTTTTGTTTTAAGACATTTTGATATCACCCCTGGTATTTATTTATCAGGGGATTTTTTTATTTATTAAAAGCAATAAACTATATTTTCTTTTTTAATGCTAAGAATAAGATTTTATCTTGAGTCGAAGAAGCTTTGAAACCATGATGAAGGTAAAAATGTTTTGCGTTTTCAGTTAAAGCATGAACCATAATCGCTCTAACACCAATGTTTTCAGCTACATGATGACAACGCAAAACAGCATCTCTTAACAAATCGGCACCAAGATCTTTTCCATGAAAAGTTTTATCAACAGCAAGTCTAGCTAAAATGATCACGGGTATTGGGTCTGGCATATTGTGGCGAATATGACTAATTGCTTCAGTATGGTTAACACTACCTGTTGCTAAAGAATAGTATCCAACAATACGTTTTTTATTTTTTTCACAGACCACAAATGTACGTGATGCACCTAAAAATTGGTTTTTTAAACCTCTTTGTTTTATCCAGTAATCTAATACATTTTCACTACTATAAAAATCAACCACTTCATGTGAATTTGATAACGGCTCAGGTGCTGTTACTTTTCCCATAATGGTTTTCTTATTAATAACTTTTCAAGAGCAGGGTCAATATCAACCGGCGCATCAATAATTTCTATAAATTCCGCATATTGAGCATCATTTAAATTAAAGGTTCTACGGTCTAAAATGACGTCTTCAGCAGCTTGGCATGCTGTCTCAAGAATAAAGTCAGTACGAGATTTATGGAGAATTTCAGCAGCAGTATCAAATAAGTGCGCGTTGTGATTCTTTAGCGCGAATATTGAGTTGTACGTCAGCTTTCATATCACGCCTCCTTGTATAGCAATTGATATACATTGATTGTGGAATAAACAAACAATATTAGCTACAAAAAAGCAGATAAATTTTAATTTGAGGACTGCGATTAAAAATAAGTCGATTTAAATCTCAAGAAACCAGCTGATGTAATATCAAAGTGATGCGATTAAACGTATCGCTAAAGACGCGCTCTGTAAATACAGGCAATGCAGGCATAATCATTGATAATGCTAACATACCAATAGTCAGCGTAAGAGGAAAACCCACCACAAAGACAGAAAGCTGTGGTGTCATACGGTTTAGAATACCTAATGAAAGGTTGAGCACTAAAAGTAGGGTGATTAATGGCATGGCTAGCATCATACCGTTAATAAAGATTGTACCACCACTTTGAACTAAAGTGAGAATGGCTGAAGAGTTAAAAGTTTGATTTCCAATAGGAACCACATAGAATGTATCAACTAATATTGATATTAACCATAAATGCCCATCAAAGACTAAAAATAGCAATATCGTTAACATATTAAAAATACGTGCCAAAATAGGCATGTTAGGGCCACCAGATGGATCGACGAAGGTGGCGAATGAAAGCCCCATCTGTAAACCAATCACTTCACCAGCATGACGAACAGACGCAAAGGCTAATTGCATTGATAACCCTAAAATCGTGCCAATCAAAATTTGTTGTAATAATACCCAAAAGGCAATAATCGAGAATAGAGGCACATTACTTTGTGGTAAACCAGGTGCGACTAATGCGGTTATCAAAAAGGCGAGCGTAATACGGAATTTTTTTGGTGTCTGTTTTTCACTAAATAGCGGTGCAGTACTAAACAGTGCAAGAATACGCACAAATGGCCAGAAAAAATCACTAATGTAGCCGTTAAGCATTTCACTGGTCAGTGTTATCATTGCTATTAACCAATCATCCCTGGAATGCCTGTAAATAAGTTATGCATATAATCGATAAGCAAACTTAACATCCACGGGCCAGCCACTAAAATAGCCGCTAATACCGCAAGAATTTTAGGAATAAACGATAATGTCATTTCGTTTATTTGTGTTGCTGCTTGAAGCATACTGATCACAAGACCGGTCACAAGCGCTGACAATAAAAGAGGGCCTGCGAGTGATAAAGCGATTTTCATCGCTTCTGTGCCCAGTGCTAAGACGGATTCTGGTGTCATGGATTACCTCAGCGCTAATTAAAAAAGCTTTGTGCAAGTGAGCCCAGTATTAATTGCCAACCATCAACTAAAACAAAAAGCATAAGTTTAAAAGGCAATGAGACTGTTGCAGGGGGCACCATCATCATACCGAGCGCCATTAATACACTGGCAACGACTAAGTCGATGATAAGAAAAGGAATGAAAATCATAAAACCAATTTGAAATGCGGTTTTTAGCTCACTGGTGATATAGGCAGGAACTAGAATACGCATAGGTACACTTTCGCGTGTTTCAAATGCTGGGGCATCTGCAAGGCGTGCAAATAGAGCTAAATCTGTTTCGCGCGTTTGTTGCATCATAAATTCACGCAGGGGTTTTGAACCATTGTCTAACGCTTGTTCAAAGGAGATTTTATCTTCACTAAAAGGCATATAGGCATCTTGATAAATTCTATCAAAAACCGGTGCCATAATGAAAAAGGTCATAAACAACGCTAGACCAAGAACAACTTGGTTCGGTGGTGCTGATGGTGTTCCTAATGCATTACGTAATAATCCTAGTACGATGATAATCCGTGTAAAACTGGTCATCATCAGCAAAACAGCAGGAATAAAGCCTAATGCTGTAATGAAGATTAAGGTTTGTACTGGCAGTGACCAACTTTGACCACCTCCCGGTAATGATTGTGTAATAACACTCGGAAACTGAGCAAACGCACTGGTTGGGAACAAGACTAAAACCAGTACACTAGCGAAGAGACGCCAACGCGTTAATGCGTTAAAAAAAGTGACACACTGATGCATTATGAGTTGCCTTTATCTCGCTTTAGCGTTTTTTGTAATATTTGAGTAAACAATGGCGATGTAGATGATGTTGTCGCTTCCTGCGAGGCTTTTTCAGGAATAGGTAACTTATGCAATAGATTTATTTGCGATGATGTTACCCCTAATACAAGCCATTCCTGTTCAATTTCAACAACAACTACACGTTCTTTTGCACCTAATGAACAACTTGCTTTGACGCTCAGTTGTGCCGTTGTTCCTTTAAATGAACCACGGGTAAAGCCAAAACGGCGAAATAACCACATAGCAACAATAATAAGAACGATAATGCCCGCAAGCGCCGTGCTAACTTGAGCAAGGCTTTGACCTACAGGCAATGGTTGTGTAGGCGTTTGAACTGTTTGTGTTGTAGCGGGCGCGGTAGTATTTACCGCACCTTGGCTGGAAAAGGAAGGAAGCTGTTCCATAAATTAACGGCTCAGACGACGCATACGTTCTGATGGCGTAATAATATCGGTAATACGAATACCGTATTTATCAGAAACAACAACAACTTCGCCTTGAGCAATTAAATAGCCATTGATAAGAATATCAAGGGGCTCACCAGCTAAACCATCCAGTGAAACGACAGAACCTTGAGACAGGCTGAGTAATTTTTTAATGGTCATTTTGGTGCGGCCTAACTCTACCGTTAATTTGACAGGAATATCCATGATCAAATTAATATCGGATAGATGATTAAGCGTATCGTCTTCAGGTAAAAGATGTTCAAATAAATCGGAACTATTATCCTGGCTTTTCCCAGTTTGCTGTTCCATTGCATCAGCCCACATATCCTCAGCCGATTGTGAATTATCAGTTGGGCGATTTGCATCACTCATTGGTTTGTTCCTCATCCAGAGCGTTTAAAACAGGGTTAATTAGGTGTTCAACACGAAGGGCGTATTGCCCATTTACTGTACCGTATTGGCTTGTTAATACGGGCACACCATCAACATGTGCAATCAATCTTTCTGGTTTATCAATAGGGATAACATCCCCTTCTTTAAGTGTCAGCACTTTTGATAAACGCAGTGGGATGTCAGTAAAGTTTGCGACCAGTTCAAGTTCTGAATGCTGAACCTGGTTGACTAAACTATCTAACCAAACCCCATCTTCTTGACGAACATTTTCAATTGGTGGGTTGATCAGTCGTTCACGTAACGGTTCAATCATGGCAAATGGAATACAAATGCTAAATTCCCCGACCATCGAACCGATCTCTACCTGAAAAGGTGTCGTAACAACAATGTCATTCGGTGATGAGGTGATATTGGTAAATTTTACCTGCATCTCAGAACGAACATATTCAACTTGAATTTTGAAAATGGAATCCCAAGCATCACGGTAGGCATCAAGTGCCAATTTCAACATTTTGTTGATGATCCGTTGCTCTGTGTTGGTAAATTCACGTCCTTCCACAGGGATTGGAAAACGGCCATCACCACCAAACAGGTTATCTACCGCGATATAAACCAGATTCGGTTCAAAGGTAAATAACGCGGTTCCTCGTAATGGTTTTAAATGCACCAAGTTAAGATTCGTTGGTACAGGTAAATTACGAGCAAAGTCGTGATAAGGGTGGATTTTAACGCCACCAACAGTAATATCAGGGCTCCGACGGAGCATGTTAAACAGCCCCATGCGGAATTGACGCGCAAAGCGTTCGTTAATGATTTCTAACGACTGTAAACGTTCCCGAACCACACGACGTTGCGTGTTGGGGTCATAAGGCTGAATATCCGGTTCATTCGGATCCTTCGCTATCGCAGGTTCCCTGTTCGCGCTTTTGGCGTCGTCACCTGATGTGTCATCATTCAGCAGAGCATCAATCTCTGCCTGTGAAAGGATATTATCGCTCATAATGATTATCGCAGAATAAACGTGGTAAACAGTACATCGGAGAGGATCTGTTCAGATTCTCCCGGTACGAGAGTCGGTCTCAGCGTTTCTTTTACATCCGTCATTAGCTGGAGTTTTCCATTGTCTGTCGCAAGCTTGTTAGCTTGTTGACGAGAAAGCAGTAATAACAAGCGGCTACGAACTTCAGGTAAATAATCATGTAGACGCTTACGAGTGTCTTCATTATGCAATCTTAGTGTGATCCCTATGTAGAGCACTCTGTCTAAGTGTTCTTCGTCATCAATTAGATTTACCGTAAAGGGCTCTAATGACATAAAAACGGGTGCTGGTATAACTTTTTGCTGACTAGTGCCCGCTGAACCTGATTTAGCATGCTTCAAT
This sequence comes from Proteus vulgaris, assembly GCF_023100685.1. Lineage (NCBI taxonomy): Bacteria > Pseudomonadati > Pseudomonadota > Gammaproteobacteria > Enterobacterales > Morganellaceae > Proteus > Proteus vulgaris. Next base: position 2,644,238 of record NZ_CP090064.1, on the reverse strand, counting down.
GCCCACCAACTATATCCACCGAATGCCGCTGCAATAATGGCGATCACCAATAATACGATGATCAGAATTAAGCTATAGCTTTTACGTTCATTGCTGTAATTAGACATGGACAGTTAAATTCCTGTTTTGTAGTGGATACGTGTTCACTGTTGTGGACTTCCATATCCATCTAAATCAACCTTAATTATCCCGCTATTTCTGTTTTTTAATGGCAGAAACAGATAGGGAAAAAACCATTAACTCTTACGTTTATTGACATAGTGTGTCCTCCCAATACATTTGTATTAGGCAAAAATATCAACACCACCACGAGCAGATGCTAATTCTTGAGGCGTAAGGGTTATCTTTTGTAGTGCCGGTTCAGAGGCTAATTGCATTGAATTACCCTCTCTTCCTTGATGATTATCGGCACCATCTCCACTAAATTGAGAGGAATCTGACATATTTTGTTGTTGCCAACTGTCATTAGTGTCGCTAGACACCTGACTTTGCGTGAGCTGGATCCCATTTTCAGAGAGGGCTTGACGCAATTGATGCATGGCATTTTCTAATACAGAACGAACTTGACCACTTTGTGACGCAAGGTGTAACTGTGCTTGCCCATCTTCTATTTTCATGCGGATATGCAATGAACCTAGCTCTTCAGGGTGTAAACGTAACTCAGCTTTCTGTAAACCATTACGACTAAACATGACAATTTGCTGGTTAAGTTGTTGTTGCCACTCAGGGGTGCCCACTTGTGCATTTAAAACCTGTGTTGCCATTGGTGAAAATTGCATTTGTGGTTGTGTTGATGAGTGAGCATGGCCCGTAATGCCTTGTGAAGCAAAAGAAGGTGAGTTAGTGAGTGTGTTGTGAAGGTCGCTTTCTGCAACACGGTTACCTGCCGCCATTTGCTGCGCAACATTGTCTGCTAATTTTGCATTTACAGCTTGTTTATCGCCGTTTAGCAATGCATTCACTTTTTCTGCTGTTGGCGTTAAAAGTGTTGCGATGCTATCGACTTTTTTCGCAGAAGGTTTTTCTGCTTGATTAGCACCAACAAGTGTACTTTGTGTTGCTAATGTCGCTGTCTCTGGGCGTAGCTGGGTTAGCAGTGACTTTTCATCTGATTTCGATAGATTGAGCTTGTCGGTAAGGTTGAAGTCCGACATATCGCTATCTTTTGAAATAGAGCGTGCTAATGAGGCTAAACCTTCACCACGTTTAACTGATTGAGGCTGTTGTAATGCTTGAGTCAGTTGTTCTGAGGGAAGGGTAAGTCGTTTTAATCCCGGTAGCCCTGCTAATTGAACGGGAAGCTCTGCGGCAAGTTCTTCAGCTGACATTAATGATGAGGCGGTTCTATTTTCAACAATCGCTGCAAATTGTTCATTATCAGGCAATGTAAGCGTGAGTTGAGATGTATCTAGAGAAGGCTCTTTTATCACGTTTGACTCGGTGGAAACAGACGCAAGCTGACTATCGTCTTCTTTTGTTTTGTCTTCATCTGAGTGTGAGTGTGTTTTATTCTCTTTGGTAGAATGGTTTGTGATATTGGCTGTCTTTTTATCACCCTGTGCTTGTTGGGGTTGAGAACCCAAAAGCTGAGCGAAAGTCGGGGCATTATCACCGGGTTGACTCTGGGTAGCAGATGCCGTTCCCGGGGAGGCTGCAGCGACATCCATGGTCAGAAGCGTTATCTCCATCAAGTTGTTCTCCGTAAAGTACTACGCTGTGCGTACTCGTCCATTTGTTTCTGTTCAATACGATCGAGATGTCGCTTACGGCTATCTTCGGCACGTTGCTCCAAAGTCTCAAATGCATTGAGTCGTTGCTGTTTTTCTCGCCATTGTTCAGTTGCAAGATCGAGTTGCGCCTGCCAATGTTGAAGTTGTTGTTTATGTTGTTCGATAGTCAATTCGAGCGTTTTGAGAAATTGTTGGTAGTTTTGCCACGATGCTGACGACATCCCCCCTAAATTCAACGTTTCGTTTAGACGTACACGGTATTCATCCTGATACCCAATCAACATATTGAGTTGCTGTTCCATTTGTTGATGACTCTGCCGGACCTGAGCCAGTTGAATAGCGGCTTGTTCAGCCGCTGTCTGTGCCAGTTCTCTCAGTGTCACTAAAGGTGACTGCTCCCGCATTGGAACCCTCTTTACTTTCTCTGATTATGTTCAGAATTAGTTTACTGTGATCAGTTGATTAAGTTGCTCACATGCACTTTGATAACTGCATTGCTCTTGGATATCTTGTTGTAAGAACTTCGCGAGAGACGGATAAAGAGCAATTGCTTTATCCAGCATTGGATCACTACCCGCGGCATAAGCGCCCACATTAATTAAGTCTCGGTTACGTTGATAACTTGATAAGAGCTGTTTAAACAGCTGTACACGACGGTAATGTGTTTTATCAATTAGCGATGTCATTGCTCGGCTAATAGATGCTTCAATATCAATAGCAGGGTAGTGCCCTGATTCAGCAAGTGAGCGAGAAAGCACAATATGGCCATCTAAAATGGCGCGCGCTGAGTCTGCAATAGGATCTTGCTGGTCATCACCTTCCGTTAAAACGGTATAGAAAGCCGTGATAGAACCACCACCATCAACGCCATTACCTGCACGTTCGACCAATGCAGGTAATTTAGCAAAGACAGAAGGTGGATAGCCTTTGGTTGCTGGTGGTTCACCAACAGCCAGAGCAATTTCACGTTGTGCCATACTGTAACGGGTAAGTGAGTCCATAATTAACAGGACATGTTTACCTCTATCGCGAAAATCTTCAGCAATACGTGTGGCATAAGAAGCACCTTGCATACGAAGCAGTGGTGATACGTCAGCTGGTGCGGCAACAACAACAGAACGAGCTAGGCCTTCAGTACCAAGGATATTCTCGATGAAGTCTTTAACTTCACGACCACGTTCACCGATTAAGCCAACAACAATGACATCCGCTTGAGTAAAACGAGCCATCATGCCTAATAGCACACTTTTACCCACACCTGAGCCTGCAAAAAGCCCCATACGCTGACCGCGACCAACCGTTAATAATGCATTAATTGCACGTACACCTACATCAAGAACATCTGTAATCGGTGTTCTTTGTAATGGGTTGATCGGTGGCGTAATGAGTGGGGCACGATAACCTGTATCCGGTGGTGGTAAACCATCTAAAGGGTAACCAGAACCATCTAAAACACGTCCTAATAACGCATCACCTAGTGGTAATTGGCGACCTTCATTTTCACCTCCAGGTGTGGCTTGGGCATAAACACGAGCCCCAGGCGTTAATCCCTCGACATCCTGTAAAGGCATTAACAACATCTGGCTACCATTGAACCCAACCACTTCACTTTCAACTTCTTCAACCGTTTTGCCAATGGTACGTTCGATTAAACACGTAGAGCCAAGAGGCATAACTAGCCCCTTAGCTTCCATGACTAAACCTGTTGCTCTGGTTAAACGGCCATATTGACGCACACGTGGAATTTTATTTAAACGTGCTTCTGCTTCACTGAGTTTTTCTAACCAACGCCCCAATCTTGCTGTCATTACAACGCCTCCGGTGCAGCAAGACGGCAAAGCTCATGCCAACGAGTTGCAATCGTGGCATCAAGATCGCCATCATTTGTTACAACACGGCATCCACCCACATGAATACTGTTATCGGCAACCACTTTCCAACCATGAGCAGAAAGGGAATCACCCAGCTCTTTTTCAATTTGTGGAATATGTCTTGGATTCACTCGTAACTGTGGATTGCTTGAGAACATTTGTTCTTGTTGCAACATTAAGGTTATTTGTGCAAGCAATGCAGAACCATCGCAGACAGCAGGTTGACCCAGAACTTCTTTGGCTGCTGTAAGGGCAATTTGCATTAAGCGTGATGCAATCACGCTGTCTAGTCCATTCAGTGAATGTCTAAATTCAGCTAATAACCCTTGCCACTCATTAATTAATGGTGATTGTTGAGCAATGCCTTGGCGAATACCTTCTTCAATACCTGATTGTAATCCAGCCTGATAGCCTTCCTGATAACCCTGGTTTTTCCCTGCCTCAAAGCCTTCAGCGTGGCCCAATTTCTGGGCCTTGTCTTTCATGTCATCAAGCATATTAATTTGCTCAAGAACTTTCTGTTGCTGAACAACTTCTTTTTCCTGTTTTTCGACTTCCTTTTCGTCTTCTGTCGTTTCCTCGACAGTTAATGCCCAATCAGTGAGTTCTTTGGGAACCCAAGGCTTCCAGTTAGTATCAGTATGTTTATCAGACATAGGTATCGTCTCCTCCATGAAGAACAACCTCTCCAGTCTCTGCTAATTTGCGTACCACAAGCAGAATTGCTTTCTGCTCTGCTTCCACTTGAGACATACGAACAGGGCCGCGAGAATTCAAATCATCACGCATGATTTCAGCAGCACGTTGCGACATATTGTTGAGGAAGTGATCGCGCAGCTCTTGTTCGCATCCTTTCAATGCCACAACCAAGGAGTCGGATTCCACTTCCTGTAGAATGCGCTGGATAGAACGGTTGTCGATATCGATAAGGTTTTCGAACAGGAACATTTCGTCGATAATCTTTTGTGCCAATTCGCCGTCGTAATCGCGTACCGCAGTAATAACATTCTCTTCCTGCTGGCTTTTCATCAGGTTGATAATTTCAGCAGCAGTACGAACACCACCCATTTTGCTGCGTTTGAGGTTTTGACCATCAAGCAGGTTATTCAGTACTTCAGTTAACTCTGCTAATGCTGACGGCTGAACACCACCAAATGTTGCGATACGTAACATCACGTCATTACGTAATTTCTCATCAAACAGGGCAAGAATATCCGCCGCTTGACCCCGTTTGAGGTGAACCAAGATGGTTGCGATAATCTGCGGATGTTCGTCGCGGATAATATCGGCAGCCATTTGTGGCTCCATAAAGTTAAGCGTCTCGATACCTGTTGTTGTTTCACGGGTTTCAGAGATCTCATCTAACAGATTATTTGCACGTTCTTCACCCAGTGCTTTGACCAGAACAGAGCGCAAGTAATCGTTCGCATTCACATTCAACGCTGCATATTGAACAGCGTCTTCTTCAAAGCTTGCCATAACATCAATCAATTGCTGATTTGAGATATGGCGCATTGATGACATTGCAATACTCAGCTGTTGAACTTCGCGCGTACTTAGATGTTTAAATACTTCCGCCGCCCGGTCTTCACCGAGTGTTAGTAACATAACGGCGCTTTTTTCGGTTCCAGTTAAGTTATTACTCATTGCTCTTTACTCATCCATTCACGAATTACCATTGCAACGACACGAGGATCTTTCTCTGCCATTTCACGGATACGTTGGCTTTGCAATTCGGCACTGACACGTTTACGTGCTTGTTTACGTCTTGCTTCGTCATCTAATTCTGTTTCATCAACATCATCTTTAACTTGTAGCTTCGTTTTCAGCACGGCTTTCTGTGCGGCAATTTCAGCTTCACGGCGTTTTTCAAGCTGTGGTTTCACCAGTTTGCGCCATAAGATCCATGCGATGATGACAAGTAATAACCAGCGACCTAAATCTAATGCTTTCGCAAGAATTTCTGGGTTTTCCCATACAGGAACAGTAATTACTTTCTCTTCAATATCATTGAACTGCGAGTTCACGACACTTAATGAGTCACCACGTTCTTGGGAATAGCCCATCGCTTCACGAACAAGTCCTTCAATTTGCTGAATTTGTTCATCAGTAAGCGGAATTTGTTTAGTTTCAACAACAGGCTCTTCGCCTTCAGCCGCTTCTTTCGTATCTTCAATCGTTTTATAGTTCACGATGACAGCAACAGAAAGACGTTCGACATTACCCACAGGGCGTTTTATATGACGAATTCGGCGATCAACTTCATAGTTGGTTGTTTCATCTAAACGGCTATTACTGTTTGGATTACGCGTTAATGTACGATTAGTGCCCGTTGTATTGGCTTCATCTGTTTTCTCATCTTCTTGCGCTTTTGGTGTTTCAATTGGCGCTTGAGGTGGAGCAACAGGTTGATTAGACAATGCTCCTGGTACACCGCCCGCTAACATGCCACCATTTTGCTCACTTTGGCTCAATTGTTTTGAACGCACAGCTGCTTGATTAGGTGGCTGATTCGGCTTGTACTCTTCAGCGGTTTCTTCGGTATGAGAGAAATCAACTTGAGCAGTTACCTGAGCATGAACATTTCCACGACCCACGATTGGACCAAGTAATGTTTCAATACGTTGTTGGTAGCGGCTTTCTAGCTCTTGAACATATTTTAGTTGAATAGAGTTAAGGTCACGACCTAACGCATCAGGTTGTGTCAATAATTTTCCACTTTGGTCAACGATGGTCACACTGCTATCAGGCATCCCTGCAACACTGCTTGCAACGATATGCACGATGGCATTAATTTGACCTTCATCCAGCGCTCTACCCTGTAAAAGACCCACCGTAACGGATGCAGAAGGGGATTTCTGTTCACGAACAAAAAGGGATGGTTTTGGTAGTGCTAAATGAACACGAGCATTTTGTACAGGACCTAATGTCTCGATAGTGCGAGCAAGCTCACCTTCAAGTGCACGTTGATAGTTAATCTGTTCACTAAATTGGCTGATCCCGAACTTTTCTTTATCTAACAGTTCAAAACCGGCAGCACCGCCTTTAGGAAGTCCCGCTTGCGCGAGTTTCAGGCGTAATTCATGAACCTGATTGTCAGGCACCATGATCGCTGCGCCATTTTGTGACAAGCGATAAGGTACGTTCATTTGTGTTAACTGTGTGACAATTTCGCCACCGTCTTTATCGCTAAGATTACTATAAAGCACCTTATAATCAGGGCTTTGTAACCATAAAAATGCAGCAACAAAAATGGCAATTGCCGCCGAACCCGCAATAATTAGCGGAATTTTCGGATCGGCTTTTATCCGGTTAATAATGGCGTTAAAACCTTTTTTCTGGTTCACAACGTCGGTTTTTTCGGCATTCATAGACAATCCTTGCCTTGTAGTTCGGGATGAATACTAAAAGCGTGGCGTAACAAAACAGACTCCCCTTACGCAAATAAATAAACCTACTCTCAGGTGTCTCATTATTGGCCTTTTGCGTTTCATTTAATGGCGTAATTAGCCCTTAACTTTTGCGTCAATTACTCGCTTTGGAATGAAGCCCCTGTGTTAGGGTATAACTCGGTAAGCGTGTTGGTTCACTTCCTTACTATGACATTGATTCAGTAATTGAATTAGATGATTAACGCAGAGGTTTATATGTCAATTCCAGCTATTGAAAGTGTTCTGGATAAAATGCAAATCCAGACTTTGCAAGCATCCAATATTGCAAAACCCCAGCCAGTACAAGCAGGGTTTGCTACTCAGCTTGTTCAAGCTGTGGGTAAAATTAATGAAACTCGAGTGAATGCAACCAACAAAGTGCAAGCGTTTACCTTAGGTACACCCGGTGTCGAATTAAACGATGTGATGGTAGATATGCAAAAATCCAGTATCTCATTACAAATGGGCGTACAAGTGCGTAATAAGTTGGTCGCCGCTTATCAAGAAATAATGTCGATGCAGGTGTAGTACCTTATCATTTGATAAAGGTGGCTTTTCTTTTATATAGCTATAAAGAAGCACCTAATCAAAACAGAATGGGGCATCTCGCTCAACGTCATTGAATGGATGATATAAGCTTTCGAATGTAATTAAACATTCGAATACTTATACTATTGTCTGTTATTTATGGTGATGAGTGCCCCGATTTGTGCACAAAGGATAAACACATCATTTTATTGATGTGCGTTTTTGCACATCTATACGAAAGCCACTCACTCTTTTATCTCTTCTTAGTATTAAAAACGGATAAAAGCGATTATCAAATAAGTGACTTAACCCATTATTTTATGAAACAGCAATAATATGAATAATATTAGATATGGCTGGTTTAATAAGAACTAGCCATATTTTTTATATTTAATAAAAAATACATACTAGATTTTTTCTTAGAGTAAGCACAATCCTTTATCATTCGATTTTTAAAGTTTTAGCTTTAATCAGTTTCTAATGATGCATTACATTGTTTTCTGATCTCTTTGATATTTCTTGATAAATCGTCAATGTATATTTCAGGATAAAAAAAGTAACTCACGGAAATATCATAATTTCCTTCCTCATTTTTCTTGTGTTGAACTTTCTGATCTTGGTTTATGATATCTCTAGAACTAAAATAAGAACGTTGAATATTATTTGCATCATAAGTAAGAAATCCACCATCGCTGGTAGTAACTACTTTTTTATATTGGCTATATTGAGAATCAAGACTTTTGATAATATTATTATCTTTAACTTTGAATTTATTTAAATCATTTGTTTCATAGGAGTAGACAACGCCATACAATCCTGTGAACTTTAATTCTTTGAATTTTTTATAAAAATAAACCTTATAATTTCCTTCTTTTTTTCCATCAATAATTTCATCAAAGGTTATTGCTGTCATTGGACAGGTTGAGGGATATTTATCGATAGGTTTTATTACAAAATTTGTTGTCTTCTGAAAATCATTAAATGACATTCCCCATGTTAATCCCAATGGAGCGGGTTCGTTATAAATAGCGTTTTCTGCACAGGCACCAAAACTAATTAACGTCATATAGCCTATAATCATTTTCTTTTTCATAATTATCTCATATTTATTGGTATTCATGTTTTGAGCATAGATATAGAAAAATAACATCGATTAATTATCTGTTAGTACAGGTTACTATCACCCAATACACCTTATATTCTTATTTTGAAATGTATTTACGGTATATTGGGTAAGAAACTCCATAGATACATAGATTATTGGGGATAATCCGACAGCTTTAATAAATCCTGTTCAAGGCAGTCCGCACGAGACTTTTGATTGTAATCGAGATCTGCTCCAGTTTTCCCGTATAACTGTTTTTTTGAAATATAATATTCCATATCAAATAGGTACGGATTATCGCGCCATTCCTTATAATCTTTACCTGATTCATAACTTTTCCACACTGATGGACTAACTTTTTTTAACTGGTCAAAAGGTGGAGCCTTAATTAATTTCTGGATATCTGCTGGTAATGTAGCTTGCTTTTCTGAAGGTAGAGCTCCTAACCGCCATAACGCCAGAAAACTTCCTTGTCGTACTGCTGTAATAAGATATTGCATTTTCTGTGCGGGGTCACGGGTTAAATCGGCTAGATATACACCAGCTAATGGGGCGTTACCTTTAGCGAGAGCTTGCTGATACAGTTTTATTCGTTCATCAACAGAAAATACCAATTTATGATCATTGTGCGTAGCCGCTTGATAACAGTAGGCTGGACCATAGTCATTAGCGAGTGCTTTGTTTAGCCAAAAAGTACGAGTTTCTGGATCATGATTGCTGGCATACCATAAATTTTTAAATCCATAGCGCGTGATATAACTACTTTTTGCCAGAAAAAGCTGAGCAGCAGGATTATTTTTATTGGCTTCTTCCTTCGCCAGTGCTAATTCCCGTTCATAATTTTCCTGATTAATCTCAGGCTCAGGTTTGGGGAGAGTGATCACTTGAGCATCAGGTGGCATAACACCAGAATTACTGATTTTTTCTACGTTTATTATCTGGAGAGATAGATGTAGAGGTAAAATAAATATATGATCGCCAGTAAATTTTTCATCAGACTGTGGCTCTGGCGGTGAGCGAAGAATGGAAGTGTATGGTTCGCCTTTTTTCACTTCACGGAGTACACCCACTCCGTTTACCCCCAGAGAACAGTTCGGAATTATAATACTATCTTTATTTTCTTCATTATATTTTATAAGAATTGCTTTTTTTTCAATGTATCGTTTATTACCAATCCCATAAAAAAACAGGTAATCAGAAGTATCATTTTTTGCTTTCTGAATATAAAAGGATGGTACCTGTGTTTCTGTAGAGATGTAAGTACCGACGAGGGAAGGGCAGGATAAGTATGATTGATGAGTACAACCTGTCAGGCTGATAATACCTGCCAACGCCGCTAGTGAAAATAATAAGTGTTTTTTAAATTTCCAGTTATACATAGTGATATCCTTAAATAAAAATACTTATAAATGAACCTAACGATAATAACTTGAAGTTCAGGGGGCACTAAGCAGAATAATATAAAGTGGTGCTACTAAAATAAGACTTATCGCTTGAAATGGCATTACTGCAATTGTTTTCAATGTATCTGATGGCGTTAAATGTTTGGAATAATAATTAACGTTAACAAAAATAGGCTTAGGTAAGGAATATTTATCTAATAATTCATCTTTATTAGATAAATTAACCATCTCTCCATTAGCATAAAATTTGCCAATAATAAAAAATCTATTTTGATAATTAGGTATCTGATTTTTAATCATTTCCTCATCGCTATTAGACTGATAGTTGCTGCTATAAAAATGATAAATACTGGCAAGTTCATCGAGTTCATCTATAGTGAAATCTTTAGGATCTAAATAAATCATATAGCTACCGTTAACAATACTCCCTGTTATTCCTAGGCTAGCGCTAAAATAAATCACTTTTTGATTATATTTAGATGTGGCAAATTTTTTCAATGCAGTAATAGCCTCACCTTTAAAATGATAATTAGTAGAATCACTAAGGATATATAAATTATCATTTTCAATAAGTGCTGATTTAACCTTAATGATATCTCCACTTTTGTTGCTATCAATTTTTGTATATGAAGAACAGGCAGTAAGAAATAAAACCATCAATAGTATTTTAAAAAATATTTTCATTGAAACCTCCATGTTAAATAAGTTTTTAAATCTTATTAGTGACTTATAGCAAACAATACTTAAATATAATTAAAGTATAGCAGGGGATGAATAAAGTTGAATTTTATAAAGAGAGTTATTGTGAAGAAGTTCAAATTAAGGTGCGGAAAGGTAATTGACAAACATACGGATTAAATAACAAATCCATACTAGACCTTCCTCTTAGAGTAAGGCCTATCATCTTTTTAAACGTGATTTAAGGAGATGATTATGTGGGAACTTCTAAGAGATAATTGGTTTATTTTGATGTTATTACTTTGCCCGTTAATGCATCTCTTTATGCATAAACATCATCATGGTGAAAACAGTTCACATGATTGCTGTAAGAATAAAAAAGAAACAACGGCACCAGAAAAAAAGAAAACACATTTAGATGCTTAAGAATGCGACTTTATATTGCTTTTGAGCTAAATAATGAGATTTAGCTCAACCAAATTTCTTGAGATGTGTATTATCCCTCCGATTTTGCTGTGCCTTGATGAAACCGTAGTTGCCAATCATCGTGAGAGTTTTTTATCCAAATAGATGAGCGATAAGTTTGTTTTATTTTTTTGTTATCTTCTAATTGATAACTGACATAAGTTAGCAGCACCGCATCATCACTTAGTTGTGAAGCTTGATAGTTTTCTGAATAAATCTCTATATTGCTATTGTCGCTTGTAAGGCTGTTAATTGTGTCTGTTTTATTAACGCAAATACCAGAGCGACAAAATTCCATAAACTCATTATGTAAAAGTTGAATAAGTACGTCTGTATTTTTTCGATGGGTACTTTTGTGAAGTGTTTTTTCTTGTTGGATTAGTTTTTTATAAAGTTCGGTCATATTTATCTTTGTTTTATGGTTAGATACATAGCATAGTGGGTTTTATCATCAAAAGTATCATACTATTTTAAACCACAAAAAATAAAATCAGCTCACATACAAATATGAATAGGTATGATAGTACTAAGATTTCTATAACTTGATGAAAAAATAATGGGTTTACTGGTTAAGGCACTGATAGGTGCGTTTGTCGTGGTGTTAATCGCTGTTTTATCGAAATCTCGCCATTACTATATTGCGGGATTGGTTCCGCTATTTCCCACTTTTGCGCTTATTGCACACTATATTGTGGGTTCTGAACGCTCTATTGAAGCGTTACGCACCACCATTATTTTTAGCCTATGGGCAGTTATTCCTTATATGGTTTATCTAATTTCACTCTATGTGATGATTAACTATGTCAAATTATTTACGGCACTAGTTACGGCAGTGATTTGCTGGGTTATTGCTGCTTGGTTACTTATTCAATTATGGAACAAATTTCATGGATAGGGTCTTTGCTCTATCCTATTTATTGGCATGTTGAAAAATAAAAATAGAGAGAATATGAGAAAATTACTACAACAAAAAATAATTCAAATATGTAATGATAAGATTTCAGCCAAAGGAGAGGGCGTGGGATTATCCTTTTATGCTTTTTTTGCAAATAAAAATGACAACCCTGAATTATTAATGGAAGCCGCAACATGGTGGATAATAACGCATAAACTGGATCACTTTGAAAAAGCAGTAAAAATAAAAAAATTAGTGCAATCAGAAATGGAATATCACGCCTGATTTTTCTACAATACGGTTCATTTTTTTATAAAACAATTTTATTAAACTAAAAATTATTGATTATTATCACATTAAAGCGAGTCATAAACCGCTATGGTAATTACATGATTAATAACGTAAACGGTGATGATATGGAATATTGGTTTATTGCGTATAAAGTGCGTTCCAGAAATGGTGATACCTACGCCGGACATAAAATTGTAGAAACAGAAAGTGGGATCACACCCCATATTGCGTTAGATAAAGCATGTCAGGAAGTTGCTGAAGGGGCACAAGCTGATATTCCTGCGGTGAGAGTAGTTGCTTTTAATCGTTTATAAGATATTCTACCTAATAGAAAATCCTGCATTTATTTAATGTGGGATTTTTTTTATTTAAATTTTAAATTTGGTTATTTAATGTTCTTTTTATAAGCTGATTTACTAATAGAAATAATAAAAAATAAAGAATTCATTTATATTATTTAATTACATTGATCTGATAGAGTTTTTTCATTTCTTTTACTTAAATAAAATTCAATTATGTGATCTCGACTCTGCTAATTCATTTTTTATAATTGAACAAAAAAAGGCTTATAGGTAATGTGCTGGTGGGCTAAGGAATAGCTCAATACAAGGAAATAAAAATCATTATTTTGATTTTTTAGTCATTATTAAAAGGAAATTTACACTATGACAGTATTAACCGTTTATTTATGTGGTACCAGCTCTAACTCATTTGATAATAATAATCCTACCTTTTGGCAAGGGGAGTTAGTTGCCACTTTAGCGCAAAATAACCAAGGACGAGAGTTCGCACAGTGGTTTATTGTTGATGGCCCAGGTAGTGGTAATCTACAAGAGGATGATTTATGGGTTGAAAGCCCTAATTACTCTGATATTAAAGGTTCGCTATTTGGTAGTGGTTGGGAAGAAAACGTCAACCATGCGCTTTGCTTAATGAAAGGTAACTTTGATTGGCAACGTGAAAAATTGACAGAAGAGCAGTATAACCAACTAAAAAAAGCGGGCATTCCTATTGATGATGTTAAGGTAACAGGCTCTTTTTTATGGCGTAAATATGACTATGGCGATCGCCATGTCACTCAACAGCAACTCCAACAACAAATTATTCGTATCTTCCGTAAAGATGGCATTATTCCAACACAAGTTAACCTCGTGGGCTGGAGTCGTGGTGGTATTACTTGCCATATGCTAGCAAATGCGATGTTGGCAGATCCTCAATTAAAAGATATTCCAGTAAATATTTTTGCGATCGACCCTGTTCCTGGCCCTCTGAATTTCCAACCTGAAAAAGTCACCTTGGGTAAAAACGTCAAAGAATATGTTGGATTTTATGCAAAAGATGAACGTTCAAAAGGATTTACTTGTGTGATCCCAACAGTTACATCTGAGACTAAAATGCATATTTTCCCTATTTCAGGGCGTCACGCTACATTAGTAGGTAATGCGTCTATTGATGGTAGTGAAGGTGAAAATGCACTATATGCACCGGGTTTAGTGGTTCGCCATTTTGCAGAAGTTTGTTTAACCCGTTGGGGCTGTGATTTAGCCAATAAATTAGCTTTAACGGATGCACAAATTACGGGCTATCACACCGATATTGCTAATGATGCAGATAAATATACAGCAATGCGTCGTAAAACCTATTCTATCCATGAAAGCACAGGTAAAGATGAACGTAAGGTTTCACTAGGTAAAGAGGGTAAAGCATTCTCTGAGATCGTTGGCGTACAATATAATCCATCAGCAGGTTTAACTGCAGATTATTTATCAGATAAGCAACTTTATGACGTGATTAAATAAATTATTATTTATCAAATTACTATGAGCTAATATGTCGCCTACACTACGTGGGCGATTTCTATTTCACTCTTTATATTAAACAAAACGATAAAATAAAGCTTTTTTCGATAATATTACATTATCATTGAGTGCTTTTTATTACTTTAAACCACGGGATAAAGCACATGAATTGGATTTTAAAATCATTTTCACAACTCACCACAGATGAGCTATATGCTATTTTGGCCTTAAGAAATCAGGTTTTTATTTGTGAACAGCAATGTGCTTATCAAGATCTGGATGGGATTGATCAAAATACATTGCACTTGTTTGCTAAAGAAGAAGATAGCCAGCAACTTATTGCTTATGCACGTCTGTTGCCTCAAGGCATCGCATTTAAAGAAGCCTCAATAGGGCGGGTGATTGTTGCTCAAAATCAGCGGGGAAGTGGTATTGCACATCAGTTAATAAAAGAGGCGATTGCAACTACGTGCCGTCAATTTAATACCCATACAATCAAAATAATGGCACAGGCATATTTAGTCTCATTTTATCAATCACATGGTTTTGTTATCGATTCAGAAACGTATCTTGAAGATAACATTCCACATATTGATATGGTGTTAGTACAATCTGTTTAATCGGTGTAATCAAAAAAATAAAAAAACAAAAGTAGAAAAGGGTAAACGTTGATTTTTACGTTACCGATAACAAATTAGGCTGAATAATAAGAGTGACTTTTTCTAAGTAAAGACGCCATTAGCTAATAAAACCGCTTTTGGCGCAGAGGAGAGTTATTTAAGATTGAGATCAGGATAATAACTATGTTCTGTAAACTGACCATAGCTATTTTGTACCCTCTGCTCTTGTTCAGTCTGTCTAATTAACACGCCGAGCTCATCTAGACGAGCCCGTAATAAATTTCGCGTCTCATTTTCGTTTTCTAAGATTTTCTTTAGCATATCTGTGAGGCGTTGTTGTAGTCTCAGCTCACCGTCAGCCGGTTTTATCATCTTAGTGATACTTTCAACGCTTTTTAAATAATCCATTTCCATTTCTATCAGCTTGTCCCATTGCTGATCTTTGGCAAGCGTTAACATTTGCTCACTTGATTTTAAAACCTGCTCGTAAGCCGCCATAATATCCATATTGTTGTCCACTCTAATTTAATAAGAATTAATCTGTGTGCCGATTTGTTGCCAAGCATCAGAAATTTCAGTTAAGAGCTTGATGACTTCATGAATTTTTTCTGGGTTATTTTTTAAGTTAGCATCGAGTAGCTGATTAACCATATAGTCATAAAGGAGCTCCAGATTCTCTGCAAGCTCGCCCCCTTTCTCTTTATCCAGACCTTGTTTTAATCCGTTACCAATAATATTAATGGCTTTAGAAATATTTTCGCCTTTACCAGCAATATTTCCTTGTTCCATTAATATTAATGCACGGCGAAGGGCGCTAAGCGCCCCATTAAATAGGATCTGGATCAGCTGGTAAGGCGTGGCATTTAAAATCTCGCTTTCAACGTCGATTTGAGCATACATTTTACTGGCTGATTGTTGATACATAGTGTCCTACTTTTAAAAATTACATTAATAAACGGCCGATTGAAGCACTGGAGTTAGTCATGGAGTTAACCATTTTATCTAACTGTTGGAACTGGTTTTTATAACGTTCCATCGTGGCTGCAATGTTTCGTTCCGTGTTTTTAATTTGTTTATCAAGCGTTTTTTTACGTTTTTTCACACCATCAGTGGCGATATCTAAAGTACCATCATTAGATTGCAGGGTTTTCTTTAGGTAATTATAGGTTTGAGTACCAAAACCTGTTTCTTTACCGTCACCCATAAAAAACTCTTTCACGTTGGCAGGTTTTTCTTTTAACGCTTCATCCAGTTTTTTATTATCGATCTCTAAAGAGCCATCGACCTTAAACTTAATACCCATTTTATTTAGGGTATCCATTTCAACGCCTTCTTGAGAACGAGTCACAAAACTTTTTAGCTCAGACATAATCATACGGCTAGTACCATCGCCGAGTAATACGCCATTATCTTTCGATGCTGCTTCACCTTTCTCTACTTGTGTATATTTAGTCAGAGATTTATAGGTACTATTTAGATCGTTATAAGCGTCTGTCCAAGCCTTTATAGCCTCTTTCATTGGCTCAATATCACGGGCAACAGTGACTATTTCAGGCTTATCTGCTTTGTCTTTATTATCAAAAGTCGTTTTTTTAAGATTTAAGGTGATACCTTCAGGTGCATCTTTAATCTCATTAGTTTGGCGCTCAATATCAATACCATTAATCGTTATTTGTGCATTATTTGCAGGAACGATTTGTTGCATTGCACCACTACTCGTTTTAGTTGAATAACTAATAAAGTCATTCAATTTGTTATCACCTTCAACAGTGATTTCCATTTGAGAATCAGTTCCTTCTTTACGAGAAGTCAGAACTAAATGGTTAACACCATCTTTGGCTTTAACAATAGTGGCAGAAACATTACCCTCTTTTTTATTGATTGCATCACGCAATTCGATAATAGATGTTTGCTTATCTGTTAACTCAATACGTAATGGTTCTTTCTCACCTTTTTGAGTTATTACTAAGGTGCGTTTATTCCCTTCACCTAAGGTTTCACCTATAGGAGTTTCAATATCAGGAATTGCTTTTGATTTCAGTGTCTGAGCATGAGCTAATTCTTTAATTGATACGGTATAGTTACCGATACTGGCTTTACCATCCGTCGTCACTTTAAAGGCATCAAACTCATCATCAACTTTAGTTGCAACAATCTTGTCGAATTTTTTTAAGTCTTCAGAGGCTTTTTGTAACTTATCAAGTTGGCCACGAATTTTACCGTAAGCGGTAATTTGCGCTTCGTAGCTTTTCATCTGTTTATCAAGGGGCTCAAGGCGTTTATTTTCCGCCGCCTCTAATTGTGCCAATGTTTGGCTAAGAGGCATCCCTGAGCCCGCTCCTAGTGAAGCAATACCAGCCATACCAGTCTCCTTTCTGTGTTCGTAAAATAATCCTCAAAAAGTGTTATCGGTAGAATCGGCGAAAAGTTTACGTCTATTTGGTATTTTTGATGAGTGAAACAGGCTGCCATATAGAAGCCTTTTATTGCCATTGGTGACCAAAGTCGAATTTAGAAGGGAAAAAAAGGGCTGAGACGAAAATTGATAAAAATTTAATAAAAAAATAATAAATTAATTTCTTTGTTTATCATTGACTTGATATTAATTCTATAAAAAAACACAGAAATATTTGTAGGAAAAGTTAAAGGTTGTATGTGGGGTGCCGATAAACTTGTTGCCGGTGATTAACACCGAAAATGAATAGGCAAACTTTTATTTTATCGACTTGATTTTAAAGGAATCTAGCTATGGCACAAGTCATTAATACCAACTATCTATCTCTGGTAACTCAAAACAACCTGAACAAATCTCAGGGAGCTTTAGGAAGTGCAATCGAGCGTCTGTCTTCTGGTATGCGTATCAACAGCGCTAAAGACGATGCAGCAGGTCAAGCGATTGCTAACCGTTTCACTTCAAACGTAAATGGTTTAACTCAAGCATCACGTAATGCGAACGATGGTATCTCATTAGCTCAAACAGCTGAAGGTGCTCTGAACGAAATCAACAACAACTTACAACGTATCCGTGAGTTAACAGTTCAAGCTAAAAATGGTACTAACTCAACTTCAGACGTTAAATCAATTCAAGAAGAAGTTGATGAGCGTTTAAATGAAATCCAACGTATTTCTGACCAAACTCAGTTCAATGGCGTTAAAGTATTAAGCGAAGATACTGATATGAAAATTCATGTTGGTACTAACGACGGCGAAGCAATCAATGTTTCTCTGAAAAAAATTGATAAAACTGAACTGGGTGTGAACGACTTTAAAGTGTTCACAGAAAAAGAAGGTGTAGCAATCACTGGTGGTGCAGCACAAGACGTTGAAGCTTTAGGTGGTACTGCAGCTAAGAAAATTCAAGATACTGCTGATGACGCTGAAGTAACTGTTGCTAAACGTAAAGAAGGTACTAAAGAGTTTGATGACAAATTTATTGCTACTAAAGGTGGTGATAAATTTGAAGTAACTTCTAAATCAATTGATGCTGATGGCAACGTTAAGCTAGTTTTAGGTAAAAAAATCGAAGATGATGCTAAAACTGCTTCTAAAGTTGAAGTTAATGAGACTTCATTAGCTACTTTAGATGACGCTATCAATAAAGTTGATGCTACTCGTTCTAACTTAGGTGCGATTCAAAACCGTTTTGAATCTACTATCAACAACCTGAACAACACTGTTAACAACTTATCTGCTGCACGTAGCCGTATCTTAGATGCTGACTATGCAACAGAAGTTTCTAACATGAGCCGTGGTCAAATCCTGCAACAAGCTGGTACTTCAGTACTTGCTCAAGCAAACCAAGTACCACAATCAGTTCTGTCTCTGTTACGTTAATTCGTACACTGACACAAAAGATACCTTTCTATATCCAAAAGGTCCTCGTAAGAGGGCCTTTTTTTGTTTTTGTATTTTATCTTTAAATCCACTCTTTTTTAGCTTTTATTTTTCTCTCAATTTAATTCTCTTTTCTTTTAACTCAATAAGTTCTTAAAAATTAACTGACTGGCTTTTATTGCTATTTTCGCGACGCCAAAAACCGTAAAACCCTCGAAATTGATGACGATAGTGTTTAGGCAACGTTATTACAGTGACGTAATAACAAACCTATTCATGAAAAAAATATTTTAAAATCAAGTCGAAGGAATATTGTATGGCACAAGTTATTAATACCAATTACCTGTCTTTAGTGACCCAAAATAATTTAAATAAATCCCAAGGCGCTTTAGGCACAGCCATTGAACGTTTATCTTCCGGTATGCGTATCAATAGCGCAAAAGATGATGCGGCAGGTCAAGCGATTGCTAACCGTTTTACTGCAAATATTAACGGCTTAACTCAAGCATCTCGTAATGCCAATGACGGTATTTCTGTTGCTCAAACTACAGAAGGGGCATTAAACGAAATTAATACCAATTTACAACGTGTTCGTGAATTAACTGTTCAAGCTAAAAATGGTACTAATTCAAATTCAGATATTAGCTCTATTCAAAATGAAGTCACTGAACGTTTAGCTGAAATTAATCGTATCTCTGAACAAACTCAATTTAATGGTGTAAAAGTATTGAGTGGTGATACAGAAATGAGCATTCAAGTCGGTACTAACGATAAAGAAGCGATTAAATTTAAATTAGATAAAATTGATAATGATGTTTTAGGTGTTGGAAACGATAAGTTATATACCGAAGCAACAGTTAAAAAAGGTATGACTGAAATCGGGACTGCTGTATCAGCAGGTGATCTTGGTTCAATTTTAACGGGTGCAACTAAAATGTCAGGTAATGACACTTTATCTGCATATAAGGAAGATGGTAAAGAAGTCAAAGGAAAATATATCTATCATGATGATACTGGTTCTAAAGACTATTTGGTTTCAGCATCTGACCTTGAATTAACAGGTACGACAGCTAAAAATGAAGTGAGCATAAAAATAACATCAAAAAAACCAGCTAATGAATTTACAGCCAGCACTGGTGTTGATGTAAAAACATTAACCGTCAATGATGATGCGCTAGAAACATTAGATTCTGCCATTAATAAAGTTGATGAGGCACGTTCTAAATTAGGTGCGGTACAAAACCGTTTTCAATCGACTATTAATAATTTAAATAATACTGTGAATAATTTATCTGCTTCACGTAGCCGTATTTTAGATACAGATTATTCAACTGAAGTATCCAATATGAGCAAAGGCCAAATTCTGCAACAAGCGGGTACAGCTGTGCTTGCTCAGGCAAATCAAGTTCCACAATCTGTTCTTTCTCTATTACGTTAATCCCATTTTTAAATAATCCTCAAATTATACCCACTGCAAGATTTTGTAGTGGGTATTTTTTCATCAAAACAATCGTTTTTTTAATTAATCATTTATGAGTATTTCAACTCGCTAATTAGACGCTAAAATCTCACAAAATAAAATACTATGATTTATATGTTATTTTTTTATGAACAGAATGCATATTCAATGCGTCGATTTCTTTTAATGAGATAAATTATCAATTTAATTAACGGTTTTTCTAAGGATTAGCTGCAGGTGTTTTAAGGTAAAGTAGTTCTCGTAATGCAATGACAAATTAATTTATCAATGAAAACCCGATTTTTGCTGAAAATTTGGCATAGGTGAAAAAGAGGCGCTTTTGTTTCACTGTTCAGCCGATTGCTAAATTTATTTCGCCAGATAATGGTTTCCGGTCTTTTATCCAAAGGTGTCTTTTGTTGTGAGTGATTTGTATACCGCCGAAGGCGTGATGGACAAAAATAGCCTCTGGGAGCGATATGTCCCGTTGGTTCGCCATGAAGCATTACGATTACAGGTCAAGTTACCTGCGAGTGTTGAATTGGATGATCTTTTGCAAGCGGGTGGGATTGGGTTATTAAACGCCGTTGAGCGTTATGACTCAATGCAAGGTGCTGCCTTTACCACTTACGCTGTTCAACGTATCCGTGGCTCTATGTTAGATGAGCTACGTAGTCGAGATTGGGCGCCACGCAGTGTGCGTCGCAATGCAAGAGAAGTTACACATTCTATTCATCAATTAGAGCAGGATCTAGGACGACCCCCATTAGAACAGGAAGTTGCTGATCATTTGCAGATTGAGTTAGCAGAATACCGGCAGATCCTATTGGATACGAATAACAGCCAATTGTTCTCTTATGACGAATGGCATGAAATTTACGGTGAAAGCTGTGAACCGTCTCAAGACGAAGATCATGATGACAATCCATTACAGATGTTATTAGAAAGTGATATTCGCCAAAGAGTCATAGACGCGATAGAATTGCTTCCCGAAAGGGAAAAAATGGTTCTTACCCTGTATTATCAGGAAGAACTTAATTTGAAAGAAATAGGCGCAGTGCTTAATGTCGGGGAATCCCGCGTGAGCCAGCTACACAGCCAAGCCATAAAAAGGCTGCGAGCACGCTTAAACCCAGAGAAATAGAAGTTTTGCTTATTTTTGTTTTTGTTTATTAAGACTACAACACAGGGCTTTATCTCTTATGTCTGTTTCAACACAAAAGAAACGGCCGCTAAGCCGTTACATTAAAGACTATAAACACAGCCAGACTCATTGTCTACATTGCCACAAGGCGCTTGATCGGATCTCTCTCGTATTCAATCGCCAAGTTATCAATAAAGAAGCCATTTCTGAAATGACGGATTTAATTGATGATGAAACGTGGGAAACGTTACAAGAGAAATTTTCTGCGCTATGCCGTTTTTGTAGTGAGATTTACTGTAATAGTGAAACTGACTACTTTGACATTATGTCTTTTAAGCAGTATTTGTTTGAACAAACGGAGATGAGCCACAGTACTGTTCGTGAGTATGTGGTTCGTTTACGTCGGCTCGATGAATTACTGACTTCAACTAATTTTCCTCGTCAAGAATTTACGACAGAGAAAATTCAGTCAGACCTGAGTAAAAAGCTCACTCCCTCTGCATTTAGTAACTACAATATTGCGCTACGTAAGTACGAGCAATATCTCGATTGGTGTCAAGAGCCACCATCGATGAATAGCAGTCACTAATTGCGCTCAAGAGAGACCTTAAAAGGAGTAGCCTAGCCTGCTCCTTTTTCTTTTGACCTAATTCAAATGCCCTTTCTGTTTTTTCTTATTTAATCTCTCGTTGTTTTTCTATTTATTTATCAATGAGTAAATACAATATTTTATTTATGGTATGCCATTAATATGGCATTAGCATGGCAATTAATAAGTAAAAAAAACGCCCCGAAGGGCGTAACTTTTAAGGTATACATAACGATATAATTCAATCAACTTCTAGGTTTTGGTTGACTTGGTGATAAGTATATTTACTAATTCAATAGTCGGCGATGGATAAATATAAAAAGAGTGAGAATAGTCACAGCATTAAGATAAATATCTATCTTGGCTATTTTTTATAACCATTAGATTAATAAAAGAAAAAACCACCTTTAATCAAAAAATTTTTAAAGGTGGTCTCAAAATAAAAAGAGAAAAAGAGGAGAGCTAATTAACTAATGGTCATTAAACTTGCGTTACCACCTGCGGCCGCGGTATTAATGCTTAATGCTCTTTCATGTAATAAACGCTCTAACAACAAGCCCGTTTCACCTCGTGAAAATCCTTGAACAGAAATTATTGCCCCTTTGCGTTGAGCAATTTTCTGGCAAGTTTCACGTAATTGATCACCATCACCATGATAAATAACCGCATTTATTTTCAGTGATTCATCATTCCAGTTTTCAGTCAATGTAATGGCTTTTCTAACAATATCAGGTAATTCACGGTATGTTTTTTGTGAGAATGCACTATTGACGATAATGGCATGACAACCCGAGGCGAGAACACCTGCTATTTGGGTTAACACATCTTGCTCATTATCTGAAATGCAAAGCACATTACCGCAAGGAACTAATTGGTAAGTATTACGTTCGCCAGTAGGACCAGGCAATACACGTAATGTTCCTGCTTGGGATGCAAGAGCATATTTTTCTAAGGCTTCATAGTGTGATTTATCTGCTTTGTTTGATAACCATTCCATATACTTATGGTAAGTTTGTAAATTACGCATAGAAGTATCAAGTGGGAATGTCTCATCTTGACGTGCTAGTGTTTGTGTTGCGGCATTTTCAGGGCGTTTAGATAATAAGCGATACAGATAAACAGGGCCGCCTGCTTTCGGGCCTGTACCGGATAAACCTTCACCACCAAAAGGCTGAACACCGACAACCGCACCAACCATATTACGATTTACGTATAAATTCCCGACTTTGGCATTTGAGGCAACATAAGCGATAGTCTCATCAATACGCGTATGAACGCCCATTGTTAAACCATAACCTGTTGCATTAATTTCTTCGAGTAATGCAGGCAAATCTTGGCTTGCATAACGCACAACATGTAATACAGGGCCAAAAATCTCTCTTTTTAGAGAACTGACTTTATCTAGTTCAATTAGAGTCGGTTGAACAAAGGTACTGTTATTTTCAATTTGTTTTGGCAGGTTATTGTGTGAAGCTTGATAAATATCGTAACCCGCTGTACGCATAACTTGAATATGTTTCTCAATACCTATTTTAGCTTCTTTATCAATAACAGGGCCAATATCGGTGGATAATAAACTCGGATCACCTATTACCGCTTGTGCCATTGCTCCTTTAAGCATCTCAATGGTGTGATCGGCCACTTCTTCTTGAATACATAAAAGACGTAACGCAGAACAGCGTTGACCAGCACTATCATAAGCTGAAGCCATAACATCTGTAACAACTTGTTCGGTTAATGCAGAAGAATCCACAATCATGGCATTTAAACCACCAGTTTCTGCAATTAAAGGAACAGGGTGACCTTCGCTATCTAATCGACCAGCTAAGGTCTTTTGTAAAATATGAGCAACATCTGTCGAGCCTGTAAACATCACACCACGAACACGTTCATCAGCCACTAAACGTGCGCCAATGGTTTCGCCTTGACCCGGTAACAGCTGTAATGCAAAGCGAGGAACACCTGCTTGATGGAAGAGTTCAACTGCTTTTGATGCAATTAAAGGCGTTTGCTCCGCCGGCTTAGCAAGTACGGTATTACCTGCGGCTAACGCTGCAGCGATCTGTCCGCTGAATATGGCTAATGGGAAGTTCCATGGGCTGATACAAACCACTGGCCCTAAAGGACGATGTGTATTGTTATCAAAATCTTGTGCAACTTGCGCTGCATAGTAATAGAGAAAATCAATCGCTTCTCGTACTTCTGCAATGGCATTGCTATAAGTTTTGCCCGCTTCGCGCACTAAAATTCCCATTAATGGACCCATTTGTTGTTCCATTAATTCCGCAGTGCGAACTAAGAAAGAGGCTCTTTGTGTAGGAGGTGTTGCAAACCATATTTCTCCATTTTCTTGAGCAACCGTTAAAGCAAAATCTACCTCGGCTTCAGTGGTTTCTCTTACTGTACCGACTGTATCAGTATGATTTGCTGGGTTTAGAACAGATTGAGGATCTGGTATTTTTTCTGAAGAATTAAACGTATCACCTAACAACGGTTCACAATGTCTATTTTCAGTGGCCGAGGTTAATAATGCACTAGAGAGTGATGCCAAACGGTGTTCATTTGACATATCAATACCTGGTGAATTTTTACGTTCATCACCATAAAGCTGATGAGGAAGTGGAATTTTAGGGTGTGAAAGCCCAACTTGCCCCTCAGCCTGTGCTATTTTATTGACTTCTTTGACCGGATCAGCGACCAACTCATCAAGGGAAATAGTGGTATCCGCGATGCGGTTTACAAATGAGGTGTTGGCACCATTTTCAAGTAAACGACGCACTAAATAGGCAAGTAATGTTTCATGAGTTCCTACTGGTGCATAAATGCGACAAGGACGACCTAACTTTCCGTCTGCTATTTTTCCTACAACTTGTGCATAAAGAGGCTCGCCCATGCCATGTAAACATTGGAATTCATATTGTCCGGGGTAATAGTTTTGTCCGGCCAAATGATAAATTGCGGAAAGGGTGTGCGCGTTATGTGTTGCAAATTGAGGATAAATAAAATTAGGTGATGCAAGTAGTTTCTTTGCACAAGCCAAATAGGAAACATCGGTATACACTTTACGAGTATAAACAGGGTAATCCTCAAGACCATCAATTTGAGCGCGTTTTACTTCACTATCCCAATATGCGCCTTTTACTAAACGGACCATTAAGCGACGACGGCTTCTGCGAGCTAAATCGATGACATAATCAATCACTAATGGGCAACGTTTTTGGTAGGCTTGAATAACAAAACCAATCCCATTCCAACCCGCTAATTCAGGTTCAAAACAGAGTTTTTCAAGGAGATCGAGTGAAATCTCAAGTCTATCCGCTTCTTCTGCATCAATATTAATACCGATATCATATTGCTTTGCTTGTAATGTTAATGAGAGCAGGCGAGGGTAAAGCTCTGACATAACACGTTCATATTGTGCACGACTGTAGCGAGGATGTAATGCTGAAAGCTTGATTGATATTCCTGGGCCTTCATAAATACCTCTGCCATTAGACGCTTTACCAATGGCGTGGATAGCTTGCTGATAGGAAACTAAGTAATCTTGTGCGTCTTTTTCCGTTAGTGCAGCTTCACCTAACATGTCATAAGAGTAGCTAAAGCCTTTCTCTTCAAGCTTACGTGCATTCGCTAGTGCTTGAGAAATAGTCTCACCTGTAACGAATTGCTCCCCCATTAAACGCATGGCCATATCAACGCCTTTACGCACTAATGGCTCACCACTTTTAGTCAAGATGCGATTTAAAGAGTTAGAGAGTTTTTCTTCATTATGTGTAGAAACTAATTTACCCGTGAATAATAAGCCCCATGTTGCTGCATTTACAAACATCGATTGGCTTTGTCCTAAGTGTGAGCGCCAATTACCATGACTAATTTTGTCACGAATAAGGGCATCACGTGTGGCTTTATCTGGAATACGCAGTAACGCTTCCGCTAAACACATTAAAGCCACACCTTCTTGCGAAGAAAGTGAAAATTCTTGTAATAAGCCTTGTACAAGTCCTGAACGTCCAATGCCATTTTTTTGTTTACGTAATTTTTCGGCAATGGAATAGGCTAATTTATGCGTTGCTTGGGCTTCATTTTCAGGTAATGTCGCTTGCTGCAACAGCATAGGAACAGCCTGTATCTCAGGTGTGCGATATGCAGAGGTAATGGCAGAGCGTAAAACAGATTGCGGGTGAATATGTTCAGCAAACTCTAAAAAAGGCTGATAATGGGCTATTGGTGTTTCAGTATCTCCTTCAAGATCTTGCTCAGCAAATGTTGTATTAACAATATTCACCTGATCATTTTCAATTTGTTCAAGATAATTGAAGATAGCTTGTTTAATTAACCAATGCGATGTTCTATCTAATTTTTGTGCAGCCTCTTTTAATCTATTGCGGGTATCTTCATCAAGTCTAACACCCATTGTTGTGCTACTCATGCAGTGCTCCTCATATTCTATTTCTCATTCACAAGTACTGTTACCCGTTATTTTTATTAATATCATTCATGTTGCAACTTTGTGCAACATTGTTAACAATTTATTTATAAATAATGTGAAAGTGGTCAGGTTTTATGAGTGATTAAAAATAAATCACTTTGTGTCTTTTAATATATCCATATAAATCAGTTAATTATATTTATTTTATTGATGTTTATATTTATAATGTTGTTCAAATTAAGACAAATAGTGTGAAGTGATAAACAAAAATTAAACATTTAAACGTTAATTTCTTGTTAAATGCAGTTAACTTATTCTAGGATTGATGTGAATGTTTTATCTGTTGCTGTAAGAAATTATTTTAATTAAAAACTGAAAAGATCATTAATGCGCAACTAAGTGCAACGTTCCTGTACAAGTCAGAAGCATATCGATGATCGAAAACAGATTTATGGAGAACTGCAATTATGGCCTTAACTTCGCCAATGCTAATTACATTTACGATCTATATTCTGGGTATGCTTTTTATTGGCTATCTAGCTTATCGCTCAACAAAAAACTTTGATGACTATATTTTAGGGGGACGACGGCTAGGCAGTGTAGTGACTGCGCTTTCAGCGGGCGCTTCAGATATGAGTGGATGGCTATTAATGGGATTACCTGGTGTAGTTTTTTTCGCTGGTATTTCTGAAAGTTGGATAGCTATTGGGCTCTGTTTAGGTGCATGGCTAAACTGGCGCTTAGTTGCAGGGCGTTTACGTTTGCAAACTGAAAAAAATAATAATGCATTAACGTTGCCTGATTATTTGACATCTCGCTTTGATGATAAAAGCAAAATGCTACGTATCATTTCAGCATTAGTTATTCTTACCTTTTTTACTATCTATTGTGCGTCTGGTGTGGTTGCTGGTGGAATGCTATTTGAATCAACCTTCCATATTCCTTATCACGAAGCAATGATTTATGGTGCGCTTGCAACAATTGCCTATACTTTTTTAGGTGGCTTTCTTGCTGTAAGCTGGACTGACACTGTTCAGGCAACACTCATGATTTTTGCTCTGATCCTAACACCGATTATTGTGATTTTCTCCATTGGTGGCATTGATACTTCTATTGCAATTATTAAAGCTAAAGATCCGTCTTATCTTGATATGTTTAAAGGTCTTGATTTTATCGCCATTATCTCTTTATTGGCGTGGGGATTAGGTTACTTTGGGCAACCTCATATCTTAGCCCGTTTTATGGCCGCAGATTCAAATCAAACAATTCGTAAAGCACGTCGTATCGGTATGACGTGGATGATCCTTTGTTTGGGTGGCACAGTTGCGGTTGGGTTCTTTGGTATTGCTTATTTTGAAATGAATCCGGCACAAGCAGGGGCTGTAACGGCGAAAAATGAACGTATTTTTATGGAATTGGCTTCATTGCTCTTTAATCCGTGGATTGCAGGTATTCTGCTGTCTGCAATTCTGGCTGCGGTAATGAGTACATTAAGCTGTCAATTATTAGTCTGTGCAAGTGCGTTAACAGAAGACTTATACAAGCCTTTCATCCGTAAAAGTGCAAGTCAAAAAGAGCTGGTTTGGGTAGGGCGTGGCATGGTGTTATTAGTTGCTATTATAGCGATTTTCTTAGCTCGTGATCCTAATAATAAAGTTCTCGATTTAGTAAGTAACGCATGGGCAGGATTTGGTGCCGCTTTTGGCCCTGTTATTCTTATCTCTGTGATGTGGAAGCGTATGACACGTAATGGTGCTTTTGCAGGGATGTTGATTGGTGCTTTAACTGTATTGGTGTGGATGCAATATAAATGGTTTGGGTTATATGAAATTATTCCTGGCTTCATTTTTGCCTCTATCGCGATTGTTGTTATTAGTTTAATGGGCAAAGAACCAAGTAAAGCAAATCAACAACGCTTTGATGAAGCAGAATCACTATACCGTAATACATAATCGTTAAGATACTTAATATAGAGTTTGGAAGTAAAGGTCACGGAGCTAAATAAAGTGACCTTTATTTTTTGATAACAGGGCACATTTAAAAGGAAGTTAATAAAAGCTAACTTATTAATAATATTCAAATTTATAATATACTGTAACTGTACTGGTATCGATTAATTTGTCACGTTGTTTAATGGTACTAACCATATCCCACATCACACAATTATTATATTTATCCCATTCTTTACATGTTTTATCATACTCCCGAACATCATCGTATAAGCTCGTATATATCTGTATATGTTGTAATATTTTTCCATCTTCGCCATAACGGAATTCTGACATGACATCATTATTATTATTTATTGTTTTTAATAAGCGGCCTTGTTCATCATAATGATAATGAAAGACATTTCCTTTATTATTAGAATTAGAGTCAATAATTGTTGATAATACAATTTTATTATCTTGGTATGAAAATTGACTTCTATCTATACCCATTAATGAACCATCATTGTCATAAAAATAAGATGTTTTTCCTATTAACTGATTTTGCTTGTTTTTATTATAAAATTCACTGAGGTAGAGAGTATGAGTTCGATGGCGGTTTTTTAATTGGTATATCTGTTTTATATTATCAGGTGATGGCGTTCTTAATAGGTTAGTCTCAATATTTTCATGGATATATTCTTGTGTAGAGAAACTGTATTTAGTGAGAAAGCCACATTCATCAAATTCAGTTTCACCCTGAAATGCTTTTAATCGACCTTTCTCAGGTAACTTGCTGGTGATGTTAATTGACTTTACTGGGCCATATGTAAAGTTAATTGTAATGAATGCATTATTAGCGATATTTATCTGTTTTTGTGATTCATCACAAGAGATCTGTATCGCAAAAGCAGAGGGGGTAATAAAAAGACAGCAGAGAAAAAAAATAAGAATTAATGGTAATTTCATGTAATGAGCCATCTTAAATTTTTATTAAAGGAAACCACGCTACAGAGCATATCATCATTAATTTACCTAAGTAATTTTACATAAATTATTTTTTAATGAAAGTATCATAGAAGAGTATTTAGTATGTGAAGAAAAATATAGAATAAATATATTAAAATAAATCTATTTTTGATGATGTTAAATTTTTTCACTCAAAAAATGAGCTTACAATCTAAATATGATTATTGATAAATGATTTATCATATAAAGGATTGCATCATTACTATCAATTTATTTTTACCAAGTTACTCTTGTTTAAAACATTTTATGGAATTGTTAATTGTAATCTAAAAAATAATTGAGTAGCTTTACAATTAATTGATTTGTAATAAGCCGTTCTATTTTATGGTTTTTTTATTTTTTTGTAGGTAAAATGTTAAATAAAATAATGAGCAATATTTTTGGTAAATTTGGATAAATAAAACAATACACAGTTAATGTAATAAGTTATCAAAAAAAGAGTATCGATATAAGTAACAGCGATTTTACTGCATAAAAAGCGTTTTTTTAACAATATAAGATCCTCAAATTGAGATTTCTTTATCCAAAAAAAAACAATAAGTTATTCATAATATTCATATTCATGGTAAACAGTGGCAGTGCTAGTGTCGATTAATTTATCATCTTTTCTTACTTCGCTTACCATATCCCAGATTAAGCAATTATTATATTTATCCCATTCTCGACAGGTGTTGTCATATTCTCTTATATCATCATATAGACTGGTAAATATTTGCATTTGACGTAAAATTTTACCGTCATTTCCATAGTGATATTCTAAGGTAATCTCATTATTATCAATCGCTTTTAAAAGACGTCCTTGCTTATCGTAGTGATACTGAATTGAGTTACCTTTATTTTCAGCAGTAGATCCAACAATAGTTTCCGCCACAATTTTATTATCTTTGTAAACAAGCTTAGTAAAATCAGTCCCCATCAGGGACCCATCATCATCATAGAAATAAGATGTTTTATCTATCAACTGATTTTGATTATTCTTTCCATAAAATTCAACCAGATAGAGAGTGTTTGATCTATGACGATTTTTTATTTGATATTTATACTTTAGGTTGTAAGGCGTTGACATTCTTAAAAGATTAGTTTCAATGTGTTCATGAATATACTCTTGTGTAGAAAAATCATATTTAGTCAAAGTTCCACATTCATCAAATTGAGCTTCTCCCTGAAAAGCTTTGAATCGTCCTTTTTCTGGTAATTTACTGGTCGTTGTGATTTTTTTTATTGGTCCATAGTTAAAATCGAGCGTAATAAACATATTGTTGGCTTTGTTGACCTGTTTTTGTGATTGACCACAAGAGAGGGGCGTAGCAAATGCAGGTAATGTAATAAAAAGTGTGTATAGAGAAAAAATAAAGAGTAATGGTAATTTCATGTAATGGGTCATCTTAATTTTATTAAAAGAGAACATGCTATAAGAACATATTCATCATTAATTGATTTAAGTAGTTTTACACAAATTGTTTTTTAATGAAAGTATCACTCAATTTAATTGTAGATAAATAATAGAGAAGAAAATATAAAAACCAGTCTATTTTTGATAGTCTGATTTTTATATTAATAGTTTATTCTAGGAATAATAAAGTATCTTTATATTATTCGTAGTAAGTAAATTCGTTATGTAGCACAGCTTTACTGTAATTAATCATTTCATCATCAAATTTTATAGTGCTTTCGAGTTGCTCTTTTGTACAGTTATCAAATTTATCCCATTCAAGGCAGGTAGAGATAAAAGCTTTATCTTCGCCATTCATTCCTTTTATATAGTTTGCTTGTTTGATAACTTTCCCTTGATCGTCATATTGGTACTCAACGTTTATTTTTTCATCTTCTGTGACTAAACGTAGCCTTCCTTGTGGATCATAAGCATATTCGGTTGTAAAAACCTCTTCAGAAGAGGTTGATGAATGTGCGATCTCTTTAACGATACGTCCTTCTTTATAGTCGAATTGGCTAGTGAGTGTATCTATCAATTCTCCATCATTAGCATAGTATTGAGTGATCTTTTTATTGAGTCGATTTTGCTGATCTTTACTATAGCTTTCCTGCATATATATAGAATGTGAACCATAGGAATTTTTTAGTTGGAATTGATACCGAATAACTAAAGGATTATCAGGAGTTGTTCTTATCAAATTAGTTTCTATGCTGCCTTCAATGTATTCCTGCATTGATGTGCTATCTTTTAGTAAGTTTCCACACTCATCAAGCTGAATTTCTCCTTTGAGCGCTTTAAAACGACCATCATTTGGCAATGTACTTGTCATCGTGACTGATTTCACCGGGCCATTAAAGGAACTGAGTAACATAATTGTAGTATTGGAAATGTTTGTTTGTTTTTCAGCATCAGTGCATTGTGTTGAAGCCGCGATCGCAGAAAATGAAGAAAATGCATATAGTGAAAGAGAGAGAAGGAATAATTGTGATTTCATAAGTCCGTCCATGTATATACTTGTCATACTTTAAGCTACAGCGTTATTGCTTGCGTTCATTCGTACTAGCCACATACTGATGTATGCTCCTAGCGGCTTATTCACTTGTCGCCTAGCTGTAACTTGAATTACTTAGAGTATCTGTTTGTATATATTCAAGTTGTTGCAAATATTTAGAGTATAAGTAGTGCATAAAATAGAAGTCTAGTATAGGGAATTGGTTTACTAAATAGTATAGATAAAATCTTATATGATTAACCGACATATAAAGGGAATGATATATGTTGTACGATCAAAACTGTTTTTGGAGCATTAAGATGTCAAACGTATTTTCTTTTATGACTGATACTGCAACGCTGGCCGTTTTTGATTTACAAGCGATCCAACATCGAAAATCAGATACAGCAGATTGGTGGAGCATACCTGATGATGAGTTAGATGAAATGAATAAAGGTAATATTGCCTTTATTGATATAGGAAATGATGGTTTTTACACAATTAATCTATGCGACAACATTGAAGATGCGGATGTGAAGATAAATATAAATTGTCCATCAGGTGAAATTTTTATTGGTGCAGGAGAGGATACAACTGGCGGTGATTTAGAGCCTGATGATCCTGAATATCGCTCTGGAAAGATTATTTTTTTGCCAACCGGTAATTATGAGATTTCAGTAAAAAAGAAAGATGATAATTTATTAATCGCTTTCAAGAAAAGTAAAATAGGGACAAACTTACTCAACAGTGTATTTTATATTTAATAAATGTAGTTGACGATAATTAACCAATAATAATTTAGTGATTAGTTAAATTTTAAATAAGGTTTTAGTGAGTTACTTTTAATCACACCTCCTTATTAGATAAATATCTTATCTCTCTCCTCCATTTTTCAAAAAATAACTGATTAATCTTTCAGCGAAGTTATATTCAAATGTGATCTTGAATTTAATATAAAAAGCACACTAGAAAATAGTGCTTTTGTCGTTAATTTCTTTCAGATACAAAAAAGCCACTTATTTCTAAGTGGCCTATCTGCCTGATTTCTCAGCGTAAAATTGGTGGGTCGTGGGAGGCTCGAACTCCCGACCAATTGATTAAGAGTCGTTTGAATGCAATATATAAAACAATAAGTTGTAAATAAAAACAATGAGTTAAATATAAATAAAGATAAATAATGATCATTGTTCCTTTTCTTGTGCGACACTTTTGCGACACTCGCTGTTGTAATATGCATCGGCGGCCATTTCTTCGGATTCTGATGGTGTGACTAGCCTTTCGCAATATTCAGGGATTTCATAGAATGGATAAAAATCATCTACTTCTTTCGCTATTTCAGGATAATTTCTTTTTGAGTACATATAGCAAGCAATCATAAATCTTAATTCATTATCAAAACATCCTAAAACCATAGATTTAGCTATTTGATGTGTTTTATTATTTTTATCTATTTTATTTATTGATTTCAACAATACAAAAAACATTTTACTTAAACCATCAAATATATTCATATCTTTGTGAGCGTAATAGTTTACAGCATAGTCGAAGATAATATCTGAATTATTTACTTCTTGTGTTTTAAAATTGTCATTAATTGATAACCTTAACCTTGATAAACATTGTATTATATCTAACCTTGTTCCTTCTGATGATGAAAATGTGTTGTTTTTTATAATGTGATTGATTGTATTTATTAACAATGTAATTTCATTTATAAAGTCTTTTTCTTCTTGTTTCCTCTTTTGTTCTTTATATTGTTTTATAGATTCTTTATTTCCCGCATGCATTATAATTGCAGTAAGTGTAAGAGCTATTATACTTATATATGTTAAAGCTAGATTTATTATTATAGATAAATTTGACCAATGAGATATGCTGTGCTCATTAAAATAAATATTGTCTTTATTAGTTAAAAATATTTTTGATATTATGAGAATAAATATAATATTGATAATTACAAAAACACAGATATATATATTTTTTTTATTCATGATTTTTACTCAAAGGATTAAATTTAACAGCATCTTCTAAATGCTCTGGAGAGAAATGAGAATATCTCATAGTCATTTTGATATCCGTATGACCGAGAATTCTTTGTAACACAAGAATATTGCCACCGTTCATCATAAAATGTGATGCAAATGTATGTCTTAATACGTGTAATGATTGGCGGTGAGGTAATTCTATACCTGTTCTTTTCATTGCCATTCTGAAAGCAGAATAACAAGGGGTAAATAAAGCACCACGCTTTTTAGGGATTTCATCGTATAAAGCTTTACTTATAGGTACTGTTCTATTGCGTTTGCCTTTTGTTTTAGTAAACGTAATTTTATAAGGTGTAATTTGTCGCCCTGTTAAACTTTCAGCCTCAGACCATCTTGCACCTGTTGATAGTGCAATTTTCACAATTAATTCCAAATCTTTAGCCATACTCTGGCGACAAGACTTTAATAGCGATTCTATTTGTTGCTGTGAAAGAAACGCCATTTCTGATCCATCAGTACGAAATGAGCGAACATTCTTTAATGGATTATCATCTTTCCATTCACCCAATCGATGCAACTCATTAAACATAGCGCGAAAATAGGCTAGTTCAAGGTTTGTTGTTCTTGGAGCAACGGACTTGATCCTATCGGCACGAGTAATCTTTCCACTTAATCGTTTTTCACGATAAACAGAAAATAACTTAGCATTAAACTCAGTTGCTAAAGGTTCGCCCATTGCTTGGCAACCGAATAACATCATTTGTTTTCGGCTTTCACCATCAGCTAATGTAATACCATGAGCACGAAACCAGATTTCAACCAACTCAGACAATAAACATTTATCTTCTGTTTGTTCAAGAACGTAACGTTCAAATGAAATGGCTTCGCCTTTTGTGGTGAATACTTTTCTAATTCGTTTACCTGTTCGACCGTTAGGGTAGCTCTCAACTTTCCAACGAGCATCTGGTTGTTTAGTTATCAACATAAGAGAAAATCTCTCCGCAATTTTCAACTAATTTCTGGTACATAGAATCATATAAGAGATATTCTTCTTTTAATCTGCTTTTATTAGAATTATCCTTTAAGTATAGATCCATAGCACTTGCTATACCGTTAACTTGAGCGATTGATGTAGTACCTAAATATATAGGATTGTTACTGTCTATTTTGTTTGCTAATGATCCATATTTATCTTTGAGATCTTCGAGTTTGTTAGGGTAATAATTTTTATACCATGTATGGTAATAGTTATATTCTCTAGGTTTATCATCGGAATCCATACCAAAAAGAAAAATATCGTTCATCAATGAATATGAATCTCTAAAAGCTTCTTTTGCAATATCACATTCACTCATTTTTGCAGATACATTTAGAGATAATAACAATCCGATTGTTAATGCTAGATATTTCATCATTAATACCTTTCTTACTGATTTTCAATAATAGTAATTACTCGACCGTTAATTCTTATATCAGAAATTTCACAATCAAAAGCCATTCCAATACCTGAAACTCTAACGCGTTGCATAGGCATTCTAGTCAGTTCTCTAATACTATTTTTTCCATCAATTTCGATGAGCCATTTTCCATCGAAAACATCGCTATATTTTTTATCAATAATGAAGTAACTATTTCCATCTTGGATAGATATTGGCTCTGATAGTAAAAGCGATTGTTATCGAGTAGCATCGAATAAAACCTAATATGGGATTTTGCCTTATGCATCCTAATATTACAATCAACATAAACACGCCTTATCTTATCAATCGACGCGTTCAGCACATTCTAGATCAACCATTCGCGATATGATCGCAGAGGGATGTTTACCTGTGCGCACTAAGTCAACAAATTGTTACTATCCTTGTTCGTCAATATATCCATTTCTACGTTATTTAATGGATCTTATCGATAGCGTGCAACTGCGCGCACATAATCCCACGAAATAAAATCATTTATGACGTAAAACGCACAAATCCGCACCCGTCTGCATAATTTGGATCTAAAAATTATTTCATTTTGAATTTTTTACAAAACATATTGCGAGAGTGTGTGGTGATTGGATTCTTTGCGTAGGCGTCAAACAGAAATGATTAAGAAAATTTATTTTTGAGATGCTTGGTTAACATAGAGTGGATGTGAATGGATTATCTGGCTTTATTATTTTTAATGGTTTTTTATTCTATTTGTTTTTTATTAATTATTAAATTTATTACGACTAATTATTTTTAAATAAAATCGACAACTTTCGGCTTTCGGAAGGGAGAGATAAAAACTTGTGCGATATTTTTGCGACACTCAGCTATAAAAACAAAAAAGCCACTTATTTCTAAGTGGCCTATCTGCCTGATTTCTCAGCGTAAAATTGGTGGGTCGTGGGGGGTTCGAACCCCCGACCAATTGATTAAGAGTCAACTGCTCTACCGACTGAGCTAACAACCCGATGCGCAGATTATTCTCTTCTCAAAAGCGATGGTCAAGCCCTTATTTTAATTTTTTTTCAAATGGATAAAATATCACCAAATAAATTAAAGAAAGGATCTTATCTGGTTATCAAAGCATCATTCATTTTACTAAAAGTGATCTTTTCATTACTTACACTGAGATTTGTGTCACAATAATTTCGCAAACATATTGCCACGTCAAAAAATAAAATAGTGGCAAAACAACATCAAAAATATGAACACATTTCAGGTATGGTATGGAAGAGCAAACAGAAATTTCTCCTCCCGCTAGAGTGAAAAATGCCACTCTACAACGCGGGCTAACAAATCGTCATATTCAATTAATTGCTATTGGTGGAGCTATTGGTACTGGTCTATTTATGGGCTCAGGGAAAACCATTTCATTAGCTGGGCCATCAATTATTTTTGTCTATATGATAATCGGCTTTGTCCTGTTCTTTGTTATGAGAGCTATGGGAGAGTTGTTATTATCAAATTTAGAATATAAATCATTTAGTGATTTTGCTGGTGATTTATTAGGGCCTTGGGCAGGCTTTTTTGTCGGTTGGACTTATTGGTTTTGTTGGGTTATTACAGGCATTGCTGATATTGTCGCCATAACGTCTTATATTAGTTATTGGGCACCTAATTTCCCTGAATGGGGAACATCGTTTATTTGTGTGCTGACACTGCTTATTTTGAACTTAGCGACAGTAAAACTGTTTGGGGAAATGGAATTTTGGTTCTCCATGATAAAAATAACAGCTATTGTTTCTTTGATTATTGTGGGGATTGTTCTTATCAGTATTGGATTTGAATCTCCTGCGGGACATACAGCGGCATTAGAGAATATCTGGAATGATGGGGGAATGTTCCCTAAAGGGCTAAGTGGTTTTTTTGCGGGCTTCCAAATCGCTATTTTTGCTTTTGTCGGCATAGAATTAGTAGGAACCGCAGCGGCTGAAACACGTAATCCGGAAAAATCGTTGCCAAAAGCGATTAATGCGATTCCCATTCGTATTATTACTTTTTACGTTTTGGCTTTAGCAATTATTATGTCGGTGACACCATGGCGTTCAATTTTGGCTGATAAAAGCCCATTTGTTGAGCTATTTGTCATGATAGGAATACCCGCAGCTGCAAGTTTAGTAAACTTTGTCGTATTAACGGCAGCCGCGTCTTCTGCTAATAGTGGTATATTTTCCACAAGCCGTATGTTATTCGGTTTATCAAAAGAGGGCGAAGCACCAAAGCAGTTTAGCCAATTATCTAAACGAGCTGTACCTGCCAATGGACTGTTATTCACCAGTTTATGTTTATCATGTGGAATTGTATTAATTTACTTTATTCCCGATGTTATGCATGTATTTACCTTGGTAACAACAGTGTCGGCGTTATTATTTATGTTTATTTGGAGTATGATTTTATGCTCTTATTTAGCGTATCGTAAAAAACGTCCACAGTTGCATGAGAAATCTATTTATAAAATGCCATTAGGTATTTTGATGTCATGGCTATGTCTTGCTTTTTTTGCCTTTATGACAGTATTATTGGCTTTTGAACATGATACTCGCCAAGCGTTAAGTGTGACACCATTGTGGTTTATTGCACTAGCAATAGGCTATCAATATGTTAAAAAGAACAAACAAAAAAAGAATGTTCAAAAATAAAGTATTCATCGCGTAATGAAAGAGAAAAGCCTTATTTAATTTAATAAGGCTTTTTTTTTGAATTTTTTATTACTGATAAAATAATTCATTTATAAAAAGACATAATCTAAAATAAAGATATTAGACTTATATATCCATAATCTCATTATAGGCTCAATTATTAATTTAATAAGTGTATGCTTTGTTATTTACTGAGTGAAAAATAGGCGTTATTTAGGTGTGATAAAATATTTTTAAAATATGTTAACTACATCCGGTAATTTTTTAAAAATACACTATCCTACAATTAAAATAAAAGGAGGCGGTATGTATAAGAATATTTTGGTTCCCATTGATATTGATGAAGATAACCTGATGAACAAAGCAATTCCGTTAGTGGAAGATATTGCAAAAAATGAAGATCCTTATGTTCATTTTTTGTATGTACTCCCAAAACTTCCACAATCTTCTTATTATCGACTTGTTATGAATGGTGATCAATTAGATCAAGGATGCTTAAAAACGTCAGCTGAGAAAGAGTTAAAAAAAATTATTGAACGGTTTGATTTACCTGAAGACAGAATGCAAACACATATTTGCATAGGAACACCACGAGATGCCATATTGCAGGTTGCAGATGAAGTAAACGCAGATTTAATCGTAATCGGCTCTCATAATCCCGAAGATGATTCTTATCATATTGGTTCAACAGCTGCTGATATTACACGCTACGCTAAACGCTCTGTTATGGTGGTGAGATAAGACTTAGCAGACTGTATAGTTGTATAAGAGTAACTGCAATTTATAATAATACCGCTGTTATATTTGATTTTAATATAACAGCGGTTGTGTAACGAGATAGTGGGGATCGCACAAATCAATGGTTTTTATATTTGGAACACTTCCTTTTTTTCATTACTATAAGCCATCTTCTAATAACGATAATCATCAAAACTAATGTTAACCATCACTGCATTACTAGAAAATAAATCAATCAATCCTGAGCTTAATCACTATCCTGGCTTATCATTATTATTAGAAGATGATGAGTGCCAAGCTAAAATACTTTTTGATACAGGAAAAGATCTTACCTTTATTTCAAATGCCAAAAAAATGGGAATTGATTTAACCACATTGAAAACAATTGTTGTCTCCCATGGGCATTATGATCATTTTGGTGGACTTACGCATTTACCAGTAGACTTTTTTCCCAATAAGCCACGAGTTATCGCTCATCCTCATCTATTTTCGGTTCGTTATTCAGCGCTTTTTTTAGGCAATAAAAATATTAAATTTAAACGATTAGCCCCTTTTTTTGATCGCAAAAAACTTGAAACACAATTTTCTTTTGAATTAACAGAAGTTCCTTTAACAATTGAGAAGAATTTCATTTATTCAGGACAGGTGACACAACGCCAAGTGAGTAAACGTTATGGTGTTATTATTCATCAATTAGGCGAAGAAGATGATTATGTTCTTGATGATAGCTTTCTTGTTTGGCAAGGAAAAAAAGGCTTAGTGATTATTACGGGCTGTAGTCACTCTGGTATTGAATCTATAGTTAAACATGCGAAAAAAATAACAGGTAATCATCAAATTCAAGCAATTGTGGGGGGATTACATTTGCGTTGTGCAACCCCATCAGCATTACAACGTGCTAAGAAAGCAATAGATAAAAATATTGATGTGTATGGATGCCATTGCACTGGCGTGTTAGGACGAAAATACCTTAATGCGAAAGATTTTAATGCAGGACAATCTTTATCTTTTGAGTAGAATTAATGTAAATATTGAACTGAAAAAAGACATGAAATTTTTGTTTTTTGGTCCGTATTCTAACAAGTTAATTCTTTGATATGAAAAAATTAATGTGCATTTAGTGCTATTTATAATCCGAAGGATGGCAGAATACTTTTGGCAATAAACAACCTAGCATTATTGCCAAAAGATAGGGGGCTAGTGATTTTATTTACGTATAACCATTACTGAACGTGACGTATTATTCACAATATAATCAGCAGTAGATCCTAGTAATATATTACGTTGATTACGCGAGCTTGAACCAATAATAATGGTATCTGCATCCACTTTTTCTGCTAATTCTAGAATATTATAATTAGGTGTGCCGATAACAGCATGGCACTGGTATTGCTCTTTAGGTAAGTTAAATTGTTGTTTTACACATTGTTCTAATTTTTCAGTTAGCAAAATTAGAGCTTGTTGCTTTTTCTCAACAACGGAAGTGCAATCACAATTAAGCCCATAAGCTTCTAAAGAGCGTAAATTAGGCATAACCGTAATAAAATGGAAATAATTTTCTGGTTTTGAGGCAAGGAAGTGAATATCAGCAATCATTCGTTGAATTCTGTTATCTTCTAATAAATCAATTGCAACAAGGTATTTGTTAGCCATAGTCTACCTTTTAAATAAATTAGCCCTTAAAAGTCAGTATAAGTAAATTAGCTTACAAGTTGAAATTTAAAAGCAAATATTGCGATTATTGCATCATTATTTTGGGTTTTTAAGCTCTAAAAGATAAAAAAATGGTGTTATGAACGAGTAAATCCTTTAAAATTTAGCCAATTGCCTAATAGCTATTTTTGTTCTTTTTACACATCCATGGAATGATCTCACTAGGTTATAGTTTATATGAGAAAATCAAGCGAAGACTTACTTAAATGTATTGCCACTATATTACAGTGGGTGCTTAATATTGGATTGCTTATTTTAGCAATTGTATTAGTTAGTTTTCTTATCAAAGAAACTTATGTAATTGCTTCATTATTATTTAATTTAGGTGCACAAGAGTCATCTTATCAATTACTAGAAGGTATTTTGATCTATTTTCTTTATTTTGAGTTTATTGCACTTATTGTTAAATATTTTTTATCTGGTGGGCATTTCCCGCTTAGATATTTTATCTATATCGGTATTACTGCAATTGTGCGTTTGATTATTGTTGAACACAAAGATTCTGTGGATACTTTAATCCAATCAGGCGCAATTTTACTGCTAGTTATCGCATTATTTATTGCTAATACTGAAAAGTTAAAACGGACTTAAAAATCGATAAATTATGTTTACTTAGTCACTGAGCATAAAAACAGTCTCAAAAATAAAAATAAGGTTTCCGCAAGATTGAGAGAGGTATGTTATTATCTCTCTCAATTTTATTAGGGGTTATACAAAAATATTACTATGTCCTATCAATGTCCATTATGTAATCAGGCACTTTCTCTTCGGGCTCACAGTTGGGTATGTGAAAATAATCATCAGTTTGATTGCGCGAAAGAAGGGTATGTAAATTTGCTGCCAGTGCAATTTAAACGCTCAAAAGAGCCGGGTGATAGCGCTGAAATGATAAATGCTCGCCGTGAGTTTTTAGATGCAGGTTTTTATCAGCCAATGAGAGATAAAGTAGCTGATTTACTACAAGCATTGTTGCCGATGGATAATAGCGTTGTATTGGATATTGGTTGCGGTGAAGGCTATTACACCCACCAGTTTTATCAAAATCTAAAATTACATAATCCTCAAGTGTATGGCTTAGATGTTTCTAAAGTTGCGATTAAATATGCAGCTAAACGTTATTCATCTATCCATTTTTGTGTGGCTTCAAGTCAGCGTTTACCTTTTTGTGATGCCTCTTTAAATGCTGTTATTCGTATTTATGCTCCTTGCAATAGTGGTGAATTAGCAAGAGTCATTGTAAATAATGGATATATTATTACGGTCACTCCTGCGCCTCGTCACCTATACCAGCTAAAAGCACTGATTTATTCAGAAGTACATCTTCATCCATTAAAAGAAGAACAATTTGATGGTTTCAATAAAGTGGCTGAGCATCAAGTTGCTTATATGATGAATTTAAACGGTAAGCAGGCATTTGATTTATTACAAATGACGCCGTTTGCATGGCAAGCAAGTGAAGAAGTGAAACAGTCATTAGCTGAAAGTGAATGTTTTGTATGTGAAACGGATTTTTTAATTCGAGTTTATCAACGTCATGTTTAATAACGAAAGCAATAAACAATTTATAATGTAAATAAAAAAGCTTAGGCATGATATTCAAACCTAAGCTTTTTATTGTGTTCTGTTAAATTGGTGATTATTTTGCGTACATAAATAATTCAAGATGTTCGAATACAATATTAAAGCCGATAGCAATTAATACGATCCCACCAATAATTTCTGCTTTTTTCCCAAGCACTGGGCCAATATAGCGCCCAATTAACATACCTAGTGTCGCCATGATCATCGTCATCATGCCAATGGTCATCGCAGTATGAACAATATTGACTTGAAGGAATGCTAAACCAACACCAATTGCCATTGCAT
Organism: Proteus vulgaris; assembly: GCF_023100685.1. Classification (NCBI taxonomy): domain Bacteria; kingdom Pseudomonadati; phylum Pseudomonadota; class Gammaproteobacteria; order Enterobacterales; family Morganellaceae; genus Proteus; species Proteus vulgaris. Next base: position 2,602,171 of record NZ_CP090064.1, on the reverse strand, counting down.
CAAGGCTGGTGGCAATACCGGTTGCTATTAAAGAGAGCGATCCATGGCGTTGTGGCGCGGCTTCTTCGCAAGGACATTCATCACCACGTTTTACGCTTTGGTAAATCATACGACTACCAAGAACAAATAGTAATCCAAAAGCAACCCAGTGATCCCATTGAATAATATATTGGCTAGTATATAAACCTAATGCCCAACCAATAACGGGGGTGCTGGCTTCAATAATACCAAATATAAATCCAGTGCGGAGTGCTTCACGAAAACGAGGTTTATGTAATGTGGCACCTTTACAGACTGCAACAGCAAATGCGTCCATAGAAAGGGCAAGGGCAAGGATGATAGTAGCGTAGAAACTCATAATAAAGCCTCGGTTGGGGTATTTCCATATACACACAATTGACCCCCAACCAAAGAAGTACAATTATGTGTCTATGGTCTTGCCAACCGTATTACGGCATCTGCACCACGCTAAATAAAAATAAGCGAGTATGTTGATACAGACTTCTTAAAATAATTAAGTTTTATTTTAAGACAGGCTACTCCCCAATGACTTGATGCAGAAGATAACATATTATTTCTGAAAGGCAACATATTATTTATTATATTTCAAAGATGATATTGATAATAATTATCATTATTAACTTTGGCGATTTTAAATATATAAGGAACGTTTTTAAAATGTTAAAAAAATGATAACTCTCAATGTGATAAAATATTAACCATATAATAAACAATGGATTGTAATTATATTTATAATGAAAAATTAATTTTTTAAATTAAGAGGAATACACCTAAAAATAATAAGTTTAATTTTTTTAAATATTAAATGGATATTAAATAAGCCTATATTTAATGCGTCTATATTTAATCTTACGTTCTATATTTTATAAATATAGAAAAATAAAAAGTGGATTTTTTTAAAAAATATTTTTTATTTAATTATTAATCTTATGTTTTTCTTTAATTATCTATAGGTTAAGTGATCATTAAAAATAAAATTTCTAGTAATAAAAAAAGCCATTCAAAATGAATGGCTTTTAACTAAAACAAGGTTAATTAGTCACATTGTACTTTTATTGCTAAACCACCGCGTGATGTTTCGCGATATTTAGCATTCATGTCTTTACCTGTTTCATACATGGTTTCAATAACTTTATCGAGAGAAACTCGAGGTTCGCTGGTACGACGAATGGCCATACGTGCCGCATTAACTGCTTTAACCGAAGCAATGGCATTACGCTCGATGCATGGAACTTGTACTTGTCCTGCAACAGGGTCGCATGTTAAGCCGAGGTTATGTTCCATACCGATTTCAGCGGCAATACAGACTTGCTCTGGACTTCCACCTAATAATTCAGCAAGACCTGCAGCTGCCATTGAACAAGCTACACCAACTTCGCCTTGGCAACCTACTTCAGCACCTGAAATAGAAGCATTCATTTTGTAAAGAATACCAATTGCACCTGATGCTAAGAAATAGCGTAAGTAGATTTCTTGTGTCACAGGTTCGATACAACGATCGTAGTAAGCCAATACTGCTGGCACGATACCACATGCGCCATTAGTTGGTGCAGTTACAACACGTCCACCAGCTGCATTTTCTTCATTAACAGCCAGTGCAAACATGTTGATGAGATCAACAACTTTCATTGGATCGTTTGACAAGCTGTTGCTTGATGTTAATAAACGATTTAATGCAGCCGCACGGCGAGGTACACGTAATGGACCTGGCAATACGCCTTCTGTATTTAAACCATGTTCAATACATTCTTGCATTGTTTTATAAACATCAGCGAAATAGGCATTGATTTCAGCTTGAGTGTGCAGATCTAGCTCGTTTTTCATCATTAAGCTAGAAATGGATAAACCAGTTTCTTTGCAGTGCTTTAATAACTCTTCGGCGCTAGCATAAGGGTATGAAACAGGTTTACTATTAAGTGTTGATTTACCAAAGTTTTCTTCATCAACAATAAAACCACCACCAATAGAGTAGTAAGTTTTTCTATATACTTCTTTGTCGCCAGCAAAAGCATGAATAGTCATACCATTCTCATGCAATGAGAGGTTGTCATTACTGAAATGCATACTTTCTGCTGGGAAGTCGACAATTTTTAAGCCATTTGCTAATGATAGTTTGCCAGTTTCTTCAACGTTACGAATAAAGCTGGGAATGCTGTCAATATCGACAGTAGCAGGTGCGTTACCAGCTAAGCCCATAATAATTGCAATATCAGTGTGGTGACCTTTGCCTGTTAAAGACAAGGAGCCGTAAACATCAACAGCTACACGGGTGACAGACGCAATCAATTCCTGGTTGACTAAATCATCGACAAATTCTTTACCCGCTTTCATTGGCCCTACAGTATGAGAGCTAGAGGGTCCGATGCCCACTTTAAACATGTCAAAAACGCTAATCACGTCAGACTCCTTAATAATAAGAGAGAGGGTTAAAAAAGAATAAAATATAGTTATTTATAGTAAAGGGATCGTTTTTACGATTATATCGTCCCGTTAATGATGTAGTTTACAACATTTTTTTAAAATAGCTAAGTAGAGTTGTGAAGGCGATGATAAAAAGCACAAGCTGGACAGAAAATAACGCTTTAAGTGATATGTAAAGCAAGTTTATGTAAAATAGCCGCCGTTAATCCCCAGACAAGATGTCCATCATAAGGATAAAAATAGATCCGATGATTTTCACCTGAACGGCGAAAATCGAGTGGTTGATAGTGTTGTGCATTGAGTACATGACTTAATGGCATTTCAAAGATAGAGGCGACTTCAGCTGGGTTTTGGCGTAAAGATAAACCTGCTGGGATCACGCCCACAATGGGAGTAACTAAATATCCACTTGAACTTTGCAATGGTGGTAATTGCCCAATCACCGAAACGGCATTGGGTGGAATAGCGACTTCTTCGTGAGCTTCTCTGAGCGCGGTTTCAATAAGATTATTATCTTCAGGATCTCGTTTGCCACCAGGTAAAGCGACTTGACCTGCATGCGAGCGTAATGTTGATGCGCGTTCCGTTAATAATATGGTTGGATTAGGTTTATTGATAATCGGCAGCAATACTGCTGCCGTTTTTTGAGCATGGAGTGGCTGATTTACCCTATCATCAGGTAATGTGAGTTGAAAACGATTGATAAAAGTATCAATGGGTGTCATCGATAGTAGACTCACTTAAAACAGTTAATATTTGCCCAAGTTTATCGAATGTTTCTTGGTACTCTTTTTCAGCAACACTATCAGCAACAATACCGCCGCCCGCCCAACAGTAAATCTTATTTTTTTCTGTCAATAAAGTACGGATGCTGATATTGGTATCCATTGTGCCACAAAAACTAATATAGCCGATGGCACCACAATATCCATGACGGCGATGTGGCTCTAATTCTTCAATGATTTCCATTGCTCGGATCTTAGGTGCGCCAGTGATTGAACCGCCGGGAAACGCAGCTCTTAATAAATCTGTTGCTGTTAGATGTGAGGGAAGTTGTGCTGTAATAGTACTGACTAAATGGTGTACTGCTGGAAAACGTTCAACAACAAACAGTTCTGGTACTTTAACGGAACCGGTAACGGCAACTTTTCCAATATCATTACGCATAAGATCAACAATCATTAAATTTTCTGCGCGATCTTTACGTGAGCTTTGGAGCAGTAACGCTTGTTCATCATCTTCTGCGGGGGGCACTTTGCGTGGTAGTGTTCCTTTTATCGGGCGTGTTTCTATTTTATTATCAGCTAAATGAATAAAACGCTCTGGTGAAACACTTAATACAAAATTATTGGGCAAACACATAAAAGACGAAAAAGGTGCTTTATTTGCTTGATTCAATGTTAAAAATGCAGCCCATTCACTACCAGTATAATTTGCACAAAAACGTTGAGCTAAATTAACTTGATAACAATCACCAGAAAGTAAGTATTGATGAATTTTAGCAATTTTTTCGTTGTATTCAGCATTGCTAATGTTCGATTGCCAGTCTGTGGTTAAGGTAAATGGAGTATCAATCAATGTGGGCGTTTGGTTTTCTAGCCACTGCAATCGCTCATCAATATTATCATAGCTAATTAAAGTGGCTTTTTTTAATTCATGATCGACAATTAATGCCCAATCATAAATTCCAATAGCCATATCTGCAAAATTGAGTTCATTTTTAGCGTTTTCAGGTAGTTTTTCAATACGACGGCCTAAGTCATAACTCCAAATACCTAAAGCCCCACCTAAGAACGGCAATGAATCATTGTATTCTGGATGAAAACTAAACTGTTCTAGTTCTTGTTGGATCAGTGTAAAAGGATCTTTTTTAGAGCGTCTGATCGCACCATTTTTTTCTTTAATTGTTGTGGTTTGTTTGCGTGTTTCTAAAGTTACAAGAGGATCAGAGACAATAATATCAAAACGGTTATGAGGATGTTCGGCAAAGCCAGAATGAAGTAAACTAGACCAAGGCAATGAAGCGATGGGAGAGAATACCCGTAGTGCTAGATCTGGGGTATAAATGAGCTCACGTTGTTGTAATTGCATATCCATCTTATGACCATGTAAACAAAGTATGTTGTATCATTCGCACAATGAATTGTAATCAAAAAGATTATATTCATGTAAATACAAAATAGAAGTTGATAAAGATAAGAGTAACATTATGTTTCTAGGAATGCCTACATTAACACACGAAGAACAACAAAAAGCAGTAGAAAAAATTCAATCTCTTATGGCTGAGGGAATGAGTAGTGGAGAGGCTATTCAGTTGGTTGCTCAAGAATTAAGAGAAAAGCACACAACGCGTGAATCGGTTTCTATCATATTTGATGATGAGAATGAATAAAACATTTTTTTAACAAATGTCACAAATATGTTGTTAACCCTATGCTATGCTTAATGGAAACACATCCTGTTTTAAGGGATATTTTCGGGAGGTTATATGAAATTAAGCAAGTTAGCAGGTCAAACAGGGATACTTGGTGTAGCTCTTTTACTTGCTGTTTCTTTTGGGGCATCTGCAGAAAGTGTCGATAATGTTAATAAAGATATTGTACGCTCTGCACCTTTTGCGAGTTGCGTTAATTTAGACAACAACCAACTTGTTACTAGAGTGAAGAATGATTATCTACAGAATCGTCTCCCCCGTTGGCAAGAAGATAAAAAGGCGTTGGGTCCGAAACCTGTAGCAAGTATCAATGCTAACGAAGTTATCAAGATGGATAATAACTATCAGATGGTATTGAATGTTCGCGGAGCGAGAACAGATCTTCGTTACAATGTTCAAGTTAATTGCGACGAAAATACCATCACTTATGTTTCACCTAAATAATGAATAAGTGATAGTTTCCATTGTTAACAGATTGAAAAAAAGAGATAAACTTAAGTTTATCTCTTTTTTTGTCATTAAATTTTATCAAGAAAGTGCTATTATTTTTTCGCTTGAGGCTCATAAGGTAAACGAGAATAGTGTTGGCTTCTCGCTCGATAAAACATTAGCCTTTCTTGAAAATAAGCGTGAAGCGCTTGAGGCTGTTCTCGTAAAACTGCGTCAGCAACAACAGGCATATTATATCGCTCTTTAAAGGCAACACCTGAAGCGGCTAAGCTTACATTTATTTTGTTTTTTTCTTCTTGTGTTAATTCTGAAAGGTTATAACCCATCGTTCTCCTCCCTATAACAATACGAATAAAGTAAAAGAGCATGCTTATTAATGCAAGTAAATAAAGATATTAGTCATTATATAATGATAAAAAGCATCCGTATTATTTAGATGATTTTTTAATCAGTATCATTAAATATAACAATGAAAAATAAATATTCACTAATTGTTATACTACTTTATAGGTAATTTAAATAATGAAAATGATAAAAATCGCATTTATACACATAATTAAATCTATTTTAAAATAGACTAAAAAATAGTTTACCTTTGTAAAGAGTAAATAAATATAATGTTTAATTTGATTTAGATCAATGAACAAAACAAAGAAATTTGCATTAAAAATAGATAAATATTGTTAATTCATTGGGTGTGTGTGTGCTATGTGTTTGTTTTATATTACTTGATAGAGGGTTAAGATAAGGTGTTGAAATATTGATATAAAAAAATGCCCTGTTGGGGAAACAGGGCGAAAAATAATACAACACCAGGGAAAAACATAGTATAAATAAAATTAACTAAATGGTTAATAGGTAAACTTACGTGATTCTTCATTTTTTTATTAATATAAAATAAATATTTAATACTCTTTAATTAGTACTTAAAAAAAAGGAGCGCTATTAATGAATAGTAAGTGAATAAAAAAGAGAACGGATACCAATCAATGATATTCGTACAGATGACAGACAAAAAGATATATTAAAATTTAAATATTTATATAATTTTATAAGGAAAGTTATAAAAAATACTTTTTGTCTTACTATAAAATCTTATTAAGATTAAAGCACTTCATTGATTATGTAATACAAAGATTTTATTGTTAATGATTATAAAAAGCTTATTTCTTAAATGTTAATTATCATAATGATTAATCAAGATTAAAAAAATTACTTTAACGAATCGTTTTTATTTTTCATTATTAAATTTATTTTAGATAATAAAGAAAGTTATTTGTTGATGTTTTTTTGAGCTGTATGTTTTTTTTCTAAAATGACTGATTAACTTAATTATTAAAGTATTAACTTTTCTTTTTTGAGTTAATAAGATTAAGAGATATTTATTTATCTTAATGATATGTATTGATTTTTTATTTTGTAATATTGTTTGTTTTAGTTAATGAGATAATTAAATTCAAATACTAACATATAAAAAAATAAACAAAAAACATACATTTCGCACAATCTTGTGTTACATTTAATTCGCTTTTTATACAGCAATTTTTGATATTACATAAAGACATACTTGGATCATTAATTGATTCAATTACACGGTGTTTATTCGTTTTTATTTCAATAGCGATGTAAGGATAAGTTATATACGTTATTATACAGGGGGATTAATTTGACTGGGCTAATAAACTTTGCAAATAGCATTTTATGGGGATATGTCCTTATCTACTTACTTCTAGGAGTCGGTATTTATTTTACTATCCGTACTGGGTTTATACAAATCCGACATTTTAATCATATGTTCTCTATTTTAAAAAATAGCCATAAGTCAGATAAATCAGGGATCTCTTCCTTTCAGGCATTATGCACAAGCTTAGCTGCGCGTGTAGGAACCGGAAATTTAACCGGTGTTGCCATTGCATTAACGGCAGGAGGGCCTGGTGCTATTTTTTGGATGTGGGTTGTTGCTCTAATCGGTATGGCAACATCTTTAATTGAAAGCACACTAGCACAGCTTTATAAGACAAAAGACGATGAGGGTAATTATCGCGGGGGACCTGCTTATTATATGACGAAGGGATTAAAAATGCGCTGGATGGGCGTTCTCTTCGCTATTTTCCTAATCATTGCTTTTGGTTTAGTTTTTAATGCGGTTCAAGCCAATTCGATTGCGCAAGCAACAGCATCAGCCTTTAATTTTGATCCATTTTATGTTGGCATCTTTTTAGTGATAACTAGCGGATTTATTATTTTTGGTGGTCTACGCTGGGTTGCTCGTGTTGCAGAGCTAGTTGTTCCTATTATGGCAACTGCTTATTTATTATTAGCCTTCTGGGTTGTTGCTGATCATATTGAACGTTTACCTGATGTTTTCCTTTTAATCTTTAAAAGCGCTTTTGGTTTACAAGAAGCTGCGGCCGGTGCGATAGGTTACGGCATTAGCCAAGCAATGACTCAAGGTATTCAGCGGGGCTTATTCTCTAACGAAGCCGGAATGGGATCGGCTCCTAATGCTGCCGCTTCTGCAACACCTTATCCGCCACATCCTGCCTCTCAAGGTTATATTCAAATGCTTGGTGTATTTATGGATACGTTGGTTATCTGTAGTGCAACAGCAGTGATAATTTTGTCATCAGGAGTACTCGATAGTTATCCAGAAGGCATTAATGGCATTCAATTGACGCAATTGGCGCTGTCATCAAGTGTAGGTGGTTGGGGAAGTACCTTTATTGCTATTGCTATTTTCTTCTTTGCTTTTACCTCGATTATTGCCAATTATGCTTATGCAGAAAGTAATATGATTTTCCTTGGGCGTAATCATACAACAGGGCTATTCCTTTTACGCTCAGCTGTATTAGCAATGGTGATGTTTGGTGCTTTGGCAGATATGCCTCTTGTTTGGAAAATGGCTGATCTCTCCATGGGATTAATGGCAATGACAAATTTAATTGCCATTATATTACTTTCAGGCGTTGCATTAAAATTAGTCAAAGATTACAACCAGCAACGACAAGCTGGTTTATTGCCAACTTTTGATATACGCCAATATCCAGAGCTACAAGCGGATATTGAAGATGGCATCTGGGAAAATAATATCATTCCTGATGAGCCTTTAGTTAGATGTGAAAAAGTCAGCAATAACTGAAGAATATAAAAAAAGAGTTAAAACGGGAAACCTATATTTTTTAATATGGGTTTTTTTATTACAATTTAACTTTGGGAACATTAACTCAAGGATCAGAAATGAAGTCTAGTCGGTATTACATTGGATTACTTATTGCTGTAAGTCTCTTAAGTAGTTGCGTTCAACAACCTGAGTATATTGATCGAGGCGATTATATTGCTAAAGTTATCCCTAATAAGCAGGATGCTAACGACTGTGTTAAATATTTAGTCATGCATTATACCGCGCTAGATGATGAGCGTTCATTGAAGATTCTCACTGCTGGGCGAGTTAGTAGCCATTATCTTATACCAACACATCCCTCAACTATTGATGGAAAACCTGTTGTTATTTCATTAGTAGATGAAAGACAAATTGCTTGGCATGCAGGTGTTAGTCAATGGGGAGATGCGACAAGCTTAAATCATTGTTCTATTGGTATTGAGATTGTTAATCTGGGCTACCGTGATAATGGAAAATTTAGATATTGGTATTCTTATACAGCAGATCAAATTGTCACTATTTCAATGGTGATGAAAGATATTATTGAACGCTATGATATCGAGCCTCAAAACGTTTTGGGCCACAGTGATATTGCGCCTTTAAGAAAAGTTGATCCGGGTCCTTTATTTCCTTGGGAAAGATTAGCAAATCAAGGAATAGGTGCTTGGCCTGATAAACAGTTAGTACAAGCTTATTTAGCCGGTAGAGATCCTTCTGAGCCAGTTGATGTTGCAAACTTCCAAAAGCTATTACAGCAATATGGTTATCAAACACCAACAGATGGCATATTAGATAATGATGCACAAAAAGTCGTTAAGGCTTTCCAAATGCATTTTAGATCAGCGAAAGCCAATGGGATCCCTGATGCTCAATCAGAAGCTATTTTAAGGGCTTTGATTGAGAAATACCGAACTTAAAGTTTCCTTTGATGAATTGACAGTAAAAACACAAGGGATCAAAAAGCAAAAAGCGTCTCCACTATAGAAGTTGGAAGACGCTTTTTTTTGAACTTACAATCAGCGCTACAAGTTACGAGCTATATACTAATTATTTTGCTGTATTTTCTACTGAAAGATTTTCTTCTTTAAGATTTAAGCTAACAAACAGTGAAATTATGAATGCAATTGCACCGGGTAATACCCAACCTAGACCATAATCAGAAAGCGGGATATAGCTAAATAATTGCAGTAAATCAGCATTTAACCATTTCAATTGTTTCAACGTATCGAAAAGGCTCATTAATACGATGATGGCAATAGTAAAGCGATAGGTAAAACGCGGTGATTTTAATTTGTTACGAATAAATTGCAGTAATACCAATGTGACTGATGTTGGATAAATCATCAATAACGCAGGAATGGTCACACGTAATAAAGTATCAAGGCCAAACGTTGATACAATTGTGGTCATTAATGTAAAGACAACAACCCAGAAGCGATAGCCTAAACGGTGATGGAATGTCGCGAAATAGTCAGCTGCAGCACTTGTTACACCCACTAGAGTGGTCATACTTGCTAATAAAACAATCCCTCCCATTAGCCAAGTACCAACAGAGCCAAATAAGGCATCAACATAACGAGAGAATATTTGACCACCATTTGTGGCATTAAGTGCAGGATCTGCAAAAACAGAAACAGAATGGCTAGTGGCACCTAAATAGAACAGGCATAGATAAAGCGCAGCTAACAGTAAAACGGAAATGAGTCCTGCTTTTACGGTAATAAAACCGATTTGGCGTGGTTCAGTAATTCCTTTGGTATACAACGCACGCGCAACGATACCACCGAATGCCATAGCAGAAAGGACATCCATGGTTTGGTAACCGTCTATAAAGCCAGAGAAGAAACCATTAACAGCATAAAGACCTGTAGGCTCTCCAATAGGAGAAATAGGTTTAGCCACAACGGCAATGCCAACAACAACCAGCAAGACTAACAGTGCTGGAGTCATAAATTTACCAATAGCGCTGATCATCGTGCCTTGTTTTAGCATGAAGAACATACTTGTAATATTGAAAACAAGCGCGAAAGTTAGGTGTGTTGCGGTATTTTTCTCGATAAGACCTAATGGCAGGAAGCCCATTTCATAAGCGGTGTTAGTTACACGAGGCATCGCAAAAGTAGAACCTACGATAAGATATAGTGCAACCCAGAAAATGACAGCGACCCATGAAGGTAAATCAACAGAGAGACGTTCACCACGTCCTCGAATTGCAACAATGACTAAGGTAAGAAAAGGAAGTAAGACACCCGTAACAAGAAAACCTAAGGATGTGCTAAACCAAAGGCTTCCTGATTGAAAACCCGCCATTGGGGGGAAAATAATATTACCAGCGCCGAGGAAGAGTGCGAAAACCATCATTCCAAGAACGAGCATGTCTTTTGTAGAAAGCATAACTAAAACTACCTGTCTGTGAAGAAAATATATTAATGATTTATATTTGTTATTCTACTCTTAGCCTATTTAATAGCTGAATATGTTGTAAAAATGCAGTTTGAATAACGAAAAGTGAATTGATAGTAACAAATTCTGAAGGATATGTAAGAAGAAAGGCAGATTTAACGCTCATTTAACAGTAATTATAGAATAATAAAAGGCTATGTTTTTGGTCAAAAAGCAGTGTGATCCTCTGCTAAGGATCACAAATGCTATATAATTTTGTAGACATTCACGATAAAACACAAAAAAGATCGTGTTTAAATAAATTTATTGATAGCGACTGCAACACCGTGCTCTTCATTAGAAAGTGTGACGAATTTGGCGACTTTTTTCACTTCATCAGGAGCGTTTCCCATTGCAACACCTAAAGCAGCATATTTCAGCATTGCTAAATCATTACCTTGATCACCGATGCACATAATTTTTTCTGGAGTAATTTTTAAATGCTCAGCGACTTTTTGAACCGCACTTCCTTTATTGACATTAGTATTTAGTACTTCAATAAAATAAGGGGCACTACGTAATATGCTATATTGTTCGTAAATATTGGCAGGTAAATATTGGATGGCGTTATCTAAAACAGCTGGCGCATCAACAATCATAAATTTACTAAAATACATATCAGATTGCATTTCATTAAGTGGGCGATAGTAAAGAGGTGTCCAAGATAAGAAGGCTTCTTGGCAAGTGAAATGGCTAATATGACGATTAGTAGTGTAAATTTTATTATCACTAATGACGTGAAAATGAACACCTATCTCACGAGCGAGATTTTCAAAATAGAGGTAGTCTTCAAAATTGAGTAAATCCTGAATAATGACTTCACCATTATCTGCTTGATGAATTTGGCTTCCATTATTGCTAATACAGTAACAATCAGAAGTATCAAGACCGAGTATCTTTAAATAAGGGGAGATGCCATTAAAAGAGCGTCCTGAAGCTAGCACAATCTTAACACCAGCGTCTTTTGCTCGTTGAACCGCATTGTGTACTTCGGGCGTGATTTCGTGTTGTTTGTTGAGTAAGGTTCCATCTAAATCAATAGCGATAAGCTTAATACTCATTAGCATCCCCATATTAAATAAAAGCAATCATGATAAAGGAAGGGCGAAGCGGTCTATCATCACATAGCTTGAGTATTATTTATGTGACATTAAGGGCTATCTGTATAATGTCACATAAATAGAAGAGTTAATCACAACAAGGTGATTGTAAATGTAAGGGTTGTTTGGTTTCTAATACGATCTCTTGATTTTGCCGAAAGTCGAAAGGCGTAATGCCATACTCTTTACGGAACATGTAGGTAAAGTGAGACTGTGAACCAAAGCCAAAATCGAGGGCGATATCAAAGATAGAGCGCTCACTGGTACGTAATAAATGAATAGCGCCAGCCAATCTACGCTGACGGATATACTTTCCTAAAGAGGTGCCTGTGACTTCTTTAAAGATTTTCTGCATGTGCCAAAGAGAATACCCAGAATAAGCCGCCAACTCTTCAAGATGGATAACACGGCCTAAATGCTCCTCAATCCATTTACTTAGCGCGCAAACCAATGCGAGATGATTATCTTGTGGCATTACAGTTCCATTTTATCAATGAAGTTAAGGTAAAAATCAAAATTAACTCCCTAATCTTATACAAAAAGTGGCAGACAGAGAAATCCATATTAATGGATAGCTATTTCTTATCATTGGCAAAATGTGTAATAAAAATAAAAAGTGTTCATTTTGCCGACAGTTTAGAGAAAAATAGTGCAAATTATCTCAATTCTGTCGAGGAAGCGTTTACCTTTCATTATGAAAGTTATGCTAAATTCACTCATAGAGATAATTGATTGCGAATTTTATAACAACAACTCTCCGTGTTGTTATCGTATTTAAGCGAATGCTTATAATGTTATTAATCATACTAACAAAATGTATTTAAAGGATTTTAAATTGAACGCAAAGAAAATAATTATTAGTTTAATTATTGCATTAGCCATTAGTTTAGGTCTCTATCTTATGGCTTTAGATAACTTTTGCGATCGCGGAGAAGACTTTCAGCAAGGTCTTTGTCGGTTTACCACATTATTCCCCTCCAAACATAGCTAAAAAATCGCTTTTCTTATTATTTTTCGCCTAGCATAAAATGTATTTGTTATTCAAGTCAGATTAGTGTTTTAATGGGGGCTTGAAATAAACAAAATCGTAAATATTAGTTTACACGTTAAGTTGATAAAATAATAAGAGAAGAGGATGTATGGCGAGAGAGTCGCAACAGACAGAACTTAAGCGCGGTCTGAAAAATCGACATATCCAGCTTATTGCGCTGGGTGGTGCTGTCGGCGCTGGTCTGTTTCTTGGTATAGCGCAAACCATTAATATGACTGGCCCATCAGTAATACTAGGATATGCTATTGGTGGTTTTATTGCGTTTATGATCATGCGCCAGTTGGGCGAAATGGTTGCCGAAGAGCCAGTTGCGGGTTCGTTTAGTCACTTTGCCAATAAATATTGGAGCCCTTTTGCCGGCTTCTTATCTGGTTGGAATTACTGGGTGATGTTTATTCTTGTTGGTATGGCAGAATTAACTGCAGCAGGAAAATACATTAACTATTGGTTGCCTGATATCCCTGTCTGGGTTTCCGTTGCTATCTTCTTTGTGGCAATCAACTTAATCAATTTGATTAACGTTAAAATGTATGGTGAAACCGAGTTCTGGTTTGCCATTATTAAAGTATTAGCAATTGTTGGGATGATTTTATTTGGGAGCTACTTGCTGGCAAGCGGTAATGGTGGACCTCAAGCTTCTGTAAGTAATTTATGGGAGTTAGGTTTCTTCCCTCATGGCTTTACGGGCTTTATGTCGGCATTGGCGATTGTTATGTTCTCTTTTGGTGGGCTTGAGCTGGTGGGGATCACGGCGGCTGAAGCTGAAAATCCAAAAGTCAGCATCCCGAAAGCGACTAACCAAGTTGTTTATCGTATTTTAATTTTCTATATCGGCTCATTGTTGGTGCTACTGTCGCTTTATCCTTGGACTCAAGTAGTAAAAGGTGAAAGCCCATTTGTCCTGATTTTCCATAATTTGGATAATTTCTTAATCGCAAATATTTTAAACGCTGTGGTATTAACAGCCGCATTATCTGTTTATAACAGCGGTGTTTATTCTAATAGTCGTATGCTCTATGGTTTGGCAAAACAAGGTAATGCGCCACATGCACTTTCTCGCATTAATAAACGCGGTGTGCCGGTTGTATCACTACTCTTGTCCGCAATTGCGACTTCATTGGGTATTTTAGTTAACTACTTATTACCTGATCAGGCATTAGAGCTATTAATGGCATTGGTTGTTACTACGTTAGTGCTTAACTGGATTATGATCTGTTTGGCGAATTTAAAATTCAGAGCCGCAAAAAACAAAGAGGGTGTAGAGCCTTTCTTTAAAGCGCTTTGGTATCCTTATGGTAACTATATCTGCCTTGCTTTCTTATGCATGATTTTAGTGATTATCTTATTTATGCCACAAGTGAATATTTCGGTGATTTTAATGCCATTCTGGATTGCATTCTTGTGGGTTGGATTTAAGATTTCCCGTATGAAGAAAACACCAGATAATGCTCAAGCAAGCCAAGATATTTAAAAACTGAGTTGATGGTAAGTTGGTGTGTTGTGGAAATATATATAGTGCGATAAGTCTTAATAGACTCTTTAGCGTAGGACATATTATGTCTTGTCAGGTGATTAGCCAGACACTAATTTATTGCTCACATTTAGGGTTGCGAAAGTAAAGAGTAAAATTCGGGAGTACATCCGTACTCCCGTTTTCTTACAGGTGAAATTATGCAGATAATTAAACAATTAATAAAGAGAGTGTTTGGGCATTACTTGATGTAATGCAAAAAGGTTTTTGTGCTTACTGTGAATGTTCTTTAAAGTGAAAGCATATTGAACATTTTAGAACACGTGACTCTCATACAAATCTTACTTTTATATGGAGTAATCTTTTCGGTTCTTGCGGTGATTCAAGCCAAAAAGGTGGTTGGAATAGGTGTGGAATATATAAAGATAATGGTGCTGGTAGCTATGATGTTGAAAGCTTAATCAAGCCAGATGAAGATAATCCAAATGATTTTTTCTATTTTTAACAACAGGCAAGGTTCGAGCTAAAGATAACCTAAAAGATAAAGATTTAGTTAAAGCAGAAGAATCAATTCGTGTCTTTAATTTAAATGATGACTCAGTTTTGTTTAATAGTCGTAGAAGAAGTATTGAAAGTGAACAAAATGAAATAGATATGATGTATAGCTTATTTGATGAGTTTTCTGAAAAAGAGTGGGAAGAACTACTCACAACAGCATTAGAAAGAGTGAGTCAATTAGAATTTAGTACCGCTTTGACTCATGCTTGGCGCTATAACGGCCAGTATTAAAATAAAGATATACTCAGGATATTATCAAAATATTATTAAGTATATCTTTTGGTATTTTTATAGATCACTGCCAACGTAACCAAGCAAATAACACGTTACCGTTGTTATAAGTACCTGGTACATAGGTTGCTTGTAGTGAAAGATGCCCATAACCGACAGACACTAACGGCAAAGGAAGAGGCATCGGAATATAGTCATATTCATGGCGCGCAGTAATGCTCAGTGTAAATCCTGCCCCCATACGGAACCCGTCTTTATCGCCGGGATACCACATTTTCTCAAAACCATAGCCCATAATGGGCTGCACCCGGTTATTTGAATCCATAAATGCCATTGCATAAAGAGAGTGCCAATCGCCATCACTGTCATAACGATATTTCCCCATGCCAAAGCCCCAAGGCGTTTCGTTATAGCGATTAGTTTTTTCTCTATCGTAAGTAAAACGGTTATGCCAAGTCCATACTGGTAAATAGTAATTATATTGGTCGTTATCCCAAGTTTGATTGACATTACGCTTAAATTTCCCCCAATAACTCTCTTCGTTATTAGATTGAGATACATTATTGGTAGTTTGCTGTTTTTCTCTAGTAATAATCTGATGTGGAGGGGAATTATTTTCAGAAGCGAAAGCAGTTGTTGTTAACGTAAGCGAAAACAACGTGGTTGCTAAAACGCTAGGGTGAAAATAGGTTGAAAACATAATATAACTCCGAGTACGGCATTGCTATGATTCTGGTGATGACAAATAAACGTTACTAATAGTGTTATTTAATCGACAAGTATTTAAGATAAGAGGTATCTGAAACTTTACTTCTTAACTAAAATCTTAAGGGATATGAATCGGTTATAAAGAAAATAAACAAGTTTGTTGTATTTGTGAATGTGTTTATTTAAGACATTCAATATTGTTATCTTTTAATGGTAACGTATTGTTTTTAATTTAAAATTAATTTTTTATTAGATTGAAAATAAGGTGTTGATAAATAAGGGTAAAGAGATCTTATTTAAGATGAGTTATTTCCAATATAAAAAATTGACCAAATATCTATTTTTATGACTTAATTTAAATATTAGTAAAAATTTAATTTTAATAACATTAACTTATAAAAAAGGTATTTATTTTTGACAGGATGATAAAGTAATGAATAAAAAGAGTTAAATAAAAAAAAAGAAAAATTCTGTGTTGGTTTATAAATCGTTTAAGTTGTGTGGGTTTTATTTAGTGTGGTATCAGTTTTTTGGTGCAGATTATCCTAAAGCATAAACATTATTCACGCGTTATCAGGAGATAGATTACTTATTATTGAGATAATTTTTCTTGGCTAATGATAAGTAGCCGATGGGTATGCGTATCGCGATCTTTATCCCAGCAGAAAGCATCCCAGTTATTGTAAAAATCTTCAATACTGTTAATTAAGTGTAATGGTCTATCTTCCTCCGTTCCATCTGAGGCATAAATATAATGGCCTCTGCTAAAAGCCCATAAAATCATATCAATCCAAAAGCCTTTACCATCAGAAGTTTGCTCTTCATCAGTAACGACAATATTATGAATTTTTAAAAGATTACAGAAAAAAGTACGAGGTAATTCTCTTATAGCATCACGATGTTTAGGTATACGGGATCGCCAAACTTTTATTTGAGTACACGTTGTTTTTCCATAAACAATATCTTGTCGAAATCTAAGTTCAACAAGGTAGGCTGTTTCACTTTCTTTATCTGCGGTGATAAGTCTGTATTGATCTTTATGTAATGATTTAACTAAACGGTATCCAATTGGTGTGTCAAAACCTTCTAAATCAATATCTTTTACACCTTGGGTAATAAACTGAAGTGTATGTTCAATATTTTTAGCTGGTAGTTTCAACTTTTCATTAAAGTCTGCATCAGGAATAAGATAAGGCATTGATTGTCCATTATTCTGTTGCGATGGTTCATTTTTCATTTAGCCCCTCCGCATGGTGTAATTGTCCAGAAATGCATTATAAATACCTCATCTAGCAGATAATATATCCAACGTCGTTAAAACGAGTAAAATAAATTATTTTATTCTTCTTATTTAAGAATGACTAAAATATATTCTTTAAATTTATGTTTTCCACAATACAAGCCATCAGCTTAGTATTTATTATATACAACCTGAGCTGATTTATATTACTGAATAACAAGCCTCAAAAATAGAGAGTTAATAAATCGAGATTAGCTATCAAACTAGCATCTTTATCTTGAGCATGCGATACTCCTTATCGCCTGAATTTACAGGCTTTGGCTCGGGGCGCCTTATGGCTGAGATGAACCCGTATAACCTGATCTGGATAATGCCAGCGTAGGGAAGTCAAGGTAACTCTGCTGATTAACAGAGCCCGACTTTTCTGTAACTGGTAAAAGGAGGAGTTAATCAGTGAGATTCAATGCATTGTCTATCGCAGGCACCGATCCTAGTGGTGGTGCCGGTATTCAGGCTGATCTGAAAACATTTTCCGCACTGGGTGTCTATGGTACGACAGTAATGACAGCACTTGTTGCTCAAAATACCTGTGGTGTCCGTCGTGTCTATGATTTATCCCCCGATTTTGTTGCCGCTCAATTAGATGCTGTCTTATCTGATGTTCGAATTGATAGTGCCAAAATTGGTATGCTCTCTAATGCCACGATTATTGATGTGGTTTGTAACAAACTTCAGCAATATGCTATTCCTTTTGTTGTACTTGATACCGTAATGATTGCTAAAAGTGGTGATCCGCTATTGCAGCCTGATGCCGTTAATAAAATGGTTAATCAGCTTTTGCCTTTGGTTGATTTGATCACGCCTAATTTACCCGAAGCAGCAGCACTGCTAGGTTGTGAGGTTGCTAAAGATGAAATAACGATGAAACAACAAGGTTATGCATTACTAAAACAAGGATGCAAAGCGGTGTTGATGAAAGGGGGGCATTTAACTGAAGATGAAAGCCCTGATTGGTTATTTACTCAAGATGGCGAGTGGCGATTTACTTCAAAACGCGTTAATACAAAAAATACCCACGGTACAGGATGTACTCTTTCAGCCGCTTTAGCGGCTATTCGTCCTCAAGTCGCTAATTGGCAAATTTGTGTTGAACAAGCAAAAGCCTATTTACAGCAAGCGCTAGAACATGCCGACAGTTTAGAAGTTGGGCAAGGTTTTGGCCCTGTACACCATTTTCATCGCTGGTGGTAATTTTACTTACACTATTACTTATCTTAAATAGAGCCTTTATGGCTCTATTTCTATTTGATGATCATACTCTTTAGATAATTAACACTGTCCTCAATATAAACAGCCTGTATATTGAGGAACTAAGGTAAGATATATTTTATTTTCAATAAGGGATGATATGAATACAGCCTTTCAAAAACCACGTTGGTTACGTGATTTACTTCGCTTTATTCCATTGAAAAGTCAGTTTGTGTTATTTGGTAATGTACGTGACTTACAAGCCAGTGAAGTTGCGCCTAATATGATAACGCCACTGCCTTTTAACCAGACACTTTATAACAGTTTGTATGAAGTGGGTTACGTTCATATCATCACTTATACGCCGTTAGCTGGATTTCAATGGATAGCTAATCCTACCCAATCTTTGCAAGATGGCGCAATGTTAATGCAACAACTAGGATTAACCGTTACGGGCGATCGCGCATCGGGTAATATTGATAGCTTAAATAGCGTATTAGAAAAATGGCAAACAATAACAGGCCAGCCGATTGCGTTATGTATCGATTTTGCCTCTTGCTTACTTTCTCATCGTGATAATCTGATGCCTGCCGAACATAGCTTGTTTACACAAGCATTAGTCACTTCTCATCAAGCTAAAGCAAGACCTGCAGGTGAACATAATCAGCCTTTCTTTAATACGGTTTTTTGGATCGTAGAAAAAGAAACTGATTTACCAGATTGGTTTACCGTTAATAATCCTCGTATTCGAGCCATTCCTGTTGCAAAGCCTGATAACCAGATCCGTAGAGTTCTAGCACCCAATTTATTGGTATCACTGGCGGGATTTTCATTACTGGCTGAAAATGAAAAAGAGCCACTTTTGAATGATTTTATTGATGAAACAGAAGGGCTACTACTGCTAGATTTAGTGGCAATAGTGCAATTAGCGCGTATTGAAGAAGTGGAAATAACGCGAATTAGTGATGCGGTAAGGCGTTACAAAGTAGGTATTACTGAAGATCCTTGGCAGAAAATCGATAAACAAAAAATTCGCAATGCACCACAAATTATACAGCGTCGTGTTAAGGGGCAACAACATGCCGTCACGCACTTACTCGATATTATTAAACGTGCAATGACGGGAGTAGGTAACAATAAAGGCGGAAGACCACGGGGCGTACTGTTTTTAGCAGGGCCAACAGGTGTGGGTAAAACTGAGTTAGCAAAAACAGTCACTCAACTGCTTTTTGGTGATGAAAGTGCTTATATTCGCTTTGATATGTCTGAATTTAGTGCTGAACATGCAGATCAACGTTTAATTGGCGCACCTCCGGGTTATGTTGGTTATAACTCTGGTGGTGAATTAACTAATGCTATTCGTGAAAAGCCTTTTAGCGTTGTATTATTTGATGAGATAGAAAAAGCCCATCCTCATTTAATGGATAAATTCCTACAGATTATAGATGATGGCGTATTAACGTCAGGGCGTGGTGATCGCGTTTATTTTTCTGAAGCCTTAATTATATTTACCTCTAATCTTGGGATTTATCGCGTTGATAATAATGGCGAGAGAGTGGCAAATGTTCTACCTCATGAACCGTTTGAAAATGTCAGCCGTAAAGTAAAAAGTGAAATAGAACGTCATTTTAAATTGGTTTTAAATCGTCCTGAGTTATTAAACCGTATTGGTGAAAATATTATTGTTTTTGATTTTATTCGAGAAGATGTTGCAGAACAAATATTTGAACAAATGGTAGCAAATATCTTATCGAGCCTTGATAAGCAATCACTCATATTGTCGATATCAGAAACAGCTAAATCGACGTTAAAAACCTACTGTTTATCTGACCTATCAAATGGTGGTCGTGGTATTCGTAACCAATTAGAGGTTTATTTAATTAATCCTCTTTCAAGAGCTATTTTTGACAGTGATTTAGCAGTAGGAAAAGCCTATCAAATTGCGGATATTCAAATAGCTGAGATGACCAATATTATTTTAGTACCGCAGGCAGATTAATGCAGATCAGCTTATCTCGAATCCATTTCCCAGTCACAACATTGGGGCCAGGAAAACGAATTGGTATTTGGTTTCAAGGATGCTCTTTACGTTGTAAAGGCTGTTTATCACCAGATACATGGGAAAGAAAAGCCGAAAGCACCACAGTTGAGGCACTTATCCAACAAATTCAACCTTGGTTTGCATTTGCGAATGGTATTACGATTTCTGGTGGTGAACCTTTTGAACAACCAGAGGCGCTTTATGCGCTATTAATCGCATTGCGTCAGCAATTTTCGGGGGATATTTTTATTTATAGTGGTTATCACTGGAATGAGATAGAACCCCAACTCACTAAAATGTCAGGCTTAATTGATGCGTTAATGAGTGGTCGATATCAAGTAGAAAACACGCAAAGTTTGATGTTACGAGGTAGCGATAATCAGCAACTCCATTGTTTAACTGCACTGGGAAGTACACGTTTTAATGCTTTTGATAGAAGTGTGACCGAAGAAGATAAAGTGCTTGATCTCTCAATGGATAATCAAGGACGCATTTATCTTACAGGTATTCCTCAAAAGGGGGATATGGCTCGTTTGCGTGAATTATTAGCACAACAAGATGCACAATTAAAACAGATAAAAAGATAAGAGAGATGGAATAAAGGATGACCATGATACGTTTTTGTCCTCATTGCCGAACGGAGCGCCAGTTAACCGAAATTTTCTGTGCGGGACAGGTTAATAATAAGCCTTGTGGATGGGATCTAACAATTGAACCTATTCATGAGTCTGGGTGGCGTCCATCTCCTCCTATATCTTCATCCATTGATACACCTACGATTATTTCCGAGCTTAATCATGATCAGCCACGAAAATGCGTTAACGGGCATTTGATGGGGGAAGATGATTTTATCTGTTTTGAATGTGGTGCTGATCCTGCTGATGAGATTGAAAATAGCAGCATTACTGATAATGAAGCGTTTAGATTGATTGGTAATTGGCGTCTTGAGCAACGTATCAATTCTATTAATAGCGAAAGAGAGCGCTATAACGTAATCAATATCAAAACAGAGCAAGAAGGCGTATTAACACTCTATCTTAAAGGTGAAGAGCCTGATCCTGCTATTTATCAAGTCTTAAATCTGATCTCTACTGACCATATACCCGTATTTTATGAAACGGGTCGATGGGAAAACCGTGCTTGGCATGTTACCGAGCGATTAAACGGTGGTTCACTAAGCCAATTTATTGAGCGAGGTGATTTTTGGCAATCGGATGAAATTAACGTATTAGTTTCAGAATTAGGTACGGCGATCGCAGCGTTAACGGAACAAGGTGTGCGTCATCGTGCTTTAAAACCCTCAAACTTGATGATCCGCGCTCGTGATCCCCTTGATATTGTGGTGATTGAATATGGTTCAGCATGTTTATCAGAATTCGATCTCGATATTGTCTCCCCACTTGAAATTTCACGTTATAGTGCGCCAGAAATATTAGCGGGTGGTGTTTCAGCAGCATCAGATTGGTGGAGTTTAGGGATAATTTTACTTGAGCAATTAACGCAAGGAGCCTGTTTTAAACATATCCATGATAATGCGTTTTTAATTCAAGTAATGACCAATGGTGTTGAATTACCAGATGATTTAGAACCTAATATTCAATTACTTTTAAGGGGCTTGCTCTGCCGCGATCGTTTTCAACGTTGGCAATGGAACGAAGTTAATGCGTGGTTACAAGGTTTAGCGGTACAAGCACCTGATGTTAATTATCACAATGGAAGCCAGCAATACTATCAATTTCAATTTGAAAATCATCAATTTAATCAACCTGATGCGTTTGCGATGATGGCGGCACAAGCACAATATTGGGATCAAGCAACAGAATTATTTATTCATGGTGAAATCACGACTTGGTTAAGCCAATTTGATAATAGTGGCAAGCAAATTACTCAATTGCAGTCATTAGTTGAAAAACAAGATATTGAGCCAAGTTTACGTTTTACATTCGCGTTGCGAATTTTAAATCCTAATATGCCACTGATTTATCGCGGTGAGATCATTACACCTTCATGGCTTTTAGAACATCCCTTATTAGGTTATCAATTAATTTGTCAGCCTCTCGCTACGGAACTTCAATCTATTGATGATACACATTGGCTTGTTCAGCTTTATTATCGTCAACGTACGGTTCGTGAAAGGGCACAACAACAACGTATCCCACTAAATGAAGAAAGCTTACAACTCTATTTATTAATCACCTCTTTAAGTCAATTAGTTGCGCGCTGGGAAATTATTCGTGCAGAATTCCCAGATGCTTATAATGAAAATCTACGAGCCTTAATCGATCGTAAGAATATGCATGAAAATGACTATATTTTGTTATTAAGTGCAGAAATTGGGCAATATATCACGATAGATTCACTGGTAAATAATGCTACTAAATTAGCCAGAGATCTTGCTATTAAGACGTTTGATAAACAACAAGCAAAAGTATTATTAGCCACACCTCGATATCAGCTGATTGAACAACTTAGTGAAAGAATAGGGGATTTTAAGCGAGTTAATATCGATATTATTGATAGATGGGCTGATGATTTTCTTTTAACTCGTAGGTTGCCTCTTGAACAGATTATTGTGATGCTCTGTATTCCTGTTGAGCAATGGCAAGTACCTGAATCGCAAAAATATATTTTAGAAGTATTACATTTTTTTGCTAAAAAATTAGTTTCCACAAGTCAACGGGGTAATTTAGTCAGAATGCGTTTAACGCCAAATGCAGGACGCGTTGATTTAACGGAATGCAGTTTTGATAATGAAAAAGCGACAAACTTACTTGAGCATTTAATTAACCGTAAGAAAAGACTGTTCTCATTAGAGGGTGAAGTATTACGTCAACGTGAGAAATTAAATAATCGCTTGTGGCTCTTGCAACAAAATACTCAGTCTTACCAAAGAGATACGGGTATTAACGGCATGTATTTAGGCTTTCCTTTTGTAGTGCTAAATACGCAACCTAATAAAATAAAACCACGTATTGCACCGCTTTTCTTGTGGCCTGTTTCCATGAATATTTTGGGTGGCACTCAAGGCGCTGTGCAAATTGGGTTTGATACAGAGCGTGCATCGGTACGTTTAAATCCTGCTCTTGCTAATTTTGTCGGTATTCCTGCGGTTAATGAATGGCAAAAAGTGCTCGATAGTTTGATGTCACAAACAGGCTTAAGTGTCAGTGAAATGATGCTCACACTTTCATCTTTATTAAACACATCAGATCATACATTAAGTCCATTACCTTCATTAACTGAGGATATACCAGAAAACAGTGCTTATATTCATTGTTCTGCAGTGTTATTTCACACCTCTTTTATTGGGCAAATGATAAGTGCTGATTTACAACAAATTGCCAATTTACCTATCAATGGTACTGCCCTTGCTACTATGCTGAAAGTGCATACGCCAGTACAAGCATTAGAAACACAAGATCCACTGAGCGATAACTATTTGTTGTCGTTGGCAGATCCTTCTCAAAATACCATTATTCAAGCTGCAAGAAAGCAGACAGGATTATTGATAGAAGGGCCTCCGGGAACAGGGAAAAGTCAAACAATAGTTAATTTAATTGCTGATGCAATCGGGCGACAAAAAACGGCACTTGTGCTTTGTCAAAAGCCTGCTGCTTTGGATGTGGTGTATAAACGATTAGTTGCTAATGGCTTACAAGATAGAGTATTGATTATTCATCAAAATCCTAAAGGGCGAGAGATTATTTCAGCGATCAGAGAACAACTGGCATTAGAGCGTAAAAGACAACTGATCGCAGATATAAAGCAAGACACGCCTTTTGAGCGTGATAGAAGGCTTAACTTAATTCAATTTTATGAAACAACCTTAGATGCTTACTATAAAGCGTTATATCTAACGGATAAACAATATGATTATTCATATCGAGAAGTGTTATCTGGATTACTCGAATTAGAGTCACAGCAAAAGTGGATAACAAGTTCGGATAAATTAACCACACTGCTTTCTCAATATAATAAAATAACCTTTGTTCAATTTATCGATAACTTAACGCTATATGGTTTAGATTGGTATGCAATTAATTATGAACATACACCATTAAATAGCGTTGCTTTATTCTTGCCTGAAAGCACGTTATATCGTCAGTTCAATGAACGTATCATGCTATTTATTGAAGCAGAAAAGCAGCGTGATATGGCATATAGTTCGCCTTATCAACAAATCACAATTGATAAATTAACCGTTCACGAAACGACACTTGAACAGTGTAAACAGTGGTTAAAAAATCGCAATGAACAACAATGGGATAATTTATCGCGTTGGTTAACGTTATTTTTAAATGAACAAGGTAAGCAAAATAAAGGAGAACAGTTGATTGCTCAATTAGAGCAATTAGAGGCACGTTTACAGCAAATTGATAATGAAGATTGTGATCCTTTGATTTTCCGCTTACTTGCTCCGTTAGATAATGCAGCATTAGCAACGTTATCAAGAGCTGTGGCTGATAAAATTAAGCCCTCATTTCTGCGTTTCTTAAACCCTTATTATTATAGTAGAAACAGTAAGTTAAAAAGCTTTATTGCACAAAGTGGTAAAGAAGACAGAATTGAACATTATATAACACTGCATAAAACTATCATCACTGAACAACAATGGCGCTTGTTATATCAAGAGTTGCAACCTATTTACCAACAATTAGGAATAGAACAGCAGCTTAATCGACAAAATGCACAGTGGCAAAACACAATAAATACGACACTCACTGACCTTAAAGCCAGTGGTGATGATATTGCGATATTAGCGTTATATCCTCAGCCTGAACATATTGTTGAGTCGATTCAATCAGCGAAAAAACAGGGCTTTGAGCAACAATATTTAGAAATTGAAAATGCCATAGTTCGCGCTAAAGCACAGCAATCTAGCCTCGATAAATTAGCGGGTTTACAAGAAACCCTTACCGATCACTGCTATCAACAATTTTATGATGCGATCAAAAAAGGCGAATTGCTGACAACCACATTACAGCAATTAGCGTTAAGTTTGCCTTCTTTAAGCCAATTTCAGTTATTTCGAGAAAGAACGACACATTTTTCACCTAATGATTGGCAAGTTTTAGCATTATCACGCCAGTTGATTGATGAAAACTCATCTTCTGATCCTATCAAGCTTTTAAAAGCAACATTGAGTTATCTGTTTTATGTCGCGGTCAAAACTGACATTGAAATAAAAAATCCTGTATTAAAGACGCATGTTGAACAATTGCAGGAATATATTGAGCAACTGACGGATAGCTATCAGCAATTACAGCAAATTAATCGTGCATTATTAACTGAAAACATTGAATTATCAAAAATTGAAAGTGCGCGTCATTGGGAAAGAATAACACGCTTAGCTGGGCCTAGAGCATTACGGTTACGCGAATTTATTGATGAAGCAACACAAATGGGATTGTTAAGATTACGCCCTATTTGGTTGATGACGCCGGATGTGGCAAGCCAAATATTACCCCTAAAAGCAGGGCTTTTTGATAGTGTTATTTATGATGAAGCCTCGCAAATGCCGATTGAATTTGCATTGCCAACGTTATATCGCGGTAAACAAGCTATCGTCAGTGGTGATGAGAAACAGATGCCACCTTCATCTTTCTTCAGCGGTAAATTTAATGGAAATGAAGATGACGAAGATAACGATAACGAGGAAGATGAACAACAAGAGAAAAGCGGTGAACAATGGGACTCCAGTCAAATTTGCCATTGCCCTGATTTGCTTCATCTTGCTCGAACCGTATTGCCTATTCATACTTTAGATATTCATTATCGCTCTGCCTTTCGAGAATTAATTAATTTCTCAAATTATGCTTTTTATGAGAATCGGCTAAATATTCCTGCTCAACACTCAGTAAAAACCATTAGTAAAGTAAAACCTCTGCATTTTATGGCGATCAATGGTACTTATGTAAATCAAACCAATGAAAAAGAAGCTTTGGCGATCGTCGAACATTTAGCAACATTGTGGCAGACCCCCTTCGATAAACGGCCTTCGGTGGGAGTGGTGACGTTTAACCAAAAACAAGCTCAATTAATTAATCAACATATTCGTGATCGCAATGACTATGATGAGGAATTTTTAAAGGCTTATACGGAAGAAAGCGCGCGTTTGGATAACGATGAAGATATGTCGTTTTTTGTGAAAAACGTTGAAAATGTGCAGGGTGATGAACGGGATGTTATTTTGTTTTCGACAACTTTTGGTCGCAATGCACAAGGCACTTTTAGGCGTAATTTTGGAGTATTAGGACAAACAGGGGGAGAGCGTCGTTTAAATGTCGCTATTACCAGAGCGAAAAAACAAGTCGTGATCATGTCATCAATGCCGATTGATGAAATCTCTGACTTATTAAGTACCAATAAACACCCTGAAATTCCGCGTGATTATTTACAAGGCTATTTAACTTACGCGAGTCATTGCCATCAGATTAATAAGCAAGATGAAAATAAACGCTTATTAGCGCGCTTATGTCGTACTCAAGCTAATGTGATAACGCAAGATCAACTGAACGATCAATTTGTTATTGATGTAACACGCTTTATTCAATCTCAGGGATACCATATTGCACCATCACAACAAGCGGGTATTTTCTCTTTTGACTGTTTAATTGAAGATAAACAGCAAGGAAAAATATTAATGGGAATTGAGTGTGATATGCCACAACACGAGTGGTTATCCCAAGCTTGTGCGCGTGAATTATGGCGAAAAGATATTTTGCGCAAAGTGGTGCCTTATCATTATCGCATTTCGTTGACACAGTGGTTTTACCATCGCCAAGAAGCACAACAACAACTTCTTGAAGCCTTACAACATGCCTCTTTACTGAATGAAAAAGTGAGTGAATGATGAGTTCATCAGTACATTATATTTCTATGAAAGAAACCAATGTTATTCGCTATCACCGACAATTAGCGAATAGTAAAAAACAATTCAAACAATGGCAGGCATTAGTTGAACAACTTATGTATCGAGATGAACGAGTGAACCAAATTGTCTCCGCTTTTGATGCATTGGTTAAAGATAACCCTCAATTGGAAGCGTTAGATGCTCGGGCAGTAGGTCGGCTAACAGATAAATTAAGCCAATTTATCGCCCCGTTACGACAGGATATGAAAAATCTACGCGAACAAGTGCTCGAAGAAAAAGCGCTTGCACGTCATATTCAACAGGGTAAACAAAAATCATCGGCACTGTTAAGACAATTAAAATCACAATTAGCGACTGACAGTGTTTTGATAACTGAAATTGAGCGTAGTGAAAATATGAATGCTGAGGAAATCAGCATATTACTTTTTCGTGTAGCCAGTGAAATTGAAGTGCAGAAAGCGCAATTTAGCCCAGTTCAAACTGAACTATTGGCACAATTAAAAGCGCAATCTGTATATAGCCAACAATTATGGCAAAGTAATGAGCCTCAAAGCCCATTTGCACAACAATGTCATCAAATTGAGTTGATGATTGAAAAATTACGGCTTGTAGGAAATGAAGCCGAGGCCAATCACAATGCAAATCAGTTTATTGAAATGCAAAAGCTTGTTGATAGCAAAAAGCAGCGTTTACTAGCAGATTCAATGATCATGAATATGGCTGAAAGTTTGCGTAATAGCGTAAAGCGTATTGAATTAATGGAAGAACTAGCTCGTTTATGTGCAGAGCTTGAAAGCTTTGATGATGAAGAGATGGTGACACTTAGTCGGGATACTGAAGCGGTTGCCTCATTAGCAACAGCTGAACAGCTGGATATGATGATCATCAAGCTGAAACAGGCCATTGAAACTCATGAACAACAACTCTCAATGCGACAACAATGTGAAGCGGTATTGGCTGGTTTAAGTGAGTTAGGCTATGTGGTGCATGAAAATGCGGTAAATTCATGGATTGATAATGGGCAAGTTGTTGTGTCTCATGCCAAAATTCCTGATTATGGCTTAGAGTTAGGCGGGAAACAGGCGCGTTTTCAAGCGAGAACGGTGGCGTTAACACATCAACGAGATACGACGCGTGATAAAGATGTTGATGCTATTTGGTGTAGTCAGCATCAGCAATTACAAGCCATTTTGGCGAAGTCTCACGCAGAGTTATTGGTTGAGCGAGCATTACCAGCAGGACAAAATGCAATGAAGGTAATAGAAAGTGAAAGTACGGCTCATCAACATTTGGTCACACAAACGCAAAAACCAAAAACATTTAGTCGTTAGGCAATGAATAATAAAAGCCACTCAGTTTGAACTGAGTGGCTTTCACAGATAAATTTATCAATTAAGCAATAGTGACGGATTTATCCAAATAAACATCTTGTACTGCATTAATCAGGGCAACCCCGTCTTTCATTGATTTTTTGAACGCTTTACGGCCTAAGATCAGACCCATACCGCCAGCACGTTTATTAATAACGGCGGTGCGAACAGCATCTTCAAGATCATTATTACCAGAAGCGCCACCAGAGTTAATTAATCCCGCGCGACCCATATAGCAGTTTGCTAATTGGTAGCGAACTAAATCAATTGGGTTTTCAGTAGTGAGTTTCGTGTAAACACGCTCATCAGTATGACCAAAACCAATTGCTTTAAAGCCACCGTTATTTTCAGCCATTTTTTGTTTAACGATATCAGCACCAATAGTTGCCGCTAAATGGTTTGCCTGACCCGTTAAATCTGCACTTGCATGGTAATCTACGCCATCTTTTTTGAATGCTGGGTTGCGTAAATAGGCCCATAGTACAGTGACCATACCCAATTCATGAGCACGTTCAAAGGCCATTGAAATTTCTTCAATTTGGCGACGGCTTTCTTGTGAACCAAAGTAAATAGTCGCACCCACTGCAACAGCACCCATTTCAAAGGCTTGCTCTACGCTGGCATACAGTGTTTGGTCATATTGCGCTGGGTAGCTTAGGGTTTCATTGTGGTTTAATTTCACAAGAAAAGGAATTTTGTGTGCATAGCGACGAGAAACAGAAGCAAGAACACCATAAGTAGAGGCAACACAGTTACAACCTGCTTCAATCGCTAACTCAACAATATTTTTTGGATCAAAATAGAGAGGGTTTGCTGCGAAAGAAGCAGCTGCTGAGTGCTCAACACCTTGGTCAACAGGTAGAATAGACAGATAACCCGTTCCCGCTAAACGCCCGTGATTAAACAGGGTTTGCATTGAACGTAACACGCTATTAGGGCGATTATTATCAATCATGACACGATCAACAAAGTCAGAACCTGGCAGGTAGAGATTTTCGCTCGGGATGGTTTGGCAACGATGGTCTAATAATGATTTTGCATCAGCACCTAACAAACTTACTATATCAGTCATTACATACTCCAGTTCATGATGAGATGAGAGTGATTGTCATTTATCTACATTAAGATAACAAGTCACATTGAGGCGGTAACCGGCAGTGGATCGCTTCAGGTAACACAATAAATTCAAATTTATTCCCTAAAAGGGGTTCTCCATCTAAATTAAACACCATTTCATGAGAAGCACTAATGTTTACCCAGCGACTTTCTCGCTCAATTATCTTGTCATTTTTCTTGCTATCAAACATGCTGCTTAAAATAGAGGGGAGAAGTTCGTGAGCTTCAACAATGGTGATATTGAGTTTATTGTCATTAATTAAGGCTTCAGAGCATAATTTTTGTCCGCCACCCGCTTGACGGCCATTACCGATAGCTAAAATAAGAGACTCACCTTCCCAATGGAAATTTTCAGCTTCAATAGTGCAATAATCAGCTTTTAAAGAGTCGATACTTAAAAGACCATTAATAAAATAGGCTGCTCCTCCTAATGCTGATTTTAATGCCTCAGGGGTTTCTGTTGTGATTTTGGTTCCAAAACCACCTGACGCCATATTAATAAAATAGTGCGTCTTGTTCACTGAGATAACATCAATGGGAACAGCACGACCTTTAACCGCTAAATTAAGCGCATTTTCCATATCACGAGGGATTTGTGCGCTGGTGGCAAAATCATTTGCTGTGCCTAATGGGATAATACCAAGTGTCGGTAAAGATGAGGGGGAAAGATGAATTAATTCAGAAACAACGCTATTCATCGTTCCGTCACCACCTGCCGCAATCACTGTTTCTGCCTGTATATCTATAGCTTCTTGTACAAAACGACGTATATCACTGGATTCCCAAGTTACTCTTACTTGGAGGTTAAAACCTTCGTTACGTAATTGGTAAACGGCTTTTCTCAATGCACCGTTGTTAGCGCTTTTTCCATTAATGATCAGCAAACTAATTTTACTCATTGATGAGTCCCTTTAATTGAATCACTCTTTTAAAGGTAATGGATATCGAGAAAATTACTATTTTTTTTACAAATGATAACGAAAAAGAGAACGTGTTTACGTAAAGGAGAGTTGATAACGGTGATGAAAAAAGAAAAGGCAAATCCAAGGGAGATTGGATTTGCCAAGGAGGTGGTTCCTAGTCTTACTGTATTCATTCTAGTTCTTTATTTTTCGGAACTGATGATACGGTAAACAAATCATTATTGATGTGATCTGTATTTGAAATTGACCACTTTAAATCAGATTATGACGCTTTACTTCACTTCTACAGCATCAATCTTATGCGGTTGACGTGTTGTTGTACCTTGTAGGTTGCGGATCAACAGTGCGAAATCTAAATCAACATCTTCCGGAACAGACAAATAAACCATATGACCATTACCCGGCGCAACATCCGTTGGTTGTTGTTTTTTGTTAAACAACGATCCTAACGTGAACTGAATATTTCCAGTTGGTGTCATTAATTCTAGGCTATCACCTAAAACAAATTTATTTTTAACATCAACTTCAGCTAAACCGTTTACGCGTTTACCGGTGAATTCACCGACAAATTGTTGGGTGTCAGAGACAGAATAACCATATTCATAAGTTTGGTACGCATCATGGGTATGACGACGTAAGAAACCTTCTGTATAACCGCGGTGTGCTAAACCTTCTAATGTCGTTAGCAACGTTGGATCAAATGGTTTACCTGCAACAGCATCATCAATTGCACGACGATACATTTGCGCTGTACGGGCACAGTAATAGAAGGATTTAGTACGACCTTCAATTTTCAGAGAGTGCACACCCATTTGTGTTAATTGCTCAACGTGTTCAATCGCACGTAAGTCTTTTGAGTTCATGATATAAGTACCGTGTTCATCTTCGAACGCAGTCATATATTCACCAGGACGTTTTGCTTCTTCGATTAAGTAGACTTTATCTGTTGGCGCGCCAACACCTAAAGTAGGCTCAACGTTTTTAACTGGGATTGGCGTGTATTTTTCAACGATATTACCCACATCGTCTTCTTTACCTTCTTCGACTTTATATTCCCAACGGCAAGCGTTAGTACAAGTACCTTGGTTCGGATCACGCTTATTGATATAGCCAGATAGCAGGCAACGGCCTGAGTAAGCCATACATAATGCACCGTGAACGAAAACTTCTAATTCCATGTCAGGAACTTGCTTACGAATTTCAGCAATTTCATCAATAGAGAGTTCACGAGACAGGATCACTCGTGTTAATCCCATTTGACGCCAGAATTTTACGGTTGCCCAGTTAACGGCATTGGCTTGTACTGAAAGGTGAATATCCATTTCAGGGAAAGCTTCACGTACCATCATGATCAAACCCGGATCAGACATAATCAGCGCATCAGGGCCCATATCAATGACGGGTTTTAAGTCACGGATAAAGGTTTTTAATTTAGCATTATGGGGTGCGATATTAACCACAACATAGAAGCGTTTACCTAATTCATGGGCTTCTTGAATACCTTTGGCAAGGTTTTCGTGGTTAAACTCATTATTACGCACACGTAAGCTATAACGTGGCTGACCTGCATAAACGGCGTCTGCGCCATAAGCAAATGCATAGCGCATATTTTTTAATGAGCCAGCAGGAGAGAGTAATTCGGGTGTAAACATGGTTAATTTCCTGGTTCTGATTTCAAGTCAGTCCCCCACACATTGGGTAGGGGTATATCATAAAGGGGGGGATTCTAGCGCTTAAGTGTAGCGAGGTTCAATGTATTCCTGAAAAAATATCATCGAAATCGATAAGCTTGAGTCTCCCAACGATACCCTTGACCATAAATTGAGCGAATAAATTCAATTTGATCGTTAAGTTGCTCAAGTTTACGTCGTAAGTTTTTAATATGGCTATCAATGGTTCTGTCCGTCACAATGCGGTAATCATCATAAAGGTGATCCATTAGCTGATCACGAGTTAATATTTTTCCAGGTTGTGTGGCTAATGCTTTGAGTAAGCGGAATTCAGCTGTGGTTAAGTCGAGAATTTTATTGTTATATTGGATTTGATAAGCCTGTTCATCAATGACAACTAACTTATCGCTTTGAACAATATCTTGTGGTCGATAAAAACGGCGTAATAAGGTTTTGACTCTGGCGACCACTTCTCTTGGGCTATAGGGTTTACAAATATAGTCATCAGCACCAATCTCAAGCCCAAGCAATCTATCTACTTCCTCTGTTTTGGCGGTGACCATAATGATGGGAATATCGGAAAAATGACGTAACTCTTTGCAGATAGTAATGCCGTCTTTAACGGGTAACATCAGATCTAATAATATTAAATCGTAATGTTGCTGTTTTACACAATGGCTCACTTCGGCGCCATCTGCTAACCAATGAGTTTGATAACCTGATGCTTGAAGGTAATCAATAAGTAATTGGGCAAGTTTAGGCTCGTCTTCAACAATCAGGATTGAATAGGGTGATTCAGATGCTGTCATTTATTGGCTCAATAGTTATAGGCTTAGAGATCATCAGAATATGCGGGTAATTCTATAAGAATTTTCATGCCACCTAAAGATGAAGGCATAGCACTTATTTTACCATTATGAGCTTCAACGATATTTTCGCAAATCGCAAGACCTAATCCAGAACCTCCACTGGCACGATTTCGTGAGCTTTCTGTACGATAAAAGCGTTGGAAAACGGCTTGATACTGTGATTTATCTAATCCAGGTGCGCTATCTTCTAAGGCTATTAATACGCAGTTGTTCTCTTTTTTTGTCTTGATATGTAATTGCCCACCAGCATAGGTATAGCGCACACTATTTTCTAATAGATTATGAAAAAGCTGAATAAGTCGGTCAGGATCGGCTTGTACAATTAATGGAGAGACATCATCTAATTCAGTGTATAAGGCAATATCTTTGGTGTGATATGTATGGCGATAAGAAGCAACAGCTAATAAAATCACCTCATTAATATCAATAAAATCTTTACGATAAGTGAGTGAGCCTCTATCGGATAATGAAAGTTGGTGGAGATCATTCACCAGTTTTGTCAGGTTTGTTACTTCGAATAACAGAGAGTTTAATGTCTCTGCCGTGGGCTTTCTTACGCCATCTTGTAACGCTTCTAATTCCCCTTTTAAAATAGCGAGGGGGGTACGTAACTCATGTGAAATATCAGCCATATAATCACGGCGAATTTGCTCATTTTTCTCTAGTGTGCTGGCGAGTTGGTTAAAATCTGTGGCGAGTTGGCTGATTTCATCTTTACTACTGGGTGTGACGCGAACAGCAAAATCACCCGCGGCTAACTTATGTGTGGCTTCGACCAGTCGTTTAACGGGGCGTATCATATTGCGAGAAAGGATCAATGTAATAAGTAAAGCTAAAAGAACCGTTAAACCTGCAATTATCCAACTGGTACGCAGTTGTTGTTTATCAAAACTGATATCCGCTTCACTACTGATCTTATCTGCGGCACTGACAATCACCCAACCCACAATTTCATCATGGGAAGTAATTGGTTTTTTGAATGTTTCTTCAGGAAACTGATTATCATGACCAAATAAGCGCTTCATGTTTTTATCAACAATCCAAAACTGTGTGCGCCAGCCTTTTGGTGGTGGGCCTTCACTGCTTTGGCTTATTTGGTCAATACTGCGTAATATTTGATAAAGAGAACGATCATCTCTATTAAGAAAACGCCAGTCGCCAGTTAAAGCATATTGATCTGTTAAGGCTTCAGCTAAAAGAGTTGCACGCTGTTCACTGTTTTTCTTGATATAGCCAATAAACCCTTGTTGAAAGCTACCTCGAATACCAATATGCATTGCAAGAACCACAACCATACAGGTAGCGAAAATGACCAAGAACAGCTTGCTTCTCAGTTTCATGCTTTAGCCTCTTTCTTGCTGAAACGCCGTTGTTGCCAACGTTCACGCAATCCATCAAAAAATAGATAAATAACTGGGGTTGTATAAAGGGTTAAGAGTTGGCTCATTAATAACCCGCCTACGATTGTTATCCCTAAAGGTTGTCTTAATTCTGCACCATCTCCACTTCCTAACATTAATGGCAATGCGCCAAATAATGCGGCAAGGGTTGTCATAATAATTGGGCGAAAACGTAATAAGCTGGCCTGAATAATGGCTTCTTTGGCTGACAATTTACCCTCACGTTGTGCGGTGATCGCAAAATCCACCATAATAATGGCGTTTTTCTTCACAATACCAATCAGCAACATAATGCCAATAAGCGCAATCAAGCTAAAAGGTGTATCAAAAAGCTGCAACGCTAATAACGCACCGACACCCGCGGAAGGAAGGGTGGATAAAATAGTAAGTGGATGAATATAGCTTTCATACAGTACACCTAATACCAAGTACACAGTCACAATAGCTGCTAAGATCAGAATAA
Organism: Proteus vulgaris; assembly: GCF_023100685.1. Taxonomy (NCBI): domain Bacteria; kingdom Pseudomonadati; phylum Pseudomonadota; class Gammaproteobacteria; order Enterobacterales; family Morganellaceae; genus Proteus; species Proteus vulgaris. The sequence goes on along the minus strand of NZ_CP090064.1, from coordinate 2,566,910 downwards.
GCTGTGACTTAATAGTTTCTTGGAAGATCTGTGCAGTACCTGCAAAGGTGCCCCTTACGGTATTGGGCACGCCCAACTCGGTCATTGTGCGTTCAATAGAATCAATTGCATCGGCCAATGTATAGCCTTCAGGAATATTAAAAGCAATAGTTGAAGATGCAGATAATCCTTGGTGATTAACACTTAATGGCGCATTAGCTGGATACCAACTTGCAAACGCGGATAATGGAATGCGCTCACCTTGATTATTGACCACATACATTTTATCTAACGCAGAGACATCTTGTGTGTATTGCTCAGAGACTTCCATGACTACTTTATACTGATTTAATGGTGCATAAATGGTGGATATCTGACGTTGACCAAAAGCATTGTTCAGCAAATTATTGGCATCACTGACGTTAATACCTAATTGTGACATAGTATCGCGATCGTAAGTCAGTGCCATTTCAGCACCTTTATCTTCTTTATCAGAGTTAACATCCACAAGCTGAGGTAGTTCACCCAAAGCTTTACGGACAATCGGCTCCCATTTACGCAGCTCGCTTAAATCATCAGCTAATAATGTAAATTGATAACTGGCATTCGCTTGGCGCCCACCCGCTCTAACATCTTGCACTGGCATTAAAAAGAGGTTAGCGCCAGGTTCATCAGCAAGTTTGGCACGTAAACGATTGATCACTTGATTGGCACTATCAGTACGTTCTGACAGTGGATTGAGGGAAATAAACATAAATCCACTGTTAATACGACCGCCTCCCGTAAAACCCGTTACGCTATCCACGTCTTTATCTGCATTTATTTCTTGCATAAAACGGGTCATTTTTTCTTTCATTGATTGGAATGAAATACTTTGGTCAGCACGGACAAATCCCATTAAACGACCCGTATCTTGATCAGGGAAAAACGTCTTAGGTGCGCTGATGTATAAATAAGCATTTAAACCTAATGTGGCGAGAAAAATGGCCATAACCCAGCGTCGATGACGCAATGCGGCTTGTAATGTGACACTGTAACCTTGTTGAGCGCGGAAAAGTAACTTACCAAAACCGCGTAAATGCGATTGCGCTTTAGGTTTCATTCCTTTAAGTAAATGCGCGCACATCATGGGTGTTAGCGTTAGAGAAACAAATAGCGAGATAGCAATAGCGGTTGTTAAGGTAATGGCAAATTCTTTAAATAATCGCCCAACAAGACCATCCATTAACAGTAATGGAATAAAAACGGCAACAAGAGAAATACTCATCGAAAGGACAGTAAAACCAACTTCGCCAACCCCTTTTAAGGCGGCATCTTTAGGTTTTAAACCATTCTCAATATGGCGAGAAATATTTTCCAGCACCACAATAGCATCATCAACCACAAAGCCTGTCGCTACGGTTAATGCCATCAATGAAAGGTTGTTTAAACTAAAGCCACAAAGATACATGGCTGAAAAAGTACCAATTAATGAAACGGGTACAGCAACTGCGGGGATCAGCGTGGCGCGACCGGAGCGTAAAAATAAGAATACAACTAAAATCACTAACGCCACAGCAATGGTTAATGCGCGCTCAACTTCCGCTAATGATGCGCGAATAGTCGGTGTTCTATCTTGTGCGACTTTCAAGTCAACGCTTGCGGGAATAAGCTCACGTAATTCTGGAAGCTCATCACGAATGCGGTTAACCGTTTCAATAATATTAGCGCCTGCTTCACGACGAATAACCAGCAAAATAGCCGGTTCACCGCCACTCATCCCTGCGGCTCGTGAGTTTTGTACCGAATCAGTGACTTGCGCCACATCGCCTAAACGCACAACTGCATCTTGATTGTAATGCACGATCACAGGACGATATTCCGCCGCTTTGCTTAGCTCGTCATTGGTTTGAATTTGCCAACGATTTTCATCATTATTGACAAAGCCTTGAGGCCGTCGCACATTCGCTTGGTTAATCGCTTTTCTAACATCATCAAGGCTAACATTTTGGTTAAATAACGCATCAGGATTGAGAGCGACACGTATCGCTGGCAATGAACCGCCACCAACCGAAACTTCACTGACACCTTCAATCTGCGAGATTTTTTGTGCCAACCTTGTTGAGGCGAGATCGTAAAGCTCCCCTGTATTTTGGGTATCAGAAGTGAGCGTTAAGATCATAATCGGAGCATCTGAAGGATTCGATTTATAATAACGCGGACGGCTTGGCATACCTGAAGGCAACAAGCTTTGTGAGGCATTTAACGCTGCCTGTACATCTCGCGCTGCTGTATTGATATCTTTGTTTAAATCGAACACCAGTGTAATGCTGGTACTGCCAAGCGAACTGCTTGATGTCATTTCATCAATACCCGCAATTCGCCCTAAAGAGCGTTCAAGCGGTGTTGCCACAGATGACGCCATAGTTTCTGGCGACGCCCCAGGTAATGAGGCGTAAATATTAATAACCGGATAATCAACTTGAGGCAATGGGGCAACAGGGAGCAACATAAATCCTAATGCACCACATAGCGAAATCGCCAAACTGAGTAACGTAGTTGCTACAGGTCGTTGAATAAAGAGGGCGAAGAACTTCATGATACAGCCCCGTCATTATTCTCAATATGTTTATTGCGGTTTACATAGAGTGATAATTTATCAAATAGTAGATAAATTACTGGCGTAGTAAACAGAGTTAATATCTGGCTCATAATTAAGCCACCAACCATACAAACCCCTAATGGCTGACGTAATTCTGCACCCACACCGGTGCTTAGCATTAAAGGTAAAGCCCCGAGAAGTGCGGCCATTGTTGTCATTAATATTGGACGAAAACGTAATAAACACGCTTGATAAATAGCCTCGTAAGGGGTTAAACCTTGCTCTCGTTCGGCGGCAAGAGCAAAGTCTATCATCATGATCGCGTTTTTCTTTACGATCCCGATAAGCAAAATGATCCCAATAATCGCAATAATATCAAGTTCATTACCCGCGGCCATTAATGCAAGTAATGCACCGACACCTGCCGTAGGTAGCGTAGATAAAATAGTAATAGGGTGAATGAAGCTCTCATATAACACACCGAGTACGATATACATTGCCACAATAGCCGCGATAATCAGCCATAAAGTGCTAGAAAGCGCACTTTCAAATGCCAACGTCGCACCTTGGAATTGTGTGGTGATATCTCTTGGCATAGAAATTTGCACTTCAGCCAATTTTACTGCTTTTACTGCTTCTTCAAGCGACGATTGTTCAGCGACATTAAATGAAAATGTTGCTGAAGGAAATTGCTCTTGGTGATTAATAGAAAGTGGCGCTAGGCGTTGTTCTACGGATGCAATAGATAATAAAGGTACCATCGCACCATCTTTGCCAGTTAAATGTACGGCTGAGAGCGCCTGTAAACCATCACCACTGCGAATATCTTGTTCCAATACAACGCGGTACTGATTTGCTTGAGTGTAGATAGTTGAAATTAAACGCTGACCAAAAGCATTATAAAGTGCGTTATCAATCTCACTCATTGTAATACCTAAGCGACTTGCAGAATCTCTGTCTACTTTGATATACGCCATCATACCGCCGTCTTGCCAATCACTGCTAATGTCGGTTAGTTCTGGACTATTTTTTAATGATTGGGAAAGCTTTGGTACCCAATATGCCAATTCATCTAATGATGTTGCTTGCAACGTAAATTGATATTGAGTACGAGATACTTGCGTATCAATTGTTAGATCTTGAGTGGGTTGCAAATAGAGCGTTATGCCTGAAATAGAGGCTATGCGTTCTTGTAGACGAGGAATTATTGTATCAATACGCGAGTCGCGTTGATCAAGGGGTTTTAATGTGATTTGTAATCGGCCCGTATTGAGAGTTGCATTACTGCCATCAATGCCGACAAAACTGGCAATATTATCAACTGCAGGATCATCAATCAGTTTATCAACCACTTGTTGCTGTTTTTCAACCATTGATTGATAAGAAATAGATTGTGAGGTTTCAATGGTACCCTGCAATAATCCATTATCTTGTAATGGGAAAAAACCTTTAGGAATAAACATATACAGCAAAACAGTTAACACCAAAGTGCTGAGTGCAACACCAAGCGTTATCCATTGATGGTTTAATACACGTTTTAGCCAAACGGCATACACGGCAATCATCTTTTCAAAAAAGTGTTCACATGCTATTTCAAAACGATTGTGTTTGATTTCATTTTCAGGTTTTAGCAATCGTGCACACATCATTGGCGTTAATGTTAGCGAAACCACCGCAGATATTAAAATGGCGACTGCAAGGGTGATTGCAAACTCTCTAAATAAGCGACCAACAATATCCCCCATAAATAATAGAGGGATCAGTACAGCAATAAGAGAGAAAGTAAGCGAAATAATGGTAAAACCAATCTCACCAGCCCCTTTTAGCGCTGCAGCTAATGGTTTATCACCACGCTCAAGGTAGCGGGAGATATTTTCAATCACAACAATGGCGTCATCGACAACAAAGCCTGTGGCAATCGTTAATGCCATTAAAGTGAGATTATTGACAGAAAAACCGCAGAAATACATCACTGCGAATGTACCAACTAATGAAAGTGGTACGGCAATGCTTGGAATTAAGGTTGCGACACCATTACGTAAAAAGAGATAAATTACCATCACCACAAGGGCGATAGCTAAACCAAGCTCAAATTGCACATCTTTAACTGACGCGCGGATCGTTGTGGTTCTATCAGTTAAGATCTCAACATTCACTGATTTAGGTAAATTAGAGACTAAATCTGGTAATAAATTACGAATATTATCAGTGGTATCAATAACGTTAACGCCGGGTTGACGTTGAACATTTATAATAATCGCCTGTTCATTGTTGGCCCATGCACCTAACTGATTATTTTCAGGCGCTTGTTCGATAGTTGCGATATCAGATAAACGAATAGGTGCATCATTTTTATAGGCAACGATAAGTTGGCGATAATCTTCTAATGATTTCATTTGGTCATTAGCCGATAAGGTTACAGAGCGAGTAGGGCCATCAAGGCTTCCTTTCGCTGAGTTAACGTTCGCATTATTGATTGCTACACGAATTTTTTCGCTATCTAAACCGTAAGACGCCGCAGCTTGTGCATTGAGTCTGACTCTAACAGCGGGGCGCTGTCCACCCGCTAAAGCGACTAAACCGACACCATTAACTTGTGAAATTTTTTGCGAAATACGGGTTTCAACCATATCTTGCAACTGTGTCATCGGTAATGTTGAGCTAGTTACCGCTAAAGTTAAAATTGGTGGATCAGCTGGGTTTACTTTGCTGTAAATCGGTGGGTAAGGCAAATCGGAGGGGAGTAGATTCGTCGCTGCATTTATCGCAGCCTGTACCTCTTGCTCTGCAACATCTAATGGTAAGGTTAATTGGAACATCAGTGTGATCACCGATGCACCACCAGAACTTTGTGATGACATCTGTTTTAACCCAGACATCTGCCCAAATTGGCGTTCAAGTGGTGCAGTGACAGCTGATGTCATTACATCAGGGCTTGCTCCAGGATAGAGAGTAACAACCTGAATAGTTGGATAATCAACTTCAGGTAAGGCAGACACAGGCAACATACGATAGCCGACAATCCCTGCTAACAGTATGGCGACCATAAAAAGGGTTGTTGCAACAGGGCGCAGAATAAATAGGCGAGATGGTCCTCCACCTGTACCGTGTGTTTTTTCGGTCATTACGCTTTCTCCGCAACTACACGGTTATTTTCTTGAGTCTTTGGTACAGAAGGTGTCACGATTTCGACTTTTGCACCTTGTGTTAATCTATCCACACCATCCGTTACAACACGCTGATCTGCTGATAAACCAGACGCTATCACAACTTTTTCTGCATTTTGTAAGGCAACTTCTACGCGTAATTTGCTCACTTTATTTTCGTTATCCACAATCCAAACAAAGTGACCTTCATTACCCATTTGCAAAGCAGCATTCGGAATAACAACTGCTTTTTCTAATGTGGTGACATAAAGACGGACATTGACGAATTGATTAGGAAATAATGTTGTCTCTTGTTGTGGGAAGCGCGCTTTTAACTTAATAGTGCCAGTTGTAGCATCAATTTGGTTATCAACACTAAATAATTTTCCTTGAGCTAATTCAAATTGGTTATTTCTGTCTAATGCAGTGACAGGCAAATCAGTATTGTTTTTACGTGCTTGAATGACTTTTGCTAAATCTTGTTCTGGCAATGTAAAAAGCACATCAACAGGGTCCATTTGATTAATAACCACAATCGGCGTTGATGAACCACCTGAAATATAGTTACCCACATCAACTTGTTTTAATCCCACACGACCTGAAATCGGCGCCGTAATTTTGCTGTAAGTTAATTGCAGTTGCGCATTACTGATCGTAGCCTCATCAATACGGATACTAGCTTCTGACTGTTTCACTAAGGCTTGCTGATTATCCAACTCTTGTTGTGAGACTAAATTAGTTTTTGCCAACTTCTGATAACGTGCTAAATCAAGACGTGCGTTAGCTAATGTGGCTTGATCTTTTGCAAGTTGTCCTTTGGCTTGGGCTAATTGCACTTCAAATGGACGAGAGTCAATTTCTGCTAATAAATCACCTTGTTGAACGTGTTGCCCTTCCGTGAAATGCAAAGCCATTAATTGACCTTCAACTCGACTTGTCACCGTGACGCTATTAGTTGCTTTCACTGTACCTAAAGCCGATAAAAATTGAGGCACATCTTCTTGTATTGATGTTGCGACCTGAACGGGCGGCATAGGAGGGCGACGAGATCCAGTTGTGCTTCGACTTTGTGAGCTTGTTGCTTGAGTTCCTTTATTTTCAGCTGTAGCTGTTTTTGCTGCATTAAATTGCCAATAGGCGTAAGCACCTGCGGCTACGATGATTAAAGCGATAATAAGAGAAATTCTTTTTTTAGCATTTTTATTTTTATTCATTACTTTTGTGATCCCACTGGCAACTAGCTAATCAGAAATACTGAAATGAAATTTTGGAATAGTGACATTCTACCTGTTTCTACACAGTTAAAAATGGAGGAAATATGGAAATTAAGTCAAGGAATGTGTTTTATTGGCGTTATTTTAAGCAGTTAAAATGAAATGATACTGGCATTATTTTATCGTTGTTATTCAATAAGCCATTATTTATTAAAAAACAGACAAACAACAGCGTGGCTTAATTGTTTATATAGGGATAATTAAGTAGAAAATAATTTATTGATAATCAGTAAGTTATTTTGCTTGATGCTTTTTTAATCGCATAACTATTTTGTACAAATGCCTGTAACTATGATAAAACGCAATAGTTAGTTATAATTCTTAGATAATTATGCTTTCCAGTGATAGAATGCCAACCTTGTTTTTCTCTGTGTTTGAACTCTTTTCAAAGAATAACAATCCAGTATGAAATTCACCGAGCTTTAACTCTGTCTTAAAATAATCATTTTTGTAAAAATTAGCCTAAATATAAAGGCGTAATAAAATAATTAGAGGTTTTTAGTGTCAACTGCAAACACACCTGACGATGGACAAAAACCGAGCCTGAATGCATTTAAACAGCCTCGCGCATTTTATCTCATCTTCTCAATCGAATTATGGGAACGTTTTGGCTATTACGGTCTGCAAGGGATCATGGCCGTTTATCTGGTTAAAATGCTGGGCATGGGTGAGGCAGAAGCAATCACCGTTTTTGCTGCATTTACCGCATTGGTTTATGGTTTTGTTGCTATCGGTGGATGGCTGGGTGATAAAGTCCTTGGTACAAAAAGGGTTATAATCCTCGGTGCTATAGTTCTGGCAATTGGTTATGCAATGGTGGCTTTCTCAGATCACGATAAAGATGTGATTTATTGGGGGCTTGCAACCATTGCTGTAGGTAATGGTTTATTTAAAGCAAATCCATCCTCATTACTTGCAACCTGTTATGAGAAAAACGATCCGCAATTAGACGGTGCATTTACGATGTACTATATGTCTATCAACGTAGGCTCGTTCTTATCTATGTTAGCAACACCATGGTTAGCAGCTAATTATGGTTGGGATGTAGCATTTGCCTTAAGTGTTGTAGGTATGCTGATCACCTTAGCAAACTTTATGGTTTGCCGTGGTTGGATCAAAGATAAAGGTTCTAGACCTGATTTTGAACCGCTTAACTATTCAAAATTATTATTAACGCTGGTGGGGATTGTTGCATTAACTGCACTATCAACATGGTTATTGCATAATAATGAAGTCGCAAGTTGGTCTTTAGCTGTGATCTCATTAGGTATCATCCTAATTTTTGCGCGTGAAACCTTTATGATGAAAGGGGCTGCTCGCCGTAAGATGATTGTGGCGTTTTTACTGATGGTTGAAGCTGTGGTCTTCTTTGTTCTTTACGATCAAATGCCAACGTCTTTAAACTTCTTCGCAATCCATAATGTTGAACATTCCCTTTTAGGTTTCAGTGTTCAACCAGAGCAATTCCAGTCACTTAATCCATTCTGGATCATGTTAGCAAGCCCATTATTAGCGGCTGTGTATAACTTTATGGGTGATAAACTACCAATGCCATATAAGTTCACCGTAGGGATGTTCTTAAGTGCGACTGCATTCTTAGTGTTACCACTGGGTGCAAGCATGGCAAATGAAGCAGGTATTGTCTCTTCATGGTGGTTAGTAGCAAGCTATGGTTTCCAAAGTATTGGTGAGTTAATGATTTCTGGGCTTGGCCTTGCAATGGTTGCTCAACTTGTACCACAGCGTTTAATGGGTTTTATCATGGGTGCTTGGTTCTTAACTTCGGCAGCTGCTGCAATTATTGCAGGTAAAGTTGCAAGTTTAATGGCGGTACCAGAAGATGTTCAAAGCGCACATGCCTCATTAGAAATCTATAGCAGTGTCTTCCTACAAATCGGTATTGTGACAGGTGTTATTGCAATCTTAATGCTTTTAACTGCACCAATGCTGAGTAAAATGACACAATAATTTGTAGCATTAAAAAACGAAAGCTGAAGAAAATAGAGGATGCCAAAAGGCATCCTTTTTTGTATTTGTTACCATAAAATGTAGCACAAAAAAATACCGCCCATATTAAGGGCGGTATTGTGTAAGGGGATATTAATAGAGCATATTTATACATTGATAAAGACTTAACCAACTACTTTATCAATTTGTAATGCAACGTCTTTTTCACGAGTAGTTGGCTTTACCGCAGTCCAACCTTTATAAGCTAAAGGTAAGAATGCGACAGCAATTGCTAAGAATGAGACTCCAGCGACATAATAGGCACCCGCCATTGCTGTCTTTTCTAACCATGCACCAGTTAACATTGGGGTTAATCCACCAAACACGGCATAAGCCATATTGTAAGCAAAAGACAACCCTGAAAAACGAATTGATGGTGGAAATGCTCTTGTACTAACAATTGGTGTTGTGGCAATCGCACCAACAAAAAAGCCCATCAATCCATAATTAAATGCTAACTGAATACCCGACATTGCTGTATCTAAACTGCCATAGAAATGGAATGCAGTAACAATCAAACCACCCCATGATAATGTCATTGAAACTCGTGTTCCTAATTTGTCGCCAATCCAGCCCCAGAAGATACAACCTAAAGTTAAGGTTAATGTTGCAACACAGTTCGCTTCCAATGAGGTAGTTCTATCAATTTTGTAAATCCCTTCAACAATTACACTAGGTGTCATCAATATGGTGACAACAATCGCTGTTGATAAAGACCAAGTTAATACAGCTGTAATTAAACACGCTTGTTTATGGTTTTTAATGACTGAAATTACAGGCATTTCTTGTGCTAAGGCTTTTTTTGCAGCCATCTCTTTAAAGATAGGAGTTTCTTGCAAGAAACGACGTAAGTAAACAGAAATTAAGCCAAATATCCCACCTAAAATAAAGGGAATACGCCAAGCAAAATCATTAACTTCCTGAGCGCTATAACTACGCTGAACGATAATTGCGACGATCGATCCTAATAAAATACCGCCCGTAATACCTGACGTTAATGTCCCAACACCCAAACCATAACGTTGTTTTGGTGTATGTTCTGCAATAAAGACCCAAGCACCTGGCATTTCACCACCAATAGCAGCACCTTGCATGATACGCATCAATAACAGCAATAATGGAGCAGCGACGCCAATGCTGGCATAAGTAGGTAATAAACCAATAATTAATGTTGGAACGGCCATTAAAAAGATACTTAAAGTAAACATACGTTTACGGCCAATAATATCGCCGTAGTGTGCCATAATGATGCCACCCAAAGGACGAGCAAGATAACCGGCTGCAAAAATACCCAATGTCTGCATTTGTGCAATAAAGGCGTTATCACCAGGAAAGAACAAGTGGCTCAATGTTTTCGTAAAGAACACGAAGATTACGAAATCATAGAACTCCAAAGTTCCTCCTAGTGAGGATAAACCCAACGTTTTATAGTCGTTGCGATTTAATGGTCTTGCCGTAGGTTGACTCAACGGCTGAGTGGAGTGTGATTGTGATGTCATAATAACAACCTATAATAATCATCGTGATAAAATTAATAACTAATAAAGTCACAAATATATTCTTTTAGGATCAGCAAATAAAACAGGGTGGAAATAAATAACAGTAGATGGTTATTTATAGGCTATTTACGTGAGAAAGAATAATGTTGTGATGATGGTTTAAGTTATAACAGGAAGCTCTTAATGATGTAAATAGGTTAAAATAAAACAATTAAATAGACTTAAAAGTCACTAACTTGTGGGTTTAATATCTTAATTGTTTCGTTTTTGTAATATATTATATTAATAAATTGAAGTTATTATATATAATGTAAAAATATTACGTATTATTGTTTTTGGGATGGATTTTAATATCTCTAAATAAAAACGAGGTGATATTGAATATATTTATTATGCTTTAAATAAACAATTAAATAATAAAAGCGCTATGAATTTAATTTATTATTTTTTGTAAAAAAAGTTATTATTAGATAATTAAGAAAGTTATTCGTATTAATAGTGAAAGATATGATCTGATAGGAAATAGATTATTAGCATATTCTACTATATGTTAAATTCGCCTTCCTTGGTTTTGAAATTCAAATAATTAATAATTTGTGAAATTTAATGCCATTTAAATTTATAATCATAATCATATTTTTGTGTTTTTATGCATAATGTGATTTTTTAGAACAGTCTCTCAAATAAAAAAATAAAAACAAAAATAAGCATCAAAAAAGTTATTTTTGATTATAATTACAACAGTAAGTCAATTGATATGTCGGAGGATTTATGGTCTCTATCTCAATGAGTGCTATTCTCTTAGCTGCAATTGTTCTGTTTGCCTCACTTTCTATCGTTGCATTAGGTGGTGGTTTAGCGTTAAAAACCATACTAAATAACACTAAACACACTGATAATTATGCACTGAGTGCTTCTGTTAAAAAAACGTTTATCACATCGCTGATCATCGTATTGCTACTTGTTTACTATTACCTTTCAACAACGGTTTAATTATTTATTGTTAGTCACACAAAAAAACGCCACTGTATTTTATTAACAGTGGCGTTAGTGTAATAACGTATTATTGCGTGATTTTAAACTAGGAAGATAGTGGCTAAACCTAAGAAAATAAAGAAACCACCTGTATCTGTAATTGCGGTTATCATAACGCTTGAACCAATTGCAGGATCTTTACCTAATTTAATCATGGTCATTGGGATCAGTACACCCATCATGGCAGCCATTAAGAGGTTTAATACCATCGCCATTGTCATTACCGCACCCATAGCAAGGTCGCCATAGAGGAGGAAAGTGACAATTCCCATTATCCCTCCCCAAACAATACCGTTAATAAGGGCGACACCAAGCTCTCTTAAAATTAAGAATGAGAAGCTTCCGGTTTGAATTTGGTGCAGTGCTAAGGCACGTACAATCATTGTAATAGTTTGATTACCCGTGTTACCTCCAATACCTGCAACAATAGGCATTAGTGTGGCAAGCGCAACTAATTGTGAGATAGTATCTTCAAAGACACCGATAACACGAGAGGCAACGAAAGCGGTACATAAGTTGATAGCAAGCCAAGTCCAACGTGTTTTAACGGCTTGTCCAACTGGAGCGAAAACGTCCTCTTCTGGGCTCAACCCCCCCATACGACGAATATTGGTATCGCTCTCTTCATGCATGTTATCAACGATATCTTCAACAGTTAATCGCCCCATAAGAAGACCATTGCTATCAACCACAGCGGCTGAAATTAAGTCATAACGTTCGAACGCACCCGCCGCATCTTCGCCTTTTTCTTCTGGCATAAAGCTCACAGTATCTGTTTTCATTACATCTGATACAAGTTTGTCAGGAGATTGCGTTAAAACAGTGGTTAATGGAAGTTCGCCCAACAGATGATTTTTATTATCGATAACGAAAATTTTATCCGTTGCTTCAGGAATAGAGCCTCGTTGGCGTAAATAGCGTTGTACAGTTTTTAACGTGACATTGCCTCGCACAGTGACGAACTCAAAGTCCATCATTTGACCAACGCTGTCTTTTGGATATTGCAGGACTTCTCTTATCCTATTACGCAGGCTTGGTTCTAAATAGGTAAGAAGGCGACGCATTGTATCGCGTGGTAAGTGCTCTGCAATGTACGCTTGCTCATCCACATGTAATGTGGCGACCGATCGTAATAATTCACGGTCGGTCATATCTTTAATTAAGCTGTCCCAAACGGCGACAGACGCTTCGACTAAAACAGCACCACGTTCATTATTATCAACCAAATGCCACAATGCGAGACGCTCGTCATAGGGAAGGGCTTCAAGAATATCTGCAATATCTGCCGCGTGTAGATCTTGTAGTAATTCTCGAACAGTGGTGATTTTTTCATGAAGTTCGTGGTGGCTCAGCCTATCATTTTCACTTGCTTCCCCTAAAACGGTTTCAACAAATTGATCATCTTCAAGAAAGATACTCAAAATTTGCTGACGCAGGAGTGCCACTTTTTGTGAATACGGATTGATGGCAGCCGCAGTATCATTGTTGATAGCTGTTTGAGACATGTTATTCCTTTTTAATTCTTACGAGGGAGATAACCATTGACACTAATTATTCCATTTTAGGATGATTATCGGTCTTCTCCGTATAAAAAATATGAATCTTGAACAATATTGCGTTGGTGATGTTCATATTATGGTCACAAATCAAACCTATGTTGTTATGTGATAGTTGTTGTATGATAGATGCAACAAAAGACGCATTGACTAGCGTCTTTTTCTTTATAATATCATATTGTTAAGCAGATTCCTCTTTTATATCTAGTTTCCAGCCCGGAACTGACTGCCAATGCTCTTGTTCTTTTTCTAAATCCAACTCCATCAATGTGTTATCGGAAAGATATTTTTTAGGAAAATAAAGAGTCCAATGATTTTCATCAGTAGCTAAACGCAAAGATGCTGGTTTTGTCGTCGATTGTCGCTGATTATTAAGTAAAGTTGCTAATCTAAGTATTTGTACGAGTGGGAAATATTGTTTCTTTTTATAAAGATTAAATTTAGGCAATTCATCTAGCTTAATCCCTTTTCTGTGATAGCGAACTAAGGTTGTTAATAATAGCTGTTGTTCTTGGTTAAAACCTGGCAAATCTGTATTTGAAAGGATATAAGCAGAATGGCGGTGCAATCCACTTAAATTAATGCTTAATCCGACCTCATGTAACATGACAGCCCAAACTAAAATGGCTTCTAGATCAGGGCGAACGAGTTTAGGATTTTGTTGCGCCCATTGTTCGTAAAGGGACTGCATGGTTTCAAGTACACGTTTTGCTTGCTCTCTATCAATATTATAGTGCTCGGCAAGGCTTTTTGCTGTACGTTGGCGAATATCTTGATGGCGAAATCTGCCTTCCATTTCATAAAGCACACCTTCACGTAGAGCACCATCAGATAGGTGTAGTGCTTTTAATCCTAAAGAATCAAAAATACCGCATAAAATAGCCAAGCCTGGTACAAAAACATGCTTACGCTCATCGGATAACCCCGGTAATGAGATGTCTTTAAATTTCTTAAAGCGCAACACTTGTTTTGTTAACATAAGTAGACGTTCGGGGGTGATAACACCGTCTTTTTCGCCAAACTCAACTAAGATCTCATGAGCCGCTTTAATGGTGCCCGATGCGCCTAAAGCAACATCCCATCCCGTCATTTTATATTGCCATGCAATTTTTTCCATTTTACGTGCTGCTTTTTCTCGTGCTTTACGAAAAGCAGATTCACTAATTTTTTGCTCAGGAAAAAATTGACGACTAAAACTGACACAACCCATGCGCTGGCTTTCAATTAAGATCGGCTCAAAGTTTTCACCAATAACCAATTCTGTTGAGCCACCACCAATATCAATAACGAGTTTTCGACCTTTTTCTGATTGTGTATGTTCAACGCCCATAAAGATAAGTCGTGCTTCTTCATGTCCAGAAATAATTTCGATAGGGTAAGGGATAACTTCTTTTGCCCGTTGGAGAAAGACTTTAGCGTTAGTCGCAACACGCAATGTATGTGTGCCAACGACAGTAACATTTTCGGCAGGGAAGCCCTGTAACCTTTCAGCAAAAAGAGAAAGGGCGGAAAGCCCACGTAACATAGACTCTTCGCTTAATTCATTATTATCGTCAAGGCCATCAGCGAGATAAACACGCTGTTTTAAGCGACTTAACACTTGCAATGCGCCATTAACAACGCGCGCAATTATCATATGAAAACTATTAGAACCGAGGTCAATAGCTGCAATTTCTAAAGGACGTGGTGAAGAGTCATCTTGTGATAAAGGCATAAAATTACGCTCGTGATCCGGGTTGTTCTAACAATTTAATGTACTCATAGACAGCAAGCTGGGAACGAATTTTACGTTTATTTCCACGAGGAACATAGTTATTTGTTAAATCTTTATCAATAAAACGCGCTTTAACGGTGTCATTAAATTGAATATCTAATATATCAAGAACACGTTGTTTCAGTTGAGGATCAAGCAAAGCCACTGCAACTTCAATACGATAGTCAAGATTTCGCGTCATCCAATCGGCAGAAGATAAGAAGATTTTTTCATCACCTTTATTAGTAAAAACATAAACGCGATCATGTTCTAAAAAACGATCAACGATACTGGTAACTTGAATATTCTCACTAAATCCTGGCTGATTAGGAACTAAAGAGCACATGCCTCGCACTAAAAGCCGGACTTTGACTCCCGCTTCTGATGCGTCATAAAGACGATTAACCAACTCTTCATCGACTAAATTATTCACTTTTAATGTAATCCCAGCGGGATGCCCTGCTTGAGCACTGTGAATTTCATTAGTAATTAGTTGGTTTAAAAGAGTTCGTGAATTTTGAGGTGAAACCATCAAATGCTCAAAAATCACAGGGCGATAAGGGTTTTCTATAAAACTAAAAACGCGACGTACTTCATTGGTAATTTCAGTATTCGCAGTTAAGAGCGAATAGTCAGTATAAAGGCGCGCTGTTTTTTCGTTAAAATTCCCAGTACCAATATGGGCATAGCGAATAATTTCACCATCTTCTAAGCGAGAAATAATAAATAATTTCGCATGAATTTTTAAACCTGGAGCTGAGAATATAACGTGAACACCCGCTTCTGTTAGGCGTTTTGCCCAATGAATATTGGCCGCTTCATCAAAACGAGCTTGTAACTCTACAACCACAGTGACTCGTTTACCGTTGTGTGCTGCATGGATCATGGAATCTATAATTCGAGAGTCTTTTGCAACACGGTAAATATTGATTTTGATTGAAATAACGCTTGGGTCAAAAGAGGCTTGGCGCAACAATTCCAGCACATGCTCAAAAGTATGATAAGGATAATAAAGCAAGACATCACGTTCCCTAATGGCGTCAAAACCATTACGGAAATTATCAAACCAAATATGGCGTAAACGTGGAATAGGTTTATTTAATAGAAATTTACTACCTTCATTTGGAAAGTTAATAAAGTCTTTAAAGTTATGATAACGTCCCCCTGCAATAACGGAGTCGTTATTTGATAAACCTAATTTACTGCGTAGTAATGCTACCATTTCATCTGGCATATCACGTTGGTAAACAAAACGCACAGGCTCTGCGGTAAGACGTTGTTTTAAGGTTGAGGACATCATTTCAAGTAAACTTGATTCCATTTCTGTCGCAAGATCGTACTCCGCATCTCGCGTCATTTTCATAGAATAAGCATTCAATGAGTCATAATCAAAAAAACCTTTAAAAACTTCATCAAGGCAGTAACGTAAAATATTATCCAATAAAATCATGGATTTTTTCTTACTTCGTCCTTGATCCGTTGGCAGAATAACAAAGCGAGGAACTTTATCTGATGGAATTTCTAATAAGGCGTAATGAATAGTTTGCCCTTGTGCAATTTCAACGGCCAAATAGGTATAGTCGTCTTTAAGAAACTCAACCAAATTGGTTTCAGGATTAATTAAAATGGGCGTAATGTGTTTTCTTAAGTTTTGGCGAAAATATTGGCGTAACCAGATTTGTTGATTAGGTGAGATTTGACGTTCATTGATTAAGAAGATTTGATTTCGTGCCATCTCAAGCAATAAATCGTTATATAAAGCATCAAACTCTTGGTCAGCTTTAGCCACTTTTGACTGAATTTTTTTGATAAGATGGCGAGCATGACTTGAAGCAGAGCGAGAGCCTCGCTCTTCATTAATTAAGATACGGCGTTTAACATCAGCAAAACGGACTTTATAGAACTCATCAAGATTATTTGAATAGATCCCCAGAAACCTGACTCTTTCAATTAACGGGTTTCGTTTGTCAGCCGCCTCTTGTAATACACGTTCATTAAACGCAAGCCAACTGATCTCTTTATCAATATAGAGTCGTTCCTGGGACATCTGAACTCCAACTAGGGTTAAAGTTAAATCTTAATATCTGAATAAATCAGACATGTTGCTTAATAGTCGCACCCGGTTTGACAAAATTTTCGGGTTTTGCTTCTTTGGCTTTTTGCTCAAAATAAGGTGCTTGGAATGTACACATTCTAATTGCAGAACGATAGGCACCGTTAACAAAAAACTCATCTATTAAATCACCTTCTTTTTTAAAGCCAAGCTTTTCATAAATATGAATCGCTTTAGCATTCTCTTTATCAACGATTAAATAGAGTTTGTATAAATTAAGTACAGAAAAAGCATAATCCATCGCCAATTTTGCAGCTCTTGCGGCATAGCCATGACCCTGATGTGCAGGTGCAATGATAATTTGGAATTCGGCACGACGATGAACATAATCAATTTCAACCAACTCGACAAGTCCCACTTTAGTGCCTTCACTTTCAGCAATAAAGCGGCGTTCACTTTGGTCGTGAATATGTTTTTCATATAAGTCACTTAACTCAATAAAAGCCTCATAAGGCTCTTCAAACCAATAGCGCATAACGCTGGCATTGTTATCAAGTTGATGGACAAAAGAGAGATCTTCTCGTTCGAGAGGACGTAATTTTATAGGTGGAACTTTCCTACCACCGGACATAAGCACCTCGGTGAATGCATTGAATAAAAAAGAGAAAAGGGTGACACAAAAAAAGTCACGCGGGCTACAGTGTAGCACAATGTGACTTTTTAGCTTAAGCGAAATAGTTAATCAAGGCTGTCGAACAACGCGATATCATCAAGGAAAGCTTGATTATTCTTCATAGTCAATCGGTCTTCAGCTAACCAGCTGATCGCTAATGGGTAGATTCGATACTCTTCTATTTGTATTTTAGCTTGTAATGATTGTTCAGTGTCATCCGGCAAAACAGGAATACGTGCCTGAATAATCATTGGGCCACCGTCAAGTTCTTCTGTAACAAAATGGACGGTAACACCATGAAAAGAGTCTTTATTTGCTAAAACTTGGCGATGAGTATGCAGCCCTGGATATTTAGGAAGCAAAGAAGGATGAATATTTAATAATTTATGCTGATAATGAGTGACAAAATAAGATGATAGAATGCGCATGAAACCTGCTAAAACTACAATATCAGGCTGATAAGCATCAATTTTTTCTATTAGCGCTTTATCGTAATCAGCTCTATCATTAAATTCGGTTGGATCAACAAAATAGGCTGGGATCTCAGCCTTTTTTGCTCGTTCAAGGCCAAAAGCATCCGCTTTATTGCTGAAGACAGCAACCACATTACCTGTGATTTTATGTGCCCTACAGGCGTCAATAATCGCCTGTAGGTTGCTGCCGTTTCCTGAAATAAGGACAACGATATTTTTCATTCACATGTTTTCATTAGTTAATAATAACTTGTGCTTCACCTGCGGCTTGTGGTGCAATTTCACCGATGAGCCATGCATTTTCACCACATTTTGCAAGGTGTGCTAATGTTTTTTCAACATCATTTGGGTTAACTGCAATTAATAGTCCGACACCACAGTTAAAGGTGCGGTACATTTCATGTGTGCTAACTTGTCCTGCTTCTTGTAACCACTTGAAGACAATCGGCCATTCCCAACTGTGACTTTCGATGCGAGCTTGCGTATTTTCAGGTAGTACGCGAGGAATATTTTCCCAAAAACCGCCACCTGTAATATGTGCAACTGCATGAATATCAACATTCTCAATTAATGACAGCAGTGATTTCACGTAAATACGTGTAGGCGCTAATAGGTGATCAGCAAGTGATTTGTCACCTAATGATGTGCTATCTGCTTGTGTATTACTGACTTCAAGAATTTTTCTGACTAATGAATAGCCATTAGAATGAGGGCCACTGGATGCTAAAGCAATTAATGCATCACCGGCTTTAACTTTACTGCCATCAATAATCTCTGACTTTTCAACCACGCCAACACAAAAGCCTGCGATATCATAATCATTGCCATGATACATACCGGGCATTTCTGCTGTTTCGCCACCCACTAACGCACAGCCTGATTGTTTACAACCTTCAGCGATACCTGTTACAACTCGTGCTGCGGTATCGACATCTAATTTTCCTGTGGCATAGTAGTCAAGGAAGAAAAGGGGTTCGGCGCCTTGAACAATTAAATCGTTGACACACATTGCGACTAAATCAATACCGATGTCATCATGGCGATTTAAATCCATCGCAAGGCGGAGTTTTGTACCTACACCATCGGTGCCTGAAACTAAAATAGGTTCGCGGTATTTAGATGGAATTGCACATAGTGCACCAAAACCACCTAACCCCCCCATAACTTCAGGACGGCGAGTTTCTTTTACTACACCTTTGATACGATCGACTAAAGCATTACCTGCATCAATATCGACACCGGCATCTTTATAGCTGAGAGAGGATTTGTTAGTCACGTAGAGCCCTCACGGCAAGTTGCTGTTAAGAAAAAATGTGTGCGGGCGCTATTCTAACAGGCAAAGCAAACGTTTGCGAGGATCTTCTTTCTGGGTCACAATTATTCATGTTGGCGTGGTTAAAAGCTGTGCGCTTGATCAATATCAATAGAAAAACGATGGAATGTTGGCAAAAAAGCGGTATAATCTCGCGATTTTTTTGTCAGGCTGCGTCGTACATTAGGAGAAATTATGAAGATCGTTGAGGTAAAACACCCACTCATTCAACATAAATTGGGGCTGATGCGAGATCATGATATAAGCACTAAGCGCTTTCGTGAACTGGCTTCAGAAGTTTCCAGTCTACTGACGTATGAAGCTACCGCCGATTTAGCAACAGAGACGGTAACAATTGAAGGTTGGTGTGGTCCGGTAGAGATAGAACAGATTAAAGGAAAAAAAATCACAGTAGTTCCTATCCTCCGTGCAGGTATCGGGATGATGGATGGAGTATTAGAAAATATTCCTAGTGCCCGAATCAGTGTTGTTGGCGTTTACCGCGATGAAGAAACCTTAAAACCCGTCCCTTACTTCCAGAAATTAGCATCCAATATTGAAGAGCGTATGGCTCTTGTTGTTGACCCTATGTTAGCAACAGGCGGCTCTATGATTGCCACAATTGATTTATTAAAAAATGCGGGCTGTACTTCAATTAAAGTATTAGTACTGGTTGCTGCTCCAGAAGGTATTAAGGCATTAGAAGAAGCTCATCCAGATGTGGAGTTATACACTGCATCGGTTGATAGCCATCTTAATGAGCATGGGTACATCGTTCCAGGTCTTGGCGATGCTGGTGATAAGATATTTGGTACAAAATAATAATTAAGCCGACTTTGATAGTCGGCTTTTTTTTGGACCACTTATTTGTTCTATACTCTAAATATTTTAAGGTGCAGTTAGATGGCTAGGGCGAGTGGGTCTAGTCAGCAACATGGCGACTTAAAGTAAGACGAGTATGAAGTTAAAAATACAAACCAATTTCACATTCATATTAAAGAGAGGTCGTAAGCATGACTCGTCGTGCAATCGGGGTAGAAGAGCGCCCACCATTATTACAAACAATTCCGTTGAGCCTTCAGCATCTGTTTGCAATGTTTGGCGCTACCGTACTTGTGCCAATATTATTTAAAGTTAATCCGGCAACAATATTGCTATTTAACGGGATCGGAACCCTGCTTTATCTCTTTATTTGTAAAGGACGCATTCCTGCATATTTAGGTTCAAGTTTTGCGTTTATCTCACCTGTACTTTTGCTGTTACCATTAGGGTATGAATTAGCACTAGGGGGATTCATCGTCTGTGGCGTGTTATTTTGTCTTGTGGCAGGTATTGTAAAAATAGCAGGGCGAGGCTGGATTAATGTGATGTTCCCACCTGCGGCAATGGGCGCAATCGTTGCCGTTATTGGTTTAGAGTTAGCAGGAACCGCAGCAGGAATGGCGGGTTTATTACCAAGTGCAGATGCACCAGTTGATAATCAAACATTGCTTATCTCTATGGTTACTTTAGGTGTCACTATTTTAGGTTCAGTGATGTTTAGAGGATTCCTTGCAATTATTCCTATTCTTATAGGGGTATTAGCGGGTTATGCACTTTCTTTCTTCTTAGGGGTTGTTGATGTAACGCCTATTAAAGAAGCTAATTGGTTTGCACTACCAACATTCTATTCACCACGTTTTGAATGGAGTGCTATCTTTATTATTCTTCCTGCGGCATTAGTGGTTATTGCTGAACACGTTGGTCACCTTGTTGTGACAGCAAATATTGTGCAACGCGATTTAATGAAAAATCCGGGCTTACATCGTTCAATGTTCGCAAACGGTTTCTCCACCATTATTTCTGGTTTTTTTGGTTCAACGCCAAATACCACATATGGTGAAAATATTGGTGTTATGGCAATTACCAAAGTCTATAGCTCGTGGGTTATTGGTGGCGCAGCAATATTTGCAATCTTATTATCCTGTGTGGGTAAATTAGCCGCCGCTATTGCTGCTGTTCCTGTTCCAGTGATGGGTGGAGTATCTTTATTACTTTATGGTGTCATTGGTGCATCAGGTATTCGTGTTTTGTTAGATTCAAAAGTGGATTACAACAAACCGCAAAACTTGATATTAACTGCCATTATTCTGATTGTTGGTGTGAGTGGTGCTTCAATTCACATTGGTGCGGCTGAATTAAAAGGTATGGCTTTAGCAACAGTAGTGGGTATTGTTTTAAGCTTAATCTTTAAATTAGTCAGTGTGGTTCGACCTGAATCAGAATTTGTAGATAACACGATTGAATCAGTCAGTGGTACAGCAAATAAAAAATAAGTGATATGTTGAAGTTAACGAAAAAGGCGGATTATATCCGTCTTTTTTATTGCATCTTGTTTTTATGTTAAAATTAAAAACTGAGATATTTAACTTTTTAAGTGTTTAAAACTTAGAAAAGCATCAATAATTCAATCATGATGTTTATTTAAATTAAATAAATGAGACAATGGATGTCTGTTCTTATGCGAAATAGGCATTTAGTTACTATTTAAGTGGCATTCGTTTTAAGGTTGGAAAAGACTCAAAAAAGGTATAACGCAATTTATGGAAAAACTCATTGAAGTTTATGATTTCATAACATCAAAGCAGATATTTACCACAATATTCTTAGTTGTTGTGTTGCTGGTGGTATGGTTTCTCGCCAAGATGATTTTCCGTCGGATTGCAAAGCGATTGCTTTTTTTATTTACTGAACTTTCAGATGAAGAAACGATAGAAGACATTGCTAAAAAGAGTGCTTCTATAGTTGCAGTAACATTAGTTCTTTATATTAATCAGTTATTACCATCTTTTTCACATGAGATGAATGTTATCTTTGAGACGGTTGCTCGTGCTTTTATTATTATCAATATTGCCTCATTGCTTAATAATGCTCTCGATATTTTTAACATTAGACATGCCAAAAAGGCGTGGCATCGGAATAATTCCATTAAAGGTTATATTGAAATTGCCAAAATCGTCGTTTGGATAATTTCTTTTATCCTGATCATTGCACTTTTTACTGAACAATCACCACTTATTATTATCTCAAGTTTTGGTGCTATTGCTGCGGTATTAATGTTTGTTTTTCAACATACTCTTATCTCATTTGTTGCCAACATTCTTATTTCTAACGGTAAAGTTTTAAAGCTTTATGATTGGATAGAACTGCCAAGTAGTAATATCAGTGGTGAGGTGATTGATATCGCATTACACACTATCACAGTCCGTAATTGGGATAACACGATTTCACGTATTCCGACAAAGGATTTTTTGACAGAAAAATATACTAACTGGCAACCGATGTTTTCATCTGGAGGGCGTCGGATTAAACGTAGCTTTTATATTGACCAATCTTCGATTTCATTTGCAACGGAAGAATTAGTCCTTGAATTAAAAAATACTGCACATCTTCGTAAGAGCATAGAAACAATGCTTGAAGGCAAAGAAGAAGAAATTGGTGATATTAATGCATGGCTAGAAACAAAAGGGGTGACCAATTTACAGTTATTTAGAAAGTACATGTTAAATTGGATAAAAATGCGTGGTGATGTTAGGCCTGATATGTATTTAGTGATAAGAACAATGCCACCAACACCCATGGGATTACCCGTAGAGTTATACTGTTTTACCAGAGCGACAACATGGGTAGAATATGAAGAAACGCAATCTGAGATTTTTGAGTATATAAATGCATCAGCTAAATATTTTAAGCTTGATATTTATCAGCAGCCTTCAGGTAATGATGTCGCGAAATTAAAATTCAGATAATAAAAACATTAATTAGACAAAGAATACTTTTTGGGTTTTACGCTAAATAATTTGAAGTATAGCTTGGCAACTCCTGTAAATAAACAAGGTCAATGTTAGGGAAACTTGAAGCATGAGTGTTCATAAAATAGGCTATCACGAAAATCTTGCTGTTATCTTAATCAGTGTCATGTGCTTTTTTAATATTGGTTCTGACCTTGTGAGAATTTGTGTTAGAATCACCACGTTTATTAAACTATTCAGGTGAGGTGCTTCTGAATACGCCGTCACAGCTATCATTACCACTATCTCTGCCCGATGACGAGACATTCGATAGCTTTTATGCAGGGGAAAACGCGTCATTAGTCGCGGCAATTCGAACCGCCATTCATCAATCTCATGGCAGTTATATCTATTTCTGGTCCCGTGACGGAGGTGGAAAGAGCCATCTATTACATGCTGCATGTGCTGAACTTTCATTAAATGGTGATGCTGTTGGGTATGTTCCGCTTGATAAACGAGCCTATTTTGTTCCCGATGTCCTTGAGGGCATGGAGCATTTATCATTAGTTTGTATTGATAATGTCCAATGTATTGCAGGTGATGAAGAGTGGGAACTCGCCTTATTTAATCTTTATAATCGAGTTTTAGAGCATGGTCGAACTTGTTTATTAATTACCGGGGATAGACCACCTCGCCAAATTGAATTACAACTTCCTGATTTAGCATCTCGTCTTGATTGGGGGCAAATTTACCGTTTGCAGCCATTAAGTGATGAAGAAAAAATTCAAGCATTACAATTAAGGGCAAAGCTTCGTGGTTTCGAATTACCTGAAGATGTAGGTCGCTTTGTGTTAAAACGTCTTGATAGAAAAATGCGGACACTCTTTGAAATGCTTGATGAACTTGATCACGCTTCTATTGTAGCTCAACGTAAACTCACTATTCCCTTCGTGAAAGATATTCTTAAACTATAGCTTTTACCTCAATACTATCCCTCATCGAATTAGGTGAGGTGAATAACACAAATTTTCCTCTATTGTTTAAATTAAACCAATTAAAGGTAATGATTTTTCGTTATTTTTAATGGTGTTTTTTTGTATTAAAAACTATAAAAAAACCGCTTGTCTTTATAAAAGGCAAGCGGTGAGAAATACAAACAATAAAGGAGGAGGGTTAAATAATTAGTGTGCTTCTACTACTTTAGTTTTCTTCTGAGGTACCAGTAAGAAAATCAGATAAAGTGCAGTAATTGCAACTGTGTAGCCTGTGAAAATTAACCAGAATGATTTCCAGTCAACAGCACCATTTGTGGTATATAAGTCAATGACCCAGCCACTTAACATTGCACCTAAATAAGTACCAAAACCGTTCACTAAGGTCATAAACATACCTTGTGCAGTGGAACGATATTGTAATGGGATCTCTTTTTCTAAGAACAGTGAACCTGAAATATTAAAGAAGTCGAAAGCACAGCCATACACAATCATTGATAATAATAAGACGATTTGTCCCAATGATGTGTAGTCGCCGTAAGCAAAGAAACCGAAACGTAAAATCCAAGCAATCATACTAAATAAAACAATAGTTTCGATTCTTACACGTTTTAGTAACAGAGGTAGGAATAAAATAAAGACAACTTCTGAAATTTGCGAAATAGATAAGAATACAGAAGGATAACGTGCAAAGAATGAATCATCAGCGTTTGGTAATGCTGCAATATCTTGCAGGAATGGTACACCAAAAGTATTCGTAATTTGCAGAACAGATCCTAACAGTGTTGCGAAGAATAAGAAAACAACCACGTTTTTCTTTTTGAAAACTTGCAAAATATTAGAAAGACTAAATGCCACTTCTTCTGTTTTAGCTTCATTTTTATCAACAGTTTTTGTTGCAGGTAAGAACATGGCAAAAACAGCGAGAATAATAGACGCAATCGCAGCCACAAAGAGTTGATGATAGCTATTACCTAAACCTAAGAAGCTAATAACCCACATGGCCGCGATAAAACCGACTGTGCCGTAAACACGGATCTTTGGAAAGTAGTTGTTAGGTTCTAAATGTTTTTGCTCTAACAGTTCAAAGATGATGCTGTTTGCCATTGAAATACTTGGCATAAAGAATAATAAATGCAGCAGGGTAGCAAAAAATAATGTAGTAACAGTCGTCATTTGCGACATTAACACTAATGCTAATGCGGAAAAAATATGCAGGGTAATAAATACTAATTTGCGGTTGTTTATTTTATCTGCAATAAATCCCATAATGACAGGTGCGATAAGTGAGGCAAGCCCAAGAGCACTGAAAATAAGCCCAACATCACTACCTTTAAAATGCAGTTCTCCAAAGAGGTACGAGGCAAATGTTACTAGCCAAGATCCCCATATAAAGAACTGGAGGAATGAGACAAGTTTTAATCTAAGTACGATATTCATCTGTTTTCCTATTAGCCTAGCAATCACCCGACACCATAATGATGATTGGTTAGTTTTAATTGCCCATAATGTTGGCTATAACGTTGTTTATTTCATATACATCTATAACTTCATTTCACACCGATTAATTGTCATCAAATTAAAAATTAACAACTAAAGAAGAGATAGAGTAAATAACAAATTGAAAGTTTATTGCTGTATTGCAGTATTATTTAAAATGTATTTTTTTTGTTAATTTCTTTCTTGGATGATAATGGAAAAATAGAGTGGCGAGAATTTAGTGTTTATCAACTCTGCTATCATATTTTCTGATGCCCATGATATGTAGGAACGCATTTGTGTAAAGAGACTTGAGTCACAATATAAATGAAACACATGATTATTTTTTTCTTTTTAAGGTGACCTATAGTGGGATAGTGTGATCTTGATAGACTTTCCAAAAAATGACGATTTATTAGCCATAAAAAATATGAAACTGAGATGAATTTTTTTGAAGGCAAAAAGAGATTGATTTTTTTCTGTTGAGGAAATAAAGAACACTTTATTAATTGCTGTGATTACAATTTAATAACATTTGGTAATTTATGCCTAAATGGGGAAAAGAGAGTAAACGGTTGCGGATTAATGATAAAACAAAAAATAAAGCCTATTTCACACATCGCAAAGTATAGGCTTTAATTTTCGGAACTTAGCTATAAATTCTAGCTCTTAGCTAAATAACTCTTTCACTTGCTCTGGTGGGCGACCTAAACGGGCTTTATTCCCAACAATCACAATAGGGCGCTCAATAAGTTTAGGATTTTCATGCATTGCTTGAATTAATGCATCTTGCGATGTTTCGTCAGCAAGTTTGAGTGTTTTATAGATCTCTTCTTTTGTACGCATTAATTTTCTTGCATCATCAAACCCTAGCGCTTTAAGAAGTGTTTTAATTTCTGTTACTGAAGGCGCTGTGTCTAAGTAGAGATTAATCTCAGGGGTTACTTGCATTTCTTCTAATAAATGTAAGGTTTCACGGCTTTTTGAACAGCGTGGATTATGATAAATCGTCACTTTCTTGGTCATGTTGTCCCTTATTTAAATTGACTGTCTCTTTGCTGTATTTTTCTTAACTGGTCAATACGTGCATCAAAGCGTGCTTGGTCGTTACTGCCCAGTTTAACTTGTCTGCTTGCATCACCTAAATAACGGATCGCTGTTTCAAAGTCACCTCGGAGTGCTAAATCTTCCGCATAAGCCGCTAATTCATGAGCTCTATCACCTTGTTTAGCTGAGTTTTCTGCCATTAATTGCCAGCCAATAGGATCATTTGGATTATCAAAGGTATAACGATAAAGCAGACGATTAGCTTCGTTATATTGTTTATTATGTATATAAGAATTAGCCAAGTTAGCAATAATAACGTTGTTATTAGGGTTCTGCTTTAATGCCAATTGCAATCTTGCGACAGCATCACTTGCCCGATTTTGTTCTAAATCGATATCTGTCATTGCATCAATAAGCCAAATATTATTAGGCTCTTTTTCTAACATTGGAGTGAGTAATTTTCTTGCGTCATCAAATTTACGATCACGAGAGTAAATGAGTATTTGTGCATAGTTAGCCGCTAATTTTTCAAGCGTAGTACCTTGCTTAAACTGATCAAGCGTTGTTTGAAATGCATTATCCGCGGTGGGATTTTTATTTAGCATGGTTAATACACGCATTTTAGCAAACAGAAAATCTGCTGACTGAGGAAGTTGGCGCGCAGGATATTGGCTAGCTCGGCTTCTTGCATCGGATAATCGGCTATCCGGTAAGGGGTGCGTTAATAACATTTCAGGCGGTTTAGAACTATAGCGAACTTGGTCTGCAAGAATTTGCATAAAATCAGGCATCCCTTTGGGATCAAATCCAGCTCGATAGAGTGTTTGAATTCCAATACGATCTGCCTCTTGCTCGTTCATTTGTGTAAACGTGATCATATTCTGCTGCATCCCCGCCATACTCCCCGTAAAGGTTGCAAGCCCAGCGTTGGGATTGGCCATAAATATCAAAATAGAACCTAATACGCCAGCAAGTGCAAGAGGGGTTGTTTTTGCCTGATCTTCTAGCATTCGTGCTAAATGACGTTGAGTAACATGCGTGATTTCGTGAGCCATAACAGAGGCTAATTCACTTTCAGTTCGGCTATAGCGAAAGAGTGCGGAATGTAAAACAATGTTTCCCCCAAAATAAGCAAAGGCGTTAATATTGGGGTTATTAACTAAATAAAAGTGAAAAGGGGTTTTTACTGAGTTGGCATTAGAAACGAGTTTCTGCCCTAAATTATTAATGTAGTTAGAAAGTAAGGGGTCAAAAACTAATGGTGCACTATTTCGCAGTTGGCGAGTATAGTACTCACCCATAGCGATTTCTTGATTAATACTTAGCGTTGAACCTGCAGTGGTTCCCATATCAGGTAAAGAATCTTCAATATCAATCGCAGCATGTGCTGGTACTACTGATGTTGATAGCAGCGCAGAAACAAGAAGCGCGACTAATGGTTTTTTAAGTCTGAGTTTCATACAACTGTATCCTGATGGCTATCTTAACGAAAAATTAATAATTAATGATGTATGATAGCAAAACCTAACGTAAAATCTGTCAAAAGATTATTGCTTATATGAATGAATACATATAGCTCTATTGTTCTGATTATTATAAAGGATCTTTATTTTCATGCTGGACTTGCTTGTTCAATGGTACAAACGCCGATTTGCTGATCCACAAGTTATCGCCCTTGTGGTTATCTTAATTGCAGGCTTTTCAATTCTGTACTTCTTCAGTGGCATACTCGCTCCTTTGTTAGTGGCAATTGTACTTGCCTATCTTTTAGAGTGGCCAACTCATTTACTTGAGAAATTAGGATGTGCCCGAATTTGGGCCGTATCGATAATTCTGACACTTTTTATCGGTATTAGTGCCATCGTTATTTTGATTTTAGCACCAACGGTTTGGCAACAAGGGATGACTCTAATTTCAGATATCCCAAATATGATCAATAAGTTCAATGCATTTGCACATGAATTGCCTGATCGTTTCCCTGCATTAATGGATGCGGGTATTGTTGATATGATGGCAGAAAACTTACGTAGTAAGTTCTCAACAGTTGCGGAATCTGTCTTAAAGGTGTCTTTAGCTTCATTAATCGGTGTTATCACACTTTCTATTTATCTTATTCTTGTTCCTTTAATGACGTTCTTTTTGCTTAAAGATAAGCAACAAATGCTTAATGCTGTGCGTCGTGTTTTACCAAAAAATAGAATACTGGCAGCGCAAGTTTGGATTGAAGTTAATCAGCAAATAACCAACTATATTCGCGGCAAAGTGACAGAAATGGTTATTGTTGGCATTTTTACTTATTTTGTTTTTGCCTTCTTCGATCTACGTTATTCCGTACTGCTTGCTGTTATTGTCGGTGTCTCTGTTTTAGTGCCTTATGTTGGTGCTGTTTTAGCGACGATCCCTGTGATTGTTATTGCGCTTTCTCAATGGGGATTAGGATCTGATTTTTGGGCGTTATTCATCGCTTATCTTGTTGTTCAAGGATTAGATAGCAATTTATTAGTGCCAATTTTGTATTCTGAAGCCGTCAATATGCACCCTTTAGTCATTATATTGTCAGTGATTATATTCGGTGGAATGTGGGGATTTTGGGGCGTTTTCTTTGCTATACCATTAGCAACATTGATAAAAGCAGTATTGCATGCATTACCCGATGAAATTGCGAATGAGCAACATATAAAGAAAAGCTAAGTATCGCCTTGAATGTATTAACAAAAAACAAATAAAAAACAGACAGTGTAAACTGTCTGTTATCTTATCATTTTAACCATTTATTATGGATGCTGAGCGAGATATTCGAGAACGATTTGATGGTGATTAGTTGTTTTAAAGCTATCAAAAACATGTTCAATAACGCCGTTTTTATCAATTAAGAAAGAAGTACGATGAATACCATCGTAAGTTTTTCCCATAAATTGCTTTTCTCCCCAAATACCAAATTCTTCTGCAACTTTATGATCTTCATCTGAAAGCAACGTGAAATTTAACATCTCTTTTTCAGCGAAACGGAAAAGTTTTTCTGATTTATCTGTGCTGATACCTAGCACTTCAACTTTGGCTTTCTTTAATGCATCCATTTCATCACGTAAGCCACAAGCTTGAGTTGTACAACCCGGTGTCATTGCTTTAGGGTAAAAGTAAACGAGCACACGTTGGCCAGCGAAATCAGATAAATTAATTGTTTCTCCATCTTGGTCGGGCAGACTGAATTGAGGCGCCTTTTCACCGGCTTTTAATGGGTTCATTTGGTCATTCTCCATTTTTTACTGTTTCATCATCAGACTATTTACGATACTTATTGTGCCTTGAGCATTTAGCTCTGTACATAACTGATTGAATTTCTCATTAATAACAAGACCGTGATCATCTAATGGATTATGCGCCGTGATTTGTATCTCTAAACGGGCAGGAGTGCCATCTTCTGACAGGTGGGTTTTAGAAATTAATTCAGCAAGATTAAAATTATGCTGGCTAAACAAATTAGTAAAGCGTTCTACAATACCGGGTGCATCTTCAATATCAACCTTCGCTGCAATGGTAGAAGGATAGGTAATGGGAGCCCCATTTTTAGTTCTTTTCATGACG
This sequence comes from Proteus vulgaris, assembly GCF_023100685.1. Lineage (NCBI taxonomy): Bacteria > Pseudomonadati > Pseudomonadota > Gammaproteobacteria > Enterobacterales > Morganellaceae > Proteus > Proteus vulgaris. The sequence goes on along the minus strand of NZ_CP090064.1, from coordinate 2,536,696 downwards.
GTCAATAAATCAAGTTCCGCACTTTTAATCGGCAACAACGCTTCTAACTGTGCGATAGCGTTCCAGCCACCTGAGAGTAGCATGATAAACGTAAACTCTTGACCAAACATCGCAAGTCGGCTGTCCTCGATATTACATCCACATTGGCTGACTAATTGTGTAATGGTATCAACAATACCTGGGCGGTCAGCGCCTAATGCAGTAATGACGAGAAAATGTTTATCAGGTATGGGCAAAATGAGGTTCCTTTTGACTTTCAGTTTATTCTTAACAGGTAAACACAAATTTTGATTTCTGCCAAGATCCCTTGCTCACTATCTTCAATTATTATATCTCTTTAATTCATATCAAAGAATATTAGCAAATTTCATTAGAAACCTAGAGTTAAGTAGTTTTCAATAGAGCAATGAATGAGTACCATTGAGTATACGTCTATCTCGGAGCAATGATTATGGTGAATAACGAATTTAATTTTACAGGCAGTATGGTGGCATTGGTTACACCAATGGACGCAAAAGGCAATGTTGACCGGGTTAGTTTACGTAAATTAGTTGACTATCATGTTAATGCAGGCAGTGCTGCCATTGTTTCTGTCGGTACAACAGGAGAGTCTGCAACATTAAGTCATGACGAGCATGTTGATGTCGTTTTAATGACATTAGATATGGCAGATGGGCGTATTCCTGTGATTGCAGGTACGGGTGCCAATGCAACATCTGAAGCCGTTTGGTTTACACAACAATTTGAAAACAAAGGTATTGTGGGTTGTTTAAGTGTGACGCCATATTATAATAAACCTTCACAAGAAGGCTTGTATCAGCATTTTAAAGCGATTTCTGAAAGCACTGCACTACCACAAATCCTGTATAATGTGCCAGGACGTACTGGATGCGATTTATTGCCAGTAACAGTTGCACGTTTAGCCAAGTTGGATAATATTGTGGCAATTAAAGAGGCGACAGGGAACTTAAGTAGGGTTAGTCAAATCCAAGAGTTGGTTAATGATGATAGTTTTATCTTATTAAGTGGAGATGACGCATCATCATTAGACTTTATGCAACTTGGTGGTCACGGTGTTATTTCGGTTACTGCTAACGTTGCTGCGTCAGAGATGGTAGAATTATGTCGATTAGCAAATGCGGGTGAGTTTGCAAAAGCACGTGAACTTAATCGACGTCTGATGGACTTGCATCATCAGTTATTTGTTGAACCTAATCCAATCCCAGCTAAATGGGCGTGTCAACGTATTGGATTGATTGAAGACGCCACATTGCGCTTACCTATGACTCCGTTGACATCATCAGGTCAGCAAATTGTCGAGAAAGCGCTGTTAACAGCGGGAATACTGTAAAACTTAGGGAATTTTAATGGCAACACTATTGCATAAATCAAAGATTATGAAAGTCGCGGGTCTGTCGCTGGTGGTTTTACTGGCAGCCTGTTCAAGTGATCAGCGCTATAAACGTCAGGTCAGTGGTGATGAGTCTTATTTAGAGACGGCAGGGCTAAAGAATTTAGCTATTCCGGCGGGTATGGTGTTGCCTTTGCAAAATGGGGAATATGATATTCCAACCCCTAAAAAAACTGAGCCAGTAGGCTTAGCGCTTGATATTCGTCCACCGACTCAAGCTCTGAACTTATTAAGTGGTTCACGTAGTGAAAATAATGCAGATAACAGCAAACTGTTCTTACCTAGCACACCTGAAAATACAACACTATATGAGCAAGTAACGGCTATCTTAAAGGATAAAGGCGTTGCTATTGTAAAAAGTGATGCAGGGCAAAAAGAAATTCATACTGATTGGATAACATGGTTACGTGCAGATGAAAACGTGCCTTTCCAAACACGTCAACGTTTAGTAATAGCTCAAGCGGGTAATGTAATTTCATTAACCGTGACTAACGAAGGTTTACGCCAAGGCGAAACAGATGTTACTGATCCAGCTGAAGTGAAACGTTATAATATTTTAATGCTTAATGAACTGGTTGATGGTTTAAACCGTATGCGTAATTTAAGCGAAAATACAGCTACAAGTAATCTTCAGGGTATTATTGATGTCCAGAGTGGCAGTGATAATGCAGGGCTTCCAGTGATTATTGTACGTGCGCCATTCGATGTTGTTTGGGATAGATTGCCAATCGCATTAGAAAGCGTGGGAATGAAAATGGGCGACCGCACACGTTCTAAAGGTTCAGTTGAAGTGACCTATAAAGGAATGAGTAGCGCAAATTGGAGCTCGTTAGGTGTTGATAGACCAACTGTAGAAGAAGCGGATTATAAATTACAAGTAGGTGATTTAAATAACCGTAGTAGCCTACAATTTATTAGTGATAAAGGTAAGCCATTAACACAATCACAGAATGATCAAATGGTTGCAGCATTGAAAGCCGCTTTCAGTAAACCTGTGAAATAAGTATTCCGCTTTATAAAATAAAGAGAAACCGCACAATTGATATTGTGCGGTTTTTTTATGTCTTTAATAGGTAAAAGTTATCTATTCTTATTTTTATTTCTAGAGATTTAAATAGAGATTCACTATTAAATCTGTCATAAATTGAATGCTCTTTTAATGATAATGTTAAATTTGATGTTATTAATAATATTAATCTTAATGCAATGATCTTAAATCTATGTAATATTGCATCAATTCTTATTCTTAATAAAAATAACAAAGCATTCTCTGACTATATGAAGGAGTATTTATGAGTGCGGGTGATATGATTATTCACTTGATATTAAGTGGGATACTTATTGTAGGTGTTTATCAATTCTATTTTTTTACTCAACGATATACATTGAGAGAAGTGAAAGTAATTAATTCACCTGTTGATGAAAAAATTCCTTTCTGGCCTTGGTGGTCATGGATTTATAGTTTCTTATATTATCCAGCAATTCTATATCTTAACTGGATTATTCAAGACTCAAGACAATTTATTATGATTGTTTTTAGTTATATAGTTCTGTTGGTCATGCAAATGTTTTTCTTTGTAGTATTTCCTGTTGCAACCCCTGCACATTGGCGAACCATTAATCCAGGAAAAACGGCATCAGAAAAATTTCTTAAGTTTGTTCAACACTTTGATGACTCATCAAACTGCTTCCCTAGTATGCACGTTTCAGTTGCAACACTTACGGCTTGTCTTGCTTATGCAACACTAGGGCCTTGGGTTTTCTTATTCCCATTATTTATTGCTTTATCTTGTATGTTTACTAAACAACACTATTTAATTGATTTGCCAGCAGGTGCCTTATTGGGTTGGTTTGCTTATGAAATTTATTGCTTTATTATGTAATAAAATTTTTATGCCATTTGTATTCGTAGGAATATTTGAAAAATACAAAGATAAATGAATAAAAATAGCTTATTGCAATTTAGTAATAAGAGATATAACCAAATTAGTTTCTAATAAAAAAGAAATTAGTTTGGTTTTTTTATTCACAATAACTAAAAATAGGTGTAATGAAAAATGAATCAATCAATTATTAAAAATAATATAACTCTAAAAAGGAGATGATACAGTGGTATAAACTAAAAATATTCTTATTTTGATTTTTTATATTATCTATATTCTATACTTTATTATAGAAATTCTTTTTATTATTTTTAGTGGTTAATTATTGTTACTTTTAATGCTAAAGCTAATAATTTGCTTTTATTGTCTATAAACAGTGTTGTTATCAGTACGTTATCTTCAAGATTTTTTAGTGATAGTTCTCACGTTTTAAAAGCTTTTTTATCTAATCTAGAGTAGAGTATGGGAAGCAAATTTCTTGTTAAACCTATCACATCTTTGGAGTGTGTCAGATGCAGAAAAAAGCTGAGTTGTATCGTGGAAAGGCCAAGACAGTCTATGCCACTGAATCTTCTGATTTTCTTATCCTTGAATTCAGAAATGATACATCAGCGTTAGATGGCCAACGTATTGAACAGTTTGATCGTAAAGGCATGGTAAATAATAAATTTAACCATTTCATTATGAATAAACTGGAAGAAGCGGGTATCCCAACGCAGATGGAACGTTTGCTTTCTGATAATGAAGTGCTAGTCAAAAAACTCGATATGGTGCCTGTTGAATGTGTTATCCGCAATCGTGCGGCTGGCTCATTAGTTAAACGTTTAGGCGTTGAAGAAGGTATGCTTTTAAACCCACCTATTTTTGATTTATTCTTAAAAGATGATGCACGTCATGATCCTATGGTGAATGAATCTTATTGTGAAACCTTTAATTGGGTATCTAAAGAAAACCTCGCAGAAATGAAACGTCTTAGCTATAAAGCAAACGATGTCCTTAGTGAATTGTTTGATAAAGCAGGGCTTATTTTAGTCGATTTTAAACTCGAATTTGGTCTATTTCACGGCAAAGTTGTATTAGGTGATGAATTCTCTCCTGATGGTAGCCGTCTATGGGATAAAAATACCTTAGATAAAATGGATAAAGATCGTTTCCGTCAAAGCTTAGGCGGATTAATTGAAGCATACGAAGAAGTTGCACGTCGAATCGGTGTTTCTTTAGACTAAATACGCAAACGATTACGTCAAGTTAAACAAGATGTAATTAGAAAAGGTCAGCTTAAAAACTGACCTTTTGTCTTAATAGAAGCATTTTAAATGAAATATATTAAACAAATATAGCAATGCTACTAAGCAACTATGGTGATAGCTTAATTGAATTACGTTTAATAATAAGAAAATTTATCGTAATCCTAAGCTTTCTAATAATTGTTTAATTTCATTATTAAGTGCAAGGCTATCAATATATTGGTTAATCAGTGGTGTAGGCTGGATAAGTGCATACTTGCACAAAAATATAAGGAAATAACCTACATACACATCAACGGCAGTCAGATTTTTGCCACAAATATAAGGATTAGCACTAGCTAGCCCCGTTTCTAAACAATGAAAGGCTCGTTCAAATGAACCAAAACCAGAGGATTTTTGTTGTTCTTCATTCAACTCTATACCGAGATCTTTGACTGTAAATGCCGCTTCAATGGGTCCTGCGGTAAAAAAGAACCAACGATAATAAGCTGCACGTTCGGGGGAATTTAGTGCAGGTACAAATCCTTTCTCAATAAACTTATCCGCTAAATAAGCACAAATAGCTGCAGACTCAGTAACGACGATTTCGCCATCAACTAATGCAGGAACTTTTGCCATTGGATTAATGGCAAGATATTCAGGGGTACGCATTGGTTCGCCATATTCTAATTCAACACGCTGATAAGGCACATCTAATATTTTTAAGAAAAGCTCAACTGTGTTACCGCGAGACATTGTATTAGTATAAAGAATAAGTTCACTCATGATGTTTCCTTACTGTGTTGATTAATATGATGTTATTTAAACTGAAATAGCTAAACTATGAACAGTAAGGAAGATATTACGGAAGTTGAGTGTCAATTATTGTCAGGAGTGTCTTTGAGGATCTCTTTTTTCCATCTATCGAGCAAATAACTTTTTGGATAAGGTAAATTATCACTTAATACATCATAAGAAATAATTCTATCAAGTCTAAAATGGCGATAGCTTTGACGCAATTCACACCATGCAGCAATGACTTGTGAGTCTTGAAAGTAGCCAATCGCAATCGGCCAAATAATACGATGACTTAATTGTTTTTGAGCGTCTTTATAATCAATCTTCGCTTTTTTCTCTTCACGCAAACTTAAACGTAAATCTTTAGCAATAGTGTGGTTAACTTCAATAATTCGGTTTGTAGGAACAAATAACGTGTTTTTTTCCAGTAATGTTTGATGCTGTGTTGTGACCACGGCATTAATTTTATTAATTGCACGTAATGCCGAGTAGCTTAATTCGTTATCTGTATTATTTTCAACCCAACGTAACCCTAAGATAAGGGCCTCCAATTCATTAATATCAAAGGTTAATGGAGGAAGTAATAATCCTGATTTTAATTGATAACCCATACCCGCTTCACCCGTAATTTCAGCACCTTGATCACGTAGAGATTCAATATCACGATAAATCGACCGTACACTTATGTGTAATTTATCAGCGAGCGCTTCAGCAGTTATCGGATAACGGTTTTCTTTTAAAATTTGTAATAAAGTGAGTAAGCGTTGGGTCCGAGTCATTAAGATCTCAATGTGTTAACAAAAAATACGATGATTAGGAATAAGAATTCTATTATGAAATGACTAGAGTGTGTTGAGTTATTTTCTCTAATAGTCTCTATTACCTTGCTCTTAAAAAATAGGGAATAGAGATGGCAATTTTTTGTTATTATCTCAAATCAAGTGATAAATTTACTCATAATAAAGATAAATTAGCCTATTAAACCAGTGGGGATAAGTTATGCGTTGGAATGATCGCCGAAGAAGTAATAATGTAGAAGACCGAAGGGGACAACCTTCCTCTGCATCTGGTGGTGGCAATCTCCCATTAGGATTAATTGCACTTTTACTGCGTACTAAATATGGTTTTGTAATAATTATTGTTTTAGTTATCGCCAGCTTTATGGGATTTGATTTTAACACGTTAACGGGGGGCAACAATCAAGCCCCACAACGTAATGAGCAACAAACCGCACTTTATAATGAAGCTGCCGATTTTAGTAGTGTTATTTTAGCCAGTACTGAAGATTTCTGGCGGACAATTTTTGCACAAGCAGGAAAACAATATAGTGATCCTAAACTCGTGCTATATACCAATAGCACAACAACACAATGTGGAACTGGTACAAAAATAATGGGGCCATTTTATTGTCCCGCTGATCGAAAAATCTATCTTGATCTCTCTTTTTATAATGAAATGAAAAATAGCTTAGGTGGTGGTGGCGAATTTGCCCAAGGTTATGTTATTTCTCATGAAGTTGGTCATCATGTTCAGCATTTATTAGGCATTACAACTCAAATGCGTGAAAAACAACAAATGGCTCGCTCAAAAGCAGAAGCAAATCGTTTATCTGTAAAATTAGAGCTACAAGCTGACTGCTTTGCGGGAATGTGGGGGCATTTTATTGCAGGTGAAGGCCGTATTGATGAAAGTGATGTATTAACGGCAATTAAAACAGCGCAAGCTATTGGTGATGATAAATTACAGCAACAACAGCAAGGTTATGCAGTTCCTGATAGCTTTACACATGGCACCGCAGAACAGCGAAAAACTTGGTTTATGCGTGGTTATAACAGCGGTAGTATCAAATCTTGCGATACATTTGCTTCTTCGTCTTTGAACTAATACCATTCTTTGGTAAATAAAAGACAATTAACACTATAAAGAGAAAGGGTTAGGAACAAACATGAGTAATGTTGATCCCTCATTATTAATTTTACTGGTCCTCGCAGGGCTCGGTATTATTAGTCATAATATGACTGTAACGTTAGCTATGCTGGCTTTGTTAGTTATTAAAATTACACCATTAAATCAATATTTTCCTGTTGTTGAAAAATATGGCATGACCATAGGTATCTTAATTCTTACCATTGGCGTAATGACACCTATTGCAACGGGGCGTATATCAGGACAAGAAGTTCTTAATTCATTCTTAAATTGGAAATCACTATTAGCGATTGCTATTGGTATTGCTGTTTCTTGGTTAGGTGCTAGAGGTGTTTCTTTAATGAATAACCAGCCTTCAACAGTTGCTGGCTTATTAGTGGGAACGGTGATTGGAGTAGCGCTTTTCCGAGGTGTTCCAGTTGGGCCATTAATTGCAGCTGGTATTCTTTCGTTATTAATTGGTAAATCCTAGTAGTGTCATTCTCCCATTTGCATCAATACCAACAAAAGTTAGCGCGATTTGGGCAGCGTCAATTACTGCTATTAGCGGGCGATCCAACATGGCAAGCAGAACAGATCCTGCAAATTACCCAGTTATGCGAAGGTGATTGGATAACGATTTCCTCCAGTAAACCTAATGCTATTTTACCAGCGCACGCTATTCGTTTGCTAGGACGAGAGTTTCTACATGCTGTTTTTGATGCTAATGAGGGATTTAATACCGATGCTTTAGCGATGTTAACGGGCACATTAAAAGCTGGTAGTTTATTGATCCTGTGCTTACCCGATATTGATAATTGGGATCGCTACATAGATAACGATAGTCAGCGCTGGAATGATGCTCAAGGTATACTTTCAACACCAAATTTTATGGGATGGTTAAAAGATATCACGTTGGGTGGTGGTCAAGTGATTGTGTGGCAACAATCAACATTATTGAAATTGCCTACAATGATAGAAAAAACTAAACCTTGGGTGCTTCCACAAGGTGAACCAACCACAGAGCAGCAAGTGATTTTAGATAATTTGCTTATATCGACATCTGGTGTTTGGAGTGTTATTGCACCAAGAGGACGTGGGAAATCTGCGCTTGCTGGTATGTTTATCGAGCAATGTCAAGGTAATGTGATAGTTTGTGCACCAGCTAAAAATAGCACTGATGTTTTATCTTCCCATACCAACAAAGTCATTTCATTTTACTCTCCTGATAATTTATTAGCTCTGTGCAAAAATAATGCAATTCAAAGTGATTGGTTGATCATTGATGAAGCTGCTTCTCTACCAATTGCACAATTAGAAGTGCTGTGTGGTTATTTTCCTAATGTGTTAATGACAACCACAGTACAAGGTTATGAGGGAACAGGGCGCGGTTTTATGCTTAAATTAGGAGACAACATTCCCAATTTACGCATCTATCAATTACAAACACCAATCCGTTGGGCTAAAGATTGTCCATTAGAAAATTGGCTTAATCAGTTGTTATTGCTTGATGAACCTGAATATGATTTTGAACGCCAGCAACAAGGTGAAGTCGATATCCAGCAGCTTCAAGGAAATTGGCATAATAATATTCCACAATTACATGGATTTTATCAACTTCTTACTAGTGCGCATTATCGAACAACACCATTGGATCTACGGCGTTTACTTGATGGCCAAAAACAGCGTTATTGGTCAGCGATAATCAATAAAAAAATTGTAGGTGCCGTGTGGTGTATTGAAGAAGGGGGGTTACCTTTCAAACTTGCTTATGAGGTATGGCTGGGTACTCGTAGGCCTAGAGGTAATCTACTTGCACAATCATTAGTCACCTATGGTTTAACGCCAGATGCGGTGTGTTTAACCTCATTGCGTATTAGTCGAATTGCCGTTTTGCCTCAATATCGACGTCAGAAAATTGCCGCAACTTTAATAACTAATATTGTAAAAGAGAGCCAAAAACAGGCTATTGATTACCTTTCAGTGAGCTTTGGTTACACTGAAGTTTTAGCGCAGTTTTGGATGCAATGTGGCTTTCAAATAGTACGATTAGGGGTACATAAAGAGGCAAGTAGTGGATGTTATGCCGCAATGGCGATTTATCCACTAACAGAAAAAGGTGAGCAGTTATTACGCTCGTCTTTAAGCGCTTTTGCTTTGCAATATCAGAAGATAAAACAGCAAACAGGCATCTGTTTATCAATGAAATTGCTACCCCATCATATTGCTACACCACAAGATACTTGGTTAATGATGGCAGGTTTCGCATTTGCTCATCGTCCGGAGCTCACCGTTTATGAGAGTGTTGCCAACTTTTTGGTAGGTTATGAGCAACACTACCCGTTATTGGTGGCTTTTTTTGTAGAAAATAAAACAGTTGAACAGTGTGTAGCTGAGTTTTCTTTATCAGGAAAAAAAGTCTTAGCTAAGCAACTAAGAGAACAATGCGCAAAATTAATGGCTGAAAGAGATCCTCAATTAACATCGCATTATCAACAGTGGTTAGCTACTTGTTCTCATCCTTCTTGTTTTGATTTTGTTTAGGCCAATCATCTTCATCATCCCATTTATCATTAAAATCACGGTGTGGAGGTAATTTCCGCTTATTTTTAAGAAATTGTTTAGGATCGATTTTGTTCATATCTTTAATTGCGTTAATAATAATTCCCACCAAAAGAATTAAAATAACCCACCAATAGTCAGCAAACCAGTGCATAAATAAACCTTCTGTTTTAAAATCGTTATTGAGAATGAGGATCTTTTTTATTTAACGCTATAAAATGACCAAATACAGCATAAGTTGGAAAAGCACAGTATGAAACGGATATTATTGATTATAGCAGGTTGGTTATGTGTTGGATTAGCCACGCTGGGTGTTATTTTACCTGTATTACCCACAACACCTTTTTTATTACTTGCTGCATGGTGTTTTTCACGCTCATCAACACGCTTTCATCATTGGTTGCTTTACCGTTCTTGGTTTGGTTCTTATTTACGTTATTGGCAAACTTATCGTGCCATGCCTAAAGGGGCGAAACCTAAAGCTATCTTAGTGATCTTAATTACTTTTGCGATTTCACTGTGGTTAGTATCAATGCTATGGGTCAGAATATTATTACTCATGATCCTAGTTTGTTTATTAATTTTTATGTGGAGACTTCCTGTAAACGATCAACAAGAAGCCCCATGTGAGAAATAATTTTATTCAGGCAAAACAATATAACGTGAAAATATCTCGTCAAGATCCGTTAATAACCACTGCTTACCATAAATATCTTCTTCCTCTAACACTGATTTAAGAATTTCAGGTGTGTAAGCAAGTGAGGCTTCATGAGATAGAGGCCAATAACTGATATGCCAAGGTTCGTAAGCAATATCGCTCTCTTTATGAGTAAAAGGGCGATAAAAATCATATGCTGACATATTTTCCGTTAACCACTCATTAAGCTCTGCAAAATAGCCGCCGTCTTCATACTCCCAAGGCTCTAACTGTAATGATTGTCCTTCAGGTAAGCGAAAAGGATCATAAATATCAATTTCAGTTCCCCAATGGTGGCGACTTGCTCCCGGCAATGCTGACCATTTTAAAATGGCAGTACAACGCTCACCTTCTGATAGTGAATGAATATCTATTGGTTGGCTTTGTGCATCTAAGACAGGGCGCGTTCCTTCAAATTTGCCATTCCATATTGCCAGTTGGCGATTAAAATCGCGAAAAGAGCTGGCTGGCATTAATTTAAAACCTGCTTTTGTTGCTTGTTGCTGTAATGCTAAAAACGCTTTAGTGGCATTAAATTGTAAACGGTGTTGGCCTGATAAAGTGACCAAATGGTCAGTAGAACGACCCGTTAACATTAGAGGCGTTATCATAAAATAAGTTGCTCCATCACTCGCTGATAAATTCGACTAAGTTGCTGTAAGTCTGCCGCATTGACACATTCATTCACTTTGTGAATAGTTGCATTCACAGGGCCTAACTCAACAACTTGTGCTCCCATTTGAGCTATAAATCGCCCATCAGAAGTGCCTCCACTGGTGGAGAGCTCTGGTTCTAAATTGGTATAATGTTTAACAGAATAGCGAACCGCTTCAAGCAATTTACCTTGACCAGTAATAAAAGGTTGACCTGATAAAGACCATTCTAAATGATAACTAAGTTGGTGTTTTTGCAATAAAGCTTCTGTACGTTGACGAATTTCTTCATCAGTAATTGCGGTGCTAAAACGGAAATTAAATTGGATAAACAACTCACCAGGAATAACATTATTACTGCCAGTACCTGCATGAATATTGGCAATCTGCATGGTTGTTGCTGGGAAAAATTCGTTGCCTTCATCCCAAACCGTATTGACTAATTCTTGAATAAAAGGGGATGCAGTATGAATAGGATTTTCTGCAAGGTGAGGGTAAGCGACATGCCCTTGCACACCTTGAATTAATAAATTCGCTGTTATTGAGCCACGACGGCCATTTTTAACCATATCACCTAATTGATGTTGGCTTGAAGGTTCACCGACAAGGCAATAATCGAGACGTTCGCCTCGTGACATCAAAGATTGCACAACTTTCACTGTGCCATCTGCTGCTTTTGCTTCTTCATCGGAGGTAATTAAAAAAGCCAGCCGTCCACGATGATCAGGATAAGAATGAACAAAACGTTCTGCGGCAACAATCATTGCGGCAAGAGAACCTTTCATATCAGCAGCACCGCGCCCATAAAGCATGCCATCACGTATTGACGGTTCAAACGGTGGTTGTTCCCATAATGCAGGATCACCAGTAGGAACTACATCTGTATGACCAGCAAAGGCCAGAGTCTCGCCCTCACCACCACGGCAAGCCCATAAATTCTCTGTTTCACCAAAAGGCATTCTTTCAATAGTAAAACCAAGAGGAGCTAGCCTATCAATAATCAATTGTTGACAACCTTGATCGTCAGGGCTTATCGAAGGACGTGAAATTAATTGTTGTGCAAGTTCAATAACAGGACAGGACATAAATATTAGGCTCCTGTAAAGGTCAAATAGTCATTGGTATTAAAACCGACAATAAAGCGGTTATCTGATGAGACAAGAATAGGGCGCTTAATGATAGCGGGTTTATCTAACATCAGTGAAATAGCGGAGGTAACATCCGTGATTGCATTTTTTTCTTCATCAGATAATTGGCGCCAAGTTGTTCCTCTTTTATTCACAAGTGTCTGCCAATCTAAGTTTTCTGTAAAGGTGCGTAATAATGCTTCCGTCAAACCCTCTTTGCGGTAATCATGAAACGCGTAAGGAACATGATTATCATCTAGCCATTTACGTGCTTTTTTGATTGTATCGCAATTTTTTATGCCGTACATGGTATATGTCAGGTTTGTCGTGGACATGATATTTTCCTTATATGACAATACGTAATATTAGTATTGATGAGAATGAGTGTTATACAATTTCAAAATAACAGCTTTTGTTGTAGTGAAAAATCCTATTTACATTATAAAATATATCGGATATTAAACTGTCACGTTAGTGTAACGAATTGTGTAGCGTAGAGTAATACAAATACGAATAAAGATTTCCGTTGGTAAAAGAGAATATGAAAAGTATTTCACTGAGTCTTATATTACTTTTACTTTCTTCTTTTAGCTGGGCAGATGAAGAAAATGACAGTCAAAAAGTTGATGAGTATAAAATAGCCTTAGAAGCTTTTTTTAACAGTGATTATTTATTGTGTTTGGGCGAAGGGAAATGGCCTGTATATAGCAATGAAGATGATGCACCTTGGGTGTTAGAAAGAATGCATGCATTAGTTGAGGCTGGATTAATTGAACAAACAGCAAATGGAGAAGAATGGGTGTTCAATCTCAGTGAAAAAGGACGCACAGCGTGGCAACCTTACCAAGACTTCTGCTATGGTCATCTGTTTATTAGCCAAATAAAAGAGATCCAACCGATAGGATCAGGTAAAAGTAAAATTTATTTCTATTATGGTGTAAAAGGCATTCCTTCATGGGCAACTAATGAGGAAATACAATCCGCTTTTAGTGAACTTGATATTGTCATAAATGGAATTAATCGGGAGCTCTATCAGTTAAATATTGAAAAAATGCCAGATAACCATTTTAAAGTATTAAGTTACCCTGTTCCTATTGAGTAATGAATGACTTAATACATGTTTAAGCCAAATATTCAATAATAACTCTGATTACCCCGACCCAGTGTCGGGGTAAAACGTTTAATACTGGTGCTTAATAAGAATAAGACTAGCAGCTAAACGAGAAGTAACTTGCAGTTTCTTTAAAATGTTACGAATGTGAACTTTCACTGTTTCTTCAGAAATAAATAAGTTTTCAGCAATTTGCTTGTTTTTCATACCAACTGACACTTCATGAAGGACATCAAGTTCTCTTTTCGTAAGAGCTGAAAGTGGATCAGAATAGTTTTGTCTAAGTTGAATATATTGCCAAACTCGCTCGCTATAAACAGGATGCCCAACAGCCGCTTTACGCAAGCTTAGTAGCAGCATATCTAATTCACATTCTTTTAAAAGATAACCGTTTGCGCCTGCATCCAACGCAGCATAAACATCGTTGCGTGAATCAGAAACGGATAAAACAAGAACGTAAGATGTTAAACCAGAACGTCGAAGTGTCCGAATAGCATCAATACCTGAACGCCCTTGTAGATTTAAATCCATCATAATTAAATCTGGATTTAATTGTTTTGCAGCGGTTACAGCCTCTTGAACATTGCCACTTTCGCTTACTACGACAAAATCCTTGTCTTTTTCTAACAATAGCCGTAATCCATATCTCATGATAGGGTGATCATCCACTATCATAATTGAGTAGCTAGGCATAACCCCTCTCCCTAAAAAAAAATAATAATGTGCGTAATCTTTCCAAAAGTAGAAAATAAAAAAGTAAATTCCAAATGAGGAATAAAAATTAGAATCAGACATCTTATTAAAACAATAAGAAAATAAAATTGACGGTTGGCAATATTACACCAATTATTGTTACGGGTAAAAAAGAAAATAACCAAAACGCCTAACAAAAAATCTAATTCTATAAAATCTTTATAGTTACAATGAGTTGTATAGAAATGAGCCTATTTAAAAAATAATCAACAAGCGAAAATAGTTATTGTTTTTTTAAACAATATAAAAAATTTAATTATTTTAAATGTTAATTTAATATCTGATAAATAATAAACAAATATTGTCTTTTTTCTGTTCGAGTTTATTACAGTGGGGAAAATTAAATGACGTTAATAATATACCTATAACTAGGTATTAATTGTATATAACAAATTTAGAGTGTGTTGACCTTTGATGGTCAGTTTTTATTCGCATTAAAATGAGTAAAACGCCTTTTAATCGAACCCAGAGGGCTGTTTTTTATGGTTGTTTTTATTTTAAGTGATCACTATTAATATCATTCAATGCCTAAAAGAGCTGAGTAGGTCGTTTTATAAGCTTTTGTAGCGATAAAAATCAGCAAAAAAGATCAGTGTGTTCTAGCTTACTAAATTGAAAAAAGTGTCGGAGCCGTCATGATTTAACGCTCCATTACCATTATACTAACGAAGCCCTTACCCTATTGATACAAAGGATATGAAGATGGAAGACAAATTAAAACAAAGCGCTCTAGATTTTCATGAATTTCCCGTACCAGGCAAAATCACAGTAACACCTACAAAACCGTTAATTACCCAACGTGACTTAGCATTAGCTTATTCGCCGGGTGTTGCAGCACCTTGTTTAGAAATTGCAGCTGATCCTCTTGCTGCTTATCGCTATACCGCTAAAGGTAACCTTGTTGGGGTGATTTCAAATGGTACAGCAGTGCTTGGACTTGGAAATATTGGGGCCTTAGCCGGTAAGCCTGTAATGGAAGGTAAAGGCGTTTTGTTTAAGAAGTTTTCTGGTGTTGATGTTTTTGACATTGAAGTTAATGAAACGGACCCTGATAAACTTGTTGATATTATTGCTTCATTAGAACCTACTTTTGGTGGTATTAACCTCGAAGATATTAAAGCACCAGAGTGTTTCTACATTGAGAAAAAATTGCGCGAGAGAATGAATATCCCTGTTTTCCATGATGATCAACATGGTACAGCAATTATCTCAACCGCGGCGATCCTCAATGGTTTACGCATTATTCGAAAAGATATCAGTAAAGTAAAATTAGTGGTATCAGGAGCAGGTGCAGCTTCCATCGCTTGTATGAATCTATTAGTCGCTTTAGGGCTAACACGTGAAAATATCACAGTATGTGACTCAAAAGGAGTTATCTACCGTGGTCGTGAAGCTAATATGGCAGAAACCAAAGCTGCCTATGCGATTGAAGACAATGGTACGCGCACATTAGATGATGTTATTAATAATGCTGATATTTTCTTAGGTTGTTCAGGGCCTGGTGTATTAACACAAGAAATGGTTAAAAAAATGGCGCGTGATCCACTTATTCTTGCGCTTGCAAATCCAGAGCCTGAAATTTTACCACCACTAGCAAAAGCGGTACGTTCTGATGCGATCATCTGTACAGGTCGTTCGGACTACCCAAATCAGGTTAATAACGTATTGTGTTTCCCATTCATTTTCCGTGGCGCCTTAGACGTTGGTGCGACTGCGATTAATGAAGAGATGAAACTCGCGTGTGTACATGCTATTGCAGAGCTTGCACTGGCAGAGCAAAACGAAGAAGTCGCTTCAGCGTATGGTGATCAAGAGCTCTCTTTTGGTCCAGAGTACATTATTCCAAAACCGTTTGATCCACGCTTAATTGTAAAAATTGCACCAGCAGTTGCAAAAGCGGCAATGGATTCGGGTGTTGCAACACGCCCAATTGAAGATTTCTCGGTTTATATCGAACATCTTAATGAGTTTGTTTATAAAACTAACTTATTTATGAAACCTATTTTCTCTCAAGCGAAAAAAGAGAAAAAACGCATTGTGTTAGCTGAAGGTGAAGAAAACCGCGTATTACATGCCACACAAGAACTCGTTACATTAGGTTTAGCAACTCCAATCTTAATTGGTCGCCCTAGTGTAATTGAGATGCGTATTCAAAAACTAGGTTTACATATTCAAGCGGGCAAAGATTTTGAAGTAGTGAACAATGAAAATGACCCACGTTTCAAAGAATATTGGCAAGAATATCACCAAATTATGAAACGTCGTGGTGTTTCTCAAGAACAAGCTCGTCGCGCAATGATTGGTAATCCAACGCTTATAGGTGCCATTATGGTGCGTAGAGGTGAAGCGGATGGCTTGATTTGCGGTACAGTAGGGAGCTATGCAGAGCACTTCGAAATCTATAAAAATGTGTTTGGTTTACGTGAAGGTATGGAAACGGCAGGAGCAATGAATGCACTGTTACTGCCAAGCGGTAATACTTTCATTACAGATACTTATGTTAATGAAGATCCAACAGCCGAACAACTGGCGGATATTACTCTCATGGCAGCGGACACCATTCGTCGCTTTGGTATTGAACCAAAAGCCGCACTAGTTTCTCGCTCAAGTTTTGGCTCTTTTGATAGTCCATCATCAATTAAACTCAGAAAAGCGTTAGAAATTATCAAACAACGCGCACCTGAATTAGAAATTGATGGTGAAATGCATGCTGATGCGGCATTAGTAGAGTCTATTCGCCGTGATGTGATGCCTGATAGCCCATTAAAAGGCTCTGCGAATTTACTTATTATGCCAACAATGGAAGCGGCACGTATTAGTTATAACTTATTACGAGTAACTAGTTCTGATGGTGTGACTGTGGGGCCTGTTTTAATGGGGGTCGCTAAACCAGCTCATATTTTAACGCCAATTGCATCAGTACGTCGTATCGTAAATATGGTGGCATTAGCTGTTGTCGAAGCGCAAGCACAATCGCAAAATTAATTGTTAATAATCAAATTGTTTTACACATAAAGCGCCTTTTATCAGGCGCTTTTTTTATGCCATTGAAATAGATATAAAAGCATTAAATGCAAATAAATATAAGAATGATATTGATAATTATTAGTAACAACATTAACCTATGCGCTCAACTAAAATAGGTATATATAACTAATAGGACGATTATGTTTTTCTCAATATCAAAAAGGATCTTACTACTAGTTTCATTAATAAGTCTTTCAGCTTGTCACTCAATAGAAAAGCAACCTGTATCAACTGTAGATCTGACAATTATTCAGTCGGCAAACATTATTGATACTCAAACTGGGCAATCTATCACGGCAGATATATTGCTAACACGGTTAGCAAGCCAATCACGTGTGATCATTGGTGAAAAACATGACAATGCTTATCATCATGATATTGAATATTGGTTAATGACAGAACTACCTAAAAAGCGCCCTCAAGGCGCTGTTTTACTCGAGATGTTAACACCAAGCCAGCAATCCTTAGTTGATAATACAAAGAAACGTTATTCAGGTTCTGAATATCTACGGGATGAACGCCTAATGGCGGCATTAAAATGGAATTCAGGCTGGCCTTGGAAATGGTATGGCAATATTGTTAAAGCAGGGCTAAGCGCTGATTATCCTTTATTAGCTGCCAATATTGATCGCAGTGAAATATCTAGTGCGTATAAAAATCCGCCTATTATTGAAGGTGTACATTCAACTGATGCATCTGTTCGTCAACTTATTCAAAAAACAATCGAACTTTCTCATGGCGATGCGCTTGATAAAACACAAGCAGAAAAAATGACGGTTATTCAGCAATTGCGAGATCGTGCAATGGCGAAAAGTTTATTGGATGCTCCTACGCCTGCACTTTTAATTGCCGGCTCTTTTCATGCCACAAAAATAATGGGTGTACCTTTACACGTTGCTGATTTAGCGCCGAATGAAAACGTGACAGTCGTGATAATGACGGAAGAGGGAAGTGATATCACTCCAGTTCATGCCGATTATCTTTGGATAACACCTGTCGCATTACCTTAATTTATTGATAACACAATTATGCTTATTTCCTCTTGTATGGATCAAATGCCAAAATTTCAGCTTTGCAGTTCTAAAGCGTTAATTTTGGCTATCGGTGTACACGCTGTTTTTGTCATGGCTTATTTTTTTCTCAATAAAGAAAATACGGTATTAATACAAGAGCCTGAATTAGCTGTAATGATGAGCTTAAGTGAAAATGTACAAGCGCTCAGTGATGAAAAACAGGTTGTAGGGGTCGATCAACAACTGGCAGTGGCAAGCCAAAAAAAGGTAGAGCAAGATATTGCTGAAAAGCAGCCTGATCTTATTGTGAATGAAAATGCTGAAATTTTGATCGAAAAACCCAAAAAAAGGGTCAATGTAGAGCAAACGGCTAAAGTAACTCCTGTTACCTCTCCTGTAAAACCTGCACCGATTATGAGTGAAAATGTGTCTAGCCAATCAGCACCTTCAAGTAGTCGCTCCGCGGCGAGACAGCAATCTAATGATGTTAGTGCAAATTATGACAGTGATTCGGATAGTTCAGAAAGCGCATTAGCATTATGGCAAGCTAAAACAAAAGGACACCTTAATCGCTATAAAGCCTATCCTGAAGAAGCAAAAAGCAAAGGTAGAACGGGGATTTCTAAAGTGCGCTTTATTGTTGATGAACAAGGTTATGTCATATCGAGTGAATTAATTCTCAGTAGTGGTGTGCGTTCTTTAGATAGAGAAGCACAAAGAGTACTCAAACGCGCTGAGCCCTTACCGATACCGCCAATGGAGTTATTGTCGAAAGGTAAAATAATGGTTGAAATGCCAATTGAGTTTTCTACACTAACGTTCTAACGACAGGTTAAAAAGGAAATAAAACGTTATGCTAGTCGCAACAAAAAAACGGATGACGTTGCAATTAACGAGTGCGATCATGGCTTTGTTAATTTCAACAACACCTGCATTGGCTCAAAATCAAAAGGACTCCCTAGTGACGCCACCAAAAGCGAACAAAGTGCCTCATGTGATGATAGAACATGGCGATGCACGTACCGATAATTATTATTGGCTAAGAGATGATTCACGCCAAGATCCTAAAGTGCTTGATTATCTTAATGCTGAAAACGCCTATACCGAATCTGTAATGAAAGAAGGTAAGGCATTAGAAGAAACACTCTTTAATGAAATGGTGAGCCGCATGGCTCAAAATGATGAGTCAGTGCCTTACATTTATAATGGCTATACTTATCGTACTATTTACCAAGAAGGTAAAGATTTCCCTATTTATCAGCGTAAGCCAGTTAATAGCGAGAGTGAATGGGAAGTTCTGGTTGATGGAAACGAACGTGCTAAAGGACATGAGTTTTATCAATTAGGTGATCTGACTATCAGCCCAGATAACAAACGTATAGCGATTACTGAAGATAAAGAAGGGCGCAGAAACTATAATGTTGCCTATAAAGATTTGTCAGATAACACATGGAAAGAGAATGTGTTAACCAATATCTCAGCAAACTTAGTGTGGGCAAATGATAGCAAAACACTATTTTAT
This sequence comes from Proteus vulgaris, assembly GCF_023100685.1. Lineage (NCBI taxonomy): Bacteria > Pseudomonadati > Pseudomonadota > Gammaproteobacteria > Enterobacterales > Morganellaceae > Proteus > Proteus vulgaris. The sequence continues at coordinate 2,517,008 of NZ_CP090064.1, read as the reverse complement.
GTTGATAAAGATCCGCAAACGCTACTACCTTATCAAATTTATCGCCATCAATATGGCACTGATCGCAAACAAGACGTCAAAATCTTTGAAGAAAACGACGATCGCTTTTATACATGGATGGGTAAAAGCAAATCTGAAGATTACATTCTTGTCTCTATTGAAAGTTCAACAACCTCAGAGTCTCGCTTAATTGATGCGAATGCACCAGAAAAACCGATGGTTATCTTCTCTGCACGTCAAGAAGGGCGCGAATATGATATCGACCATTTTAATGGTGAATTTTATATTCGTTCGAATCATGAGAGTGAATTGTTTGGTCTTTATAAAACAGCATCAATCGATAAACCTTGGAAAACCGTCATTGCGCCACAAAAAGATGTCGATTTAGAAGGTTTTGATCTGTTTAATCGCTGGTTGGTTGTGGAAGAAAGAAAACAAGGCCTAGTGTCATTACGCCAAATTGATTGGAAAACAGGTCAATCAACTAATGTCACGTTTGACGATCCTGTTTATATGGCATGGTTAGGATTTAATCCTCAAGCAGATAGTGAAGAGCTTCGCTTTGGTTATACATCCATGACAACACCATCTTCAACTTATCAATGGAATATGCAAACACATCAAAAGCAACTGCTTAAACAACAAGAAGTGAAAGGCTTTGAACGTGATTTGTATGAAAGTGAGCGCATTTGGGTAAAAGCACAAGATGGTGTTGAAGTTCCCGTATCATTGGTTTATCGCAAAGACTTATTTAAGAAAGGCGAAAATCCTATCTTAATTTATGGTTATGGCTCTTACGGTAGTAGCATTGATCCATCATTTAGCTCACCTCGTTTAAGTTTGTTAGATAGAGGTTTTGTCTATGCGATTGTTCACGTACGTGGTGGTGGTGAATTAGGTAAACGTTGGTACAACCAAGGTAAAATGGAACATAAAGTTAATACTTTTACTGACTTTATTGATGCCACTAAATATCTAATTGCCGAAGGTTACGGAGCACCTAAACATGTTTACGCAATGGGTGGTAGTGCCGGTGGTTTATTAATGGGCGCTGTTGTGAATATGGCACCAGAATTATACCGTGGTGTTGTATCTCAAGTTCCATTTGTTGATGTTGTGACAACAATGCTCGACGCTTCAATTCCATTAACGACAGGGGAATATGAAGAGTGGGGAAATCCTGCTGATAAAGACGTTTATTTCCGCTTAAAATCATATAGCCCATACGATAATGTTGTTGCTAAGGCTTATCCTCATTTATTAGTCACTACAGGATTACATGATTCACAAGTACAATATTGGGAGCCTGCAAAGTGGGTTGCTAAATTACGTGAATTAAAAACGGATAATAATCTATTATTACTTGATACTAATATGAGTGCAGGACACGGCGGTAAATCAGGACGTTTTAATCGTTTACGTGATACTGCAAAAGAATATGCTTTTATTCTGATGTTAGAACAACCGAAAGTTTATTTTAAAGCTCAAAATATTAACTAGATTAGTATGTAATAACAAATAAATTTAATAAAATCAGCCTGTCTCTCTTTAAGAGAGGCAGTGCTATTATTTAAGTTTATATAACAATAATAATATTATTTCTTATTTTTTGTTTTTTATATAAAGCAAAGTGAGCCTATTTAAATAAAAATAAAGAATAGGTTTATTATGAAATTTACAAGGAAAATACTTAGCACTCTTATATTATTTTCGGGTGTTAATCATCTTGTCATCGCATCTGAAACAGATAAAGCAGTTCAATTTAGTAGTTTAAAAGTCTCATCAGCACAAAAAGAAACACCAGAACAAAAAGCATTGGGAAAACCCGGTGCTTATAGCTCTATTGGTGAAATTAATAATCTCGAATCAGTTGAACAAACATTACGCTCAACGCCAGGTACGTATACTCAAATGGATGTAAGCCAACCTGGTGTTAGTGTCAATATTCGCGGGCTTAGTGGTTTTGGTCGCGTTAATATGATGGTGGATGGTGTCACACAAACGATGTATAGCACATCACCTAGTCAATATGCTCATGGTGCACAACCTTATAATCAATTTAATACGATGATTGATCCGAATTTTATTATTAAAATTGATATTTCTCGCGGTCAACAAGATGGTGAAAATAGCATCAATGCTTTAGCCGGTAGCGCTAATTTTAAAACAATTGGTGTCGAGGATGTTTTATTTGAAGGGAATTCATGGGGAGTAAGAAGTAAAGCCTCTGGTGGTACAAACGGTTTAGGTTATAACGGCATGGTCGCCTTTGCAGGGCAACGTTCATTATTTAATGATAATGGTACTGTTGGTGCAATGCTTGCATTAAGTGGACACAAAATAGAGTCTTCTTATAAAAATGGTGCAGGTTTTAATAGTGAAGAATTTGCGACAAGTAAAGAATTTAATCAAAGACCACACTCAGAATTGACTAAAATAAATATTAAACCCAATGATTCACATGAATTAGAATTAAGTGGTCGTTTTTATAACAACAATTTTAATCGTCGCAAAATTGATGCCAAAGATTATTATGCAAAATATCGCTATACACCATTAAATGATTTATTTGATAGTGAAGTTCTGCTTAGTCACAGCCAAGCATCACAAAAATTTGAGGGTGATTCTCTTGTGAGTTTACGAGAAGCGAATGCCAAAAATATATCTGATTCATTAGTGGCGAAAAATACCAGTCGCTTTAATTATGGTGAATTAGATATGGCATTAACGCTTGGCTCTAAATTAATGTCAACAGAATATAAACGTAGTGTTATTGCGCCTTCTACTGATCCTTGGCAATCACAAAACATGGTTGAATATAACTCTTTTGCACCTCAAGGAAAAAATGATTTAACCAGTTTCTTTTCACAAATGAAATTTGAATACGATATTTATACTCTCGACCTAAATTTAAATTATGTGGATTATCATATTAAAGGGCGTAAACCTGCTTGTGATCCAACCGCTGCCTGCTTCCCTGAAGGTGAAATGAATGTTAATCGTCATGATAGAAATTGGGATCCAGGAATGCTACTTTCGGCTGAAATTATTCCTGAATTTCAGCCGTTTGTCAGCTATGCTCAAACAATGAGAGCACCAACATCGCAAGAGATCTTCTTTGCCAATGAAGGTGGCGCTTCAATGAATCCATTTTTGAAAAGTGAAAAGGCAGATACCGTTCAAATTGGTTTCAATAGTTATCGCCCAGATTTAATTATTGAAGGCGACAGCTTACGATTTAAAGGATTGTGGTATCACACAAAAATTAAAGATTACATCTCTAGTAATTCTTATTTTGTATGTAACGGTGGCGTACGTTGTAAAAATGACGGTTCTTTAACGGATGAAGATTATGCAGGCATAGAATATGACGGCAATATTTTTCTGTATACCAATAGCCTTGAGCCTGTAACTTTGCGCGGTTATGAGCTTCAAGCCAATTATGATGCGGGCGTGTTTTACGCAACCCTTGCTTATAGCGATCAGCGCACATCACAGCCGACCTCAATCGCCAGTACTGATTTTGGGCAAACGCCGGCTTCTGAATTACCAAAATATTATGCCTCGATTGATACAGGTGTCCGCTTCTTTGATGATCAGTCATTAGAACTAGGAACAGTGATCCAAATCACAGGTAAATCACGTAAATCTTCACCTGAAGGTGTTGATTTTGATACGGGTAAAGTCCCTATGGTGCAACAAGATAATATTCCAACCGTTATTGATCTTTATAGTAATTACAAAATTAATAAAAATATTTCTTTGAAATTCGCAGTACATAATTTAATGAATAAAAACTATTCTAATGCGCTTGATAGAAGTAATTCAGCGCCAATGATGCAAGATCCAGGAAGTAATACTCAAACTGCTCGAGGACGAAGCTACCTTTTTGCAGGAGAGGTGCGTTTTTAATATAATGTAATGATTATCTTAAAATATAAATAATAAAAAACGGCACCAATATTATTTGGATGCCGTTTTCTTTTGTATTTATATAAATCTTAAATTACTTGATTTGACCTAATCGTTATTTTTAGCAGTTGCTTTGCGTTTTGCTCTTATCTTTTGTGTTTTCACCACTTCACTGGTGATCCAACCATCTTCAACACGTGTTTTTAATGGATCGCCCACTTTCACTTGTTTAGTGTTTTTCAGCACTTCTCCAGACTCTGTTTCGCTAATACTGTAACCACGAGAAAGTGTTGCGAGAGGGCTCACACTTTCTAAACGAGAACAACTAATAGCGAACTGTTCACGTTGACGAGATAGCTGTTGTGCAATACTTTCTCGCATACGGTAAATCAGCAGCTGTTGTTGACGAAGTAATGTTTGAATTTGGGAACTAGGTTCTTGGTAATTAAGGCGTTTTTGTAGTTGTGTTTGTTGATGTTGTTTGGCTTGTAATAATCGCTGAAAACTAGAAACTAAACGCTGTTGTGTTGAAGCCAATACATTTTGCTGACGAGCAAGGCGTAAATGAGGATGCTGTTGCTGTAAACGGTGATGAAGTTGTGTTATTGCGCGTAATTTTTTCGCTAAGTAGTAATCCATTGCCATTTCAAGGCGTTGTTGTTGTGATTGCAATTGGCGCAATAGCTCAAGCTTGTTACGGCTGATTAGTTCTGCCGCTGCAGAAGGTGTTGGCGCCCTAAGGTCAGCAATAAAATCAGCTATGGTTACATCAGTTTCATGACCAACCGCACTTACAATAGGAATTTCACTGGCAAAAATAGCACGGGCAACGCGTTCATCATTAAATGCCCAGAGATCTTCTAATGAACCACCGCCACGGCCAACAATTAAGACGTCACACTCTTTACGGCGGTTAGCAAGTTCAATAGCACGAACAATTTGCATAGGTGCTTCAGCGCCTTGAACGGCAGTTGGATAGATAAGTACGGGTAAAGAGGGATCACGACGACGAAGAATATTTAAAATGTCGTGCAGCGCAGCGCCTGTTGAGGAAGTGATAACACCAATTTGTTTTGCAGGTGATGGCAGGGGATTTTTATGAATAGCATCAAATAAACCTTCTGCACTAAGTTTTTGTTTTAATAGCTCAAACTGTTGTTGTAAAAGCCCGTCACCAGCAGGTTGCATACTCTCAACAATCAATTGGTAATCACCTCGTGGCTCATACAATGTGATTGTTGCTCGCACTAAGACTTGCTGACCGTGTTGAGGACGGAAAGTGACTTTGCTATTTTGTCCACGAAACATCGCAGCTCTAATTTGGGCGTTAGTATCTTTTAACGTAAAATACCAGTGACCAGAAGAGGGTTGAGTAAAATTGGAAATTTCAGCGCTGATCCAAATGCGACCCATTTCCATTTCTAATAATTGGCGAACGGTCTTATTTAGACGGCTAACAGTAAAAATATTATTGTTTATTGGTAGTGTCATGTGAGCCAGATCAAATTTTAAAACAAAGACTTAATTGATTGATACTACCTAAGTTCGCGGCAGGATCAATAAAAATTTTGAAAAAAAGCTAGAAGCAACCGATTACGGTGTGTATAATTCCGCGGCAATATTTTCTATTTCCTAAAAGCCGCCTTGGTGAGATATTGCTATGTTACGAATTAAAAAAGAAGCACTTACATTTGATGATGTTTTGTTAGTTCCTGCACACTCCACTGTTCTTCCTAATACTGCCGACTTGTCTACTCAACTGACTGAAACAATCCGCCTAAATGTTCCTATGCTTTCTGCTGCAATGGATACTGTGACTGAAGCGCCTTTAGCTATCGCATTAGCTCAAGAAGGTGGAATTGGTTTTATCCACAAAAACATGTCTATTGAACGCCAAGCTGAAGAAGTTCGCCGCGTGAAAAAACATGAAAGTGGTGTTGTCACTGATCCTATCACCGTAACACCAGAAACTTCTTTACGTGAAGTTCAAGCAATGACTGAACGCAATGGCTTTGCGGGTTATCCTGTTGTGACTAATGATAACGAATTAGTTGGTATTATTACCGGCCGTGATGTTCGTTTTGTGACTGATTTAGACCAACCTGTTACTGCGGTAATGACACCTAAAGAACGCTTAGTGACAGTACAAGAAGGTGAAGCACGCGATATCGTTATGCAAAAAATGCATGAAAAACGTGTAGAAAAAGCGTTAGTGGTTGATAACCACTTCCACCTGAAAGGTATGATCACAGTAAAAGACTTCAAAAAAGCAGAACGCAAACCTAATGCTTGTAAAGACGAACATGGTCGTTTACGTGTTGGTGCAGCTGTTGGTGCGGGTGCAGGTAATGAAGAGCGCGTGGCTGCATTAGTTGCTGCTGGCGTTGATGTTTTACTTATTGACTCTTCTCACGGTCATTCTGAAGGCGTACTACAACGCATTCGTGATACTCGTGCTTTATATCCTAACTTACCTATTATTGGTGGTAATGTTGCAACCGCAGAAGGTGCTTTAGCATTAGCGGATGCTGGTGTAAGCGCGGTTAAAGTAGGTATCGGCCCAGGCTCAATTTGTACAACACGTATCGTAACAGGCGTTGGTGTACCGCAAATTACCGCTATTGCAGATGCGGTAGAAGCACTAAAAGATCGCAATATTCCTGTTATTGCTGATGGTGGTATTCGCTTCTCTGGTGATATTGCGAAAGCATTAGCAGCGGGCGCGGCTTGCGTTATGGTTGGTTCAATGTTTGCAGGTACTGAAGAATCCCCAGGTGAAATTGAACTGTTCCAAGGTCGCTCTTATAAATCATACCGTGGTATGGGTTCATTAGGTGCAATGTCTAAAGGTTCATCAGACCGTTATTTCCAAACTGATAATGCCGCAGACAAATTAGTACCAGAAGGTATTGAAGGCCGTGTTGCTTATAAAGGCTTATTGAAAACCATCGTTCACCAACAAATGGGTGGTTTACGTTCATGCATGGGCTTAACAGGTTGCGCAACTATTAAAGAATTAAATACTAAAGCTGAATTTGTTCGCATCAGTGGTGCGGGTATTCAGGAAAGCCATGTTCATGATGTTACTATCACAAAAGAATCACCTAATTATCGCTTAGGTATGTAATTTATTCCGAGAAAGGCTTGTGGTAATAATACAGAGCAAGCCTTTCAACTTTATGACTTTATCTGTTTTGGAATTCACCACAAATGACAGCAAATATCCATAATCATCGCATTCTTATCCTTGATTTCGGTTCACAGTATACGCAGCTTATAGCTCGTCGTATTCGTGAAATCGGTGTTTATTGTGAACTCTGGGCATGGGATGTAACCGAAGAGCAAATTCGTGAATTTAATCCTAATGGTATTATTTTGTCTGGTGGTCCTGAAAGTACGACAGAAGATAACAGCCCTCGAGCACCAGAATACGTATTTAATGCCGGCGTTCCTGTATTAGGTATTTGCTATGGCATGCAAACGATGTCGATGCAATTAGGTGGCGATGTCGAAGTTTCTGGTGAGCGTGAATTTGGTTATTCACAAGTTGAAATTCGTGAGACTTGTGCGTTATTCCGCGATATTCAAGATTCAGTAAGTGAAGATGGCAAACCATTATTAGATGTATGGATGAGCCATGGCGACAAAGTAACCGCTATCCCTTCAGATTTTATCACAGTAGCAAGCACTGAAACCTGCCCGTTTGCTATTATGGCCAATGAAGAAAAACGCTTCTATGGCGTTCAATTCCATCCAGAAGTAACACATACTCACCAAGGTTTAGCGATTTTAAAACGTTTTGTTTTAGATATCTGTGGTTGTGATGCGTTGTGGACTTCTGCCGCAATTATTGAAGACACAGTTGCTCGTTTAAAAGAGCAAATTGGTGATGATCACGTTATTTTAGCGTTATCAGGCGGTGTTGACTCATCAGTAACTGCATTATTGTTAAACCGTGCAATTGGTAAGCGTTTAACCTGCGTATTTGTTGATAACGGCTTATTGCGTCTAAATGAAGCAGAGCAAGTCATGGAAATGTTTAAAGGTAAATTTGACCTAAATATTATCCATGTTGAAGCGGAAGAACGTTTCTTAACTGCACTGAAAGGCGAAAACGATCCAGAGAAAAAACGTAAAATCATTGGTCATTCTTTTATTGAAATTTTCGATGAAGAAGCACTTAAACAGCCACAAGTTAAATGGTTAGCACAAGGAACTATTTACCCAGATGTAATTGAATCAGCCGCATCAGCAACAGGTAAAGCCCATGTGATTAAATCACACCATAATGTGGGCGGTTTACCTGATGACATGAAACTGGGTTTAGTTGAACCATTAAAAGAGCTGTTTAAAGATGAAGTACGTAAAATTGGCCTAGAGTTAGGTTTACCTTACGATATGCTTTATCGTCATCCATTCCCAGGCCCTGGTTTAGGGGTTCGTGTTTTAGGTGAGATCAAAAAAGAGTACTGTGATTTATTACGCCGTGCTGATGCTATCTTTATTGAAGAACTACATAAAGCTGACTTATATAACAAAGTAAGCCAAGCATTTACCGTATTCTTACCTGTGCGTTCAGTCGGTGTTATGGGTGATGGTCGTAAATATGACTGGGTTGTTTCATTACGTGCAGTTGAAACTGTGGACTTTATGACTGCGCATTGGGCACATTTGCCGTATGACTTCTTAGGTCGTGTTTCTAACCGCATTATCAATGAAGTAGGCGGAATTTCCCGTGTTGTTTATGATATTAGCGGTAAGCCACCAGCAACAATCGAGTGGGAATAAAATACCATTTATCAGCAATAGTTGATAAAGGTTAAAAAACCAAGAGCCATCAGTAAGTTACTGGTGGCTTTTTTGTATATTTCTATTCATTAGTGATAGGATTATTTTTATGAATAATAAATTCAATAAAGTTTTGAATTGATATTTGCTCACTTAAAGGTAATTTAGAATAGGCTTTTCTATCGTAATTAATAGCGCCTTTATCATTTTTAGGAATTAATAATTCATAAGCTTGGCGATCCATTGCTTTAGCTATAGCATCAATACTTTCAGCGGTCGCACTGGCTTCACAATTAATAATGCGGTTAACCGTTGATTGCGCAAGACCAGAGTCAACAGAGAGTTTAACTCTTGACTTGATACCATCGTTTAACATGAATGTTGTGATGTTATCTGAGAGTATCTTGCCAATTTCTGTTGGAATATATTCTTCTTTTTCTGATCCCGCATGACCTTCTTTTAAATGGTCTACATCCATCCAATATTTGCTAATTCTAGTTACATATTCAACTTTGCGTGACATTGGATCGGTGAGTTCGCGGTGGCTTTTTAAACCTTTTGGTGATAGGTAACGAGAGATCATACTTGGTGCTACACCTAACGCATCAGCAAGTAGTTTTTGTTTGCCGTTGTAGTAGCGTTCAATAATATAGATCAGATTGTCTCTTCTAATTTCAGCAATGCTTCTTACATCGTTAGTATTCATAGAGAACTCCAATAGATAAAACCATAAAAGGATATTTTGAATCCAAGTGTAACCACTTTGGTTATTTTTATCTATAGTAATTTGCATCTGATTTAAAGGTTGCTCAATGATTTTTTTATTAATGTTTGCACTGACTCAACAAAATCTTGCTATATCGGGTAAATGGCAATTACTGCACTCCAATAAGTTTAATATAACAGGAAGAATAGTGATTAAATTCATTAGTATGAACTCCCACCCCCAACAAGCTTCCTTAATTCTTTTCTAATATCTTCTTCAAACCATGTATTGTTATTAATAACAACTATTCCATCGATATTATCCGCTAAAATAATCTCAGTTTTAATATCCCTTTTATCTAATAATGTTTGCATATGTTGTAAATAACGGCGTTTACCAGTAAACCAATTTTTATTAATAGTAAGTAAATTTATAGCATAAATATATCCGCATCCTATCCATTGTTTTAAATGAAGTAATGAGATTTTATTTTCTTTGGAAAAAGTAGGGCGAAGAAGATAAAATTGACCACATGCAGTTTGGGCATCGTAAATATCTTGCAGAAAATCCTCAACACTTTCTCCACTACCAACGATATCAATTTTACCCGTAGAGGTATCCACTAAATAGGCATTCACACCAACATAACAATATTCTAATTGATTATAAATTACATAACGTTCAGAGTTACAACGGATTATCCAAAAATCTTGTTTAGGCGATAACTCACAAAAATAAATAGCAAATTGTTCACCACAAGGTGATGAATGACAGTGATTAAGAACGATATCTTGTGCTTGTTGTGAGGTTATCATTTTAATTTATAAACCACCTAATTACACATGGGTAAAATGAGAATTTGACTAAGTTTGTATTGGCTTATGTCTGTGTTATAACCATAGAATATTAGTGTTGAGATGTAAATTAGTGAAAAAAGTCAAAAATAAGGAGATAAGGACATCATGCATAATGAGATATTAAAAAAATTACCGCAAATAGAACAAGAGCATCAAGTTAAATTACTTTATGTTGCAGAAAGTGGAAGTCGAGCTTGGGGATTTTCCTCAACAAATAGTGATTACGATGTACGAGGTATTTTTATACGCCCGCGTAATGCTTATCTTTCTATCGATAAACCTAAAGAGACTTTCGAATGGATAGAAAATAGCTGGTTTGATGTCGGTGCTTGGGATATTACCAAAGGACTACACCTATTACGGAAATCGAACTGTATATTATTAGAATGGCTTCAATCACCAATAATTTATCAACAATATCCTAATGTTCAAAAAGAGTTGTTTGAACTGGCAAAGCTCTATTACCAGCCAAAAGTAATTGTTCATCATTATAGAGGGATAGCTAAAGTTGTGAGTGGCTATTTTCCAGAAGATAAAACAAGAAATGAAGCTGATGCAAAACCTATAAAATTAAAAAAATGGTTCTATCTATTACGCTCTTTGCTGTCGGCTTATTGGACAGTAAAAACAGGTGATATCCCACCTATGGAGCTAAATAAATTGATAAAAATCTTATCTGTTGAAGAACAAAAAGTTATCCACGAATTAGTAGAATTTAAATCAGATAAAGATGAGCATTTTACTTGGGTACCAACGGAAACAATGCAACATCTAATCTTTTTTTTATGGCAAGAAACAGATGTGCAATTAGCAAAGCGAGAAATACCAGATAATGATGTTTTAAATAATTGGTTTAGGAAAAAATTAGATGAAACTGACAATTGAAGATATAAAGCCTTACCTTTTATTTGAAAGCATTGCGGGAAGCCGTTCACATAATCTTGCGACAGAAACATCTGATACAGATATTAAAGGTGTGTTTTATCTCCCTAAAGATCTTTTCTACGGATTGGAGTACACACCACAAGTTAGCAATAAAACCAATGATATAGTTTATTATGAGCTTGGCCGATTTATTGAATTGTTATGTGCTTCGAATCCAAATATTTTAGAATTATTGAATTCACCAGAACAAGTCGTTATTTATCGACACCCATTAATGTCATTAATAAAGCCGGAGTGGTTTTTATCTAAAACCTGCATTCAAACATTTGTTCATTACGCGGAAGGACAAATCAAGAAATCTCAAGGATTAAATAAAAAGATCGTCAATCCAGTCGAAAAGCAATTAAAGACTATTCTAGATTTTTGTTATGTGATTGAAGGTGGAAAAACGATACAAGTTAATTCTTGGTTAGATAGTCGCCACTGGAAACAAGAGCAACTAGGGTTAGCTAAATTAGCTCATGCTCAAGATTTATATGCGATGTATTATGATGATACTTCTCTTTTTCAGGGGATCATTAAAAAAGAGAATGCCAATGATGTATTGTTAAGCAGTATTCCTAAAGAAGCTAAAGTGCAAGGTTACTTGAGTTTTAATAAGGAAGGGTATAGCGCATACCGTAAGCAATATCATGATTACTGGCAGTGGGTTGAACAACGTAATGATGCACGTTACCAGCAAAATATTGATCACGGGCGAAGTTACGATAGCAAAAATATGATGCATACATTTAGATTGTTGTATGTTGCTTTAGGGATTGCACAAGAAAGTAAAGTAAAAGTTTGGCGTGATAATAGAGATGAACTATTAGCAATTAAAGCAGGTCAATTTAGTTATGATGAATTATTACTGCGTAGCAAAACGCTGATAAGAGATATTCAAAACGCATTTAAATTAAGTTGTTTACCAGAAGAAATTAATTATCAATCAGCAAAATTAGCGCTGATAAATATCAGAAAAGAACTTTATAAACTATAGATGAATAAATTAATTTAGAGTTTAATATCCCTTACATAACGTAAGGGATATGCTATTTATTAATAATTTAGTTATAAATTGATATGATAACTATTTATAAAATAGCGTTAACGTATAAAAATTTAATTAGTCGCAAGATACTCTGGGTAAGCATCTGTCAGCTTCATATATATACGTTTATTCTCTGCTTTTTTTCTAAAATCTTGCTTTAAACAGACTTGAGCCATACTTTTTAGCTCAGCAGGTAAGTTCTCGGCATCAGTAGAGGCAATAATGGAAAAACGCACTTTCTTTTTAGACCGACTTAAATTATAAGGTAAACCTAAAATACGTCTTGCGACTCTGTTTGTTTTCACAACTCACTCCTTTTCATGTGTAATTTAGAGAAAGCGTATTGAGTATAGCAGATAATAACGAGAATAAGATGTTGGTAAATCTATTAAATTAGAATTTAAAACTGTTTATCTTCTATTTTTAAAAAATAGAGAATGAAAATATAAAATAATTACTTTTTATGATTTTTCATAAACAAGCTAATATTCAAGATTATTTCTATAAAAGATTGAATGCTTATGATTATATACATGTAAATATTAAAGTGGATTCATTGATAATAAGAACATTAATTTAATATTAACGTGACTATACTTGTCTAACAATTGAGACATTGAAATATTTGTTATTAACAAACTATTATCATCTTCATAAAAATAATTAAAAAAGCTTTCTATAAAAGCGAATATTATTTTAATTCAACGATTGGTGTATCCAATTAAGATAACCTTTAAAACCATTTTCAATCGGTATTATAATAACCTCAGGAGTATCATAAGGATGTATTTCGATAATTGCATCAATTAAAACGTGTTGCTTGCTTTTTTCGGATTTAATCATCATAAGTACTTCATTATCTTCAATAATTTCATTATTCCAATGATAAATAGATTTTACATGGGGGATCAGATTTACACAGGCAGCCAGTTTTGCGTTGATGAGATAGTGAGCGATTTCATTAGCAATCATTTCATTTGGTGCAGTTGAGTATGCAATTATCATTGTTTTTCCTTTTGATATGAATCTATTTATTAACATTGGTGACTAGATTTGGGTGATTTTAATTTTACCAAAATAAAACTTTTTAAAACTTAAAGCTAATATTTTTATTTTTATCGAAATAAAACGGTATTTTCAAAAAAAACTTTCTCGTTATGAACCGTTTACGGCATTATTAAGGGCTTTTTACGTATTATGAGGTTCTTGTAGTAAAGAAAAATATCAGGGTGCCGATATTATTAGTAGATTAATAGAATGTATCTATTTGTGTTATAAGGCTTAATATAAGCAAAGATATTTTCATCTTCAATAATATCTCTAATATAAAATAAATTAATTAGTCAAAAGATTTATAAAAATTTGTGGGGTTTAAAATGGATAATAATTCGCTAAAGAACGCGAGTTTATTTGATAATGATCCCGTTCTCTATGCTGCGTGGCTTTACTATCAGGACGGACTCAGTCAAAGTGAAGTTGCAAATATTATGGGTGTTTCCCGAGTCACAGTCGTGAAATATTTGCATTTAGCTAGAGAAAAAGGATTCGTAAATATTAGTTTAGATTCATCAGTATTTTCTACGATTGATTATGCAATCAGAATAAAAGCAAAATTCGATCTTAATAATGTGCTTATTTTACCTGATGAAGAAAAAAATAAATCGCAACATACATTAAATATGAACAGAGAAAGACTAGCGAAAGCAGGAGCGATGTATCTTTCTCAAATAATGGGTGATGATGACATTTTAGGTGTCGCTTGGGGACGAACAATTTATAAGTTAGGTAATTATCTTCCACCCAAATCACTAAAGAATGTCACCGTACTACAAATGATAGGTGCTGTTGCACCACAACCTGATTTTAAAACGGCAGAAGCTGCTGCATTAATTGCAAATAAATTATCAGGATGCAGTATTAATTTACATGTGCCTGCTGTCGTTTCGAGTGCACGTTTAGCAATGGAGCTTCAAGCTGAGCCTATTATTAGACGTAATTTTTCAGCGCTGAATCAATGTAATAAAGCACTTTTTGTTGTGGGTAATACATTGGATGATAATCCTCTAGTGACAACCGGCGTGTTAACCAGCGGTGAAATGGCGCAATACCGTGATTTGGGTGCTGTAGGGGTGATTTGCGGACGCTTTTATGATGTGCAAGGCAATCCTCTGGTTTCTGATATTGACCTTAGGATAATGGGAATAAGCTTAGCTCAGTTAAGGCAAATACCGCAGCGACTTTTTATCGCCGGAGGTGTGGAAAATATTCAAGCAACAATAGGGGTGATAAAAGGAGGTTACGCTACTGATATTGTTATTGATGAAGTGACGGCCTTGGCATTATTAGAGTTAGAAAGCTAATAATAAAATCCTCGTGAATACGGGGATTTGTTGGCGAGCTACTACTTTTATAAGCTACTTATTTCTGATAGAAATGAACATATTGAAGTGTTTATTTTAATCAGCTTCTTTTGTAAAACTCATAGATAAATAAAAGGGTAAAAATGATAAGTTGTTAACATTTTTCTCTTTTTTTATATGAGCCTCTTGCCTTAAACTCTTATATCATTCACTATATAAAAAATTATATAATGATAGTTAGGGTTACCTATTTTATGAAACGTCAATTACTCGCTGGCTTAGGGCTAGCACTAGGATTAATTTGTCATAATACACTGGCAGCTGAGCTTCATCTTTATGCTGGTGCTGGTTTAAAACAACCAGTAGAACAAGTTGTTACTGTATTTGAAAAAGAAACTGGAAATAAAGTCACTATTGAGTATGGCGGTTCAGGTCAAATATTAACACGCTTTAATTTAACTAAGCAGGGAGATCTATTTTTTCCTGGCTCACAAGATTATGTGGAAAAGTTAGATAAAGAAGGGCAGGTTGTTAACCAATATTCTATTGTTCGCCATATTCCCGTAATTGCTGTACGCAAAGATAAAGTGGGCGATATTAAAACGTTAGAAGATCTTGCAAACAGTTCATTAAAGCTAGGTATGGGTGATGCTAAAGCTATAGCATTAGGAAAAAGTGGCGAACAACTTATTGATGCATCAGGTCAAGGTGATAAATTACGCGACAAAGTAGTTGTACGTACAGCAACGATTAAACAATTGCTTATGTATTTACTTAATGGCGAAGTGGATGCCGCTATTATTGGATATGCAGATGCAATGAAAAACCAAGATAAATTGGTTTTACTTCCAGTACCAGAAGGTAGTCCTGAAGAAGTAGCAACTCTGGCAATTTTAAAGACATCAGCAAATCCAAAAGAAGCACAATTACTTGCTGACTATTTTACACGTGCAGAGGGTATAAAAGCTTTTACTGATTATGGTTTTCTTCCTGTAATTTCGAAACCATAGATTTTTTTCTCACATAAATTGTGTTTTTTCGCCACCAACTCACTGGTGGCTTTTTTCATTATTACAGCAAAATAAATTTTATTTTTAGAAAAGGAAATAACGTGTTTCGTTGGGCATTAATTCCACTTTTTTTATTGTTATTTCTGATCTTAGGATCACTAATTGCATTAATATGCCAACTTTCATATGTTGAGCTTAGACAAGTCATTACTGATCCTGAATTTCATTTTGCTATTGGTATGTCACTTAGTACGGCATTAACTTCTTTATGTTTGGCAATTATCTTAGGTGTACCTGCCGCATGGGCAATGGCAAGAATTCCTTTTAAAGGACATCGCTTTATTGATGCGTTATTAGACTTACCTTTGGTTACTCCTCCATTAGTTATCGGTATCGGGTTATTATTATTGTTAGGAAATCAGGGACCTTTAACGGGTGTTTTTCCTGAATTATCGCGCTCTCTTTTTTCACCGTTAGGTATTATTATTGCTCAAACTTATGTTGCTAGTGCGATTATTATGAGAAATAGCCTCTCTGCCTTCAAGTCTGTTGATCCCGCTTATATTCAAACTGCGCAAAATTTAGGATTAACACCAACAAAAACATTTTTCTTGATTGAAATACCATTGTGTTGGCCAGCTTTAATGAGTGGAAGCATTATTGCATTTTCTAGAGCTTTAGGTGAGTTTGGCGCTACATTAATGTTAGCCGGTGCAACAAGATTAAAAACAGAAACGTTACCTATGGCAATTTATCTAAATATCGCCAGTGGAGACTTCACTTTGGCAATAGGTTGTGCGCTTGTTCTTATCGCTATTGCGATTACTTTATTATTTGCATTGCATCGTTTACAGCGAGAAAGGAAGGCATCATGTTAGAAATTCATTCATTAACATCGGATATATTAAAAGATGTCTCGTTAAAGGTAGAGAAAGGAACTTGTTTAGGAATAAGTGGTACATCAGGAAGCGGTAAAACTACACTTTTAAATGCGATTGCTGGATATACTTCGTACTCTGGAGATATCTACCTTGCAAATAAAAATATAAATGAACAGCCAGTGTGGTTGCGTTCCTGTCGATATTTAAATCAACGGCTTTATTTATTTCCATTTATGACGGTGACTCAAAATTTATGGTTAGCGCAATATGGTGCAAAACAGAAACGAAGCAAGGAGAGAGAAAGGGCGATATTAGAGCAGATGGGAATTGAACATCTTGCTACACGTTATCCTTATCAAATTTCAGGAGGGGAACAACAACGCGTGGCTTTGGCAAGAGCTCTTATTAGCCAACCCAAACTTTTACTACTGGATGAACCTTTTTCGAGTTTGGATTGGGAAACACGTTATCAGCTTTGGGATTTAATTGATTCCTTAAAATCTAAGGAAATAACGATGATCATGGTTACTCATGAACCTCGTGAAATCAGAGCGCTAGCAGATAAAACGGTTTTATTGTCTAAAGGACAAGTTATTACTGAAAATTCAATACGTTGAAATTATTGCTTTGATTATTGATTACCAAGCCATTACTGACCAATGGATGATACGGCCCATAATTTTTACAGAATCAGTTTCCGCTGATTCGTCAGGGAATTCGTCTTTATTATAGCTACGTATAATTAATTTGCCGCCTGGTTGACGATAAAGCAGTTTTATTCTGAATAAGGCATCTTGTTCGATAGCATAAATGCCACCATCAACAATGCGTGTGTTGCCTGTATCAACAGTGACCGTTGATCCATTTGGGATAACGGGAGACATACTATCACCATAAACAGAAAAACAAATGACATTTTGTGAGGAAGCGCCATAACGACGTAATGTGCTTTTAGAAAATCTCAATTTATATCCGTTATGATCTTCGTTAGTACAACAACCATCACCAGCCGCAAGTTCAATACTTTTAAAGTAGGGGATTTCTACTTCATCAGCACCTAAAGGGGTATTGCTATCCCATTCACTAACAGGTTGCCATTCATTTTCAGGTGGAATTTCAGAAGCAACATTAGGTTGCTCTTCACCTTCTAATAGCCAAGCTAAATCACAATTTAATGCTTTTGCTAATTCAGGTAAAAAACGTGGACGTTTAGTTTTGCCACTTTCTAGCTGTTCAATAGATTGCTGTGTGGTATTTGCTAAAGTAGCAAGTTCTGACTGTGTTAAACCTAACGCAATGCGCTTGTCTTTGGTTCGTTTCGCAATAGACATTAGTGACTCCTAATACGTGTCCTTACATATTCAAGTACAAAGAGTATATCGTAAAAAGAAAACAAATTAAATTGTATTTTATCTTAATAATAAAATTAAGGGTAGGTTAACTACTTAATTTGGAAAACATCATCTGCACTGTTTGGTGGCGTGAGATAAGGATTTTCATCAGTAACATCAGGATCTCTTAAGACTTCTCCACAGAAAATAATAAGGTCAGGTCTTTTTTGTTTTAAGTAGTTAAGTCGAGTTGTGCATTCATCTTTAGTATAAATAGTTTCTGTAACAGGAACTGCATCGCAAGAATCATTTCCACAAGGACTTACCAATAACACGTAACCGACCAGCATGAGCTGTGAAGTAAACATAAAATATCCTTTTAACTATTCATGTTTGGTCATCAAAATCAGACAGCTAGATTACCTATTTGTTGATAAAAAAGCAGTTTCTATTTGTCTTAAATAGGATTAATGATGCAAAAAGGTGTATGTGATCACAATTTTTCTAGTGTTTGTTTGTATTTATTAGTGATGTGTTATAGGCAAGTAGCTCAAATAATAGGGATGAATACGAGAAAATATATTGTGAAAACAAATAGAATTGTTTTTTAACATGATTTAATGTTGTAATATTGTTATTAATGTATTGGGTTGATACATCTCATAAAATATTAATATAAATAATGCTGGTTAAGTAGATAAATTAGGACTCATTACATTATATTTAGTCTAAATTAAAGTAGTTACTATAATAATAGCGAATAATTTTATTTTAAAGATCTTTTTAAAATATTGGTGCTTAGTATTCTTAATCTTTATCTTTAATAGATTATTAAAAAACGAAAAAATTAGATAAGTCGATAGAGTGAGGTTTTTAATATATTGATTTATAAGAATAAAAATGGTTATTTTATGGTGTTGTTTGTGAGTGTTTAAAATGTTCTTTTTATGAATACTGAAAGGCTATTTTAAAGTAATTTCTTTTCAAAAATAAATAATGATATAAAAATATGCCGAAATTTATTTTTATCACGTATAATTTAATAGAGAAAAAGTTAAAGTCGTGTTCTTTATTGAGTTAATTATTAAATAATGTATTAATTATCTTATATCTTAATATAGGACATCTTTTTATAAGTTTCATCGGTCAAAGAATATCATGCTAAGGTAAGGATAAATTATGTTAAAAAAAGTCATGGGAGCCCTATTTTTTATATTTGCAATAATAACACTATCAGCGTGTGGTGATAAAACAGATGATCCGGGTCAGACTGCAGTTGCATTTGTTGAAGCGATTGCTGCAGGGAATAGTGATAAAGTTATTTCATTAATTTACTTAAGCGAAATGCAAGGAGATCCAAATGCTGAACAATTTAAACGTAAATTTAAAATGATTGTAGAGGAAACGGGTAAGCAAGTTAAAAAGCAAGGTGGCTTGAGTAAAGTTGAAATTATCAGCGTTGAATATAGTGAAGATAAAAATAGTGCGATTGTGACATTAAAAACTAAATTAAAAGATGGTGTGGAAAAAACTCAAGCACAAGAGATGATTAATGTTGATGGTAAATGGAAAGTTAATTTTAAGTGATTACTCGTGCCTTTACTATTTTAATTTTATTCTTAGCGGGTGCATTTTATGCGCTCGCTTTACCTCTTGATTTAAAAAATGGAGATTTAGTTTTTCGTGAAGGTGATGAAGTTATTAGTGAAATAATTAAGCAAGTTGATAGAAGTGGATTTAGTCACGTAGGAATGGTGTGGATTTCAGATAATGGTATTAAAGTGATCCATTCAACACCAAGTGAGCATATAGGTATTAAAGATGGTGTTACCATTGATAATATAGACTTCTTTATTAGTCGAGCAAAACCCAATACTGTTCGTTTTTATCAAGTAAAAGGAAGCGAGGAAGCTAGAAATAATGCCGTAAAGATCGTATTAAAGCGCGTGGGAGAAAACTTTAGCATTTATTCCAAGCAAGGGGTTTATTGTACAGAATTAGTTGCTGATGCATGGCTAAAAGCGGGGGTATCTATTTCAACAGGAACTCAAACATTAGATATGCCGTTTATTTCAGATATTCCTCTTATTTTTCCTGAAAATTTAATTAATTCTGAAAATGTAATTCTTTATCCTCAATAAACACTATGATTAGCTTCTTTTCAAATCTCTACTAATACAAAGAGACAAATAAATTTGAAGATTAAATATCTAGCTCTTTTTGAAACTTACATGTAATATCCCTCCAGATTTATTTCCTTTCCCTTTTGATTATTTAGGTTGTAGTTATGTAATACGCATTAAGGCACTGAAGTCACGGTGCAGAAACAGAAAATTCACTTACCGAATAACTAGTTAAATTTGGTAGAACCTCTGTTACTTAATGAGTACAAGATAATGAATAATCAATCACAAAAATATGATAGAACCTATCACTATCCTTTTTCACCAGGCACAACAAACGACGATCGTATAAATGCGCAATGGTGGCAGGATATTTGCCAAATAAAACATCTTATCCATACAGAAAAGTTGGATGGAGAAAATAATTGCCTAAATAAAATGGGAGTTTTTGCTCGCTCTCATGCTACACCAACGCAATCCGCATGGACTTCTCAATTGCGTCAACGTTGGCAAATGATGAAAAACGATTTAGGTGAGTTAGATATTTTTGGTGAAAATCTATACGCCATTCATTCTATTGAATATGCACACTTAGAAGAATATTTTTATGTGTTTGCGGTTCGTTATAAAGATAAATGGCTAGGTTGGGAAGAAGTGCAGTTTTATGCTTCTCTGTTTGATCTTCCTACAGTGCCAGAAATTAAATTGCCGGAATGTCGGGATAAAGCAGAGTTTGAAAATATGATTGTTTCACAAGCCAAACAGGCGAGTTTTTTTCAATCTCAAGATGTTTTAACACAAAAACCAAGCCCAATGGAAGGTATTGTGACACGAGATGCTCAGTCATTTTCTTTAAATGATTTTTCTCATCGCGTTTTTAAATATGTTAGAAAAGATCATGTAAAAACGGATGTTCATTGGAAAAAAAACTGGCGACGTGCTCCGTTAATCTGGGAAAAAACACAGGGATTTCATGATGCTTCATAAGAAATTACACACTGAGATGTCATGGGAACACCTCTGTGAATTATACGATGAAATTAGTGATATGGCAGGTGTTATGCAGGACCCTATTCATCATGCAGAAGGTGATGTGGCGATACATACACAAAGAGTAATCAATTCAGTTAAATCATTACCTGAATATGGAACCCTGACAGAAAGAGAGCAACAAATTTTATGGATCTCGGCACTTCTTCATGATGTAGAAAAACGTTCTACAACACGGGAAGAAGAGGGGCGTATTATTTCTCCGGGTCATGCGCGTAAAGGTGAATTAACAACACGTTGTTTTCTCTACGAAAAAGTACCTTTAACTTTTGCCGATAGAGAGCAAATTGCAGCTTTAGTTCGCTTTCATGGATTACCTTTGTGGGTAATGGATAAGCCTGATCCTAAAAAAGCATTACTTGCAGCATCATTAAGAGTGGATTGTTATTTGTTGGCCTTATTGGCTAAGGCAGATATTTTAGGACGAGATTGTGATGATAAACAAGGGCTTTTTGATAAAATTACGTTATTTACACTTTATTGTGAAGAGTTAAATTGTTGGCGTAAACCTGCTCCATTTTCTTCAAATAAAGCCTGTTTTCACTATTTTCATACAGACAATAGTACTGATTGTAATTATGAGCCTTATCCTGAAAAAGGAAGTGACGTCACGGTGCTTTGTGGGTTACCTGGGATGGGAAAAGATACCTATATTCGCCAATATTGTGCAGATATTCCTATCGTGAGTTTAGATGAGCTACGCCGCCAACATAATATTAAACCTGATAATCGAGATGCTAATGGTTGGATAGCACAACAAGCAAAAGAGCAAGCTCGAGTTTATTTACGAGAGCATAAACCTTTTGTTTGGAATGCTACTAATATTACAAGAAAAATGCGAGATCAGCTGATCTCTTTGTTTTATCGTTATAATGCAAAAATAACGCTGGTTTACATTGAAGTGCCTTATGCTCAATGGCAAAAGCAAAATAATGCAAGGAACGAAGTGGTACCTATTAAAGTAATGGATCGTATGTTAAGTAAATTGGAAGTTCCAACACCAGAAGAAGCACATAAAGTAATTTATTGGATTGAAGGAAAATCACAAACCTTGATTTAATTTAGTGGGTTAATTTTGGTGTTTAGCATCATTCAAATAGTTACATGAGAAGTACGCTATAACCATAAAGCAAGGGCTATTTTGTTTCTACAAAATAGCCCTTTTTCTTGTTTATGAGGGATTTATTGGCAGGTAAAACAACGTATTAAATTTATTTTTTAATATGATGCACAATATCGAAATAGGTGTTGCGATCTTCAGCGTTTGGATAAATACGATAAGTATATTCATCATTTTTAATCGTGATATTTTCTACATCACGGGTAAACAACGTCTTACCTTCAGTGTCTTTAGCAACTAAGGTACGTATTTTGCCATCATCTGACATAGACCAATCGCCTTGCATTTTCTGTTTACCTTCGGGTGTAAACATAATAAATGTGCCATTAGGGTAATATTCAGCAAGGCCAAAATAATTACTCACTTGGGCATTATCTGCGTCTGTTTTATTGCCTTTTTCATCAATCGCATCGGTCGTTACCCAGACTTTTTCTATCATGAGTTTCTCATAGTTATTTAGTTCTTTTTGAGCTTGAATAACACCTTGAGCTTGCATATTAGTGGATGATGTTGAATTCTCAGCGGCAAAAAGAGAAAAGCTAGCGCTTAATAATGAGATTGCGATAAGTGATTTTATTTTCATTTATATATCCTTATTTTACGTTGTACTTTTTGTCAGGAATTTATGTTGTGTCTGACGATATGTATAAATTTAGGCATAAAATGGATGAAGTGCGAGGAAAGAAGTATGACAAAATGTTTCTGATAAAAAGGTTAACTGACAAAAATAATTAGCGATAAATATCGCTCGTGTGGTTTTTTTTAATCTTATTCTCTGCTTTTATTCTTATCCTAGTGATAATTACTTCAAACTGGGCGTGTAAAAAACGAATAGTCTTCATTAATGGCAAGTAAAAAAAATAAAATTCCTGTTTGATTTACAAAACAAAATTAAAGTTTGACTAAATGATGTATTAAATAGACAAAGCATAATGGATTTTTTTGATAAAAATCGCTAAAAAAAAATATAAATTCAAAAAATAAGTTTTATTTCTCCTAAAAAAGAACTTTGCTATCTGACTTAACGTAATCAAGATCACAAAAATGAAAGATAGAAATTGAGTATGTTTTTATCATTGCGTTTATATTTCTTAACTAAATCATTTTAATTTATAGAGAGAGAACGATTTCCATGTAAATATAATAATTAAAATCTATTCATTATAAGAATATTGTTAAAATAGCAATCATAAGTATAGTTAATGTATCATCTAGTTCAATTAAATCGTATTTGAATTAAGTAATATTACTTATTTTTATGTAAGGTTAAATTTGTTTTTTTTAACCTATTATCTTTAAAAGTAAATTTTATTTTTTTGTTTTAAATTATATTTTCATTCATAGTAAATAAATAAATTTTAGTATTAAATTTTTTTATGATAAATAAATTAAAAATAAATAATTTATCGAATAAGTTTTTTCTTAAAAAATTAAAATATTTATTAAATAATTTTACTATTGCTGTTTTTTATTTCTGTTTACTTTTGTTTTTCATTTTTTATTTCTGTTTTTTTTTGCTTTTAACAAATAACATATGATTGTAATCACAATCCCATAATAACCAATAAACTAAAGTTGTTGATATAGAGGGAACATTAAATGAAAGCAGAACGTCATAAAAAAATAATTAATCTGATTAAAGGTAATGGTGCAGTAAAAGTTTCTTTCTTAGCGAAAGAACTTGATGTTACCAAAGAAACAATACGTTCAGATTTAAATAAACTAGCTGAAAAAGGAATTATAAAAAGATGCCATGGTGGCGCTTTTATAGAATTTGAAACGTTGGATAAAGTTGCTAAGAAAGAAATCATACAATTTCTAGAGTGTAATGATCAAATTGATAAAAGCGATTTAGTGAATAAAATAGCAATCAATAAAGTATGTGTACTTGGCTCATTTAATGTCGATATGATTAGCTATTTGCCTAGATTACCAGAAGCTGGGGAATCCTTATTATCGAATAAGTTTATCTTTTCACCAGGCGGTAAAGGTTGTAATCAAGCACTCGCTGCAAGCTATGCTGATGCACAAGTGCACTTTATTACCAAAATAGGTACTGATCAATTTAGTGATTATGCAGTTAATTTTATATCGTCTTCAAGAATAAAAACATCAACGATATATCAAACTGAAAATTATCAAACAGGTACAGCCTCTATTTTTGTTTCAGAGGAAAGTGGCGAAAATATTATTTCCATTTACTCTGGTTCTAACATGGATATCTCTGCAGATGAAGTGAAAATACAGAAAGATAAAATTATTGATGCAGACATTATATTATTACAGTTAGAAACGAATATTGAAGCATTAAAAGAAATTATTGCTATTGGAAATGAAAATAATATTCCTATTATTCTTAATCCAGCGCCTTATAACAAAATAGTTAATGAATTACTTCCTATGGTAGATATATTAACACCTAATGAAACGGAAGCGAGTTTATTATCTGGAATAGAAGTTCTGGACATAGGATCTGCAAAGAATGCGGCAGTTTCTATTTATCAACAAGGTGTAAATAAGGTAGTTATTACGCTAGGTAGTAAAGGTTCGTTAGCTTACGACGGATATAAATATATTTATTCACCAGCATATCCGGCAGTGGTAAAGAATACCGCAGGGGCAGGTGACGCTTTTAATGGTGCGCTCGCTGCCTCATTGGCAAAAGGAAAGCAGTTTTCTTATGCGTTACGCTATGCATCAGCTTTTTCATCATTAGCTGTTGAGACGAGTAATGCTTCAGAAATGCCTGAAGATATTAATGTCATGCATCGCATCAATCAAACAACATATTCACAGATTGTTACCCAATCCCCCGAATAAATAATCTTTTTTGAAAGAGGAATCAAAATGAAAATCTTATTTATTGGTGAGTCATGGCATATTCATATGATCCACTCTAAAGGCTACGACAGTTTCACATCCAGCAAATATGAAGAAGGTTCAACGTTCTTATTAAGTTGCTTAAGAGAGAATGGTATTGAAGTCGATTATATGCCTGCTCATACCGTTCAGGTTGCTTTTCCACAAACAGCAGAATCATTGGCTAAATACGATGTCATTGTCATCAGTGATATTGGTGCAAATACGTTCCTTCTGCAAAACGATACTTTTTACAATATGAAAGTTATTCCTAATGCATTGGGATTAATTAAAGAGTTTGTAGCGAATGGCGGCGGCTTATTAATGATTGGTGGTTACCTGTCATTTATGGGGATTGAAGCTAAAGCAAACTACAAAAATACATTACTTGCAGAAGTTCTACCTGTCGAAATGCTAGATGGTGACGATCGTGTTGAAGCGCCTGAAGGTGTATTTGCAAGTGCCGTAAATGCTGAACACGTATCAGTGAAAGGTTTTGGTGAATGGCCAATGTTCCTTGGCTATAACAAAGTTTCAGCTAAAGAGAATACAGAAACTGTATTAAATATTGGCGAAGATCCATTACTGGTATTTGGTCAATTCAAAAAAGGGAAAACAAGTTGCTTTATGAGTGACTGTTCACCGCACTGGGGGAGTAAACAGTTTTTAGCATGGCCACATTATACCGATATGTGGGTCAACATTCTTAATCAAATAGCACGTTAGTTTGAATTAAAAATGACTGTTATAAAAAGTAAAAAGCGCAGAGTTGCAGCTCTGCGCAAATAAAAAATCGATTACTTAAAAAATAAAAAAAGAAATCACTCATAACCAATAATCCAAAAGGAACGTCTTATGAGTACAAAAAATTTATCAGTGCCCTTACTAATGTTAGCAACGGTGTTAGCGGGCATGCTATCACCAATGCAATCTGCGGTTAATGGTGAGTTAGGACACGTTTTAAACGATGGTAACGCTTGTGCAGTTATCTCTTTTGGCGGTGGTTTAGTGGTAATGTTTT
Source organism: Proteus vulgaris (assembly GCF_023100685.1). Lineage (NCBI taxonomy): Bacteria > Pseudomonadati > Pseudomonadota > Gammaproteobacteria > Enterobacterales > Morganellaceae > Proteus > Proteus vulgaris. The sequence continues at coordinate 2,491,015 of NZ_CP090064.1, read as the reverse complement.
TTATCATTATATCGAAAAAACAGTACCGTCAACAATTTGCTTCAATACCAAGTTTAATTAAAACACGTAAAATCCCATTATGGAACTGGCTTGCCGGTCTTTGTGGTGCGATGGTTGATTTCTCTGAAGGAGCTTCGGCAAGTGTATTAGGGATTGCTACATTCCAAACGGCATTAATTTCGGGAATGATATTGTCAGGTTTATTGTGTGACCGCTTTGGTGTGGGTGTGGATGAGAAAAAATATTTCACGCCATACCGTGTATTAGGTGCAGTGTTGGCCGTTGTTGCAACTCTATTGGTTGTTTATCCACAATGGCAATCAACGTCATTTATTTATTTAGCTAGCTTACCTTTCATTGCAGGTTTATTGGCCGGTTGGCAGCCAGCGGGTAACTCTAAAGTAGCAGAAGCAACGGGTTCTGTGATGGTGTCTATCACTTGGAACTTTATTGTTGGCTTTGCTATTTTAGCGATTGTTTTAGTTATTCGTATGGCATTAGGCCATATCACAATTGAATTACCTGGAACATGGTGGATGTATTTAGGTGGTCCTTTAGGACTGATGTCTATCGCATTAATGGCTATTTTAGTGCGTGGTTTAGGCTTGCTGATGTTAGGTGTTGCATCCACAGCGGGTCAGTTATTAGGTTCTGTCTTAATTGATCTGCTATTACCTGCATTAGGCAATACCGTTTATTTAATGACAATTATCGGTACATTATTTGCGTTAGTGGGCGCGATTGTAACCACAATCCCTGAATTTAGAGCCACTAAGTCAGCGAAAGCATAGGAGTAACATGATGAAAGATTATATTCAAACTGTGATGGGCCCCGTTAAAAAAGAAAATATGGGGCTGACATTACCTCATGAACATCTATTTAATGATCTCTCTAGTGTTGTTGATGAACCTTTTTATGAGTTCTCGCATGTATTAGTTGATAAAAAAGTCAGTGCAGATATTCAATGGGGACTAAAATACGATCCTTATTGTTGTTGCGATAACATGGATGAAAAGCCAATTGATGATGTTATTTTTGAATTAAATAATTTTAAAGAATTAGGTGGCGGAACAATTGTTGATGCAACGGGTTCTTCATCCATTGGTCGTGATATTAGAAAGCTAAGACAAGTTGCAGAAATAACAGGAATTAATATTGTTGCATCCTCAGGACTTTATATCGAAAAATTTGAAGGTCAACGTCTTGCTGATGATATAGAAGCAATGGTGAAAATTATTGATGACGAATTAAATGTCGGCATTGATGGTACAGATATTCGTGCAGGAATGATTGGTGAAATTGGGGTTTCTCCTTTCTTTACTAACGGTGAAAAAAATAGCTTACGTGCAGCAGCAATTGCTCAAAATAATAATCCTCATGTTTCTATGAATATTCATATGCCAGGCTGGCAACGTCGTGGTGATGAAGTTTTAGATATTCTGTTATCTGAAATGGGCTGTAACCCGGCTAAAATTTCATTGGCACACTCTGATCCCTCGGGTAAAGATATTGATTATCAATGCAAAATGCTAGATCGCGGTGTTTGGCTTGAGTTTGATATGATTGGCCTTGATATCTCTTTCCCTAAAGAGGGCGCTGCGCCAAGTGTTATGGATACTGTTGAAGCTGTCGCAACCTTAATTGAAAGAGGTTATGGTAGCCAAATTGTATTAAGCCATGATGTGTTTTTAAAACAAATGTGGGCAAAAAATGGGGGAAATGGCTGGGGATTTGTTCCGAATGTATTCCTTTCATTATTAGCTCAACGTGGTATCGATAACTCTATTATTAAAAAGTTATGCGTTGATAATCCAGCAAATTTATTGGCTTAAATCTGAGTTCAAATAAATAACAATAAACATACCCCTTGAAATATTTAGCGGCACCTTAATCGAGTGCCGCTTTTTTATGTCTCAAGGAGCAGAAGACAAACAGAAAAATTAACGTAAATGGTAATTTTCAATATAACGTAGTGAATGAGTTGAACCATTAATCACTAAAGAATGTGTCTGTAGATATTGGGATTGTTGCTTAACACCAGATAAAAGATCTCCAGCCGTAATAGCGGTTGCTGCAAACATCACATCTTGATTACGAACTAATGTATCTAGTGATAATTTGATGTTCACATCAGTTCCCATTTTATGACAGCGAGCAATTTCACTGACAGCAAGTTCTCTATTTTCTGCAGTATTTCCTTTTGCGGTATCACGTGTAATCAGACGAGCTTGCATATCACCACCAAGCGCTTTAGCTATTGCTGCACTAATAACACCTTCTGGAGCTCCGCCAATACCGTACATAACATCAATACTATTATTTGGCATTGTGGCATATAAAGAAGCAAGAACATCACCATCAGGTAGTGTAATGACATTAATCCCTTTGGAACGAAGGTCGTTAATAATATCGTGGTGGCGAGGCTTGTCTAAAATAGCCAGTGTGAGTTGCTCAACTGATTTATTTAATGTTTGTGCAATAGCATCAAGGTTATATTCTAGGCAGTGGTTCAGATCAATGACACCTGCAGCTTGTTTACCGACAATTAATTTTTCCATGTACATATCAGGAGCTTGTAGAAAACTGCCTTTAAAACCCGCAGCTAAAATAGCAAGAGAATTGTTTTCGCCCGTAGCGACCATGCGAGTACCATCAATAGGGTCAACAGCAATTTCTATTTTTTCACCTTTGCCATTACCGACTTGTTCACCAATATAAAGCATTGGTGCTTCATCTATTTCGCCTTCACCAATAACGATTTCACCATTGATATTTAAGCTATTTAAACGTGCTCTCATGGCACTTACGGCAGCATCATCCGCTGCATTTTTATTTTGTTTTCCGATCCAAGGCATGGCTGCAATGGCCGCAGCTTCTGTTACAGAAGCAATTGCGTTAGTTAGTTCGTCATTTAATTTCATATTATGAGTGTGTTTTTTAATACAAATGGAAGATTAAAGGAGTTGATAGATCATACCTTTTTTTTGAAATTGTGTGCTAGGTTTAAATCAAAAGTTCTTGAAATTGATTATTTAGGAATAAACTAAGATAAATCTGTGAAAATTAAAGTATAACTAAGGTTAAGAGATTAAAAATATACGGTGTATTATGCAAAAGGATTAGGTTGATGGATGATTTTCTGACACTCATCGTTACGATATTTGTCGTGGTATCTTTGTATTGGCAATATCATTCCTATACAAATACTAACTCATTGTTGTATCGAATTAAGCAACTTGAAGAAAAGCTTACTGAACAACAAGCTAAATTACTTAAGTTATTAAATAAAAATAGCTCTGCAAATGAGAGTGCAGATCTTGATGATAATAAAAATGAAATAGGCGATTTATCGCGTGAAATAAAAGGAGAGCCAAAATCAACTTCATCAAGTTATCAGCCTAAAACAAGCTCATTCATTAACAAAACAGAAGAGATACAAAATAAGGTTGAAAATAAAGAGCCACCTGTTTATCAACAAGCACAGGTATCAAGAGAAACAACATTCGATAAAGTTTCTCCTAAAGAACAACCTTCGATCGCAGATACTTCTATTAGCAAGGAACTTAATGTAGAAAATCCACACTCCAATAAGTCAACCTTCTCTAAGCAGGAGCAAAAACCTTACCAACCTAAAATTTCAACGAGCCGTTTTGCTCATCATTATCAGAACGAGCCTAAAAACACACCAACTGAAATTTCACCAACTCCACTTACAGAGAATATTGTGAATGTAGCGAGAGCCAATCAATCTGGATCTCAAACAGATAATATAGGTACAACAGCTCAAGCCAGACCCGCATCACAATATAGACCTGCTTTAAATCCTCGACCAAAACGTCAACAAAAATCAATTTTGGGACTTATTTGGAATTGGGTAGTAACAGGAAATCCGTTAGCTAAAATAGGGATGTTATTACTCTTTTTTGGTCTATCTTATTTACTTAAATACAGTATTGAGAATGAACTTGTCTCAGCATCAACACGTTTAATGATGGCTGGAACAGGATGTTTGGTCTTATTAGGCCTCGGCTGGTGGCTTAGAAAGAAAAATCTGATGTATGCACTTATTTTGCAAGGAGGCGGAATAGGTGGGCTGTATATCACTATTTTTGCAGCTACTAAAATTTATGATTTTATTCCTATTGGCATCGCATTAGCCATTCTGGTGTTTATTTGTATAGTCAGTGTTATTTTAGCGGTTCTTCATCGAGCAATTAGTTTAGCTGTATTAGCTTCATTAGGCGGTTATTTAGCACCTGTTTTATTGTCTACGGGCAGTGGCAATTATATTGCATTGTTTAGCTATTATCTTATTCTTTCCATAGGCATTCTTATTATTAGCCATTGGCAAGTTTGGCGTTTATTAAATCTTATTGGTTTTGCTTTTACTTTTGGTATTGGTTTTATATGGGCAATACCAAATTACACTCATGCCGATTATTTACCTTGCCAGCTATTTTTAATTGCAAATTGGTTGATTTTTGGTGTTGCAACGGAACTTTCAACATTAAAAAATAAGCTGAGGCTCAATATTCCTTTTGATGCCACATTATTATTTGGTACACCGTTGATTGGTTTTATTTTCCAACACCGATTAGCGTCAGAATGGGAATACGGCGTTGCTATTGCTTCATCTCTTTATGGATTAGCCTATTTTGCGTTGAGTTGGTTTGTCCTTAAACGCTATCGCGAAGAGGGTAAATTACTGGCTATTGCTTTCTTTATGCTATCAGCCACATTTGCTACTTTAGCTGTACCATTTGCTTTCTCTGCTGAATGGACATCTATGGTATGGGCAATTGAAGGAGTTATGATCCTTGCGTTTTCTGTTTTACAGCAACAAAAGAAACCAGCTATTGCCGGGACTATTTTAGTTGCAGTTTCCTTTGTTCTGTTATTTAACATGCGTGTTATTTCGTTAAGCGATTGGCTAATGTTTATAACACAAATGATTGTTGTATTTGCAGTGGCGATACTGTGGTATCGAGCTAAATTTATTAATATTGATAACCGTACTATTGGATATGTAACACTATTTATTGCTGCGGTGAGTTGGGGATATTGCGTATTCACTTTACAAGAGTATGGCGAATATTGGTTCTCTCCAAGTGTGAAATCCATCACTTTTGCTTTTATTCTTATTAGTTGCTGGGGAATGTATTTCGTAGGTAAAAAAACACAATTTTCTGAATTAGCGAGTTGCTCTGTTTTGTTGTGGCCAATGTCAGCGCTTATTCTGTTAGTGTATATTTTCCTTGCTGGGTCATTAATTGACAATTGGTTAAGTGCCATTGTATGGATAGCAATATTTGTGAGTGGCTTCTATTTACTTAAGGTTAATACGTTATTGCCTACACAAAGGTTAAATAAAGCATTAATTCATGTTATGCATCTTGTTTTTATTGGTTTGTTCTTATTCACTGAAATAATTTGGCTAATAGATACCACTTATCTTTATATAAGCCTGCATTTTGCCAGTGTTATTTTTTCCATTAGTTTATATATAGCAATAAGCACTATACTTGTTATGAGAGTTAATTGGATTAAAGTATATCTAAATACTTATTTAGTAATAACAGTACCTGTTTTAGCTTTACTCGCTCTTTCTTTAATTTTTGCAAATATGAATAATGGCACTGAAAGTGGTATTAAATTTATACCACTCTTTAATCTGATGGATCTCATGGGAATTGTGGGGATATGGGTTGGCTATAAATTTATTTCAGTAATGAAACAGTCTCCTAAATATCAACAGTTATTACAAAATAACTTCCCATTATACAATTATATTATTCCTGCGATAATTTTCTGGTGGGCTAACGGAGTTTTATTAAGAGGATTAGTCTTTACTACTGATATTGACTGGACAATGTATGAGATCATTAACTCTAAAGTGATCCAAACAGTATTAGCCATTATTTGGGCAATTACTGCATTAGTGACAATGATAATGGCAACACGCAAAAAATCACGTTCAAGTTGGTTTATTGGTGGTGGGTTATTAGCAGTTGTCATCGCTAAGCTCTTCTTAATTGATACATCGCTAAGTAGTGGATTACTTAGAGCATTGGCCTTTATTGGTGTTGCTATATTGATTTTGTTAATCGGTTATTTCTCACCATTACCGCCTAAAAAGCAAAGTCAGAAGACAAAAATGTAGGAAATATTCACGCTTAAAAATACTTATTTGAGAAATTAAATCATGCATATAATCTTAAAAAATTTATGCATGATTTAAAAAGAAGAGGAGAGTATCGATGCATCAAGGCCAATGTTTGTGTGGTGGTGTTAAATTGTCAACCACACGAGATATTTCTGATCTCAGCGCTTGCCATTGCAGTATGTGTTTACGTTGGAATGGTGGTCCTGGGTTTTCAATTGATTGTCAGTCAGATTTGAGTATCGAAGGTGAAGAAAATATCACACTCTATGATTCATCATTATGGGGTGAGAGGGCATTTTGTAAGCACTGCGGTTCTCATCTTTTTTATCATTTGAAAGAAGCCAATATTTATTATGTATCAGCAGGATTGTTTTCTGAAACCAAAGAAAGCAAGCTTACTCTACAAATTTATATAGATAATAAACCTCATTATTATAACTTTATAGAAAAAACACCGATGCTTACAGAAAAAGATATTATGGATATGTTTAATAAATAATATTGGTATTATTTATTAATTGTATACATTTACATTTTTGATTGTAATAAAGGCTCATTTATATGAGCCTTTATTTATATCTGAACAGTTAATAGATTGATTTAATAAAAATAAGATATGGTTGGGAAAAAGCTAGAATGTTAATGAGCAATGCAATATGATAATTAGATATTTAAATAAATACAGATTTTTTAACATGTTAACTGAAAAGGAAAAATTATTGATAAATACAATAATAATAAGTCAGGTTGAGTTATTTAGTTTGGGAATAAAAACACTTCTTAGTCAAATCAAAAAAATCAATATTAGAAATATTATGACTGATGAAACAGAAGCATTCCGCTATTGTCGTCAGTTTTCTATTAACCTTATTATTATCTACTCATCTCCTTCAGTTTCATTAATTGATTCAATAAAAAGGATTAAACGTTCATTCTTATCAATTAAAATTATTGTTATTTCACCTAATACTGATTCCATTTTATCTATACCGCTTCTTCAATTAGGAATTGAAGGTTTTGTGGTCATAGATGCCTCGTGTGAAAATATTCTTCAAGCCATTCGGCAAGTGTGCATTGGCCAGCGTTATTTAAGCCAAGAGCTTGCTATGGATATAGCATTGGCTAAATTACAAAAAGATTTGAATCCATTACATCATTTATCTGAAAGAGAATTGCAAGTGATGTCTATGATAATTAGAGGAAAAAAAATCACACAAATCGCAGATGAGCTAAATCTCAATACAAAAACAGTAAATAGTTACCGTTATCGAATGTTTAGTAAACTTAAAATCTCAGGTGATGTAGAATTAACTCATATAGCAATACGTTATGGGTTAATTGAGATAGAGAGTCATTTACAAAGTGGAAGACAAATTTGACGCCAAAGCATTCTTAAGCCGAGTCACTGATAAACCAGGTGTTTATCGAATGTACGACGCAACAGATACTGTAATTTATGTCGGTAAAGCCAAAGATCTGAAAAAAAGGCTTTCGAGTTATTTTCGTGTGCAAGTAAATAGCCGTAAAACCGAGGCATTGGTTAAGTGTATTGCAAATATTGATGTGACTATTACACATACAGAAACAGAAGCATTGTTGTTAGAGCATAGTTACATTCAGCGCTATCAACCTCGTTATAATGTGTTATTACGAGATGATAAATCTTATCCTTATATTTATTTAAGTGGAGATAAACACCCAAGACTTGCTAGCTACCGTGGTGCAAAGCATGCAAAAGGGGAATATTTTGGGCCTTTTCCTAACTCTTTTGCAGTAAGAGAAACCTTGGCATTGATGCAAAAATTATTTCCTATTCGTCAATGTGAAGACAGTGTGTATCGCAATCGTTCAAGGCCTTGTTTACAGTATCAAATTGGTCGCTGCCTGGCACCTTGTGTGAAAGGTTATGTTTCAGATGAAGAATACGCTCAACAAGTTAATTATGTACGGCTTTTTCTTTCTGGTGATGATACACAAGTGATTGAAGGCCTTGTGGCGCGAATGGAAGAAGCAAGCCAAGATTTACGCTTTGAAGAAGCCGCACGTATTCGTGATCAGATTCAAGCTGTAAGACAAGTGACGGAAAAACAATTTGTTGCCAATATTGGTGATGATCTTGATGTGATTAGTGTTGCTTTTAATGGCGCGATTGCTTGCGTGCATGTTCTCTTTTTCCGACAAGGTAAAGTGTTGGGAAGCCGAAGTTATTTTCCTAAAATTCCAGCAAATACTTCACTTGATGAGGTTGTTCAAACTTTTATTGGTCAATTTTATTTACAAGGAAGTGCTATTAGAACATTACCGACTGAAATTCTGCTCGATTTTAATTTGGAAGATAAAGCGATCCTTTCTGAATCTATCTCATCCATTGCAGGGCGAAAAATTCAAATTCAAACTAAACCTCGTGGTGATAGAGCGCGTTACTTGAAATTAGCTAGAACAAATGCAGCAACAGCATTGGCCTCAAAACAAGTCGAACAATCGACAATTTCACAACGCTATGCCTCATTGATGTCTCTTCTTGATATGAAAGAGATAAAACGAATGGAATGTTTTGATATTAGTCACACCATGGGGGAACAAACTGTGGCTTCATGTGTAGTATTTGATATGAATGGCCCATTAAAATCGGAATATAGACGTTATAATATTAGTGGTATTACTCCTGGTGATGATTATGCGGCGATGAATCAAGTACTCACTCGACGTTATGGTAAATCATTAGAAGAAAATAAAGTTCCTGATATTATCTTTATTGATGGTGGTAAAGGGCAATTAGCACAAGCAATAGAAGTATTTGCTTCTCTGGATGTTGATTGGGATAAGTCACACCCTAAATTAATTGGCGTTGCAAAAGGGAGTGATCGTAAAGCAGGGCTTGAAACCTTGTTTTTTGTCCCCGAAGGTGAAGGAATGGCATTACCTTCTGATTCACCTGCATTGCATTTGATTCAACATATACGTGATGAATCGCATCGCCATGCAATAACTGGGCATCGTCAACGTAGAGCGAAAGTGAAAAATACTAGCTCATTAGAGTCTATTGAAGGTGTGGGGCCTAAACGTCGTCAAATGTTATTGAAATATATGGGAGGGCTACAAGCTTTACGAGATGCAAGTGTAGAAGAAATTGCGAAAGTCCCCACAATTTCGACAGCATTAGCAGAAAAAATATTTAATGCGTTGAAACACTAAGTGTATTGATGCACCATATTAATAACTCTCACTTTTCTAGGTCGTGTAGAACGCTATGCAACTAAATATCCCAACTTGGCTAACTCTATTTCGTGTCGCTTTAATCCCATTCTTTGTTTTGGTGTTCTATTTACCATTCAAAGATGCTCCATTAGTATGTGCTATTATTTTTATGGTAGCCGCTGCAACTGATTGGTTTGATGGGTTTTTAGCACGTAGATTGAAACAAACTACTCGCTTTGGGGCTTTTCTTGACCCAGTGGCAGATAAAGTAATGGTTGCAACAGCACTTGTTTTAATTACAGAGTATTATCATGAGTGGTGGATAACTTTACCAGCAGCAACCATGATCGCTCGTGAAATAATTATCTCTTCATTAAGAGAGTGGATGGCAGAATTAGGGAAACGCAACAGTGTTGCTGTTTCTTGGATTGGAAAAGTGAAGACAACCGCACAAATGGGATCGTTAGTTGTGTTATTATGGCGTCCTACGGTTGAAGCTGAATGGTTTGGATTTGCATTATTGTATATCGCAACCGTGTTGACTTTCTGGTCAATGTTTCAATATTTGAGCGCGGCATGGTCAGATTTGCGTGAAGCTTGATCGAAATGACTGAAAATTCACCGAACAGTCAAAAAGATGCAAATATAGTGTTGACTAGATTCAGGAAATCAGTAGAATGCAACGCATCGAAAGGCACAACGGTTTACAGAAATAAATAAGTAAATCAGCAAGTTCGGTAAAGCGGGAATAGCTCAGTTGGTAGAGCACAACCTTGCCAAGGTTGGGGTCGCGAGTTCGAGTCTCGTTTCCCGCTCCAATCTCTTATGAGATTGAGCAGTTGAGGCGCGTTGGCAGAGTGGTCATGCAGCGGATTGCAAATCCGTGTACCTCGGTTCGATTCCGGGACGCGCCTCCATTAATGCCCAGGTGGTGAAATCGGTAGACACAAGGGATTTAAAATCCCTCGGCTGTAAGGCTGTGCGGGTTCAAGTCCCGCCCTGGGCACCATCTCTTTTAGATAAAGAGTTTGGTGCAAAAGAAAAGTCCATTGTGAATGGCATTGTGCAGTAGTTAAGTCGTCCATACCAGTATTTATCTTAATTATAAGAATTTACGGACGCACCACAGAATTTAGCCCAGGTGGTGAAATCGGTAGACACAAGGGATTTAAAATCCCTCGGCTGTAAGGCTGTGCGGGTTCAAGTCCCGCCCTGGGCACCATATAAAACGCGGACCTCAACTTAGGTCCGTTTTTTCTTCCACTAGCAACAAGTTAGTGAAAGAAAAGTAAAAGATTAAAGTTAGTGATTTTAGAAGTAAGTACTTTAAATTTATTTGTTACCTTGTTTATTAATAATATTATCTGTAACAGATAAATACAATTTAGCCCAGGTGGTGAAATCGGTAGACACAAGGGATTTAAAATCCCTCGGCTGTAAGGCTGTGCGGGTTCAAGTCCCGCCCTGGGCACCATATAAAAAAGCGGACCTCAATGAGGTCCGTTTTTTTGTATTTAAATCGTATTAAAAACAGTCCTCTAAGATAGTAAGCACATCTTTAGTTGTTAACTTTTTATAACCTTTACCAATAATTGTTGTGGATTGAGCAATACTTGGTAGCATTTCTTTTGTCGCACCTAGTGCTTCTAATGAAGTTACTATACCGCACTCTTTTGTGAAGCGTTCAAGTGCATCAATACCTTCAAGTGCAATTTGATCTTGATTTTTACCTTCAGTAGAAACTCCCCATACTTGAGTAGCAAAGCGTACAAACTTTTCAATGCCGAATTTATAGATAAGACGATAATAAGGCAGAGAAATTGCAGCAAGCCCCATTCCATGAGCACAATCGGTATAAGCGCCTAATTGATGTTCAATCATATGAACTTGCCAATCTTGTGTTTTTGAAAGCCCTGTCAAAGTGTTTAATGCCAGAGTTGCATTCCACATCAGATTACTTCTTGCTTCATAATCAGTTGGGTTTTTAAGTGCGATACGCAAATTATCAATAGAAGATTTTAATAAACTTTCAATTAAATAATCGGTTGTATTTGCGCCTTGATCTGAAAAGTATTGTTCCATCAGATGGGACATTGTGTCATATACGCCACTCACCATCTGATACTGAGAAACTGTAAAGGTATATTCTGGATTTAAAATTGAAAATTTAGGAAATACATTGGCTGGAAAAACACGGCCAATCTTATATTTTGTTTCTTCATGCGTAATGACTGAACCGCCATTCATTTCAGAGCCTGTTCCTACCATGGTAAGAATTGACGCGACAGGAATAATTTTATTTTCAATTTCTTGATATTCAATCCAATACTTTTGAAAAGGATCTTCATTTTCACAATAAGCAGAAACAGAGATGCCTTTGGCACAATCAATAACGGAACCTCCACCCACAGCTAAAATCAAGCTGACATTATGTTCACGTACTAATTGAGCGCCTTCCATCATTTTTGCATAGGTTGGATTAGGCATAACGCCAGATAACTCAACTACTTTTTTTCCTGCATGTTTTAGTATTGCCATGACCTCGTCATAAAGGCCATTAGATTTGATAGCATTACGGCCATACATCAGCATGATGGTTTCGCCATAATGTGATAATTCATCATTTAATTTAGCAAGAGAGTTCTTACCAAAATGAATGGTTGTCGGATTGTAGTAAGTGAAATCGAGTTGCATTTTGATATCCTATTGCAATATTAAGTTGATAGCTATCCCGTTGAAGTATAGTTTATTTTTCAACATCAAAAGATATGGTCTTTTTTGGGGTGATATAAATGCTATCGTTTTCGCATTTAGATATGAATGTCCGATCTTCTTAGTCTCTTGCCTATTTTTCCAAAAAACTAAAAAAATGATAATAAATAATATAAATAGACAATAATGATAAAACGATTGGGCTTATAAAAAGTGATTGTATTCAAACATTAGTAGATTCTTTGAGCATTTTAATATCAGTTGCAGGAGGTGCTCCAAATAATCGGCTATATTCACGACTGAATTGAGAAGGGCTTTCATAGCCAACACGAAATGTTGTTGTTATTGCTCCTAAATTTTCAGTTAACATTAATCGTCGAGCTTCGTTGAGGCGAAGTTTTTTCTGAAATTGGAGTGGTGTCATTGATGTCATTGTCCGAAAATGAGTATAAAAAGCAGATTTACTCATTCCTGTGTATGAGGCTAATTCATTGATATTGAGTGGTTTTACAAAATTATTTTTTAACCAATCAACGGCTTTTGATATTTGATGGCTATGACTACCCGCAGTGACGATTTGATTTAATCGCTCACCTTGCTCTGTTAGCAGCAAACGATAAAAAATCTCACGTTTTATACCTGGAGCAAGAATTTTAATACTATCAGGGGTATTAAGAAGATCGAGTAAGCGAATAAATGCATTTAATAGAGGCTCTGATAATTCACCAATTGCAATCCCTTTTTGAGCGCTTGAATTTAAATTAAATATTAATTCACTATCGACGATCAGTTGAGATATTTCTTGTAGATCTAATTCCATTACAAGCCCTAAAAAAGGTTTATCCTCACTGGCTTTCATAATATTTGCCATAACGGGAAGATCGATGGAAGAAATTAAAAAATGGTTGGCATCATAAATAAAACTTTCTTCCCCTAAAATCACTCTTTTTTCACCTTGAGCAATTAAGCATATACCTGACTTATGTGTATGACTGGTAATAGATGTAGGGGAAGTCCAGTGCGTTAATGCTAATCCTGGAATTTGGCTATCAAAATAATGTGTATTATGAGTCCATTTTGCAATTTGCATGGCAAGTTTTTGGGTTAATAATGCCATGTTTTCTCTATTATTCATGTGGACTCCATACAGGGTAAAGCGAAAAATATTACTCCAATAGTAAAATTATAATGTATGAGATGAATATTAGACAATTATTTGATTTAGCTTGAATAGGAAATTTGGCAGGGAATATTAAAAATAAAACCGGCTATGATCTAAAAGATCATAGCCAATAGGAATCTATTACTTATTAGTTTTATTCTTTTCTAACCATTTTTGCATTTGTTCAATTTCAGGGCCTTGAGCATCAATAATGGCTTGAGCTAGCTTGCGCATTTCAGGATCTGTACCATATTTCAATTCAATTTTAGCCATATCGATAGCGCCTAAATGGTGGGCAATCATACCATCAGCAAAAGCAACATCTGCATTATCTGTGTTCATTCCTTTTGCCATATCAGCATGCATTTTATTCATAGATTCATTGAGCTCTTTTTGCATTGGAGAGCTATTATGTGATGTATCCATATTCATATGTGTATTGTTTGCCATTGCGCCAAAAGAAATAGCACTCATTAAAATAATAGTGGCAGGTAAAATCTTTTTCATAACAGTTTCCTTTACTTTATCGTGAAATTGTTATCACTCTAAAGATTCCCCTTAGGGGAAGGTCAATGTTGTTATCCAAAGTTTAATATTCTTTACTTTTAATGACGTAATTACAGAGTAGTTTATTTAACTCATTCTATTTCAATAAATTTTATCTTACATTTAAGAATTTATTTATTGTGCACTTTAAGATTTTATTTATAAAAAAACGAGAAAAGCAATGATAACTATTCCCATCAAATGTTTTTTATTATAAAGTTGCATTATTAATGCAACTTTATGGGTGGCAATATGGAAACTCAAACAACAACACAATCTATATCTCAAGAACAATCAAAGGCAGGGCATACTTTTTTAGCTAGTTTAGGAAAAACACGCTTAAGACCGGGTGGTGTGGAGGCATCTGATTGGTTAATTAATAACGGGCATTTTACAACCTCAAGTTATGTTTTAGAGATTGCTTGTAATATGGCGACAACGTCAATTGAAATAGCACAAAAATATGGTTGTCACATTATTGCGATTGATATGGATGAAAAGGCATTAGCTAATGCACAACATAATGTTGAAAATGCGCAGTTATCACATTTGATTCAGCTAACAAAAGCCAATGCCTTATCTCTGCCTTTTCCCGACAATAGCTTTGATATTGTTTTAAATGAAGCGATGTTGACAATGTATGCGGATAAAGCCAAAGCTAAATTAGTAAAAGAATATTATCGTGTTTTAAAACCCGGTGGTTTGTTATTAACACATGATATTATGAAAAAAAATAATGATGTAGATAAAGATAATTTAATTGGGGTCGTAAAATCGAACGTGGCTCCTATGTTTAAGCAAGAGTGGCATGACTTGTTTGCTAATATTGGGTTTTCAGAAGTAAAAATGAAATCAGGCAATATGAGTCTAATGTCACCTACAGGTTTAATTCGTGATGAAGGTTTACTTAGAACCGCAAAAATAATTAAAAATGGGTTGAAAAACAAACAAAATAGAGAAAGGTTTCTATCCATGTTTCGTTTTTTTAGAGAAAACCGCCATAATTTAAATTATATTGCGTGTTGCTCTAAGAAATGATTTTTATCAAGATAAATTTATATATGATTATAAGCACCTACAATTAGGTGCTTATTTTTTATAAAAATAAAATAAGAATAATTAGAACTGTATACCTCAGTAATAAAATGTAAAAAATAAAAAGAATCGTAATCCAGATTGAACCTGAATTATTTAAACTATATATATTAAAAACAGAGATAACTAATATGTGGAGTTAAAGATGAAACAGATACTCATTATTGCAGGGGGGCTTTTATCACTGACAATCATGTTGGCTATTTTTATTGCCATTTTAATGGTGTCTGTCTTTAAAGAAACAACAGCTGAACTTTGGAATGAAGGCCGTGAAGTCATTGAAAATTCATCATCAAAAATGAGCGAAACTATTTCTACGGTAGAAGCAAAACGCGATACACTTATGGTTGTCTATAAGTCAAAAGAGAATAATGGTAGTTGCCAGCAATTAGCTCAAAAGCTAAATGAGGTTGATCATGCACTTTCTAATGGGCATTTAATTTTGCCTCGTCCGGCAGTAGAACAAATAGCTACCATTAAAAATGCTTTTGATGAATCAACTTCGCCCACAAGAAACATAGCTTGCGAGCAAGCAATTCAAGTTATTGATAATTTAAGTCAGTAATTACTATATCCTTCCTATTTTTATTCATTTTTCATATCAAATATAAGAATATTTTTAATAAATAAATTAATATTTCTTATCTTAATTCAATGAATATACTGCGTATTTTTACTCGGATTTGTTTGTTTTTATTATTTTAATTAGATTGCGAATGAGATATTTATATCTGCAATCTTTGTATGCTTAGAATATGTTAACGTTAAAAAGAAGTTGCACTAGGGATTTAAAGTCATGAGATGAATATGCTAAAATTGATAGCTGATTCGCTTTAGCTACAAAGTTTAGTCATAATTTGGTTTGTTTTTTGTTTTTAAAAAACACATTTTTTGTATTTATGCCATTTTTTTATTACCAATAAACCTAAACTTTTTAGAGTAAGTGGACAAAGCGAGTTACATGAAGGCTTATATTATAAAGCAATGATATATACATCAATATTATTTAAGAAAGCATCGACTAATTATGAATATCGCAACACCAAACATAAATGAAGTAAGCCGCCAAACAGCGTGGGTCAGGGTAATAATATTGTCGTTTGCAGCTTTCGTTTTTAATACAACAGAATTTGTTCCTGTTGCTCTGTTAAGTGATATTTCTGAAAGCTTTGGGATGATCCCAGCTCAAACAGGTTTAATGATCACAATATATGCTTGGGTGGTTGCTTTAATGTCGTTACCATTAATGATAATGACAAGTAAAGTTGAACGCCGTAAGTTACTTATTATCTTATTTATTCTTTTTATTTTAAGTCATATTTTGTCTGGTTTAGCATGGGATTTTAACTCGTTGATTGCAGGGCGTATAGGCGTTGCTTTTTCTCATGCAGTTTTTTGGTCTATTACTGCCTCATTGGCAATTAGAGTCGCACCTCCAGGTAAACGAGCACAAGCATTAGGTTTATTAGCAACAGGAACAGCATTAGCTACGGTTCTCGGCTTACCTATTGGGCGTGTTGTTGGGCAATGGTTAGGATGGCGTGCAACCTTTATGGGAATTGGTATTTTAGCTTTAATTACCATGTTTGCATTAATGCGTTATTTGCCTTTATTACCCAGTGAGCATTCAGGTTCATTAAAAAGTGTACCTGTATTATTAAAACGCGGGCCATTAATGGGGATTTTCCTGTTAACAGTTATTGCCGTTACTGCACATTTTACGGCTTATAGTTATATCGAGCCTTTTGTTATTGATATTGCAAAATTAAATCAAAACTTTGCTACGTTAGTTTTACTTATTTTTGGTGGTGCTGGTATTATTGGCAGTGTGCTATTTAGTCGTTATAGTGCCAAGTTGCCAACATCATTTTTATTTTTTGCACTAATTTTACTTACTGCTTGCTTAAGTTTATTAATGATAAGTAGCCAAAATTTAACGACATTCATTGTGTTGATTATATTTTGGGGGATTGGTTTTATGTGTATCGGCCTTGGTATGCAAGTTAAAGTGATTGATTTAGCTCCCGATGCAACAGATATCGCGATGTCTATTTACTCTGGTATTTTTAATATTGGCATTGGTGCAGGGGCTTTGATTGGTAATCAAGTTATCTTACATGCGGGTATGCCAAATATGGGTTATGCAGGAATGATATTAAGCATTATTGCTGTTATTTGGTGTGGCTTTATTTTTAGCCGTTATCGCGTTTCTATGGGGGGAAAGCCCCGTAAAAAGAATCAGCTTCATCAACACTAAATAAGTATTTTTATTTTAAAAGGCATCTATTCAATATGAAAGATGCCTTTTTTATTTGTTGTAGATGAATATCCTTAATATGGCTTGTGATAGAATTCACAAAATTGACTTTATATAAGATTAAGGCGAAAAAATGAATGGATTAACTTATCTAATGTTGGCGATTATATCGGAAGTGATTGCGACAACAATGTTAAAAGCCTCTGAAGGCTTTAGTCGATTATATCCATCAATTGTTGTTGTCATTGGCTATTGTTTTTCTTTTTGGGCACTTTCTCAAGTGGTAAGAGTTATGCCTTTGGGTATTGCTTATGCAATATGGAGTGGTTTAGGGATAGTGTTAGTTTCTGTTGCGGCAGTTTTTATCTATCAACAAAAACTTGATTTACCTGCCATTATTGGTATGGGATTGATTATTGCTGGTGTTTTAGTCATAAACTTACTCTCAAAAAGTGCTTCACACTAATAGTGAATAACAGCAGACATTAGGGTGCCTTTGATGCAAAAAAAATTTAAAACAACATGTTATCTGTTTATGTTAGTTGGCTTTGGTTTTATTGCAGGATGCAGTAGTTCAACCCAGACAGAATATTCATCAACACAAGCAGTGAATAAAAGCAGAACAATACCGACAACAAGTCTTAGTGTTCCTTTAGATGAATCGGCTAAGGCAACATGTGTTTTTTCAGGAGGGATACCTTCTTTAAACTATGAATTACATGGTGGGCAGACACCTGTGTGTCAGTTTGCTAATGGTAAACGCTGTAGTGAACAGGCTTTAATTGAAGGTGCTTGTATTCCAGGTTAGAACTATTTAGTCAATGTTGAAGTTTTATTTTTCGACAATAAATAGCCCTTAGTGTGTTACTAAGGGCTATTTTTTTATTCTTTTGATTTAAAAGAACTTGTGATTTGGCTCATTAAGACCAATAGACCCACAACAAAATAAGCAGAGAAAATAATTAGCATCCACTGAGGCATTTCTAATGTTAAGAATTGCCATTGGCTGACAGAGCAGTCACCCGTTGCTTGGAATACAGCAGGGAACCAATTTTGTAATGCAAACCAAGAAGGTAATGTGACAAAGAAGTCACATGTTGCAAAAGGTGATGGATTAAGAATAAGTTGCGTATGCTCCCAAGCCAATTCAATGCCTCGGTAAGCTGAATAAAGCCATAAAAAACTACCTGCCATACGCATGAGTGCCATTTTGGGTGCGCTTGCACCAATAAATGCGGCAACTAATATTCCTAATACTGCGATGCGTTGATAAACGCACATCACACAAGGCATTAATTCCATTCCGTACTGAAAATACAATGCAGCACCTTCAAGACCTATTGCTGTTAATGCAAGCAATAGCCATGAAAAACGGCGTTGTGACCAGTGACGAAGAGCAGTCAGCATAATAATGTCCATTTAAATATTAAAATAAGTGTCTATTTTGCCCAAAATTCAAGTGCAAAAAAAGTTAAAACCTGTTATTTCACAAATATTTACATTCAACCTTCTTTTAATGAAAAAAATAGGACTTTTATCAAGTAAAAGTCCTATTTATGTGGTGTAACTGTAGAACTATTGTTATGGAATAGCAACTAAGCCTATTTCATAAAACCAATGTGTTGTAGGAACTAGCCAGAATTCAACCGCTAGTAGACCAAATAATGTCATTACAATAGTATATGGCAGAGCCATTATTACCATTCGTCCATACGATAAACGAATAAGTGGAGATAGCGCAGAGGTTAATAAGAATAGGAATGCAGCTTGGCCATTAGGTGTGGCAACAGAAGGTAAGTTTGTACCTGTATTAATAGCAACACCAATATGTTCATATTGTGATTGACTAATTAATCCATCTTGTAAGGCCGTTAAGGCTTCGCTGATATAAACAGTACCCACAAAAACGTTATCTGAAATGGCAGACAATAGACCATTAAACAGATAGAAGAGAGAGAGCTGTGAGGACTCTGAAGCTTGGAGAACAAACTGAATAATTGGGCCGAATAATTGTTGGTCAATAATAACTGCAACAATTGAGAAGAAAACGGTCAATAATGCAGTGAAAGGTAAGGCTTCTTCAAATGCTTTACCGAGCGCATGCTCTTCTGTAATACCACAAAATGTAGTCGCAAGAATGATAACAGATAAACCAATAATACCGACTTCTGCTAAATGAAGAGCTAAAGCAACAATTAACCAGACTCCAATTAATGCTTGAACCATCAATTGTGCTTTTTCTTGAGAAGTGCGTTTTTCACTGTTTTTCTTATCGTATTCAGTTAAAACTTTACGAACTAAATCAGGTAATTCAGCACCATAACCAAAAAGCTTAAAGCGCTCAACCAAATAGCACACAGCAAGGCCTGCAAAGAAAACAGGAATTGTTACAGGTGACATTCGAATAAAGAAAGTCACAAAATCCCATTCTAAATGTTTTGCAATAATCAGGTTTTGCGGTTCACCTACCATGGTCATTACGCCACCTAATGCAGTACCTACACCAGCATGCATCATTAAGCTACGTAAGAAAGCACGGAATTGTTCTAATGTTTGTTTTTTCTCTGCGGTATCAATAAATCCATCATTATTTAGCTCTGTTCCTGCTTGGTTAGAGGCGAAATTATGATAAATAGAGTAGAAACCAAGAGAAACACTGATCACAACAGCGATAACGGTTAAAGCATCTAAAAAGGCAGATAAAAATGCACTTGCGAAGCAAAAAGCAATAGATAACATTCGTTTAGAACGAATGGATAAAAGCAGTTTGGTAAAAGCAAAAAGTAATAATTGCTTCATAAAATAGATACCCGCAACCATAAAGACTAAAAGTAAAATAACTTCAAGGTTGTTGGCAATTTCATGACCAATTTGTTTTGGGCTAGTCATTCCAATAATGACAGCCTCAATGGCAAGTAGTCCTCCTGGTTGTAATGGGTAACACTTTAACGCCATAGCTAGAGTGAAAATAAATTCTACAACTAATAGCCAACCGGCGACAAAAGGGTCAACAAAGAAAAAAATCAGTGGGTTGATAATTAAAAAAGTAAGAATAGCAAGCTTATACCAATCGGGAGAATTTCCCATAAAGTTCTTCAGTAGTGCTTGTCTTATACTCATATCCATTAGGTTTCTCATCCTCCAAACAGAGATTTTAAGCGCAATCATGCGCGATCTAACCATAGTACGCGTTAATTGCTGTGAAATTAAGCGCGTTAGTAATAATAAATTGATAAAACAACATCAGGTTTTATGATGCCACTCACTATTTAATGATGGTTGAGCTATATCAAAATTACGCATTCTGATATTATCTTTTTCATTATTAGCAGAAAAATCGCTTCGGAAGAAATAAAAATATGGTTATTAAGGCTCAAAGCCCCGCAGGTTTCGCGGAAGAGTATATTGTTGAAAGCATCTGGAATAATCGTTTTCCCCCTGGTTCTATCCTACCAGCGGAACGTGAACTATCTGAATTAATTGGTGTAACAAGAACCACATTAAGAGAAGTATTACAGCGTCTTGCTCGTGATGGATGGTTAACGATCCAACATGGAAAGCCAACAAAGGTAAACAATTTCTGGGAAACATCTGGCCTTAATATTCTTGAAACTGTAGCTCGTCTCGATCATGATCGTGTACCGCAATTAATTGATAATTTATTGGCGGTAAGAACTAATATTTCAGCTATTTTTATCCGCACTGCGTTTAGAAGCAATCCTGAAAAATGTATTGAAGTTTTAAACCATGAGCTTACTACTGAAAATAGTGCTGATGAGTTTAGTGAACTGGATTACAACATTTTTCGTGGCTTAGCTTTCGCATCAGGCAATCCAATTTATGGCCTTATCCTCAATGGTTTAAAAGGTCTGTATACGCGTGTTGGTCGTTACTATTTTTCAAATATTCAAGCCAAAGAGCTTGCTTTAGCATTCTATAAAAAATTAGCTGCATTGTGTGAACAGAAAGATGTTGAGCATGTAATGGAGTGCGTTCGCCAATATGGTAAAGACAGTGGGATTATCTGGCAAAGCTTGCAATCACCACTCCCTAGTGATTTGGAAGAAATTAAACGCTAATTTTTGCGGTTTTTGTCATAATAGAAAAAGCCAGTATCCTCATTGATTTGTGATACTGGTTTTTTTATGCTTTTAAAAAACAAAGTGTCATATTTTAGGCAATGCTTTAAATAGGCTAATTTTAGTAAAAAGAGTTACCAAAGTTAGTTAATTAAAAAATTATAATCTAATGTTTTTGCTATATTTGGTTTTTAATAAAACTCACACTCGGGTTTTCTACGGATTAAATTCTCATCAAAGTAAATTAATTTATTAACAAATATTCTTATAATTTATATATAAAAAAATATCTTGTTGATTTTATTTGTTAATTTGACAATTCTCGTTAAAAATTACTTATTCAATATTAGCCAAATGTGACTTAACTCTAAAATTTGCTTTTTTATTCGCCTAGATGATTATTCTATATTGGCTTTTTGTGTATGGAATATTATTCTTATGTTATATCAATGTAAATTATTGGAGTCTTGCCATGAAAGTGATCATCTTAGGTGGCGGCGTTATTGGTGTAACAAGTGCGTGGTATCTTGTGCAGCAAGGGCATGAAGTCATTGTTGTTGACAGACAAAATAGTGCAGCAGAAGAAACCAGTGCGGGTAATGCTGGTCAGATATCGCCAGGATATGCAACCCCTTGGGGCGCTCCGGGTATTCCATTAAAAGCAGTAAAATGGATGTTCCAGAAACATGCACCTTTAGCCATTAAACCGGACGGTTCACTTTTCCAATTACGCTGGATGTGGCAAATGTTACGTAATTGTGATGCATCACATTACACTATGAATAAAAGTCGTATGGTGCGCATTGCTGAATATAGCCGTGATTGTATTCGTCAGTTGCGTCAAGATACGGGAATAGAATATGAAGGGCGCCAAGGGGGAACTCTTCAACTTTTCCGTGATCAAAAGCAATTTGATAATGCCGCCAATGATATTGCTGTCTTAAAGCAAGAAGGCGTTGCTTATGAATTATTGACGGCAGAGCAACTTAAATTCGCAGAGCCTGCATTAGAGCATGTTAGTCATAAACTCACCGGTGGTTTGCGTTTACCAAATGATGAAACAGGTGACTGCCAAATTTTTACGAAAAAACTCGCTAAAATGGCAGAAGACGCGGGTGTTACATTCTTATTTAACAAAGAAATCAAACATTTGTTATTTGATGGTGATAAAGTAGCGGGCGTTCAATGCCATGATGGATTACTTACTGCGGATCATTACGTTGTCGCAATGGGTTCTTATTCAACGGAATTTCTGAAAAATAAAGTCGCCATTCCTGTTTATCCGCTTAAAGGTTATTCACTCACGATGCCGATTATTGATGCTTCAAGAGCACCAACATCAACTATTCTCGATGAAACCTATAAAATAGCAGTAACTCGTTTTGATGAGCGAATCCGTGTTGGTGGAATGGCAGAAGTTGTTGGTTTTAATTTGAATGTTTTAAAATCGCGCTGTGAAACATTAAAAATGGTTGTACAAGATCTCTATCAAGGTGGTGGCGATATAGAAAAAGCCACATTCTGGACAGGACTAAGACCTATGACACCAGATGGTACGCCTATTGTAGGGCCAACGGCTTATCGTAATTTATCTTTAAATACGGGACATGGCACATTAGGTTGGACGATGGCATGTGGCTCTGGGCAATTATTGGCTGATTTAATTTCAGGAAATAAACCTGCGATTGCTGCTGATGATTTATCTGTATTTCGTTATATCGATGGCTTTAATACTAAATTGCTCTTACCGGGGCAAAAGCTTGATGCTGCTTATTAATTGAGGAAAAAACATGTCCAGACCCACAAAAGTAACTATTAACCTCGATGCATTAAGCCATAACCTGTCTGTTATCAAAGAGAGAGTAAAAGGTAGCAAAGTGTGGTCTGTTGTGAAAGCAGATGCTTATGGGCATGGATTATCCTGTGTTTGGCCAGCATTGAGTCATACGGATGGTTTTGCATTAATTGAATTAGACAAAGCCATTATGCTAAGAGAGCAAGGATGGGTTGGCCCCATCCTTTTACTTGAAGGTTTTTTTAAACCTGAAGATGTTTATTTATTAGAACGTTATTCTCTAACAACAACAGTACATTCTGATTGGCAATTTGATGCCATAGAAAAAGCACAATTAGAACGCCCCATTAATATCTATCTTAAACTTAATAGTGGAATGAATAGATTAGGTTATCGTTCTGATGGTTATCAACAAGCTATCACCCGCGCTAAAAGCATCAATAACATTGGTTCTATTATTCAAATGTCGCATTTTGCTAATGCAGATACAGGACTGAATATGGATGCGCAAAAAGCGGTAATTAATCAAGCGATGGTCAAAGAATTACCTCGATGCTTAGCAAATTCGGCAGCAACGTTGTTTAACCCTGAAACATATCAAGATTGGGTGCGACCAGGCATTATTTTATATGGTGTTTCGCCTTCGGGTGTTTGGCAAGATATTGCTGATTTCGATTTACAACCCGTAATGACATTTAATAGTGAGATATTAGCCATTCAACAAGTGAAAAAAGGTGAGCCAATAGGCTATGGCAGTCGATATATTGCTGAGCGTGATATGCGAATAGGGGTTGTTGCCTGTGGTTATGCCGATGGTTATCCTAGACATGCGCCAGATGGTACACCAGTCATTGTTAATGGGCATAAAACACAATTAGTAGGGCGCATTTCGATGGATATGTTAACCGTTGATGTTACGGATTTCCCCGATATCAATTATGGTAGCCCAGTTGAATTATGGGGTGAACAACTACCTGTTGACGATGTTGCAACGGCCTGTGGCACTATTGGCTATGAGTTACTGTGTGCAATAGCGCCTCGAGTTACAGTTGAAGTGATGATAAATTTACCTAATTCCACTTTTTCTGATCTAAATGAAAGTTGTTGATAATCACTAAACTAGAATAAGCTTAAATTTATTTTGATTTGGTGATCCTATGAGTAACGGCATTGCATTGCGTGTGAAAGGTAAGGTTCAAGGCGTGGGTTTTCGTCCATTTGTTTGGCAATTAGCCCATCGTTTTGGTTTATTCGGGCAAGTGAGTAACGACAGTTTAGGTGTATTGGTGCATTTAACGTCTTCACCTAAAAATACACTTTTTATCGAAGCACTAAAAGCTGAATGCCCTCCATTAGCACGCATTGAACGTATAGAAGAATCACCCTATCAATGGGAACAGTTACCGACAGACTTTATTATTGTAAAAAGTGGTGGCGGTGAAATGGATACACAAGTGGTACCTGATGCCACGACTTGCAAAGCATGTATTGATGAACTGTTTGATCCCCAAAACCGTCGTTTTCATTATCCTTTTATTAACTGCACACACTGTGGACCTCGTTTTACTATCATAAAAAAAATGCCTTATGATAGGCCATTTACCTCGATGTCTGAATTTCCATTTTGCCCTGAATGTAAACATGAATATGAAGATCCTGCAGACAGACGATTCCATGCTCAGCCTAATGCGTGTCCTGTCTGTGGGCCTTATATTTGGCTTGCGAATGAGCAGGGGGAAGAGTTTGCAATCAAAGAATTTGCATTAACTCAAGCCTGCGAAGCGTTACTTGCTGGAAAAATTGTTGCTGTTAAAGGTATTGGTGGTTTTCATTTAGTATGTGATGCACGTAATAATGAGAGCGTTGCATTACTACGAAAACGCAAATACCGACCTGCGAAGCCATTAGCTGTGATGATCACTGGAATTGATCAAATTAAAGAAGATAATCAAGATCCTGATTTTCTTCCAACCGCTATCCAAACTCTGCAAAGCACTGCGGCTCCAATTGTATTAGTCCCTAAAACGGTTGCGCCTAAACTTGCGGAGCTTATTGCGCCAGGATTAACTGAAATTGGTGTTATGTTGCCAGCCAATCCATTACAACATTTATTAGCGCGCGGCACGAATATTCCACTGGTTATGACATCAGGAAATGCATCTGGTCACACTCCTGCATTAAGTAACGAAGATGCTTTAATGCAGCTTCACGATATTGCTGATCTATTCTTGATGCATAATAGAGAGATTATACAGCGAGCTGATGATTCATTAGTGCGTATTGAAGATAAGCAGAGTGTTATGATCCGCCGTTCTCGTGGCTATGTTCCTGATGCTATTTCATTACCTGACGATTTTGAACCACAACCCTCAGTGCTTGCAATGGGGGGGGATCTCAAAAATGTATTTTGCTTATTACGTCAGCATCAAGCCATTATGGGGCCTCATTTAGGGGATCTTGATGATTTAAGTGTACGCCAACAACTGATGAAATCATTAGATCTTTTTCAGCAAATTTATCGCTTTACGCCTAAAGCAATTGCGGTAGATGCACATCCTAATTACATTAGTCATCAACTGGGTAAACAATTTGCTCAAGAACAAAATATTCCTCTCATTGAAGTTTTTCACCATCATGCGCATATTGTTTCTTGTCTAGCTGAACATGGACATACCCATCAGCAAGGTGCTGTAGTAGGCATTGCACTTGATGGTTTAGGCTATGGGCAAGATGGTTCTTTATGGGGGGGAGAATGCCTACGGGTGGATTATCAAAAATCAGAACGAATAGGTGGGCTTCCTGCAGTTGCTATGCCTGGGGGAAATTTAGCTTCGATTCAACCTTGGCGAAACTGGTTCGCACATTTAGCTACTTTTTCTAAGAATTGGCAAGGTAGTGTTATCACCCAATTGATACCTAGTAATGATTTGCAAATATTAAGTAAGGCAGTAGAACGTGGTTTAAATTCGCCTAAAGCCTCTTCTTGTGGGCGTTTATTTGATGCGGTTTCAGCATCATTAGGATTAGCTCCTAAAGAAATAAGTTGGGAGGGTGAAGCAGCCAGTTACCTACAAACAGCAGCATTAGCGTGTCAAAAAGAAAAACAAACGGAAATTATCAAGCAATATGGGCATTTAATGCCTATAAAGAATAACTTGCTTGAACTGTCTGTTTTTTGGTCGCAATGGGAAAGTGTGAAGCTCAATGTCAGTGAAAAGGCGTGGCTATTTCATTATTTATTAGCTGAAAGTTTAGGCAATATTGCATTGCAATATGCCGATGAACATCAGATTGAGACCGTTGTACTTACGGGCGGTGTGTTAAATAACACATTACTCAAACATATGTTTAAGAAAAAATTAAACAATAAAAAAGTACTAACCCCTATGATGTTGCCCGTTGGAGACGGTGGTATTGCATTAGGGCAAGCACTGATTGCTACACATTTAATGCAAAACTAAAATAATTATAGGTAAAATAATATCGGTTCTAGTTAATTGTGACTGAAATTGGTTTTTGGTTGCTACTTTATTAATGACAATATGGAAAATCATCGTGAGTAATAAGAAGATTATCATTTCTTTAGCCGTTATTGCAGGACTTAGCACACCAGCAGCATTTGCTGGAGAATGGTCAATTGGTGGCTCAGTCTTAGCACAAGTCACTCCTTATAAAGGGGCTAAATCAAAAGATTATTTATTACCCGTGCCACAAGTTAACTACCAATCAGAAAATTTCTATTTTGCGACATTAGCCGCAGGGTATTACTTGTGGAACACACCTAAAGATAAACTTTCTGTTGATTTGCACTATTATCCTCAAGCTTATAAACCAAGTGATAGCGATGACGAGCAAATGAAAAAATTGAATCGTCGTCGTGATACTATGATGGGGGGGTTTACTTATAAACACCATGAATCATGGGGTAGCTTAAGAGCGATTGTTTCTGGTGATATGCTGGGTAAAAGTAATGGTATTATTGCTGATGCTGCCTATTTATATCCTTTCGAATTAGGTAATTGGTCTTTCCAACCTGGTGCGGGTATTGTTTGGGAAAACAAAAAGCAAAATCGTTATGCGTATGGTATTACTCATGCAGAATCACAGCGTAGTGGTTTAGCTGAATACACACCAAATGATAGTTGGAGACCTTATTTCGAGATTTCTGCCAACTACAAATTTGCTGAAAAATGGAACTTCTTTGCTATGGGGCGTGTTGACCATTTACCAAGTGAAGTTAAAGACAGCCCAATGGTGAATAAGTCTGTAACTGCGATTGTGTGGACTGGTGTGACTTATACATTCTAATCAATGTCTGTATGACGCTATAGATATTTTAATAGGCTATTTATGACAAAAAAGCTTCGATTTAAACCTCGAAGCTTTTTTATTTGTAATATGTGAATAATATTTATTTTTCAGCAATATTTTTACGAACACGTACTACCAAAGATAAACGACCAGGATGCACATTGTCTGGTTTTAATGGTTTATGGATACGTGCAGTTTCTACACAAGCCATTTTACGATAGCCGCCTGCACTCATATCTTTCATTGAACTTGCAAGCTCTGCGCCGGGGTTCCAGCACACCACATCACTATGGTGATAATGATGAACTTCAATTGTGCGATCCCAACCATCATCATGAATAAGATTAAAATCGTCAGGCTCTGTGTAAAGCCTGTCAGTGCGTCCATTAAAATGTAATGCGGTTTCATCAGTATAGACTTCTTTGTCCGCTACAGTGTCAATGTAGTGGCCTCCTAATCCGGTAACGGAGATATTATCAATATCACTCACATTAAAATAAGAGTGAAGGGCAGCTGTTGCTTCATAATCACCGTAAGATTCTAATTCTACTTCACAAGTTGCCCCTAATTTAAAACGAGCAATTAAAGTAAACGGATGAGGCCAATATTTTTGTGTTTGTTGGCTCTCTTTTAGTGTCATTGTAATAAGTACGCCGTCATCTTGTTCTGTGTGAGCGCTAAATTCCCAAGGTAGAATACGTGCAAATCCATGACTAGGTGTACCTGCTGAAGCGAACCAAGGCCAGCAAATAGGGATACCGCCACGAATGGCAACACCGGGAGTGAATAGAGATGCTTCACTGAGCCAAAAGACAGGGTGTTCTTGTGCTGGTTGCCAAGCAATTAAATGTGCACCTTGAAGGCTAATAGCTGCTCGTACTTTAGGATGTGAAATAACAAGGATAGGAAGTTCACCTAATTGCCGACGACTTAAATAAGGTGATATTTGTTCAATAATCGGCAATGAAAATATTTTCTCGTTCATTATCTTTTGGCCTTCTGTCACTGACTATTTCAATACAATAAACTGACTGGCTGGAAAATAAAAGAGCCACCTAAAAGGTGGCTCTAAGCAAAATCTTGATTTACTAGGCTCTAATTATTTAGAGATATGAGAAATCAGATCCAGAACTTTGTTTGAATAACCAACTTCGTTGTCGTACCAAGCAACTAATTTAACAAAGTTGTCGTTCAGAGCGATACCTGCTTTAGCATCAAATACTGAAGTCAGAACTTCGCCATTGAAGTCAGTTGAAACAACTGCATCTTCAGTGTAACCCAGAACGCCTTTCAGTTCGCCTTCAGCTGCTGCTTTGATAGCATCACAGATTTGTGCGTAAGAAGCTGGTTTTTCCAGACGTGCAGTCAGGTCAACAACAGAAACGTTAGGAGTAGGAACACGGAAAGACATACCAGTCAGTTTGCCGTTCAGTTCAGGAATAACTTTACCTACAGCTTTAGCAGCACCAGTTGATGATGGGATGATGTTTTGAGAAGCACCACGACCACCACGCCAGTCTTTTGCAGAAGGACCATCAACAGTACGTTGAGTTGCAGTTGTTGCGTGAACAGTAGTCATCAGGCCTTCAACGATACCGAAGTTGTCGTTGATAACTTTAGCTAAAGGCGCTAAGCAGTTAGTAGTACAAGATGCGTTAGAAACAATATCTTGGCCTGCGTATGATTTATGGTTTACGCCCATTACGAACATAGGAGTGCTGTCTTTTGAAGGACCAGTCAGAACAACTTTTTTCGCGCCAGCTTGGATGTGTTTACGAGCAGTTTCGTCAGTTAAGAACAGACCAGTTGCTTCTGCAACAACGTCAGCACCGACTTCGTTCCATTTCAGATTTGCTGGATCTCTTTCTGAAGTTACGCGGATGGTTTTACCATTAACAACGAGGTGGCCATCTTTTACTTCAACAGTACCGTTGAAACGGCCATGAGTTGAATCGTATTTCAGCATGTATGCCATGTAGTCTGCGTCTAACAGATCGTTAATACCTACGATTTCGATATCTGAACGTTCTTGAGCAGCACGGAAAACGATGCGGCCGATACGACCAAAACCATTAATACCTACTTTGATAGTCATATGTATTCCACCAGCTTTAATTTAGTGAATTAAAAAGTTGCTTCTAAAGTTACCAAAACCGCGCCAATCGTCAAGCGGAATCGTGTCAATAATTGCAAAAAATCAATTAAAAAAACACTTTTCGCTTAAAGATTGGTCGTTTTAGCTAAATGTTACGCTGTGTATTATCGGGATCAACGCCGATAAATGAAGTTACCTTTGCTCCGTTATGTGAAATTCATCACATTTCAAAAACTAAAGATTACTCTTGATGATTTTAGACTATATTTTTCAGATTTGTTGTTAAATCTTTGTTATTATTCGCTGTTGTTTTAAAAAGCATTTTTCTGAGCACGAGGTCGATATGGCAGATAATGAAAAGAAAGTGAATATTTCAAGCAATAACAATCACCTTGATTTATCAACACTCAATGAAATGCAACGTTATGTGACGCAACAACACGGCACAGAGCCTCCGTTTAGTGGTAAGTTATTACATAACCGTCAAACTGGGATTTATCACTGTTTATGTTGTTCTGCTCCTTTATTTTATTCAGATACAAAATTTGATGCAGGATGTGGCTGGCCTAGTTTTTACCAACCTGTTAACAGTGATGCGATCCGCTATATTGATGATTTTTCTCATAATATGAAAAGAACGGAAATACGTTGCCAGCAGTGTGATGCACATTTAGGTCATGTCTTTAATGATGGCCCTGCCCCTACAGGGGAGCGTTATTGTGTTAATTCAGCTTCACTGTCATTTACAAACAGTGAGACAGGTGAAGAGCAGAAAGGTTGATAGCCATTAAATTAACAAAAATATAACAAATGAAAAAACGATTCAGCCATTTTAAGTGATGATTTAGCTTATGGAGCAATCAATGGAAGTTAATGAACTTATTTCGATGGTAACCCCTGAAATTTACCAACGTATTTCCACCGCAGTTGAATTAGGCAAATGGCCTGACGGCGTTGCATTGACTGATGAACAAAAAGAACATTGCATGCAGATTGTTTTATTATGGCAAGCAAAAAATAACCACACACCTGAGCATATGACAGTAGGCACTAATGGGCAAATTACCATGAAGAGCAAACAAGAATTAAAAGCTCAGTTTCAATCTGAACGTTTGGCAACGCTAACGCCAATGGATGATGACTAAAACATATGGTGAATGGATAGAATTAATATAAAAAGGGCTACTTATTAACTGAATTGGTTAAAAATAGCCCCTTTCTGATTTTATGAAGATAAAGAAAGTAACGAACCTATTGATTGTTACGATTAAGCCAATGTGCTGAATCTATTAATGTCGCTCCCTTTGCTTGCATCTCTTCTAGCGCTACTTGGCTGTCATTATCTTGAATATTGACACCACGGCAACCGTCAGTAATAACAGATACTTGATAACCTAACTGTAAAGCATCCATGACTGTAAATTTAACGCAGTAATCAGTAGCAATACCAAGAATATAAAGATGTTTTATATTAAGCGTTTGCAAAAGGGTATGTAAGCCTGTTTGATATTCATGGTCGTTATCAAAAAAGGCACTATAGCTATCAATAAGGCGGTTTTGGCCTTTGTAAATAATATGGTTAATCAGTGTGTGATTGAGCTCAGGATGAAATTCAGCGCCGTGAGAATTTTGTACGCAATGTACTGGCCACCAAACTTGAGGTAACCCGTTCAGTTT
This sequence comes from Proteus vulgaris, assembly GCF_023100685.1. NCBI lineage: Bacteria > Pseudomonadati > Pseudomonadota > Gammaproteobacteria > Enterobacterales > Morganellaceae > Proteus > Proteus vulgaris. The sequence goes on along the minus strand of NZ_CP090064.1, from coordinate 2,459,924 downwards.
CCCTATTTCACCTACAACAGTACCTGAGTTTTCAGCAAAACTAAGATGATCTGCAGGATGCCAATCTAAACTTGCAATAATTGGGCTTTTAGTTCGCTTGAAACCATTAATGAGCTGATTAGCTGTTTGAATAACCATCTCACTGTCGTTAACAGCTAAAGCACCCCCTGTACAAAAATCGTTTTGTATATCAACCAGTAATAGCGCAGAGTTTTTCACGAAAGTTGCCCTTTTATTAAGCTTAGTCGTTATCGTTTAATGTCATTTCACCGCGAAGGTTTTGTTGCATTAAGCGACAAATTTCAGTGTAATCATATTGTTGGCTAAGGAGATAATGCAGTTTAGTTAATGTTGCCTCAAATGTCATATCATAACCACTAATAACGCCGACTTCAGCTAAGGCTTGACCTGTTGCATAACCTTCCATATTCACTCGACCAGAAATACATTGTGTAAGATTAATAACCACAATGCCACGCTCTGTTGCTTCGCGTAGTGTAGAAAGTAAAGCAGGGTGTGACGGCGCATTACCCACGCCATAAGAACGTAATATTAATGCTTTCACGGGCTGCATCAGAATATTTTTAACTATTTCATCTGAAAGGCCTGGGTAAATGGTGACAACACCAATGGGTTGAGGCGTAATATTATGCGCAATAAATTCTCCTTTTCCTTTTGGAAATGAATTAATTTTAAATTGCTTAATATTAATCCCTGCTTCTAAAAGAGGGGCGCTATTCGGTGATGCAAACGCATTAAAACCATCTGCATGTGCTTTTACTGTGCGGTTACCGCGATACAGTGTGTTATTAAAGAAAAGTGCGACTTCATTAATTGGATGATGTGCAGCTAAATAGAGCGCATTTAATAGATTCGTTTGTCCGTCAGAACGCAAAGCTTCTAAAGGAATTTGAGAGCCAGTGACAATAATGGGTTTACTGAGATTCTCGAACATAAAAGAGAGTGCTGAGGCTGTAAATGCCATGGTATCAGTACCATGAAGAATAACGAATCCGTCATAGTTATGATAATTATCATTAATATCATCAGCGATAGATTGCCAGTCTTCAGGTGTGATATTTGAAGAATCAATTAAAGGAAGGTGCTCTTTGATTGTAAAATCGGGCATCTCTTCACGATGGAATTCTGGCATTTTAGCTAATTGGCGTTGTAAATGCCCTGATACAGGAATATAGCCATGTTCAGAATGTTGCATACCAATAGTACCGCCAGTATAAACAACGTAGATTGATTTCTTTTGCATCAGACAAAGCACTCTTATTAAGCTGTGAGAAATACCTGATTATAGGGAGTTTGTAGAATAAAAAAAGGAAAGGGCGCTAAAAAAAAGAAAATAGAAACTATCTAATATCTGCTTTAAATCATTGTGTTAAAAATTGCTTGAATACAAACGAACAAAAAGTATTTATCAGAAGATTATTCTACCAAAGGCCAGAAAAATAGAGGAATACACCCACTCTATATGAGCAGGTGTATAGATTGAAAAGATTATTGAATATCACCACAAGATAAACAATACGCATAGCGATTTAGCGGATCGTTCATATTGCGATAAAACTCAGTCTGTGTTTTAACTTCTTTTAAAACAGGTGCTGGCAAATAAGCTTGTAATGGATCAGGAATAAGCGCTTTTGCGTTAGAGGATAAACTCATTATGATCTGTTCTGACAGACTTAATTCAGGTTTCATCCAATCAACAACCGGTTGATCGATTTTTGCCATTTTAGCAACTGTATCAATAGCATCATCAAAATCACCAAACTCATCGACTAAACCGACATTTTTTGCATCTATTCCTACCCATACACGACCTTGAGCAATCAGATCAATTTGAGCCGGTGTTTTCTTCCGTGATTCAGCGACTAAATTAAGGAAAGTCTTATAACCACTTTCGATATTTAGCTGTAAAAGCTCTGCAAACTCTTCCGGTAGCTTATTAGTGACAGATAATCCGGCTAAGGGTGAAGTTGTGACGCCATCAGTATGAACACCAATAGACTCTAAGCTGTTTTCAAACGTATTAATAACGCCAAAAATACCAATAGAGCCTGTTAATGTTGAAGGGCTAGCAATAATCTTATTTGCAGGGGTTGAGATCCAATATCCGCCTGATGCAGCCATGCCACCCATTGATACAACCACATGTTTTTTCTGTTGTTTAAAAGCAGCAACTTCACTGCGTATTTGCTCTGAAGCTGAAACACTACCACCAGGGCTATTTACACGTAATACAAGCGCTTTAATGTTCGGATCTAAACGTGCTTGGCGAATTTGATTCGCAATAGTTGAACCACCCGCTGAGCCAGGGATGCTTTCACCATCAATAATCGCACCTTGGACAACCACTACGGCAATATTTCCTTCATCACTTGCAGGCAATGAAGAGGTTAGCGTATCGGCATAATCATAAATGCTGATATTGTTAAATTGCTTATTCTCTTTATCCCACTGGAAGGTTTCTGTCATATCAGCTTCAAATTGAGCGTATGAGCTTACAGAATCCACTAATTTACGATTTAGCGCATAAGTTGCGTTATCCCCATCTGCTTTGCGCAGCTGAGCAATCATCTCTTTTGCACCTGGGAAAACATCTTCTGTGGTAATACTACGGTTTTCGGCAACTTGGGTTAAATATGCAGACCACAGCGCATTAACTAAACGTAATGAAGCTTCACGAGACTCTGCTGACATATCATTGCGCATTAATGGCTCAACCGCAGATTTATACGTTCCTACGCGGAAAATATGGGTACTAATCTTTAAATTTTCTAACAGTGTTTTGTAATAGAGGTTTTGAAAACCAAAACCGTAAACACCCACCCCACCTTGGGGCGTGAGATAGACTTTATCGGCATAAGAGGCGAGGTAATATTGAGACTGGCTGTAATAACCACTTACTGCAAAAATAGGTTTACCTGTCTTTTTAAACTCATTAAGCGCTTTACCAATATAATTTAGTGAAGGTTGATCAGCACCTGCGAATTCATCAAGTTTTAATACCATTCCTTTAATTTTCGGATCTTGAGAAGCTAGGCGTAGCGTATCAACAACTTCAAATAAGGAGTTTTCTTGAAGTTGGCTACTTGATACACCTAAAAGCTCACGTCCAACTTCACCTAAAGGGTTTTGTGTTGCGGTTTGGTCAACAATCACACCTTTAAGATCAACAAGAAGGGCGCCTTCATAATCAACTGGTTTTTGTGCTTCTTTGGTGATTAAGAAAATACCAAAGACCATAAAGAGAAGGAAAAAGAAAATAACGTTTAAGATTAATTTCCTGATAAAGTTAATGGCTTGCCAACTAAATTTTAATATTGCGCCGATTAACTCCATAATTTTATTCATATTATCTCCACATCATGTAAAGCTAAATTTTAATCCTAAACAGTCATGCTAGAATTATTGGTAAGCAGGCTACATCCACATAATCTCATACTATTAAAACAAAATATGTTGTTAGCAATAGAGGGAATAGCAATAACAATGAAGGAATATTCTAATATAGCTCTTATTGAATGTCTGTCATTGATTTTTAGGAAACCATTAATGATAACCTTTTGTTTAAGGTGTTATTAAGCAAACATTTATCTTACGTGAAAATATCTAAAAAATGTCACATAAAAAGGCATCAAAGTAATATAGGAAATAGTCGAATTACAAAGGAAAGTAGGTTCAAAATAAGTTTAAATTAACTTAGGTAAGTTAAGATTAATCATTTTGTGAACAATAAATTACGATTAAATAATCATACAACTGATTTTTAGAAAAATTCCCGCCTAAATCTGTGGATGGTGGTAATATAACAGTTTGTTATACTGCGAATTGATAAGAACTGTCCATCCCCATAAGAATGGGATCTTGCTAAAATAAAATGCTGACAGGAGAATAAAAATGGATGCATTAACACTGCTTTTGAACCGCCGTTCAGCTTCTCGACTGACTACTCCAGCCCCCGATAGTGAAGCCCTTAATACTATTTTACAGGCGGGTATGCGTGCGCCTGATCATGGTGCACTTAAGCCTTGGCACTTTATTGTGATGCAAAACGAAGGCATTGAGCGTTTTAGCCAATTACTGCATAAAGCGGCTGTTGTGGGTAATTTAGGGCCAGAAGTTGAAGAAAAAGCAAAAAATGCACCTTTTCGTGCCCCTTTGATCATCACAGTTATTGCAAAAGTGAAAGATCATCCGAAAGTGCCTGAATGGGAACAAGTGGTTGCTGCTGGTTGCAGTGTACAAGCAATGCAAATGGCCGCTGTTGCACAAGGATTTGGGGGAATTTGGCGTTCAGGCTCTTGGACTCATGATGCAGTCGTAAGAGAAGGACTTGGCTGTGGTGAACATGACCAAATTATTGGCTTTCTGTATATAGGTACACCAGCCTTAAAAGCGCCAAACACGGTTTCTCCTGCCGATTTAACTGATTTTGTGACTTATTTTTAAAAAGGATGGCATGTTATGTCTGAAGCAATTCGTTTAACACAATACAGTCATGGTGCAGGCTGTGGTTGTAAGATCTCGCCAAAAGTTTTAGAAACTATTTTGCACAGTGAGCAAGCTAAATTTCATGATCCTCATTTACTCGTGGGTAATGAAACCAAAGATGATGCTGCTGTTTATGATTTAGGAAATGGCACCGGTATTATTAGTACCACAGATTTCTTTATGCCTATCGTTGATAACCCTTATGATTTCGGGCGCATCGCTGCAACGAATGCTATCAGTGATATCTTTGCCATGGGCGGAAAACCCATCATGGCAATTGCTATTTTGGGATGGCCTATTGATAAATTGGCGCCTGAAATTGCACGTGAAGTGATTGAAGGTGGGCGAGCCGCTTGCCAAGACGCTGGAATTTCACTGGCTGGTGGACATTCTATTGATGCACCAGAGCCTATTTTCGGGCTTGCTGTAACGGGTGTCGTTCCTGTGAGCAAAGTAAAGAAAAACAGTGAAGCGAAAGCCGGATGCCAGTTATTTTTAACAAAACCTTTAGGCATTGGTGTGTTAACAACTGCTGAGAAAAAAGGTTTGTTAAAACCAGAACACCAAGGTTTAGCAACAGAAATGATGTGCCGTATGAACAAAGCTGGTGCTGATTTTTCTGATATCGAAGGTGTTACTGCAATGACCGACGTTACAGGGTTCGGTTTATTAGGTCACTTGAGTGAGATTTGTGATGGCTCTGGTGTGCAAGCTACTATTCATTTTTCACAAGTACCAAGATTGCCAGAAGTTGAATCATATATCGAAAAAGGTTGTGTACCAGGAGGTACTGGGCGCAATTTCGAAAGTTATGGACACTTGATTGGTGAAATTACTGAAATGCAACGCAAATTACTTTGCGACCCACAAACTTCAGGTGGCTTATTATTAGCTGTATTACCTGAAGCTGTGGAACAAGTTAAAGACGTCGCGGCTCGTTTTGATATTGAACTAACCTCTATCGGTGAGTTAACTGAGCCAGTGGCAGGAAAAGCGTTGATTGAAGTGATTAACTAACGTAATGAGATTATTTATTGCAGAAAAACCCAGCCTTGCTCGTGCTATTGCTGATGTATTGCCAAAACCCCATAAACGGGGTGATGGCTTTATTCTTTGTGGTGATAACCAGTATGTGACATGGTGTGTTGGTCACTTGCTTGAACAAGCTGAGCCGGATGCATACGACCCGCGGTATGCCCGCTGGTCGTTAGATGATTTGCCTATTATTCCAGAAAAATGGCAACTCAAGCCTCGAGCTGATGTTAAAAAACAGCTAGAAACAATCAAGACACTACTTAAGCAGGCAAAAGAAGTGATCCACGCAGGTGACCCCGATCGCGAAGGCCAGTTGTTAGTCGATGAAGTACTTAACTATTTAAATATCAGCGAAGACCAAAGAAAGCAGGCGCGTCGTTGCTTAATTAATGACTTAAACCCAGCTGCAGTGACGCGCGCTATTGATAAATTACGTTATAACCATGAATTTATTCCATTATGTGTATCGGCTTTAGCAAGGGCAAGGGCTGACTGGCTTTATGGAATAAATATGACTCGAGCATATACGCTCTTAGGCCAGCGCAATGGTTATCAAGGCGTATTATCTGTAGGGCGAGTACAAACACCAGTATTAGGCTTAGTGGTTCGTCGTGATGAAGAAATTGAAAATTTTGTGCCTAAAGATTTCTTTGAAGTAAGAGCGCACGTTGTGACACCTGCAGATGAGCGCTTTACTGCAATTTGGCAGCCTAGTGAGCATTGTGAACCTTGGCAAGATGAGGAAGGGCGATTATTAAACCGAAAACTGGCAGAGCATGTTGTTGAGAGAATTAAAGACAAACCTGCCAATGTAACGGATTATCAAGATAAGCAAGAGTCTGAAATAGCACCACTTCCTTTTTCACTTTCCGCATTACAAATTGAAGCGGCAAAACGCTTTGGTTTAAGCGCACAACAAGTCTTAGATACCTGTCAGCGATTATATGAAACACATAAATTAATCACATATCCCCGTTCTGACAGTCGTTATCTCCCAGATGAACATTTTGCAGGTCGTCATGCGGTGATTAATGCCATTAGCGTGCATGACGGAAGTTTATTACCGCAAGAAACCTTAGATATTGATAAAAAGAATCGTTGCTGGGATGACAAGAAAGTGGATGCGCACCACGCCATTATTCCAACAGCAAAAACAGGTAATATTTCGTTAAATGAAAACGAAAAAAATATTTACTATCTTGTTGCTCGCCAGTATTTAATGCAATTTATGCCTGATGCGGTTTATCGCAAATGCGTGATTGAACTTGATATTGAAAACGGTAAATTTATTGCTAAAGCTCGATTTTTAGCTCAAGCAGGTTGGCGTGTGTTATTAGGTGCCAAAGAGCAAGATTCGGAAAATGATGGTTCTGCATTACCTATAGTAAAAAAAGGTGATGAACTGTTGTGTGAAAAAGGTGAGATTGTTGAAAAACAAACACAACCTCCAAGGCCTTTTACAGATGCAACATTACTTTCAGCCATGACAGGTATTGCGCGCTTTGTTCAAGATAAAGAACTTAAGAAAATCCTAAGAGCGACGGATGGATTAGGTACTGAAGCGACAAGGGCGGGCATCATTGAATTACTGTTTAAACGTGGTTTTTTGCAAAAGAAAGGACGAGCCATTAATTCAACGCCAGCGGGTAGAGCATTAATTCATGTATTGCCAGATATGGCAACCTTACCGGATATGACTGCACATTGGGAGTCGATACTCACACAAATTAGTGAGAAACAATTTAAATATCAAGATTTTATGATGCCATTAAATAACACCTTGATAGAATTGATTACTCAAGCGAAACGTCGCCCGAATATTCAAGCTTTCAGAAATCTTCCTGCGCCAGCGCATAATAAGAAGCGCAAGACAGCAACTAAAGGAAGTAACAAAGCAAGCGCCACAAAAAATAAAGCGCAGAGTAAAGAAGCTGCGACTGATAATTAAGCCATAAATAAAAAGCACTTCCTTAAATAATAAGGAAGTGCTTTTTTGAATAATGATTAAAGACGATTAGATTTTAAATTCAGCCCATACAGGGGCATGATCGGATGGTTTTTCCATTCCACGAATATCGTAATCAATTCCTGTTGAAATACAATTATCCGCTAAACAACGACTGGCTAAGAGTAAATCGATACGTAGTCCACGGTTGTCATCAAATCCTTTAGAACGATAATCAAACCACGAGAATTTATCATCTGTTTCAGGATGTTGTTGGCGGAAAGTATCTGTTAATCCCCAGCCCATCAATGTTGCCAGCCATTCACGCTCTTCAGGTAGGAAAGAACATTTCCCTGTTTTTAACCAGCGTTTCATATTATTTTCGCCAATGCCAATATCTTTATCTGTTGGGCTAATATTTAAATCACCCATAATAAGCACTGGGGAGGTTGGTTTTAAACTGGTAGTTAGGTAATTTTGTAAATCAGCATAGAATTTTTCTTTTGCTGGAAATTTAGTTTCATGATCACGACTTTCACCTTGAGGAAAGTACCCATTCATTACAGTGAGTAATCCTGCGGGTGTTTCAATATCTGCCATGATCATTCGACGTTGAGCATCTTCGTCATCGCCAGGAAAGCCTTTACGTACTGCAACAGGTTTTGCTTTTGTTAATAAGGCAACGCCATAATGTCCTTTTTGGCCATGATAAAAAACATGGTAGCCCAAAGATCCCACACTTTCTAATGGGAACATATCATCATGAACTTTCGTTTCTTGAAGCCCGATAACGTCAGGTTGGTGTTTTTCTATGATAGCTTCAAGTTGGTGAGGGCGAGCACGTAAACCATTAATATTGAAAGAGACAAATTTCATGTGACTGTAACCATTTATATATTGAATAATAGGATGCCTTATACTATCAGGATCATAAAATGAATGTAAGTAAATCACTTAAATCATGGCACGGCTTATCAATAGAAAAATAAAATCAGATAAAATAAAGAGCAATCAAAGAAAGTACGATAAATTAATAAAAATAGTTAATTGCATAATAAAAATTATTAATTAAACAAAGTAGAAACATAAACTAATCTTTGATAGAAGAATATAAGTATTATTATTCTTTATATGTAAGGAATAATGACATAATAAAAATAGCATTGCGGTTATAAATTGTATTCATTAAAAGGAGGTAAGGAAATATTTATATAAAATTAATTTTTAAATTAATTAATCTATATTTACATTAAATGAATTAATGAAATTATTTGTTCAACACAGCAAAGGAATGGTGAATTATGTTTTTTTCTCGTAAATTAGAAGCCTTTATGGCCGTAGTTGAAAATGGTTCATTAAGTAAAGCTGCTCGTGTCATGAATCGAACGACACCTCCAGTTGCTAAGTCTATAAAGGACTTTGAGGCAGTATTGGGAAAGCGTCTATTTAAGCGAGAGAAGTTTGGTATGAGCTTAACGCAAGAAGGGCTTGAACTTTATAATGATTTAAAATCACTTTATCTTCAGGAAAAAGAGATAACAAAAAAACATACCACAGGTATTATTAATAATAGTATTCATGTTTATTATGATTGGGGGAAAAGCCAGTATTTAACACAACTTTATCAGGCAGCTAATAAAAATTATTCACATATAAATATAATGCGATTCTCAAAAGAAAACTTTGATGAAATACCCGACTATGATGGAAATACATTAATATTAAGTTCAGAGAAAATTATTAGTGAAAGATTTAGTCTTATTCATAAAATAGACAATAAATATCTGGGGATTTGTTGTCAGCAAGAAGTTGCTAATAGTGCTAATAAGAATATTGATAAACTCTTAAGTGAAAATATTTGGTTATGTGATCCCGCATTATACAAAACAGCTAAAATAAAAAAATTAGAGAATGAAATAAGAGATGGGGGAAAATCTGTTTGCGTTAGAATGATGGATGATCTTAATTGTTGTTTACGTTTTATTCAAACGCACCATTCTCTTTTATTTACAGATGAAAACCCATTGAAAGATGAGTATGACGGAGAGCTCTGTTTTATTCCTTTAACTCAACCTACAATACTGTACAACTGTTATATTTATAAATCTAAGTATCATTCAAGCGTGTTGAATCGTTTTATTGATTTGATTGGAAAAATGGGATAAAAAATCTATTGGGATGAAGCTAAGAAGAGATGGTGGTGGGAGAAGGATTCGAACCTTCGAAGTCTGTGACGGCAGATTTACAGTCTGCTCCCTTTGGCCGCTTGGGTATCCCACCAACATTAAATTGTTCTGCTGTCCGTGACAGCGGGCGCAATAATACCAAATACCGAAGATCTGTAAAGCGCTATTTTGCTAAAAGTAGATCGTTTGCTGTAAAAATGTGCGTATTGTTCAGCTTTTGCGCTCTATCGTATTGATTTTAAGCAAAAACGTGAAAATTAATAGAAGATAAAACAAACCGCGATATGTTTTGTATCGCGGTTTATTTTTAGATAACTACAATGTATTCAATATTCATGGTTTGAGAACTTATAAAATAATTGTTCTGTTACCATAAACGAAGACACGTTGTGAAAGTACCCAATATAAAGCATGGCTAAGTACATTTTTCTCAACATCACGACCAGCTCTCATCATATCTTCTGCAGAAAATGTGTGGTCAACGTTAATTACGTTCTGTGTGATGATTGGGCCTTCATCTAAGTTATCATTTACGTAGTGAGCTGTAGCACCAATGATCTTGACTCCGCGCTCGTAAGCCTGATGGTAAGGGCGAGCACCAATAAAGGCCGGCAAGAAGGAGTGGTGAATATTGATAATTTGATTTGGGAAGTTTTGTACAAATGCAGGTGTTAATACACGCATGTATTTTGCGAGTACAACATAATCAGGTTTGTATTGATTAATTTGTGCAATTAACTTTTCATCATGTTGATCACGGGTTAATCCTTCATGACTAACAAGATGGAAAGGAATATCAAATTGCTCTACTAAATGTTTTAACGTGTCATGATTACCAATAACAGCGGCAATTTCCACATCCAGATCGCCAAATGCGCTCTTCATTAATAAATCGCCAAGGCAATGTGCTTCTTTGGTCACCATAACCACAATGCGACGACGACCTGCGGTATTCAATTCACGTTGAGAACCTTGCGGTAATGCATCATCTAAATCAGCAAGAAAAGTTTCATCATTAAAGATACCTTCAAGCTCAGTACGCATAAAAAAGCGACCAGTACGATGATCAACAAATTCACTATTTTGAACAATATTTAATTGATGCTTGTAGCAAATATTGGTGATTTTAGCGATAAGTCCTTTTGCATCAGGACAAATAGTACGCAGTATTTTTTTTTGAGTATTTGGGTGTTGCATGTATGGATAAATCCTTTCTTTTACTTCTGTGTTTGCAATTATTTGATGTTATTTTCACAACATTTTTTGTATTTACGCCCTGAACCACAAGGGCAGGGATCGTTTCGTCCCACTTTCGGTTTCACACCGTCAATATAAAACCAACAGCCGTCTATTTTTAGAAAACGAGAGCGTTCATGTAAGTACTGTTTATCATCGGCATTTCTTTCAATAAAGCAAGCCGAGAATTCAACGTATGCCTCATTTTTATTTGTGCTCGCTTGTAATGAGATAATTTTGAGTCCAAGCCATTGCGTATTTGGAAAGCCTGAAGTTAATTCATCGTGCAAGGATGCAACACGGCAAGAGGGGTGCCACGTCTTTATTAAGTAATCAGCATTATGTTTAACGAATGCGCTATAACGCGAACGCATTAATGCTTCTGCTGTTGGGGCATTTTTTTGCCCCGAATGGTAAGGCTCACAGCAATCAGAGTAGAATAATTGGCTATTACAGGGGCATAAATTCGACAAAATAATGTCCTAACTCACGTTATTAGTATGACGATTTCCCATAGATTGAAAAAAGTAATGATTGAGAATAATTAACGTCAATGTTGAACTAAACTAGTAATGTATCGCTAATTTATCAGCATGTGAAACGATAGTTACTGGAGTAACCAATGAATAAAGCCTTAGTGGGTAAAAAAATCTTGATAATTGATGATGAGGTTGTTTTTCGCACTATGCTGACGGAATACTTCTCACATGAAAAAGCGTGTGTTTATACAACCGATAACGGTAGCCAAGCATTATCTTTATTAGATAAGGGATTATTACCAGACCTTATTTTATGTGATATTCGTATGCCGGTTATGAATGGCCCTACGTTTTTGTGTCACCTTGAACAACGTAAACTTGCTATTCCTGTTATTGCTATTTCATGTACAGATAATATGTCTGAAGTAGATGATATGTTGCGCTTAGGGGCGCAAGAAATTTTTCTTAAGCCAATAACACATCTCGATAAATTAAAACAAAAAGTTATTGAAGTATTATGCCCAGGTTTTTTTGAATCAGTATTAATAGAAGGTATACATTTAGAACCTCTTTGGAATAGCTTGCGAAAAGATACACATTATATTCAGTCGTTCATAAAACAGATGCAACCTCAGGTTAAACAAGTTGTAGCGGGATATTGTGTTAATTATCGTCAGTTAAATGATATTGCTAAAATGGGATTGTTATTTGATATTGCTGCCTTATCAGAAGATCAAATTATTTTTTATTGTGTTGATATATCACGGGATGACGAAAATGGGCTTTTGGTCGCTTTACTCTTACGAGTTGTATTTAATGATGTATTAAAATCGTCAGAAAAAAATCGTTCCCTTCCAAGTATGTATAACATGTTGAATAAACTTAATAAAATGCTGAATGAAATAGGTGTAAAAGGGCAGTTTCCTATCACTTTAGGGTATTATCATACACAGAAAAAAAATATATTATTGGCATCAGCAGGATTACGAGCTGAAATAAAAACAGAGAGCAAAAAATTCGAATTGAATAGCGGTGTTCCTTTAGGTACTTTGCAACTTTTATATATTAACCAAATAAAATGTGAAGGAACAAATTGGCAATGTAAAATTTGGGATAATACGAATCAGATTAAATTAATGTTTTCCCCTATCTATAAAAGTTAAATTTAGATTAAATAAATACAGAATATCGTGCATATATTAAACATAAATGAAGAACTATCTCAATTAAGCGGTAGGGCTCTGTTTATCCTTAGATATTAGCTGGTATACTCTGGCGATTATTTTTTATGTACCCATTCATATTTAAAAATAGAACGGTACGAATTGCAGGAGAAGTATAATGTCATCAGCAGTGCGTAAAGTTAGAAAAGCGGTGATCCCTGTTGCTGGATTAGGTACAAGAATGTTACCTGCAACTAAGGCAATTCCGAAAGAAATGTTGCCTGTGGTTGATAAACCACTTATTCAATATGTGGTTAATGAATGTATTGCAGCAGGTATTAATGAAATTGTCCTTGTCACACATTCTTCTAAAAACTCCATTGAAAACCATTTTGATACCAGCTTTGAATTAGAAGCTATTTTAGAAAAACGAGTTAAACGTCAACTATTAGAAGAAGTACAAGGTATTTGCCCAAGCCATGTCACTATCATGCAAACTCGTCAAGGGATCGCAAAAGGATTAGGTCACGCTATTTTATGTGCAAAACCTTTAATTGGTGATGAGCCTTTTGCCGTTATTCTGCCTGATGTCATTTTAGATAGATACAGCGCAGATTTAACCAAAGTTAACCTGAAAGAGATGCTTTCCCATTTTGAGCGCTCTGGGGCAAGCCAAATTTTAGTTGAACCAGTACCCGAAGATGAAGTTTCTAACTATGGTATTGTTGATTGCATGGGAGAACAATTATGCCCAGGTGATAGCAAACCAATTACTCGTGTTGTCGAAAAACCGAAGAAAGAAGAAGCCCCTTCAAATTTATCTATCGTGGGCCGTTATGTGTTATCTGAAAGTATTTGGCCATTATTGGCAAAAACAGCGCCAGGTGCGGGTGATGAAATTCAGTTAACTGATGCGATTGCGATGCTGATTGAAAAAGAAGCCGTTGAGGCTTATCACCTACAAGGGAAAAGCCACGATTGTGGTAATAAATTAGGGTATATGAAAGCATTCGTAGAATATGGTATACAGCACGAAGAGTTTGGTGAAGATTTCGCACAATGGTTAAAATCACTAAAAGTAGAGTGAAATGACTCTGAATGATAATCATTTTGTATGGTAGCTTTTATTGTATGGTTCTTGCGAATACATTGTATTTTATAGACAGATGATTTTGTGAGAAATGCTAGATAAAGTGATCACAAGAGATTAAGGTATGGCTCAATGCAATCATGTATTGAGCCATACTGATTTTTGTAAAGTATGATAATGTTAAGCGTTATGATGTTTAATCAAGGTGATATTAAGCATGATAACGTTGACGTGAATAATAATTAATTGGGTTATTTGAGTGATAATATGAAAATATTAGTAACAGGTGCTGCGGGGTTTATTGGCTCTCATTTAAGTCAGCGTTTAATTGAAATGGGCTATCATGTTGTTGGAATAGATAATCTTAATGATTATTATGATGTACGCTTAAAAGAAGCTCGATTAGCTAAATTACAACAGTTAGAAAAGTTTCAATTTGAGAAAGTTGATATCGTTGATTCAGCAAAAGTGGCTCAATTATTTGTAACTCATCAGTTTGATCGTGTTATTCATCTAGCGGCTCAGCCTGGAGTACGCTATTCAATTGAAAATCCAATGGCCTATATTGATGCAAATATTGTCGGTCATATTAATATATTAGAAGGATGTCGTCACAATAAAGTAGGGCATCTTATCTATTCCTCTTCAAGCTCTGTATATGGTTTAAATCAAAAGCAACCGTTCTCAACGGAAGATAGTGTTGATCATCCTGTTTCATTATATGCAGCAACTAAAAAAGCCAATGAGCTAATGTCTCATAGTTATTCGCATTTATATCAATTACCCACAACTGGATTACGATTCTTTACCGTATATGGTCCTTGGGGTCGCCCAGATATGGCATTATTTAAATTCACAAAAGCAATGCTTGCTGGTGAACCTATTGATGTTTATAACGGCGGAAATATGACACGCGATTTCACTTATGTCGCTGATATCGTAGAGTCAGTTGTTCGTTTAATTGATATTGTTCCTAAAGCGGATGAAAGCTGGACAGTAGAAAAGGGCGAAACATCGTCTAGTTCTGCACCTTATAAAATCTATAATGTAGGTAATGGGCAACCAACAAAACTAATGGATTTTATTAAGGCAATTGAAAAATCATTAAATATTAAAGCAAAACTAAATTTAATGCCGATGCAAGATGGTGATGTCCTTTCTACCTGCGCCGATTGCCAAGATTTATCTCAGACTACCGGCTTCTCACCAAATACAAATGTAGAATACGGTGTAAAACAGTTTGTTGATTGGTATTTAAGTTATTATAAAAACTAAAGTTGTTGACTTAATAGAAACGAATAAAAAAGGAGCTATAAAGCTCCTTTTCTATTATAAATAAAAGTCAATAATGTGATTTTCACATTCTCTATTTTTGTTTCCCAACCTTATATACAAACAACATCAGCACATATTAAAATTAAACGCTTGTTTAATATCAGGGGCAAACAAGAAAATACCCTTTTAAATAATTAAAAGGGTATTTCAAATAGAATATTGACTTAAATTAGATAAGGAAATCTTCTAATGATTTGCCTTCTTCGTCAATTGCACGTTTGATTACAGCTGGTGTACGACCTTGGCCTGTCCAAGTTTTAGTTTCACCATTTTCATCAACGTAAGAATATTTAGCTGGACGAGCTGCACGTTTAGCACGGCCAGTTTTATTAACGGCACTTGCTTCAAGTAAGTCTGTTGGGTCAATACCGGCTTCTTCTAACATTTCACGGTATTTTTGTAATTTCTGAACACGCTCTTCTTCAGCTGCTTTTTCTAATGAGAATTCTTCACGACGCTCATTAACGACAACTTCGAGCTTTTCCAGCATTTCTTCTAAAGTTTCTAAAGAAGTTTCTCTTGCTTGTGCGCGGAGAGTACGGATGTTATTTAATATTTTTAAAGATTCGCTCATTTTCCTGGTCTCAAATAAATGTTGTTGGCTGATGTAATACTAATAATAGATTGCTATTTAAATTTCTGCAATACCTAAATACAAACCTTACGTAAAATTTCTTTTTTTTAAACTATTATCTCAACGAAAAAAATAATAAATGTTGAGGTATCTTTAGTCAATAAAGGAAATATGAGTAAGGAAATGCATCTTTTAACGGATGATAGCGCTAATGTAAAAGAATAGAAAGCTTTGTTCATTTTTTTATAATAACGGACTTTTTTATAAAAATGAGTTGGGGTTAACTTTCATACTTTAATAAACGTATATCAAGGCGTGTTTTAATATGTTAAGTACTTATTAAAGCTATTTATTTTTTAGGCAAAAATTAGCATTAACAATGAGTCTCATCTTTGAATGGTATATCTAGAATAGAAATAAAGGTAATAAATACTTGTTATTGATAACTTGCAGACTGTTTATGTTAGACTGTCGCCCGTGAAAATAAACACTATTTAAGGAGAGAGCTGATGGCTCAGCTTTACTTTTATTATTCAGCTATGAATGCTGGAAAATCAACATCTTTATTGCAATCCTCTTATAACTATAATGAGCGAGGAATGCGTACATTGATTTTTACAGCGGCTATTGATACACGCTTTGCAAAGGGAAAAATTAGTTCAAGAATTGGCTTAAGTGCTGATGCATTGCTCTTCAGTGATGATATGAATATTCGTGATGTTATTGTTGCTGAGCATAACAAACAACCTATTCATTGTGTATTAATTGATGAATGCCAATTTTTAAGTAAGGCTCATGTAGAACAACTTTGCGAAATAACGGACACCTATGATATTCCAGTTCTTACTTATGGTTTAAGAACAGATTTTAGAGGTGAGTTATTTACAGGTAGTGCTTATTTATTAGCGTGGGCAGATAAGTTAGTAGAGCTTAAAACAGTGTGTTACTGCGGTAGAAAAGCAAATAAAGTATTACGCTTAGATGATAAAGGAAATGTGCTGAGCGATGGTGCTCAAGTTGAAATTGGCGGAAATGAAAAATATGTTTCAGTTTGCCGTAAGCATTATACTCAGGCAACGCTAAAAGGGAGTATTGAACAAGAGTAACCTTTTTCATTTCCCTCTTTTGCGTATTTATAATGATGAAAGAGGGATTAAAATTAGTATCCAAATAAAAGCTTATATTACTTAATACTAAAAAATGTTTATCTATTTTTTAAATTTAGCCAATTTATTGGCTTTTTTTATATCAAAAATTGGCCATTCTGGTGTCCTTATGTAAAGAAATATTCTTTTTTTAAGAGAAAATTTATTCATTTCATAGATTTCATTATCATTAATCAAAAAAAACATAATCAAATATACGTAGGGTGTCTATTTTGTGATGCTGACATTGTTTTTTACAAATGATAAGACGTAAAAACATTTGATATACTAATATTATTCATAGTTTAATAAAATTGAATAAAGATAGTCATAATGGGCTATAAATCTATTTCTATTATCTATGCTTAACATAATGAAACATTTATATCGAGTCTCATTGGTGGCGCTTATTGGTTCATCTGAATCATTATCTAATAAATAAAAGATCTCACTCTATGAATTTTAATACAAGAAAGGAATTGCGCTTTTTATACTCCTAAAGGAGTAAGTCAAACCGTTAAGTGTACGAATAGCGACCTTTTGTCAGGTTATTACTTTATCAATACGCATACAGTATTTTGATAATATTTTATTGAAACTATGTGCTTTATAAAGTGAATGTTATTAATAACGTTGATGTGGGAATATTTTATATCAATATATTTTGATCGTTATTTAAAAGCTAAATGGATCGAAATGTTCATCTTTCTTCTTTTGTCTAATGAGAATAAAACTCACAGTGGACGAAAAACGGTGGTCTTAGTTTTAAAATATCTTTTTAGATCCATCCGATAAAGATAATTAGTTTAAAATAAAATTATTATGCTAACTAATGAAGAAGGTGAGGAGTTAGACGAGCGCTGTAACCTACACAGGCGGCTTTTTTTCGGATGGCTAATGCAAAGGGGTGGATGAAAAAGAAAATGGCTTAGCACTTCATTTAAAGCCATATAGGCTTAAACATCCAAAACCTTATTTTTAATAAAAAAATAATAGATGTTGGTTAAGGATAACTACTTATATTTTGTGGTTAAAAAATCGCTAAGCCACGATCAGTGGTAAAACAAAATTAAAAGGCCTGATCCCGATTGAATATCGAAATCAGGCCTTACAAGCCGTTTTATTAAAAGTGCCCAAATTTATAAGGGCACTTCATTAGCAGATTTTTATTAACAATAAATAATCGAATTTGAGGATCTGACTAACACAGAGTGTCTCGATTATTTTTTACTGCTTTTTTTAGCTGGTTTTGATTCTTCCTTTACTTCCACAACAGGATGTTCATTAAATTCACGACCGTAGTAAGAATCTAATAATAGTTGTTTCAGTTCAGAGATCAGTGGGTAACGTGGGTTAGCACCAGTACACTGATCATCAAATGCATCTTCAGATAACTTATCAATTCTTGCTAAGAAATCACTTTCTTGGACGCCTGCTTCACGAATAGAAGATGGAATACCTAATGAAGATTTCATTTCTTCTAACCATGCTAATAATTTTTCAATCTTAGCCGCAGTACGATCACCCGGTGCAGAAAGCTCTAAGTGGTCAGCAATTTCTGCATAGCGACGACGAGCTTGAGGGCGGTCGTATTGGCTAAATGCAGTCTGTTTTGTTGGGTTGTCATTTGCGTTATAACGAATAACGTTTGAAATTAATAACGCATTAGCTAAACCATGAGGAATATGGAATTCAGAGCCTAATTTATGCGCCATTGAGTGACAAACACCCAAGAATGCGTTTGCAAAAGCAATACCAGCAATAGTTGCCGCATTATGAACACGTTCACGAGCAACTGGGTTTTTAGCACCTTCATGATAACTTGCTGGCAGATATTCTTTCAGTAGTTTCAATGCTTGCAGTGCTTGTCCATCAGAATATTCGTTCGCTAATACAGAAACATAAGCTTCTAATGCGTGAGTCACTGCGTCTAAACCACCAAATGCACATAGTGATTTAGGCATATTCATAACAAGGTTTGCATCAACAATAGCCATATCAGGTGTTAATGCATAGTCTGCTAATGGGTATTTTTGACCAGTTTCGTCATCAGTTACTACCGCAAAAGGTGTTACTTCAGAGCCAGTACCCGATGTTGTGGTGATAGCAACCATTTGTGCTTTCACACCCATTTTTGGGAATTTGTAAATACGTTTACGGATATCCATAAAGCGTAGTGCTAATTCTTCGAAATGAGTTTCTGGGTGCTCATACATAACCCACATAATTTTTGCAGCATCCATTGGTGAACCACCACCTAATGCGATGATCACGTCAGGTTTAAAGCTGTTCATTTGTTCTGCGCCTTTACGCACAACACTCAATGTTGGATCGGCTTCAACTTCAAAGAAGACTTCGGTTTCAACACCAAATTTTTTCAGTACACGAGTTACTTCATCGACATAACCGTTATTGAATAAGAAACCGTCGGTTACGATAAAGGCGCGTTTTTTACCGTCACTCGCAATTTCTTCCAGTGCGATAGGTAAACAGCCACGGCGGAAGTAAATAGATTTAGGAAGTTTATGCCACAACATATTTTCTGCTCTTTTCGCCACGGTTTTAGTGTTGATAAGGTGTTTTGGCCCTACGTTTTCTGAAATGGAGTTACCACCCCATGAACCACAACCTAAGGTTAGAGAAGGAGCAAGTTTAAAGTTGTATAAGTCACCAATACCACCTTGAGATGCTGGAGTATTGATTAAGATACGAGATGTTTTCATTTTATCGCCAAAATAGGCAACATGTTCAGGGCAATTATCTTGGTCTGTATATAAGCAAGATGTATGACCGATACCACCCATTTCAACTAATTTTTCTGCTTTATGTACCGCATCTTCAAAAGTTTGAGCGTGGTACATTGCTAATAGTGGAGATAATTTCTCGTGAGCAAATGGCTCTGCTTCGGTTGTTTCTTTTACTTCACCAATTAAAATTTTGGTGTTTACAGGCACTTCAATGCCAGCCATTTCAGCAATTTTTGTTGCTGGCTGACCTACGATAGCCGCATTTAAGTTACCGTCTTTTAAGATGATATCTTGAACAGCTTTTAATTCTTTGCCTGTTAGCATATAACCGCCGTGAGTTGAGAAACGCTCACGAACTTGTTTATAGATGCTATCAACAACGATAACAGATTGTTCTGACGCACAAATTACGCCGTTATCGAAGGTTTTAGACATTAAGATTGATGCTACAGCACGTTTGATATCTGCTGAGTCATCAATAACAACTGGTGTATTACCCGCACCGACACCGATAGCAGGTTTACCTGAACTATATGCTGCTTTAACCATGCCTGGACCACCTGTTGCTAAGATCAGGTTGATATCTTCATGGTGCATTAATGCGTTAGAGAGGGCGACTGATGGCTCATCAATCCAACCAATAATGTCTTTTGGCGCACCCGCAGCGATAGCTGCATTTAAAACGATTTCTGCAGCGCGATTTGTTGCTTCTTTAGCGCGTGGGTGTGGCGAGAAAATAATACCGTTACGTGTTTTTAAGCTAATTAATGCTTTAAAAATCGCAGTAGAAGTTGGGTTAGTGGTCGGTACAATACCGCAAATGATACCAATAGGTTCAGCGATAGTCATTGTGCCGTAAGTCAGATCTTCAGATAAGATCCCACAGGTTTTTTCATCTTTATATGCATTGTAGATATATTCGGAAGCAAAGTGGTTTTTAATTACTTTATCTTCAACGATACCCATGCCAGATTCTTTCACAGCCAATTTTGCCAGAGGAATACGGGCGTCAGCGGCAGCTAATGCAGCAGCGCGGAAAATTGCATCAACTTGTTCTTGAGAGAAGTTAGCAAATTCACGTTGAGCTTTTTTTACACGAGCAACCAAATCATTGAGTTCAGTAACGTTAGTTACAGACATAAAGAGACTCCTGATAAAATGTTAAATTTTTTAAGCAAATTAGCCGTTTTGATCATCATTAATAAGAATAGTCTAGATAGATGACATCGTACTTATTTCAGTAATAATAATTAGAGGCCCTAATTTGCTTAAAAAACTTAAAAAAAACAACAATAAACATAAATATATTTTTAAAGTTACTCTCTTTTTTCGAATGATAACAGCTTACCATCTTTCTAATTAATTAACGTGATATATATCACAAAATTGATAAGCTGACACCTTTCAGCAAGGTGTTAAATGAGAATGAGAAGCATATGTAAAAAATCATCAACGATTTTTTTGTCGTACCCAATATTTCGATATAAAATTAAACCACTAGGTTTTTATCAGTTTGCAAGAGAATATTTTAGGTAAAAACTTGTTAACTAATAGAATTAACTGGTTTATTGATTTAAAGTAACGCGGATTTTTTAGAGTTACTCTATCTTTTATAGAATAATTCGCATGTTTATTAGCCAAGAAGGGGCTTTTCATGGGGTCACTGCTGGATTTATCCGGTTATATTAAGTTTTTTGTGGGTCTTTTTGCGATTGTAAACCCAATTGGTATTTTGCCTGTTTTTATTAGTATGACGAGTTATCAAACGGATGCGGGGCGAAACAGAACAAACTTAATTGCAAATGGCTCCGTTGCAATTATTTTGGTTTCATCTCTGTTAATTGGTGATTCTATACTGAGTATTTTCGGTATTTCTATCGACTCGTTTCGTATAGCAGGAGGGATGCTGATTGTTACAATTGCCATGACCATGATAAATGGGCGTTTAGGGGAAGATAAACAAAACAATCAAGAACGAAACGAATCCGCCGTACGTAATAGTGTTGCTGTTGTGCCTCTAGCGTTACCATTAATGGCAGGGCCTGGGGCAATTAGTTCTTGTATTGTGTGGAGTTCTCGCTGGGAAGGCTTTACTAACTTTTTAGGATTAGCTGCAACCAGTATCTTTTTTGCATTTTGCTGTTGGTTGCTTTTTCGTAGTGCAACACTGTTAGTGAAATACTTGGGACAAACGGGAATTAACGTGGTAACCCGTATAATGGGATTATTATTAATGTCTTTAGGTATTGAGTTTATTGTGACCGGTTTGCGTTCTATTTTTCCGGGCTTATTAGTTTAAATATCGTCAACACAGTCGCATTTTTAAAAATCGCAGTATTTTTTGAATACTGCGATTTTTTATTGCATCACTTCTTCTATGTTAATCAAGACGATGAATTCCTTTTGATAACGCATCTCTATCATAGTGTTGAGTCAATTCGCCATTTTCCATTAATGCGGCTCTATCAGACATATGAGCAATCACATCGGCATCATGACTCACTAATAAATAAGTCATATTATGCTGTTTTTTTAGAGTATTAAGCAGATTTAAGATCTCGGCTTGTACTGACATATCCAATGCTGAAGTTGGTTCATCTAATAATAACAATTGAGGTTGTAGCAAAAGGGCTCTTGCAATGGCAACTCGTTGGCGTTGCCCACCAGAGAGTTGATGAGGATAACGACTTGCCACATCCGCAGATAAGCCGACTTGAGCTAATGCCTGTTCAATTGTGCTGTTATCAAAAGAAATTTGATGAATTTTCAAAGGCTCAGAAAAAGCACGCTCAATACGGTGTTGGGGATGTAAAGAGGCATAGGGATCTTGAAATACCATCTGCACATTACGGCGCAATGCGCCTTGAAAACGTTGTTGTGGTTTAATGGTTTGCCCTAAAAGTGACATGTCACCTTGCCAATGGGGCAATAATCCAGCAATGACACGTAAAACAGTCGATTTTCCACAACCAGAACGACCTATCAAGCTAAAGGTTTCACCTTGTTGGACATGTAAGTTGATCCCTTTTACAACATGCTTTGCTTGTTTGCCTTGCTCAAATTGAACATGTAAATCATGAATATCAATTAGCATGATGCTGCCCCTTGAAATTAAGCGTCCTATCTAATACTGGCAATTGCGTGCCATAAGTGCTTGCATTAGGTCTACATGTCCAAAGTGTACGCGTATAAGGATGTGTGGCTGTCGGTAATGCTTTCGCATTGAGTTCATCCACTTGTTCGCCTTGGTACATCACCATGACACGTTCACAGTATTCAGCAACGAGAGGCAAATCATGGCTAATGAGTAGTAGACCCATCTTACGCAGCTCACATTGAGTGGTAATCAGTTCAAGAATTTGATGGCGTAATTGGGCATCAAGGGCTGATGTTGGTTCATCGGCAATTAAAATTGTTGGGTTATTAATTAGTGCAATAGCAATCATTGCCCGTTGTCCCATTCCTCCTGACAATTCACCGGGATAGCGGTAAATACTCTGCTCAGGAAAGCCAACAGACAACAGCATTTCGATAATCAATTGACGCCTATCTTGGCGTGAAAGTGTTTGATGGCGTTTTACTGTTTCTTCCACTTGCTGATAAATGGTTTTTACTGGATTTAATGCGTAACGGGGATCTTGCAATACCATCGAAATAGTATTACCTCGAGTGTTATTCCATTGGCGCGATGAAAAATTCAATAGATTATTTCCCATTAAATTGAGTTGCACTGCGCTAACTTTTCCTGGTTGACGTACAAGTCCCATTAATGCGCGGGCTGTCATTGATTTTCCAGAGCCTGATTCACCCACCACGGCCAAACGCTCTTGGCCTAAAGTGAAAGAGACGTTATTAACCACTCTTGCCGTTGGATAATCTATGCAGAGTTTTTTCACTTCAATTAAAGGTGTTTTATTCATGGGTATCTCCCAATATATCCCGAAGCCCATCACCTAATAAATTAAAGGCGAGACTACTGATCAAAATTGTTGTACCCGGAATAGCGGCTACCCACCATTGGTCAAAAATAACGGGCATACCTTCTGCTATCATTGCTCCCCATTCAGCCATAGGAGGGCGAGCACCTAATCCAAGAAAACCCAGACCTGCGGCAGCAAGAATAATCACCGCCAAATTAAGGGCTAAACGCACAATGGCTGATGGTAAGCATAGAGGTAAAATATGTCCCCATAAAAGTCGAACACCTTTTATACCCATCATCTCAGCCGCTGCAAGGTAATCACTATTGCGCAAATGTTGAATTTCACTGCGAGATTGTCGTGCATAAGCAGGCCATGCTGTTAAAGCCAGTGCTAATGCTCCATTAAGAAGGCCAGGACCTAACATTGCTACAAAGGCAAAAGCTAGGATCAATGAAGGCATTGACATCACAACGTCAGTGAATCGCATTAAAATACGTTCAGTCCATCCACCGTAATAACCCGATAAAATCCCGATCAACAACCCTAATGGTAAGGTGATAATAGCCACCAATCCCACCAAACCTAGCATTGGGCGTGTGCCATAAATAATACGGGAAAGGATATCTCGCCCATAATTATCTGTACCTAACCAGTGTTCAGCGTTGGGTGCTAATAAGCGTTGGGCTGCATGTTGCCAATTTGGATCGTAAGGGGCTAACCAAGGTGCAAAAATAGCAATAATCAACAGTAAAATAAGCAACGATAAACCGATAAATGCGGAAGGCGAACGCGCTATTTTTCTTAAAAATGAAGGTGACATTAGCGGAGCCTCGGATCAGTCAAACGAATAACGATATCGGTCATATTATTAATAAAGACAAAGCATAAACCGATAATTAAAGTACCGCCCATAATGGCTGTGGTATCACCCGCAAAAAGTGCAGTTGTAAGATATCGACCAATTCCCGGCCAAGAAAAGACCGTTTCTGTTAATACCGCACCTTCTAACATACCAGTATAAGACAGGGCGATTATGGTCAGTAATACACCACGAATATTAGGTAATACGTGATAAAAAAGAATACGTAACTCACCAATACCTTTTGCTCTTGCTAAGGTGACGTACTCTTTATTCATTTCGTTTAAACAGGCAGAACGAGTTAAACGAGTAATAGAGGCAAGGGCAAAATAAGCTAACAGAGAAACGGGCAAAATAAGGTGTGATAGCGCGTTAAAAAAGGCATCTTTATCACCCGCTAATAAGGTATCGATTAACGCAAAGCCTGTTACAGGTTCAATCGTAAATTGATAAATATCGTCTAATCGTCCAGGGCCTGCTGTCCATTGCAGTGTGGCATAGAAAATTAATAACAAAATTAAACCTAGCCAGAAAATAGGAACAGAGCTACCTAATAGTGTCAAAATGCGTAAAACAAAATCGAGAGGTGTACCGACAAAACGAGCACATAATACACCAAATAAAATGCCTAAACTGGTACCAATAATCAATGCAACTGTTGCTAACTCTAGAGTGGCGGGGAAAGTCGACAATAAATCATCAAGAACGGGTTGACCCGTTGATGTCGCTGTTCCCAAATGCCCTTGTAATAACGCTTCTACATAGTGAAAAAACTGCATATAGAGAGGTAAATCCAGCCCCAATTCATGTTTGACTTGGTTATAGGTTTCGAGGCTCGCATGATCACCAACAATTTGCAGAACAGGATCAACAGGGGAAAGAGCAGAAAGCGTGAAAGTAATTGCAAGAAGTCCAAAAATCGTGAGTACTAATGTCAATATTCCTTGAGCAAAAGTAATTAACTGACCTTTTAGACGAATAGGTAACGTCATAGCAGTATTCATACAGCAATAGCCTAGTGAAATGGCAAAAAATAGACCATCCACAATAGCATGACTGTGGATGGTTTCAGGAAAAATATTACTTAGTTACTTTGTCATAATAAACCATATCTGCATTTAGGCCTTGGGCATAATCTTTAACATTATCGCGCATAACGATTTGGTTTTTACCTTGGTCGATAAACACATAAGGTGAACTACGTTGTAACTCTCTTTGCATTTCAGTATAGAGTGATTGACGTTTTGTTTTGTCTGCTTCATTTAGTGCAGCCAATGTTTGTTGGCTTAGTTCAGGGATTTTCCAACCATTTAACCAAGCAACAGTATTGGATTGTCCATCGTTATAAGCAAAGGCACTCGCATTTGAATGCGCATCAAAATAGTCTGGGATCCAAAAACGGATCGCAGCTTGGTGTTGTTTAGCGCGTACGCGGCTATACACCTGGCTACCTGCCGCTGGTAATAAATCAACTTGTACACCTGCTTGAGCAAAGCTTGCCTGAATGGATTGCGCCACCGTAATGTAAGGAACTTTGTTCTCAACATCCAATGTAAAGCGAGCATTGGTAATGCCTGCTTTGGCTAAAATTGCCTTCGCTTTTTCGGGATCAAAGGTGAATGGATTATTTTTTAATGCACCCGGTAAACCTACTGGCAAAAAGCTTTGGTGAATAAAATACTGACCACGCATTAGATCTTCAGTAATGCCTTTGTAGTCAACTAAATAACGAGACGCTTCCCAAAATGCGGGGTTACTAAGTGCAGGGTTTCCGCTGGCGGTATTAAAAGCCATATAAACTTGTTCTGCGGAAGGAATATCTAAGATTTGAATACCGGCTTTGCCAGCCAGTGCCGCGGTTTGGTCAGTACCCAGTTCGCGTGCGATATCTGCATCGCCTTTCTCAATCAGTAAACGACGTGATGCTGGATCAGGTACGTTTTTAATAATGATATTCGCCATTTTAGGCGCGCCAGTTGGTGAGAGAGGGTTAGCTTCTAACACAATCGCTTGACGAGGTTGATAAGCACGCATTTTGTATGCGCCACTTCCTGCTGAGTTCATTTTCAGCCAGCTATTTCCAAAGTCATTATTTTTAATATGAGCAGAAACCAGCTTTTCATCAACGATAGAAGCAATCGGGGTTGAGAGGATATTTAGCACAACATCAGGGCTAACATCGGCGGTCCAACGCACTTCTAATTCATTATCACTGACTTTTTTCAGCAGTGAATTAATGTTATCTGTTTTCCAACCTAAGACATTTAAAATAAAGGCAGGTGATTTATTCATGGTGATCGCACGCTGATAAGAGAAGATAATATCTTCAGGGCGAACGGTGTTACCAGATGCAAATTTTGCATCAGGTTTAATTTTAAATACGATAGATTTTTGTTCAGGATTGGCTTGCCAGCTTTCAACTAAAATCGGTTCATTAATCTCAGGATTATCACGATTAGGTTGAACAATACGCTGATATAAGCTAGGTACAGTTTGAATACTAGACAGTTCATTACTTTCGGCGGGATCAAGGCTGACAATATCATCAAGCCCTTGTACCACAATTAATGTATTCGCGGGTGTTGCTGCAAATGCTGGTACGGAAAGGGCACCCACAACGAATAATGATAATAATTTTGCTTTCATGAGACGCTCCCTGAAACGGTGTAGCTAAAGTCGTTATGTCAATAACTTATTAGAGCGTGTTAGCCTTTTATGGTCAATTTTTATTCGAATTAAAAGCATTTTAGGCAAGGCGATAAACACTAGCCTAGTGAACTAAGCTAGTGTTTATCAACGCAGAATAAAATGAGTAAAACGTCTTTTAATCGAACCTGTAAGGCAGCTTTCAACACTTGTTTTTATCTTAAGTGGACATTGTTAATGGCAATCAATGTCCATACTCGTTGAGTCGTTTGCTTTACTCGGTTTTCTTGCTGTAAAAATAAGCAAAAAAGGTTAACACGCTCTAATTATTATTACTTTGTGAAATTAACTTAGGCAAAACGTGACCGATGCGCAAAGTTTTAATTACGCTTACATATAACGCTTGGTTATAAGCAACCAAGATTAATTATGGTAGAAGAATAATTAACCGCAAGAAGATGAGAATTAAATACTCCTTTAGTAGTAACTCGTTGACTATTAAGTTGTAGTAGCTGAATTGATTAAGCTATATTTGATATTCATCAATATTCCTTATGAGTGGTTTCGTATTTTAGCCTTAGAAATCTTTAAATCTGAGGCAAAAATGAGCAAGAAAACACTCGCAATCATCGGTAATGGTATGGTGGGACACCGTTATATCGAAAAGCTGATTGATAAAGGTGGCAATGAAGAATTTGATATTGTCGTCTTTTGTGAAGGACCTCGCGTTGCATATGATAGAGTCCATCTCTCCTCTTATTTTTCTCATCACACTGCTGAAGAGCTCTCTTTAGTTAAACAAGGATATTATGAGAAACACCAAATAGAAGTATTAATTGGTGAACGAGTAATAACCATCAATCGTGAAGAAAAAGTGGTACACACCAATACAGGGCGTTGTGTTAGTTACGATAAGTTAGTGATGGCAACTGGCTCTTATCCGTGGGTTCCTCCAATTAAGGGAAATAACTCACCGGATTGCTTTGTCTATCGAACTATTGAAGATTTAAATGCTATCGGATCTTGCGCACGCATTAGTCGTAAAGGCGCAGTAATTGGTGGAGGACTTTTAGGTTTAGAAGCCGCTGGTGCGCTAAAAAGTTTAGGTATCGAAACTCATGTTATTGAATTTGCACCAACCTTAATGGCGGAACAACTTGATACATTAGGTGGGGAGCAACTTAAGCGAAAAATAGAGCGTATGGGGGTAAAAGTGCATACCTCTAAAAACACACAAGAAATATTATCGACAGGCGAAAGTGCACGAAAAACACTGCAATTTGCCGATGGTACTTCTCTTGAAGTTGATTTTATTGTGTTTTCCACAGGTATTCGTCCGAAAGATAAACTGGCTCGTCAATGTGATTTAGACATTGCCCCAAGAGGAGGCATTGTTATTAATGATTACTGCCAAACAACAGATCCTGATATTTATGCCATTGGTGAATGTGCATCTTGGCAAAATAAAACCTTCGGTTTAGTAGCGCCGGGCTACAAAATGGCACAAGTTGCCGTTGATAATTTATTAGGTCATCACTCTGTCTTTCAAGGAGCCGATTTAAGTGCAAAATTAAAACTTCTCGGTGTCGATGTTGGCGGTATTGGTGATGCTCATGG
The DNA here is from genome assembly GCF_023100685.1 of Proteus vulgaris. Classification (NCBI taxonomy): domain Bacteria; kingdom Pseudomonadati; phylum Pseudomonadota; class Gammaproteobacteria; order Enterobacterales; family Morganellaceae; genus Proteus; species Proteus vulgaris. The sequence goes on along the minus strand of NZ_CP090064.1, from coordinate 2,431,438 downwards.
GCAACAAGCAGGGTGTCGTAGCTATATTTATTTGGACGAAGGCAAAGAAATTTATAAACGCCTGATCGTGAGTGAAGATAATAAATACTTATTAGGGGCGGTATTAGTGGGAGATACTGAAGATTATGGCAATCTTCTACAGTTGTCACTCAATACTATTGAATTACCAGAACACCCAGATAGCTTAATTTTACCAGCACATGCAGGAAGTAAACCTGCAATCGGAGTTGATTCCTTACCTGAAACAGCGCAAATCTGCTCTTGTTTTGACGTTACAAAAGGCGACATTATTCAAGCAATTGAACGAGGTTGTCATACAGTTGCTGCCATTAAAGCGGAAACTAAAGCAGGTACAGGGTGTGGTGGTTGTATTCCTCTTGTGACTCAAGTCTTAAATGCAGAATTAGCCAAACAAGGTATTGAAGTTAATCACCATCTTTGTGAACATTTCCACTATTCTCGCCAAGAGCTTTATCATCTTATTCGTGTAGAAGGACTAAAAAGTTTTGATGAGCTGCTGAAAAAACATGGCCAAGGCTATGGTTGTGAAGTGTGTAAACCTACAGTGGGTTCATTGTTTGCCTCATGTTGGAATGAGTATATCTTGCGTGATGATTTAGTTTCTTTGCAAGATACTAACGATAACTTTCTCGCGAATATGCAAAAAGATGGGACTTATTCCATTATTCCTCGCTCTCCTGGTGGTGAAATTACCCCCACTGGTATTATCGCTATTGGGCAAATCGCTCAAGAATACAATTTGTATACCAAAATTACTGGCTCGCAACGAATGGCAATGTTCGGTGCGCACAAACAGGATTTACCTGCCATTTGGGAAAAATTAATTGCAGCCGGTTTTGAGACAGGCCATGCCTACGCGAAAGCATTGCGTATGGTAAAAACGTGTGTAGGTAGCAGTTGGTGTCGTTTTGGTGTTGGCGACAGTGTTGGTTTGGGGGTTGCGTTAGAGCATCGTTATAAAGGTATTAGAACACCTCATAAGATGAAATTTGGTGTCTCAGGCTGTACCCGTGAATGTTCTGAAGCACAAGGCAAAGATGTCGGTATTATCGCCACCGACAAAGGCTGGAACCTCTATTTCGGTGGAAATGGTGGCATGAAACCACGCCACGGAGATCTCTTTGCATCGGATCTTGATGAAGAAACCTTAGTACATTATATCGACCGCTTTATGATGTTTTATATTCGCACGGCAGATAAGTTACAACGAACGTCAGTATGGCTAGATAATTTAGAAGGGGGTATTGAATATTTACGTGATGTCATTATTCACGACAAGTTAGGCTTAAACACACAGTTAGAAAAAGAGCTGAAAGCCTTACAAGAACGGGTTGCTTGTGAATGGAAAGAAACGGTTGATTCTCCAAAAGCATTAAAACGTTTTGCCCACTTTATTAATAATTCAATGCCTGATCCGACAGTGCAAACGGTAAAAGAACGATTTCAACATCGTCCAGCACGTTTACATGAACGTATTGATATCAAATTGGTCACTGAGGAGGCGCAATCATGAGCCAATGGATAGCGGTTTGCCAAATAGATGATATTACACCGGGGACGGGTGTTTGTGCGCTGGTGGAGCAAGATCACGTTGCCATATTTCGCCCTTATTCTGATGCGCGTTTATATGCGTTAAGTAATATCGATCCCTTTGCACATTCTAGTGTTCTATCTCGAGGAATAATTGCTGAACATGAAAACGAGTTGTATATCGTTAGTCCACTAAAAAAACAGCATTTTCGTTTAACGGATGGTTTTTGTCTTGAAGATAAGAATTTCTCGATCACTCATTTTGATGTCAAGGTTGAAGGTAACACCGTTAGCGTACGTAGCCGTAATGGATCATCTCAATAAATAGGGGAATGAATATGGATTACTTTCCAATATTCTGTCAGCTTAAAGATAAACCTTGTTTATTAGTGGGAGGCGGTGAGATTGCTGAACGTAAAGCCAGATTGCTTATGGAGGCAGGCGCTGATCTTTCTGTCATCGCTCCTTCGTTTACAAGTCAGTTTATGCAATGGCACACCGAGCAAAAACTAAACTGTGTCACAGGGCTATTTACGGCTGATCATCTGTCTGGTAAATGGCTTATTATTGCAGCGACAAATAGCGAGCAAGTGAATCAACAGGTTTTCCAAATAGCAACAGAAAAACAGATATTTTGTAATGTGGTTGATTCACCAGAGCAAGCCAGCTTTATTATGCCATCTGTCATAGATCGCTCTCCTATTGTGGTGGCGATTTCATCGGGCGGAAAAGCACCTGTACTCGCTCGAATTTTGCGAGAAAAAATTGAGCAACTTCTCCCTAATTATTTAGGTGCGTTAGCACAACTTGCCGGAAAATTACGTGAGCAAATAAAACAGCGTTTTTCATCGATGAATGCTAGACGTTATTTTTGGGAGCAATTTTTTGCAGATAAATCATTACAAGCCGAAATAGAAGCGCAAAGAGACGACGGTATCCAGCAATGTATTAGCGCACTGTTATCTGAAAATCAGCAACCTCAAGGCAGTGTTGTTTTAGTCGGCGCAGGGCCGGGTGATGCTGGGCTAATGACGATTAAAGGTTTACAGCAGTGTCAGCAAGCTGATGTCGTAGTTTACGATAGATTAGTGTCTGATGAGATTATGGCTCTTGTTCGTAGAGATGCACAACGTATTTATGTTGGTAAGCAAGCAGGTTTTCACTGTGTTCCTCAAGATGAGATCAACCAAATTTTAATCAAAGAAGCTACTGCAGGAAAACGAGTAGTGAGATTAAAAGGAGGTGATCCCTTTATTTTTGGTCGAGGCAGTGAAGAGTTAGAAGCTTTAATTGAACACCGTATTCCATTCTCAGTGATCCCCGGTATTACGGCAGCATCAGGCTGTACAACTTATGCAGGTATTCCTTTAACGCATCGAGATTATGCGCAAAGCGTCCGTTTTATTACAGGACATGGTAAAGGGTTAAATGAAGCTCAGTGGCAATGTATTGCGCAAAAGAATCAAACATTGGTTTTTTACATGGGATTGAGTAAAGCTCATTACATTCAGCAAATGCTACTCAGTCAAAACATGTGTGCGACGATGCCTGTTGCTATTATCGAAAAAGGAACATTAACAGCACAAAAAGTGATTGTTGGGCAATTACATCAACTAGCACAGATGGCAGAAACAATGGAAAGTCCAGCGCTGATTATTGTGGGAGAAGTCGTCAAATTGAATGAGAAGCTACAATGGTTTCAATCAAAATCGGCTAACTAGCTGAAAAAATTTGAAGGTGTCGTTATAAAATAAAAAACCTCTTTAATATTACATATGTATATGTAAGAGGTTTTTTTCATCTAATACATAGAAACGGAAATGAAAATATTTTTTATTTTTATTTCAATTAAACATTTAGATTAAATTTTAAAAATAAACAATAAAAGTGAATATTTAATAATCTATAAATGTTTTTAAATTAGAATTATTATTCAGTCTAAAGATGAATTTATTGTTATTTATAATTAATTTCAAAAAGAAATTCTTTACAAACGAAGCATCATAAAGTTCTGCGAGTCGGTTAAAACCCATCCTAATTATATTAATTTTGTGAGCTAAGTAGGTTTTCTATCTATAAAACTTGCATGATGTTAATTTAATGTTTATTTGTTGTTTTGCCTCTCTCGATATGTATTTTTTATTTTCTCAAGATAGAACGCTAGAGGGCTCAATAAAGTTAAGTGATAAGAATACCGCATTAATTGACAAAATTTACGATAAGTGTAAAAAAGAAGGGTGTTGTTATCATTTTTTATCTCGTTAATATCAGCAAATATCTAAGAGCCACAAATATTACAATCAAAATTTAACAACGATACCTAACGTTAATTGAGCGACCCCGCTATAAATTATTGTTTATTAGGAGAGGTACCCATGAAAAATAAAGTTACGTTAAAAACAGTGTTTCCACTCAGTATTATGTCACTTGTCTTAACCTCCTTTTTTTCTCATGCCGTCACTCTTCCTGAAGGTACTATTCTGGCAAAACAACAGAATATTGTAATTAATAACGGAACTGAAGTTTCATCTCTTGATCCGCATAAAGTAGAAGGCGCACCAGAAACTAATATTATTTTAAATTTATTAGAAGGGCTGACTTATGTTGGACCGAATGGTGAAAGTATGCCGGGCGTTGCACAACGCTGGGAAACAGATGATAACAAGGTGTGGACATTCTATTTGCGAGAAGATGCAAAATGGAGTGATGGTTCTCCAGTTACTGCTGAAGATTTTGTTTATAGCTGGCGTCGAGTCGTAGATCCTAAAACCGGTTCACCTTATGCCAGTTATCTCGAATATGCTTATGTTGAAAATATTACAGATATTCTTAGTGGCAAAAAATCCCCTGAAACATTAGGTGTGAAAGCGATAGATCCTCACACTTTGCAAGTCAATTTAACCAAACCAATTCCTTATTTAATCGATATGGTCAGTCACACACCGTTGAAACCCGTTAAAAAAGAGATTGTTGAAAAATATGGCGTGAATTGGACTCGCCCAGAAAACTTTGTTGGCAATGGTGCTTATGTTATTGAAAATTGGGTTGTGAATGAAAAAGTGACTTTAAAGCGTAATCCACTTTATTGGGATAATAAAAATACCATTATAGAGCAAGCCACATTTTTGCCAATTAGCTCAGAAACTAGCGATATTAACCGTTATCGTAGTGGTGAAATTGATATTACTAACAGCGCTATTCCTCCAGTTCTTTATAAAAAAATGAAGCAAGAACAGCCTGATAATTTACACGTTACACCTTATCTATGTACCTTTTATTATGAACTCAATAATAAAAAAGCCCCTTTTGATGACGCCCGCGTTCGGGAAGCTGTGAAATTAACACTTGATAGGCAAGTAATTGCCGAAAAAATAATGGGGCAAGGGCAAATCCCTGCTTATTCTTTTACACCCTCTTTTATTGGTAATGGTAATTTTAAGCCACCTAAATGGGCATATTGGACACAACAACAACGTAATGAAAGGGCGCGAGAGTTATTAAAAGAAGCCGGATTTGATAGTAAAAATCCGCTGACTTTTACATTGCTTTACAACACATCAGATCAAAATAAACAGCAAGCTATTGCAGCCGCATCAATGTGGAAGAAAAGTATTGGCGCTAATGTCACGTTACAAAATCAAGAATGGAAAACGGCGCTAGAAAATCGTAATCAGGGCAATTACCAAGTTGCGAGAGCAACATGGTGTGCAGATTACAATGAACCAACTTCATTTTTAAACTCATTTCTTTCTAAAAGTAGCCTAAATACGGTCTTTTATGAAAATAAAGCCTATGACGACACATTAAATAATGCACTACTTGCACTCGATAATGGTGCTCGTCATCAACTCTATCAACGTGCTGAAGCCTTGCTAGATAAGGATTCAGCGATAGTACCTGTTTATTATCGCGTCAGTGTTAGATTAGTCAGTCCAAAAGTAGGTGGATTTACAGGTAAAGACCCCTTTGATTATACGGACTTAAAGCGCTATTTTATAAAGGTAGATAACTAAAACTGGTAAATTATCGGTATTCTATAGTTATGTACGATTTAAATGATTAAAAGTGACATTAACGGTAGTAAAAAATAAAAAAGCTACACAAAAAAAGATAACGGCATAAAAAAATTATAATGTTATCAGGCAATTAAGCACTGATGGCAATTAAGTAAGTTTGATTTATTTTTTGTAAAAACAATAAGTTGTGTAAACCGTTCTAAAACACAACTGAACATCACAGAATGGTTGTCTAACAACCAACTCACTAACTGGGAGTATTTTATAAGATGAGTAATTTAACTAAAAAGAGTGCGTTGGCGATTGCAATAAGCGCAATCTTTGGATTGTCAGCGCTAACAGCTAACGCTGCGGTTGTTCCAGATGGGGTGAAATTAGCTGAAAAACAAGTGCTTGTACGTAATAATGGTTCTGAACCACAATCGCTTGATCCTCATAAAATCGAAGGTGTGCCCGAATCTGCATTAGCTCGTGATCTTTTCGAAGGTGTGACAATAGTTGGCCCAGATGGCGAAATTTTACCAGGTTCAGCAACTAGCTGGGAAAATAAAGACTTCACCGTTTGGACATTCAAAATTCGTGAAGGCGCTAAATGGTCAAATGGTGAGCCTGTTACAGCACAAGATTTCGTTTATAGCTGGCAACGTTTAGCTGATCCTAATACTGCATCTCCTTATGAAAGCTATCTACAATATGCACATATCGTGAATATCGACGATATTATTGCGGGTAAGAAAAAAGCCACAGAATTAGGTGTTAAGGCATTAGATAACAATACATTAGAAATTACTTTATCTGAAGCAGTGCCTTATTTACCAAAATTATTAGCTCACTCCTCCATGTCGCCAGTTAACCAAAAAGTGATTGAAAAATTTGGCGAAAAATGGACACAGCCAGCTAACTTCGTCGGCAACGGCGCTTATAATTTGAAAGACTGGACAGTCAACGAACGTATTGTTTTAGAGCGTAGCCCAACATATTGGGATAACAAAAGTACCGTTATTGATAAAGTTACGTTCCTACCTATCTCATCAGAAGTCACCGACGTAAACCGCTATCGTGCGGGTGAAATCGACATGACATATAGCAATTTACCGATCGAACTTTTCCAAAAACTGAAAAAAGAGATCCCAGATGAATTGCGCATAAGTCCATATTTATGTACTTATTATTATGAAATTAATAATGAGAAAGCACCGTTTAACGATCCGCGTGTTCGTGAAGCACTTAAGCTTTCAATGGATAGAGATATCATCACTTATAAAGTAAAAAACCAAGGTGATATCCCAGCTTATGGCTTTACCCCTCCATTTACTGATGGTATTAAAGAGAATAAACCAGAGTGGTTTGCGACTTGGACTCAAGAACAACGTAATGAAAAAGCACGTCAATTGTTAGAAGAGGCGGGCTATAACAAAGCCAATCCACTGAAATTTAAACTGCTGTACAACACTTCTGATCTTCACAAAAAAGTAGCCATTGCTGCCTCTTCAATTTGGAAGAAAAACTTAGGTGCAGATGTATCTCTTGAAAACCAAGAATGGAAGACGTTCTTAGATACTCGTCACCAAGGAACTTATGATGTTGCTCGTGCCGGTTGGTGTGCAGATTATAATGAACCTTCTTCATTCCTGAACATGATGCTGTCTTACAGCAGTAACAACACTGTTCACTATAAAAACACAGAATTTGACGCATTGATCAAAGAGTCTTTACGTGTGAAATCTGATGATGAACGTGCCGCTATTTATCAAAAAGCTGAAGGTGTATTAGATAAAGATTCGGCTATCGTTCCACTTTACTACTATGTAAACACCCGCTTAGTGAAACCTTATGTTGGGGGTTATTCAGGTAAAGATCCATTAGATAATTTACATACTAAAGACTTGTATATTATTGCTAAGTAATCGGGCGAGGCCTTGTCTTTTTAAGGCAAGGTCTTTTTATCGTCACGCCTGAATAGGTTTGTGTTATAGGAACGGGCAATGCTCAAATTTATTTTTCGTCGCTTTCTGGAAGCGATACCGACTCTATTTATTCTAATAACGATTTCGTTCTTTATGATGCGCTTAGCGCCGGGTAGCCCTTTTACGGGTGAAAGAAAACTCCCGCCTGAGGTAATGGCAAATATTGAAGCGAAATACCATTTAAACGATCCCATTTATAAGCAATATTTCGATTATTTAATTCAGTTATCGAAAGGGGATTTAGGGCCTTCTTTTAAATATAAAGACTACAGTGTAAACACCTTAGTCGGTAAAGCATTCCCTGTTTCAGCTAAATTAGGGCTGTCGGCATTTATTTTTGCCGTAATTTTAGGTGTGGGGGCAGGCGTGATAGCGGCACTGAATCAGAACACCAAATGGGATTATACCGTCATGACTTTTGCCATGACGGGGGTTGTAATACCGAGTTTTGTTGTCGCACCACTGTTAGTGCTCATTTTCGCTATTACCTTAAGGTGGTTACCAGCTGGAGGTTGGAATGGTGGCGCGGTGCAATATATGTTGTTGCCAATGATTGCATTATCACTTTCTTACATTGCTAGCATCTCGCGTATTACCCGTAGTTCAATGATTGAAGTATTACACTCAAACTTTATCAGAACGGCAAAAGCGAAAGGTTTGCCGATGAAAAGAATTGTACTGCGTCATGCTTTAAAACCTGCGTTGCTACCTGTTATCTCTTATATGGGGCCTGCATTCGTCGGTATTATTACGGGCTCAATGGTGATTGAAACCATCTTTGGATTGCCGGGTATCGGACAACTTTTCGTTAATGGCGCTTTAAACCGAGATTACTCACTAGTATTAAGTTTGACCATTATCGTAGGTGCATTAACGATTTTCTTTAATGCAATTGTCGATATTTTATATGCTGTTATTGATCCGAAAATTCGTTATTAATAGACACTGGAGCGCGTTATGTTATCACTGAAGGAAAACAGCGAAGCTCTGGGGAATTTCTCGGAGCAGCTAGATATTGAAGGTCGTAGTTTATGGCAAGATGCTCGTCGTCGTTTTATGCACAATAAAGCTGCGATCACGAGTCTTGTGTTACTTTTCTTTATTTTATTATTTGTTATTTTTGCCCCAATGTTATCGCCATTTGTTTATGACGATACAGATTGGGAAATGATGTCGATGGCACCTGATTTTGCCTCTTCTCACTACTTTGGCACTGACTCATCAGGCCGTGACTTATTAGTACGGGTTGCGATTGGTGGTCGTATCTCATTAATGGTTGGTATTGCGGCAGCCTTTGTTGCGGTCATTGTTGGCACACTTTATGGCGCAATGGCGGGTTATATTGGTGGGCGTGTTGATTCAATTATGATGCGCTTACTCGAAATATTAAACTCATTCCCATTTATGTTCTTTGTTATCTTACTGGTGACATTTTTTGGTCAAAATATCCTACTGATTTTTGTTGCGATTGGGATGGTATCTTGGCTCGATATGGCGCGTATTGTAAGAGGACAAACCTTAAGTCTAAAACGCAAAGAATTTATTGAAGCGGCATTAGTCTGTGGTGTGTCATCACGCAATATTGTGTTAAGACATATTGTGCCTAACGTATTAGGCGTGGTGGTGGTTTATGCCTCTCTATTAGTGCCTAGTATGATTTTATTTGAATCCTTCTTAAGCTTCTTAGGTTTAGGAACACAAGAACCATTAAGTAGTTGGGGCGCACTATTAAGTGATGGTGCAAACTCAATGGAAGTTTCTCCTTGGTTGATACTTTTCCCGGCTGCATTTTTAGTTATCACACTGTTTTGTTTTAACTTTATCGGTGATGGCTTACGTGATGCATTAGACCCGAAAGATCGTTAAGGAGAACAAAATGATAAATACAACAAACAAGTCGTTATTAAGTGTTAAAGATCTCAGCGTCACTTTTGGTACCGCAGATGGTGATGTCACTGCCGTTAATAAGCTGAACTTTGAATTATCAGCAGGTGAAACCTTAGGAATTGTTGGTGAATCGGGTTCAGGTAAATCGCAAACAGCATTCGCATTGATGGGATTATTAGCGAAAAATGGCCGTACAGCAGGTAGTGCCAATTTTAATGGCCGTGAGATCTTAAATCTTCGCCAAAGTGAATTAAATAAAATGCGCGCTGAAGAAATATCCATGATATTTCAAGATCCAATGACCTCATTAAATCCCTATATGAAAGTGGGCGCGCAGCTGATTGAAGTATTAATGCTACATAAAGGCATGAGTAAAAATGATGCTTATGCGGAATCTGTGCGTATGTTAGATGCCGTAAAAATGCCTGAAGCGCATAAACGAATGAGTATGTACCCTCATGAATTTTCAGGCGGGATGCGTCAACGTGTCATGATTGCAATGGCATTGCTGTGTAAGCCTAAACTGTTAATTGCAGATGAACCAACAACAGCACTTGATGTGACGGTTCAAGCACAAATCATGACACTGTTAAATGAGCTTAAAAATGATTTAAACACTGCAATTATTATGATCACCCATGACTTAGGGGTTGTTGCAGGGATTTGCGATAAAGTATTGGTAATGTATGCAGGGCGTACTATGGAGTACGGGAAAGCGCGTGATATCTTCTATCAACCCTCACACCCTTATTCTATTGGCTTGCTACAAGCCGTTCCGCGTTTAGACGGTGAAGATGAGCGACTAGCGACCATTCCGGGTAATCCTCCTAACTTATTGCGTTTACCAAAAGGTTGCCCATTCCAACCACGCTGTCAGTATGCAACAGAGCAATGTTTGTCGAATGAGCCTGAATTAGCGCAATTTGCACAAGGGCGATTACGAGCCTGTTTTAAAGCGGTGGAGGAATTGGTATGACGCAGGCCACATTACAAGATAGAAAAGTTATTCTTGAAGTGAATGACTTAAAGGTTTATTTCGATGTTCAAGATAATAAGCAGTGGTTTTGGAAAGCGAAAAAAAGTCTAAAAGCTGTCGACGGTGTCACACTGCGCCTATATGAAGGCGAAACCCTTGGTGTTGTTGGTGAATCTGGTTGTGGTAAATCGACGTTTGCGCGTGCCATTATTGGTTTAGTCAAAGCCTCTGGTGGAACTGTCTCATGGTTAGGTAATGATTTACTGGGAATGGGGAATAAGCAATGGCGAGATATTCGCCAAGACATTCAGATGATTTTCCAAGATCCGCTGGCTTCCTTAAACCCAAGAATGACGATTGGCGATATCATTGCTGAACCATTAAAAACTTATCACCCTAAAATGAAACAGGCACAGGTGGTTGAAAAAGTGAAAGCAATGATGATGCGGGTTGGATTATTGCCAAACTTAATTAACCGTTATCCTCATGAATTCTCAGGTGGGCAATGTCAGCGTATTGGTATTGCGCGTGCGTTAATTTTAGAACCAAAATTAGTGATTTGTGATGAACCTGTTTCAGCATTAGACGTATCAATTCAGGCTCAAGTAGTGAACTTGCTGAAAGATATTCAAAAAGAGATGGGATTATCTTTGATCTTTATTGCGCATGATCTGGCAGTGGTAAAACATATTTCCGATCGTGTGTTGGTGATGTATTTAGGACACGCGGTGGAATTAGGGACTTATGATGAAGTTTATCATCATCCATTACACCCTTATACCAAAGCGCTGATGTCAGCAGTGCCTATTCCTGATCCCGATAAAGAGCGTAACAAGCATATTGATTTATTAGAGGGGGAATTACCTTCTCCGATTAATCCACCATCAGGCTGTATATTCCGTACACGTTGTCCGATGGCTGATGAAGAATGTGCAAAAACACGTCCTTTATTAGAAGGGAGCTTCCGCCACGCAGTCTCTTGCTTAAAAGTGGATCCGCTTTAATGTAATCAATAAGTATTGATAAGAGAAGAAGTCCGTTTGAATAAATTCAAGCGGACTTCTTATTTTTAAGATTTAGAATATTGAGCATTTATTGTTATTTTTTCTTTAACGGGTTTTCGATGATATCTGGCATTTTTGGTAAATCTAATTCACCTTTTTCCATATAGATATCTAAGCCACTTAGCCAATCCGCATATTTTCTTAACTCATCCATCTTTTCTGGGCTTCTGCCTATTTCACAATAACCTATAGGTAAATCATAAGTGACTACGCGACGAAGAAACAGTGAATTTCTTGGTAATGTACCATGGTCGGTAGGGCGTTGATTATATTCACGAATACGAGTTCTCATCTCTTCTACGGTTTCATACTTTGTGGTTGCATTTTGATCTTGAGGATCTAATAGTCGATTATTCTTGAGTACTTTTTTCTCTTCTGGAGTGAGTTCTACCCAAATACGATGTTGATAAGAATAGAGATCTTTATAGAAGTAATATTCGGCATCTTTGGGCTCATAGCTCCTACTTTTGGAGTTATATATTAATTGTCCATAACCTTGACCTAAAGGTATCTTTTTTTTCTGGTTATCAGCATCTATATTAATTTCAGGGGCTGGGTTCTCCTCTTTTTTTCTATTACGGCAAAATCTTCATCAAAGGTTGCCAGTTCAGCGGGTGTAATAGGATGAGGTACTTCTGGAGCATTAATATTTAGTGAAATATTAGCTGAAGGCTCAGGCCATGCGAAGCCTTCTAATGTTTTGGTATTGCTGTCCCAAAAAATATTACCATCACTGAATCGTCTATTTGCATCAGTAAATATAGTTTTTGGATTAGGTTTTCCACCACAAGGCGTATTACGTGCTAACATTCTGATATAGGGTGGATGCTCAAGGGCAAATAATGGATGATACTGTATTTGTCCTCTTTCTTCAGTATTAGGAAGTGGGCACCAACCAATACTTTCTAACGGTGATGATCCCATTACACGATCGTGCGGATTACAATAAATATAGAACCGCCCGTGATTATCTCTTTCCTTAATCATTTCACCTCTAGCTAATTTTTCCTTATTGTTTTCCCTATTTTTTTCAATATTTCTTTTATCACTCACATCCAGTTTTTCTCCTTTATAGATGACGACATCAGGGGTCCAGCTTTTTTCATCGTCACTGAGTCCCACCACTAATCCTGAATAACTACAGGGGGATGATTTTAATCTATTTTTGTTTTTTGCAATCTTATCAATGATCGCTTCTAGTGTGGCTTCACGCTGGGCTTGGTCAATATTTTCATTGTAAACATAAGAGTAACTATTTAAGAAATTATCTTTTGTGGCATAGGGAGAATTTAAAACAAAGAGGCTATCAGGGGCTTCAATCGCTGCCGCTGCTAACGCTATCATCGTGCCTTGGCTGTGTGAAATAACAGTGACAGTATCATAGGGGTTGTTTTCACGTATTTTTTTGACTAAATTAGCTAAGCGTTTTACGGCATGGGCATAATAGTGGCGAGGGGGGATTTTGTTAATAGTCGGTCTGATTCAGGGTTAAAGGCCTGTACATTATAAGGAATAGGCATTGGGATCACCGTCCATAACATCGCGAGATTGCTAAAGCCATACTCACTCCATAAACTGACTAAATTATTACAGCCATTTTGAAACGGTCCACCGCCCCAGAAAAAAGGGCCTTTATGTTTAATTTTTTCATTAATAAAGAGGCATTTTTTACGGTAAGGCAGGGAATGGTATTCTTGTACAATATTGTATTTTTTTATATCTTCGGAAGTCCAATATCTTTCATCTTTATGACTGTATTCAGGATTAAGTATTTCATTAACTAAGCGGTGATAGCTTTCTCCTGCTTTATTTTTTAGTGGAATACAGTATTGACCTAAATCATCATCCGTTGCACGGTATCCCCAGTAAAAACGGATCACAGGGGAATTACCTAACTTTTTTAATGTTCGAATAGGCTCTTTATAAATATAGTGACTATTATCATAATTTTTTTCATCTAAGATAAATTTGGGTTGATAGTATATATTTTCTTTTAACTCATAAGCAGTATTAGTTAAATTTAGTCGTTCATTTAAACCTTTACAGATATCGACTTCAGCATCGTTATACCATTCTCCCTCTGAGTTCACCCCATGAACAAAAATAATAATCCCAGGTAAATGAGGTTTCACATGAATTTCTCCACCAATATTGGCAGCATGAGTGATAGAACGCCATTCTTGACTGCCATCAAGGCACTCTTTAGGTTTTAGCCAACGAGTTGAATTACTGTTACTCATCATTTTTCCGCCTGTGAAATAGGGTAAATAGAGGGGGCGCTGCAATCAAAACGGGTTTGTCCTGAAGAGGTTTTTAAATTATTTGAAGGTATTTCTTCGTCACCTACATCATTATGGACATAATTAGAATCAGTAGGATCAAAATAAAATTTTCGCCACCACGGTTTGGCTAATTCATCATTAATTTCTCGACGGCTAACTGAAGTCTTCCCTAAATAAAACCCCTCATTGGTGACGATAATATCAAAACTAGCCGATCTGAAACCAGGATAATCTGTATTGCTACCAAATCCGCCATTTGTGGGTCTAAAGGTTTTGCCACCATCAAGGGTGACAAGGATCGCGTTAACACAACCCCATTTAGTGCCTGCGCATTGATCTGTTCTTCGACTCAGTACCGCAGGGAAAACTAAAGCATCATCGCGTTCAGTTGCCCAAATAAGGCGTCCTTGGTATAAACAAGCTGATCCGTATAATATTTCTTGATGGATATTGTTTTTTGTATTGTTGTAATAGGTGAGCCCTTCTCGCCTTTCATTATATTTCTCTAAGGTAAAAAAACGATGGTCATCAATACGATAAATCACGGTGGGAGGGCCATAACTTTTAATTTCTTCGTCAATTAAACGCTGTTGCTCGGTTCTATCCTGTTCCGCTTTAATCGCGGCTTTTTCTTTTAAGGATAGACAGCCAGTTAATAACGAGGCACTTAAAATAAACAGTAAGGGAAATTTCAGTTGATGTAATAACATGGGTTATCCTTTTCGTGATGCCGTTTTATTGAAAACAATAAAGTGAGTAATTAAATAAAGCGATTGACGTTAGCTGTTATCGTGAATGGCTTTATTGACTTTTTGCCTTCTTCTTTCTTAGAAAATTTGGTGGTGCTAATTAACGGGGTTAGTCTCGATTGCTCATCATTTTTCCGCCTGTGAAATAGGGTAAATAGAGGGGGCGCTGCAATCAAAACGGGTTTGTCCTGAAGAGGTTTTTAAATTATTTGAAGGTATTTCTTCGTCACCTACATCATTATGGACATAATTAGAATCAGTAGGATCAAAATAAAATTTTCGCCACCACGGTTTGGCTAATTCATCATTAATTTCTCGACGGCTAACTGAAGTCTTCCCTAAATAAAACCCCTCATTGGTGACGATAATATCAAAACTAGCCGATCTGAAACCAGGATAATCTGTATTGCTACCAAATCCGCCATTAGTGGGTCTGAAGGTTTTTCCGCCATCAAGAGTGACAAGGATCGCGTTAACACAACCCCATTTAGTGCCTGCGCATTGATCTGTTCTTCGACTCAGTACCGCAGGGAAAACTAAAGCATCATCGCGTTCGGTTGCCCAAATTAGGCGTCCTTGGTATAAACAAGCTGATCCGTATAATATTTCTTGATGGATATTGTTTTTTGTATTGTTGTAATAGGTGAGCCCTTCTCGCCTTTCATTATATTTCTCTAAGGTAAAAAAACGATGGTCATCAATACGATAAATCACGGTGGGAGGGCCATAACTTTTAATTTCTTCGTCAATTAAACGCTGTTGTTCGGCTCTATCTTGTTCCGCTTTAATCGCGGCTTTTTCTTTTAAGGATAGACAGCCAGTTAATAACGAGGCACTTAAAATAAACAGTAAGGGAAATTTCAGTTGATGTAATAACATGGGTTATCCTTTTCGTGATGCCGTTTTATTGAAAACAATAAAGTGAGTAATTAAATAAAGCGATTGACGTTAGCTGTTATCGTGAATGGCTTTATTGACTTTTTGCCTTCTTCTTTCTTAGAAAGTTTGGTGGTGCTAATTAACGGGGTTAGTCTCGATTGCTCATCATTTTTCCGCCTGTGAAATAGGATAGATAGAAGGGGCACTGCAATCAAAACGGGTTTGCCCTGAGGGGGTTTTTAGTGTTGGAGAGGGGGATTCTTTATCCCCAACACTGCTATGGACATAATTTGGGCGAGAGGATTCAAAATAAAATTTTCGCCACCAAGGTTTAGCTAATTCATCATTAATTTCTCGACGGCTAACTGAAGTCTTTCCTAAATAAAATCCCTCATCGGTGACGATAATATCAAAACTAGCCGATCTGAAACCAGGATAATCAGTATTGCCACCAAATCCACCATTTGTGGGCCTAATGTTTTTTCCACCATCAAGGGTGACAAGTATCGCGTTAACACAACCCCATTTAGTGCCTGCGCATTGATCTGTTCTTCGACTCAGTACCGCAGGGAAAACTAAAGCATCATCGCGTTCGGTTGCCCAAATTAGGCGTCCTTGGTATAAACAAGCTGATCCGTATAATATTTCTTGATGGATATTGTTTTTTGTATTGTTGTAATAGGTGAGCCCTTCTCGCCTTTCATTATATTTCTCTAAGGTAAAAAAACGGTGGTCGTCAATGCGATAAATCACGGCGGGTGGGCCATAACTTTTAATTTCTTCGTCAATTAAACGCTGTTGTTCGGCTCTATCTTGTTCCGCTTTAATAGCGGCTTTTTCTTTTAAGGATAGACAGCCAGTTAATAACGAGGCACTTAAAATAAACAGTAAGGGAAATTTCAGTTGATGTAATAACATGGGTTATCCTTTTCGTGATGCTGATTCAATAATATTGCTGTCCTTGGTGGTTATAACCATGTTTCAGAAAAGGATAAAAAAGATCTTATTTATTCATTTTTAAAGATAATAAAATTTATTTGTTGTCTTTAAACTGAAAGTTATATTTTTATTCGATAATTTTAGTTATAGCAAGCAAGGTGCTAATTATCAATGTGTTGATTTTATTCTTAAGAAGAAATTCACAAAAAATAAATTTTCACTCTAGTAATAATACGTAATCCAAATTAATGTCATTAGTCTTTAATATATTGAATTAAAATACTAGAGATAGTAAATGTCATTGTTTTCATTTTAAATAATAAATTAAAAATAATATTAAGTATTTATAACGTGATGGAATACTATTTGAAAATTAAAAGTAAATAAAATTGGTACTATTTTATAGTGATATTATTATCTGACTAAACCTACCCTTTAGCTCTAAGGGCTTTTAATGCCACAATATCAGGTTGATTTTTTGCATCTCGAAATAACTTTGTGGATTGTATCACTGCGTCATATTTTCAGTGTGATAGTTTATTGTTGACCATCCATTAGCATTCTGTTTATTTTTCGGGGAAATTATGAAAAAAAGTGCAATATCTATCCTAGCCAGCACAGGTATATTACTGTCATCAATGGCAGTAGCAAATACCACAGGCTCAGAAATCCTTGCTGTACAATCAGGCGGTACACCCAATAAGGTGTATCAAAATAATAAACCGATACTGAAAGTAGCTACCTATAATATTGGTAAAAATGAAGTTTCAGCGGATGTCACCAATTTTGACAAGCTTAACCAAGCAATCAAAAATATCGATGCTGAGGTTATTGTTGTCACTGAAGTTGATAATAAAACAGCACGCAGTAAAAATATTAACCAACTTGAAGAATTAGCAAAAGCCAATAATATGCAGTTTGCTTTTGGCAAAGCGCTCGATTTTGATGGTGGGCAATATGGTGTTGGTATTTTATCAAAATACAAAATTGATAAATCACAGGTCGTTAATCTGCCTTCAGGTAATGCAGAACAACGTATTGTTTTATTATCACAGATTACTAAACCAGGGTTTGATTCACCGATTATTATTATGGGAACACACCTTGATTGGCAAAAAGATCCCACTATTCGTATCGGTCAAGTAAGACACATTTTAGATGCTGCAATTGGTGATACAGAAACAGGTTTCGATAATATTTCAACATCAATAAAAATATTGGCAGGTGATTTTAACTCTACTGCCAATGAGCAACCAATCCAAGAAATTAACTATTTTTGGAACCCTGTTGAAAAACCAAATAGTGATAAACGTACATGGCCAGCAATTAATCCAGCCATCGATATCGACCATATCTTTACCTTTAAAGGTCAGGTTTGGGATATCAAAAATATGACCATCCCACAAGATTCAGCAACATTTAAATGGTCAGATGCAAGTGATCATCTTCCTGTTATTGCAGAACTAGAGTTACAAGAACAGTAATAAATAAAAACGCCCTCGATATTATTTTCAAGGGCGTTATTCATCAACCAATAAAATAAGCATTAAATCAGATTAAATCCAACCTTTAGCTCTAAAGGCTTTTAATGTAATGACGAAATAGCTCATTTCTTCTGGTGTGCCTAAAGTTAAACGACTCCAACCAAAAGCAGGTGGAAATTCACGGCCGACCATAATATTCGCCTCTTTCATTCTATTTTGATAGGTTTTTACATCGCCTTTAACTTTATGGAATATAAAGTTTGCATGAGAAGGTGCGTATTCAATATTCAACTCTTTTAAGGCATCCACGACCATCTGACGTGAAACATCAATCGATTTACGGCTATATTCCACATAAGCTTTATCTTTCAGTGAGGCTAATGCGGCAACTGCACCTGCAGTATTAGTATTATCAATAGAAACAAAGGCATCAATTTGTGAGATTACTTCTGGGACGGCAACGCCATAACCTACACGCAGTCCTGCTAAGGCATAAATTTTTGAGAAAGTACGGGCGACAATCAGATTTTTATATCCTGCAACAACTAACGAAATTGCACTGATAAATTCAGGTGTTGAAACAAACTCAGCGTAAGCTTCATCAATAATAAAAAAGACATTCTCTTTTGCTGATTTTACCCAGTTCGATAATTCTGAGGTAGGCGTTAGCATTGCTGTAGGGTTGTTTGGATTACATAAGTAAACCATGCTAATACCATCAAACTCCTGTGCTTTTTTTTGCATAGTAGCTAAATCAAAAGCCAGAGTGCTATCAACAGGAATTTTAACGATTTTTACCCCTAAAGGTTCTGCATAAAGCTCGGCATAGTTAAATGTTGGATCAGGAACAATAAGTTGAACCGCTTTACCTTCTTTTTGAGCTTTATTTGCCACAAATTGCACGGCTGCTTGAATTGTCTCAGATGAGCCATTACCCAAAGTGATATGTTTATCTGAAAGTTTAAATTCTTTCCCTAATTCGCTAATTAATGCGCTACGTGCATCATCTGGATATCTAAATGCATTAGGTAAGGCATCAATAATAGCTTGTTTAGCTTTTTGCGACATGCCTAATGAGTTTTCATTAAAGTTAAGTAATAGCGGATTTTCTGCGTTAAAAACCAATTTGTTTTTCAATGATTCATTGGCATAAGCAGAGCTAACAAAAGAACTTAATGAAAGACCCCCAATCACTAAGCTTGATGATGTTAAGAATGAACGACGATTCATGTGATGTTTCCCAAGTAAATTATTCTATGTTTTATTAGTTCACATAGATTACTAAAAAATAGATTAAAGTAAATATGTATGCGTAAAAAATAGCTATTTATTCAATATTTTTTTAAAGGGACAAATCTGAGAATGGTTGTATTTTTGTGAAAACAGTATTAGAACGATCGTTCATCAATCTCTTTTGAACTCTTTTCAGCTTCGGCGATTATCCAGTTTTTAAATTTTTCCTGTTTAGAATCAGGGGCGATTTCTATTGGAGAAAGTAGATAATAACTTGAGTTATCTTTTACAAACCCATTTATAGTCACTAATTGCTGATTATGTAATTCATCTTGTACCATAAGAAAAGAGGCAATTGTTGCTCCCAATCCAGCTAATGTTGCTTGAATAGCTAGATAAAAATGCTCATATTCACTGGTTTTTGTATAGTTTGATACAACTCCTGAGTATTGAAACCAATCTTGCCAAGCTTGAGGCCGTGACAATGTTATTAATTGCTTATGTGAGTGATGAAGGTTATTCGGTTTTATGACAGCACCTATTTTTTCATCACAAATCTTGGTTGCATAAATATTCTTGCTCCAAAAAAAATCATTTCGTCTAAACGCTAAATCGACACCTTCTTTATTAAAATCAATTGCACCACCAGCGGCAACTAAGTGCAACGTGATTTCAGGGTGTAACGCATAAAAATGAGAAAGGCGCGGAATTAGCCATTTCATGGCAATAGTAGGTTCGCATGAAACCACTAACACGGGGTTATTTAAAGGAGAGCGCAAATGGGTGACGGTTTCTTCAAGTTGTTCAAATATTGCTGATGTTGTTTTATATAAATACTGACCCGCTTCATTTAAATAAACTGCACGATTACGGCGTTCAAATAAAGCAATGCCTAATTCATCTTCTAATAGCCGTATTTGTCGGCTTACTGCACTGTGTGTAACATGAAGTTGCTCCGCAGCACTGACAAAACTGCCTGTTTTTGCCGCGCTATTAAAAAAACGTAAGGATGTTAAAGAAGGCATTTTCATAAAAATAAGCCATAAAGTGAGTAATAAAATAGACGATTAAAAATTACAGATATACTGCAAGATAAATCGCTTTTTATTTTTAGTCAAATTAGCAAAATAGAGAGGTTAGGTGGATTAAATAAGTTTTTTATTCAAATAAAATCTTATTTTATGTCACTTTTTATTACATGTAATCAACTCAAATGTGAAAGTAAGGAAAGAAATGAGTGAGCTAATTGCTGTGGCGATGATCACGGTTTTGGCTGTGATTAGCCCTGGCCCTGATTTTGCTATGGTGACAAAAAATAGTTATTCCTATGGTGTGAGAGTTGGGCTGATTACAGCAATCGGTATTGCGATTGGTGTTCAGATCCATGTCTTTTATACTGTATTTGGTGTTTCTTTTATTATTACA
Source organism: Proteus vulgaris (assembly GCF_023100685.1). Lineage (NCBI taxonomy): Bacteria > Pseudomonadati > Pseudomonadota > Gammaproteobacteria > Enterobacterales > Morganellaceae > Proteus > Proteus vulgaris. Next base: position 2,410,986 of record NZ_CP090064.1, on the reverse strand, counting down.
GAGTCGCCGACACTTTTTTTTATAATGAAATTATTAGGGGTGGGGTATTTAATTTATTTAGGCTCTAAGTCATTAACGAATAAAACACAATTGACGGTTGAGAATGCAGTCAATTCAGCACCTAATATGTTCCAAGCATTAAGGGTTGGTTTTTTTACTAATGCTTTAAACCCTAAAACGATGTTATTTGTTATTGCGCTGTATACACAAGTGGCTAATTTGAGTAATCCACTCTGGATAAATCTTTCTTATGGTATGTTTATCTCTGTTGCTCATTGGGTTTGGTTTAGTTGTGTTGCGTTATTTTTCTCTACGCCTTTATTACGCACAAAAATACTTTCACATCAAAAAATGGCAGATAAAATTATTGGTGTGTTATTAATTCTTTTAGGTATAGGGCTATTGTTTATTTCAGTGAAGTAGAAAATTAATCAAATAAAAAGGAGATCAAATAACGATCTCCTTTTTTTATTTTAAGTTACGATTTAATTTGACTCAGGGAAAGTTAATGTCGATCCTGGAGCTTCACGACTAAGATGAATAAAGTTCAGATGTTTTTCATATTGGTCTAAAATATCAGTAATTACCTGTTCTTTGGTGTAATCCATTAAGTCATTTCCTTGGGTACCTTCCCATAAATAGGTTTCTAAACGGTAATAATCTGATTTACCTCGACGAGCACGATAAGTGAATGCTGGTACTGAATATTTTTGTGGCCAAATTTGATAAATAAAATTTTGCTCTTGGTCAAGATCGACCACAAGCTCTAAATGATGTAAACGTTCATTATCTTCAATTGGATAATAATTGAATTCAACTTTTGCTCCACGTAATAAAAGTTCTTTAGCCACATCTTGCATTGCTGGCATACAGGTTAAATCTAACATGCGTTGTGTATAGGTCGTTCCTGGGAAATTCATAACCCGCCCTAAACGCTGTTTCCAATTCATCGTAGTATTACCATAAAGTGGTGCTGGCGCATTGGTATTTAGCGAACTAACACGTCTAAAATCTTCGACTTTTAATGATTTATAAAGTCCAGCCATAATAAAGAAAATAACAAAGCTAAAGGGCAATCCCATTATTATAGTTGTGTTTTGTAAGGCCGAAATACCATCCGCCATTAACATACCTAACGTTAATAAACCAATAGCAATAGACCAGAAAATGCGAAGCCAATTGGGGGCGTCGTTATTAACATGACTTAATTGAGAGGTGAAATTGCCTAATACTAATGAACCAGAATCGGCAGAAGTGACATAAAATAATAATCCCGTAATTGTGGCGACAGAAGCCGTTAAACCAAAACCGGGATAGAGTTCTAATAATGAATAGAATCCTTTTTCGGGTGCTTCTAATACTGTTTGTGCGAGTGCTTTATTGCCATGGATCACTTCATATAAAGCGCTATTCCCAAAAATGGATAACCATAACAGTGTAAAAACAAAGGGAATAATTAAGGTACCTATGACGAATTGTCGAATTGTTCGTCCTCTTGAAATACGAGCTAAAAAGAGTCCAACAAAAGGTGACCATGCAACCCACCAAGCCCAGAAAAACAGTGTCCAGCTATTCATCCAATCCGTTGGTCTATCAAATGCAAAACTATTTAATGTCATGCCTAAAAAACGATTAGTGTAATCACCGACATTTAATACCAGTGCATTTAATAAAAACTCAGTATCACCTGCAAATAAGATAAATAAAATAAGCCCCAATGCGAGTAATACATTTAATTCAGATAAAATCCTGATCCCTTTGTTAACGCCCGATGTTGCAGAAATAACGGCCATAATAACAGATAATAGAATTAATCCGCCTTGAACGCTCAATCCTTGGGGTAAATCAAAAAGAACTTTTAGCCCATAATTAAGTTGTACAACACCAATACCTAACGTTGTTGCAATACCAAAAATGGTGCCTAATACCGCAGCAATATCAACTGTATGACCAATTGGGCCATAAATACGATTTCCAAAGATAGGATAAAGTGCAGAGCGTATGGTTAATGGCAAATTGTAACGATAGCTAAAATAGCCCAAAGCGATACCAATAAGTGCATACATAGACCAGCCCGTCAGGCCATAGTGGAATAAAGTCCACACCATCGACTGACGGGCTGCTTCTATTGTTTCACCTTCGCCGGTTGGCGGTAACATATATTGTGTAATCGGCTCTGCTACAGAGAAAAACATCAAATCAATCCCAATACCGGCTGCAAATAACATCGCAGACCAACTTAAAACACTAAATTCAGGTTTTGATTGTTCAGGCCCTAATTTGATATTTCCAAAACGAGATGTGGCAACAAAAATAACAAAAACGATGTATAACGTTGCTGCTAATAGATAGTACCAACCAAAGGTTTTTGATACCCATCCCAGTGTTGCCACAATCCATGTATTTGCTGTTTCTGTCATCAAAATAGTGAAAAAAGAAAACGCTAAAATCAGCGTTGCTGAAGCGAAAAAAACGACAGAATTGAGCTTGTCTTTCTGTGGTTTTTTTGTGCTGTTAAGAGTTGTCATCAGAAATTCCAAAAAATTATTTACCTAAAAGTTAAAAGTTGCATTCTTTGTTAACTAATTGAATTAGTTGCAAAGATTCAAATTTTCACAATATCCTCCTATATCTAAATGTAAATTAATTGTGATAAACAATAGTTAATATTGATTGAATGTTCAATTAAAAAAACGTTTAATGAATGTGTTCAATGTATTTTTTAGGTCTTTAAAACATGCCGAAGATAGGAATGCAGTCGATACGTAAACAGCAATTAATCCAAGCAACGTTAGCAGTGATTAATGAGGTTGGAATGCAAGAGGCGAGCATCGCATTGATAGCTCGAAAAGCCGGTGTTTCTAACGGCATTATTAGTCACTACTTTCGTGATAAAAATGGATTGTTGGAAGCTGCCATGCGCCATATCCAGTATCAATTGGGTTTTGCGGTGGCGATACGTTTAAGAATGTTAAGCGATGCAACACCTAAGCTACGTATCCAAGCTATTGTTGAAGGTAACTTTGATACTACTCAAACCAGTGAAGCGGCAATGAAAACATGGCTAGCATTTTGGGCAAGTAGTATGCATCAGCCTAATTTGAATCGTCTACAAAAGGTCAATGATAGAAGGCTTTATTCCAATTTAAGTTACGAGTTTGGGCGCGTTCTTACTAAAGATCAAGCACGTTTGGCTGCGAAAGGTTTAGCCGCATTAATAGATGGTTTATGGCTACGAAGTGCGTTAAGTAATGCACCATTCTCTCTTGAAGAGGCCAAAACCATTACTAATGAATATATCGATATGCAACTGACAAATCGGAGTCAAATAAAGACTTAAGAAACTAATAATAAAGGAGAAACTATGCCAAACCCACCGTTACATAAACTCTATATTCATGGTGGATATGTTGATTGCGCACAACCGGAGTGTGAACAATTTGAAGCGATTAACCCAGCTAATGGCGAAGTGATCGCCCATTTACAGTCTGCAAGTGAAGAAGATATCAATTGGGCTGTAGAGAGCGCAAAACAAGGGCAAAAAATTTGGCGTGCGATGACGGCTATGGAACGCTCTCGAATTTTACGACGCGCTGTTGATATTTTACGTGAACGTAATGATGAATTGGCTCATTTAGAAACCTTAGATACAGGCAAACCGCTATCTGAAACACGCTATGTTGATATTGTGACGGGCGCTGATGTTTTAGAGTATTACGCAGGTCTTATTCCTGCACTTGAAGGAGAGCAAATTCCACTTAGAGAAACCGCTTTTGCTTACACTCGCCGCGAGCCATTGGGAGTTGTTGCTGGTATCGGTGCATGGAATTACCCCATTCAAATAGCGTTGTGGAAATCTGCACCTGCACTTGCCGCAGGTAATGCAATGATCTTTAAACCAAGTGAGATGACTTCATTAACAGCATTAAAACTTGCCGAAATATACACCGAGGCAGGGGTGCCAAAGGGCGTTTTTAACGTTGTTACAGGAAAAGCGAATGTGGGGCAATGGTTAACACTGCATCCTGATATCGCGAAAGTTTCTTTTACTGGAGGAATTGAAACGGGTAAAAAGGTGATGGCAAATGCGTCTGCTTCAAGTTTGAAAGAAGTAACCATGGAACTTGGTGGAAAGTCACCTTTAATTATTTTTGATGATGCAGATTTAGATACCGCTGCTGATATTGCGATGATGGCGAATTTTTATAGTTCAGGGCAGGTGTGTACCAATGGCACTCGTGTCTTTGTTCCTGAAAGATTAAAACCTGCATTTGAAGCGAAAATTATAGAGCGCGTATCACGTATTAGGATCGGCTCACCTCTTGAAATGGACACCAATTTTGGCCCACTGGTCAGTTTTCCTCATCTTGAAAAAGTCTTGAGTTATATTGAGTTAGGCAAAGCTCAAGGGGCAAGATTACTTTGTGGTGGTCATCGTTTATTAGAAGGAAATTTTGCTCAAGGTGCTTATGTTGCACCTACTGTTTTCACAGATTGCACCGATGATATGAATATCACACAAGATGAAATATTCGGTCCTGTGATGAGTATTCTTAGTTATCAAACTGAAGATGAAGTGGTTTTACGCGCAAATAATAGCGTTTATGGTTTGGCCGCAGGTCTTGTCACCAAAGATCTCACAACAGCTCACCGTGTTATTCACCAATTGGAAGCCGGAATTTGTTGGATCAATACATGGGGCGAGTCTCCTGCAGAAATGCCAGTTGGTGGCTATAAACATTCTGGTGTGGGACGTGAAAATGGGCTTGTTACACTACAGAATTATACTCAAATAAAATCTATTCAAGTTGAACTTGGGGAGTTTTCATCCGTTTTTTAATCCATTCTTTTTTTAATGACTGAAACAGAGGAGATAACAATGGTCTATGACTACATTATTATCGGTGCTGGTTCAGCCGGTAACGTTCTTGCTACCCGCTTGACAGAAGATCCTGAAGTTACTGTGCTGCTCCTTGAAGCTGGAGGTCCGGACTACAGGTTCGATTTTCGTACACAAATGCCAGCGGCATTAGCCTATCCATTACAAGGTAGGCGATATAATTGGGCTTATGAAACAGAGCCTGAACCTTATATGAATAACCGACGCATGGAATGTGGCCGAGGGAAAGGGCTTGGTGGCTCATCATTAATTAATGGTATGTGCTATATCCGTGGTAATGCGATGGACTTTGATGGTTGGGCTAAATTACCTGGCCTTGAAGAGTGGGATTACTTAAGCTGTTTACCTTATTTTCGTAAGGCAGAAAGTCGAGATATTGGCGCTAATGATTATCATGGTGATAAAGGTCCTGTAAGTGTGGCTACGCCGAAAAAAGGCAATAATATCTTATTTAAAGCAATGATTGAGGCGGGTGTACAAGCAGGATACCCAAAAACGATTGATCTTAACGGCTATCAGCAAGAGGGTTTTGGCCCGATGGATAGAACCGTCACACCTAAAGGTCGTCGAGCAAGTACAGCAAGAGGCTATCTTGATCAAGCAAAAGTGCGTAAAAACTTGACGATAGAGACACATGCAACGACTGATATTATTGAGTTTGAAGGTAAAAAAGCAGTGGGTGTCCGTTATTTTTCAGGCGAAAATACCACACCTCATCGTGTTAAAGCCAATCGAGAAGTATTACTTTGCGCGGGTGCAATTGCTTCGCCCCAAATTTTGCAACGTTCTGGTGTTGGGCCTGACAAAGTATTAAACGAATTTAATATTCAGCCAGTACATGTATTACCTGGAGTTGGGGAAAATCTGCAAGATCACTTAGAAATGTATTTGCAGTATGAATGTAAAAAGCCCGTTTCACTTTATCCTGCTTTAAAATGGTATAACCAGCCTAAGATTGGTGCGCAATGGCTATTTCAAGGAACAGGGATCGGTGCAAGCAATCAATTTGAAGCGGGGGGATTTATTCGCTCTAGCGAAAAGTTTGCGTGGCCTAATATTCAATTCCATTTTCTACCCGTTGCCATTAATTATAATGGCACCAATGCAGTAGAAGTGCATGGTTTCCAAGCTCATGTAGGCTCTATGCGTTCACCCAGTCGCGGGCGAGTAAAATTAGCTTCTACAGATCCTCATCAACATCCCAATATTTTATTTAATTACATGTCCACAGAACAAGATTGGGAAGAGTTTCGCTCCGCTATCCGTATTACGCGAGAAATAATGGCACAACCAGCATTAGATGCTTATCGTGGCGAAGAAATTAGTCCAGGTAAACATATTCAAAATGATGAACAACTTGATGCTTTTGTTAGAGAACGTGCTGAAACAGCATTTCATCCTTGTGGCACATGTAAAATGGGAACGGATGAAATGGCAGTTGTCGATGGGGAAGGTCGAGTACACGGCATAGAAAACTTAAGAGTTATTGATGCATCTATTATGCCACTAATAATCACTGGGAATTTGAATGCGACTACAATTATGATTGCAGAAAAGTTAGCTGATAAGGTGAGAGGAATTAAATCTTTACCTAAAAGTCAGGCTAAATATTATATTGCAGGTGATCAAGCTGCAAGAAAAACGAATCTAAGCCTATAAATTAGGGCAGACAAAAGAGGAATATAAATTCCTTTTTTGTCTTTTTATCATTATTTTCTCTTTGTTGATATTGAAGTTATATAAAAATAATTTATATAAAATCTAAGTATTCAGGAAAAAATATGATTAATTTTTATCATAAGTATTTCTAAATAAAATCGCTTTATAAAAGAAATTCAAAATAACGGGATAAATTCAAGTAAAACAACAATTTTTCTGCCATTTCTGTGATGAATATCAACACTCCATAACTGAAGCATTCCATTAATTATAATAAACAGACGACGAAAACGTTTGCATAATATTTTTATGCAGATAGAATTCGTCAGATTTTTTTGGCCTGGTGAAATTAATAGGGGGTTAAAGTGTCTCAGGACAACAATTATAGTCAGGGCCCAGTGCCCATATCCGCAAGAAAGGGTGGATTGGCGTTAACCTTTGTGATGTTGGGATTAACGTTTTTTTCAGCCAGTATGTGGACTGGCGGCGCTCTTGGTACTGGTCTTTCCTTTAATGATTTCTTCCTCGCAGTTCTAATTGGTAATCTTCTTCTTGGTATCTACACCGCATTTCTTGGTTTTATTGGTTCAAAAACAGGTCTTACTACTCATCTCCTCGCGCGTTACTCTTTCGGTATTAAAGGTTCTTGGCTTCCCTCATTTTTACTCGGTGGTACTCAAGTTGGTTGGTTTGGTGTGGGGGTGGCAATGTTTGCCATTCCGGTAGGAAAAGCCACTGGTATTGATATCAATCTTCTTATCGCCATTTCCGGCATTTTAATGACCATCACAGTATTCTTCGGTATTTCTGCTCTCACTATTCTCTCTATCATCGCAGTTCCTGCTATCGCTATTCTCGGAAGTTACTCTGTTTATCTTGCGGTACATGATATGGGGGGACTTTCGACACTAATGGCGATAAAACCGGCTCAGCCATTAGATTTTAATTTAGCGTTAGCAATGGTTGTTGGATCGTTTATTAGTGCGGGTACACTGACTGCTGATTTTGTCCGCTTTGGACGAAACCCTAAAGTTGCTGTCATTGTCGCCATTATTGCTTTCTTCTTAGGAAATACCTTGATGTTTGTCTTTGGTGCGGCTGGTGCGGCTTCACTGGGAATGGCAGATATTTCTGATGTGATGATTGCGCAAGGATTATTACTTCCGGCTATCGTGGTGCTAGGTTTAAATATCTGGACAACGAATGACAACGCGTTATATGCATCAGGATTAGGTTTTGCCAATATCACTGGTTTATCAAGCAAAAAACTTTCAGTAATAAACGGTATCATTGGTACGCTGTGTGCATTATGGCTTTATAATAACTTTGTTGGTTGGCTTACCTTTTTATCTGCAGCAATTCCACCAGTAGGAGGTGTTATTATTGCAGATTATCTGATGAATAAAGCACGTTATAACTCCTTTAATGTTGCTACAATGCAATCGGTTAACTGGGTAGCACTACTCGCTGTTGCCATTGGCATTATGGCAGGGCATTGGTTACCAGGTATCGTGCCTGTTAATGCCGTGTTGGGGGGAGCAATAAGTTACGCTGTGTTAAATCCAATATTAAATCGTCGTACAGCTCGACAAGCGGAGATAAGTCATGCTGGGTAAAAATATCGAACAAATTAACCATGCTCGTCTAGTTGGAAAAGAAGGTTTATGGCGCATTACGCTAAAAAATAACAAAATTGAAGCCATTGCATCTCAACCTGAAAATGATTTTCATCCTGATGCCTTAGATGCTCAAGGCGGATTGGTTCATGCGCCTTTTGTTGAACCTCATATTCATTTAGATACTACACAAACTGCAGGGCAACCGAACTGGAATCAATCAGGTACGTTATTTGAAGGTATCGAGCGTTGGGCAGAGCGAAAAGCATTGTTAACACATGATGATGTTAAACAACGTGCATGGCAAACATTGCAATGGCAAATTGCTAATGGTATTCAGCATGTTAGAACACATGTGGATGTTTCAGATGCTTCACTCACAGCATTAAAAGCAATGTTGGAAGTAAAAGAAGAAATAAAACCTTGGGTTGATTTACAAATAGTCGCTTTTCCTCAAGAAGGTATTTTATCTTACCCTAATGGTGAAGCTTTATTAGAAGAAGCATTAAAGCTAGGCGCAGATGTTGTCGGTGCGATCCCTCACTTTGAATTTACGCGTGAATATGGTGTTGAATCTCTGCATAAAACCTTCGCTTTAGCACAAAAGTATGATCGTTTAATAGATGTTCATTGCGATGAAATTGATGATGAACAATCGCGCTTTGTTGAAACTGTTGCGGCTTTAGCCCATAAAGAAAATATGGGTTCAAGAGTGACTGCAAGTCATACAACCGCAATGCATTCTTATAATGGGGCTTATACTTCACGTTTATTCCGACTATTAAGAATGTCTGGCATTAACTTTGTGGCGAATCCTTTGGTTAATATTCACTTGCAAGGACGCTTTGATACTTATCCAAAACGTCGTGGTATTACTCGCGTAAAAGAGATGCTAGAAAGTAATATTAATGTCTGTTTTGGTCATGATGATGTCTTTGATCCTTGGTATCCATTAGGCACAGCAAATATGCTCCAAGTCTTACATATGGGATTGCATGTTTGCCAATTAATGGGCTATGGCCAAATTGATAAGGGATTACAGTTGATTAGTCATAATAGTGCTAAAACATTGGCGTTAACGGATTATGGTGTTGAAGTAGGAAATAGTGCAAACTTTATTATTCTGCCAGCAGATAACGGATTTGATGCTTTACGTCGTCAAGTACCTGTGCGTTATTCTATTCGCCAAGGTAAAGTTATTGCACAAACAGAGCCAGCAAAAACAGAAATTATGTTAGATAAGCCAACTCGAATTACTTACAAGTGATTTTTAATTTATCTTAATAATGGATCAGTAAATAATAACTGATCCATTATCACCAAATTTTTTATCGCCAAATATAATCCGAAAAGGCCAACATAATCACAGGGGTAGCGATCACATCTGCCACAAGCGTGAGTGGGGTAATGATAATATTACTAGCTAAATTACCTGGTTTAAATGAGTTGCTCTTTTCATAAGTATACAGTTCGACTTTATAATTTTCGTTTAATTTGTCTTTCAATGTCGCAGGCATTTCCATAACGTCTTTCTGGAATACGTATCCTTTGATAGGTATTGTTTTCACCCATGAACTGTCATCAGAATTACGTGTTTCTTTAAATCCTAAATTTTTTAATACTTCTGTTTGTTTGTCAGTTAATGTGAATTTTTTACTGATATAAACATGGTAATTTTCTTTAAATTCAATGACATTATCATTTTCTTTGGTAAGTTTTAGTCTAATGATACCTTCAGAATTATCAAATGCTTTCAATGGGATTGTTTTAATGATTTCATTTAATTGCATTAGTTCATCAGCACCTTGAGTTAGTATATAAATATAATTTTCACCTAAGAACCCATACCCAGATCCTGGTAATTGAATGGGCGCTAGATTTTCATTATTTTGATTATATTTAACTCTGAGATTTTTATATTCAAAAGCACCTACTATATTATCATTTACACTGGCCTGTTTTTTGTATTCTGAACCTACGACAGGATTACTATACCAAACAGCACCTGTTACACATCCAGTGGTACTTAAAATTAATAAGCTGAAAAAGAAGAATACTATTTTTTTCATTTTTTATTCTCGAGTTAAATTTATTCAATGATAATAGATTAAACCAGTTAGTTATTTAACACCATGGTTACTGTGTTCATTATTCTCTTTTTATATTAAATGTTCAGTATAATATTTTGTTTTTCTATTTTTAAATAATATAATTTAATTATTAAGGATAATTGCGTATAGAGACAAAAGATATCTTTTATTATTAAGTTTAGAATTTTATTTTTATCATGTATTATACATATGGTTAGACCCTCTCCGTATTACTGCGGCTGCTATCCCTTTAATCTGAGAGGTTTTTATGTCTACACAAAGAGATCGTGGTTGGCGCCAATGTGTTAACCGCAAAAATAAACATCAAGAAATGGGGTGTTCACGAGTGATGTTTAAACCAGAAAAAAAATGGTCTAATTTATATACTCGATCACTCAAAATGACCAGAGCTGCACAACTAGGAATTGAATATCCAAGAATTTCTCGTAGTCAGCGTCGATTAAATGCATTATCTGATAGTGAGTAATAATGAATATCTTATTTATTTGCAGTAAAAACCAATGGCGAAGCCCAACCGCTGAACTATTGTTTGCAGATAGAGAAGGAATTAATACACTTTCAGCAGGTACGCGCAAAGATGCGCAATGTGTTGTTGATAATGAATTGCTAAAATGGGCTGATTTAGTGCTTGTCATGGAATCTAAACATTTAAATCGTTTATCTGCACATTTTCCTGCAACCATGCGCTATAAAAAAGCCCATGTATTGGGAATACCTGATAATTATTGCTTTAATGATCCGGCATTAATTGAACTCCTTGAACAGAAAGTTCAGCCTTATTTACCGATGGAAGCAAAGCTTTCAACTAAATAATTTATTTATCTTGATCAAAAACGCTCAACTTAAAATATAAGGCTGAGCGTTTTTTTATATTTGAAAGCTTTGAGTATAAAAAATAAGTCAAATTTTTATTTGTTGTATTTATTTATTTATTGTTTTTTCTGATCAAGGCTGCTAATTGTGCAAGCTCTTCATCACTCGCACGTTCAAAATCGTGAGATGAAAGATAACCCGGATATTTATCAAAGAAAATCTTCTGCTTATTTTCAATAGGTGCCCATTTAGTCATATCACCAGTACCATGCATTGGACTAAGTTTACTATGAACATGATCAACACCAAAGCCTTCAAAAAACATTCCTGAACGAGACACATCAGGGAATGTTTTATCCAAGATTTTAGCAACTTTTTTGGTCGCAATAACGAGTAAGGCTAAGGTTTCATCGCTTAAATCAAACGCATAACTTGGATAGTGTTTTTTAGGGATAACAACAGTAAAGCCTTTGGTATTAGGAAATATAGAGAGAAAAGCGAGGTGGTGATCATCTTCCCAAATTTTATGGCAAGGTGCTTTTCCTGCTACGATTTGACAGAAAATACAGTTATCCATAGTAGCCCCATAATAAAATTACTCGTCATATTTCAAAGTGTAGCGTTGTTGCCTAGCTACACCTTGAATTATTTAGAGCATCTTCAACAAGTTGTTTACTGTATGTACACAAATGAAACATTGTGTATAGCTGTACCTTATACACCTTAGATCATTTTGAGCATAAGATGATTAAAGTAGGTTTCTTTCAGCTAAATCAAGTGCAAAGTAAGACAGAATTAAATCTGCTCCTGCACGTTTAATTGAACCTAAAGTTTCCATGACCACACGATCTTCATCGATTGCACCAGCTAATGCCGCAAATTTAATTTGGGCATACTCACCACTGATTTGATAAGCAGCTAAAGGTAATAACGTACGTTCACGCACATCGCGAATAATATCTAAATAAGCGCCTGCAGGTTTTACCATCAGCATATCAGCGCCTTCTTGTTCATCAATTAATGATTCACGGATAGCTTCACGGCGATTCATTGGATTCATTTGATAAGTTTTGCGATCACCAATTAAACGAGAGCCTGCTGCATCACGGAAAGGACCATATAAGGCGGAAGCGAATTTAGTTGAATAAGAGACAATGCCTGTATCACTAAAGCCTGCTTTATCAAGTGCTGCACGAATGGCGGCGACTTGTCCATCCATTGCTGCAGATGGAGCGATAAAATCTGCACCAGCTTGCGCGGCTGCAACAGCTTGAAGACCTAAATTATAGATAGTTTCATCATTATCAACATGTTCACCATGTAAAACGCCACAGTGACCATGTGAAGTGTATTCACAAAAACAAGTATCAGACATCACAATCATTTCTGGGACTGCATCTTTACAAATACGAGACATACGAGAAACTAAGCCATCACTTTTCCAAGCATCACTCCCAGTTTCATCAAGATGATGGGATACCCCAAAAGTCATGACAGTTTTAATGCCAGCTTTGGCAATGCGTTCAATTTCATAAGCAAGACGCTTTTCAGGAATACGAACCACACCCGGCATACTTTTAATAGGCTGATAATCATCAAGCCCTTCTTCAACAAAAATAGGCAGAGCGAGATCATTTTTAGTTAAGGTTGTTTCTTGAAAGAGAGCGCGCAGGTTTTCTGACTGGCGTAGTCTTCTTAAACGCTGGATGGATTGTTCGTTGCTCACAATATCTCCTTTTTATGGCCAGTACTAACAAGTATTTACCGAGGTATTATAAACCTTAATATTGATAGATAGATACTCTATAATTGATACTCGTCATACTTCAAGCCGTAGCGTTGTGACTGGATCCATTCGTATTGTATGCTCCTAGTGATTCCTCGAATTATTTAGAGTATAGAGAGTTAGTTATAGAGAAAGAGAAAAAAGCAAGGGAAAAGCAAAAGGTAAGAAGAATAAGTGATGGAGAGGGCGAAATAAAAAAGAGCAGGATAATTTCTACTCTTTAAATTGATTACTACTCATTTCTTAATGAGAAGATTATTTTTTTTGCTCTTCTAATGCAGAGATCATTTGAATTTTACAAGCTGCAACAATTTGAGTTAGGCCTTCTTGGAATTCTGCTCGAGAACCAATTTCAGCTTTTGCATCACGTAAAGAGTTAACAACTTCGATAGTGCCTTCAGTAAATTGTGCTTCAGTTGCTTCTAATTTTGCAAAATCAAATTTCTTTGCATTTAAAGAGGCTACTGCATCTTTGGCAATTTTCTCTGCTGGCTCTTTTGTATCATAAGCTTTAATTGAGATATCTTTAAAAGTATCGCAGTAATCATCAGCCATTTTTGTTGGGTTAGCGAAAGCAACTGCGGGCAATAATAGCAGAGATAAGAGAAGTGGTTTCATTTTAGCCTCATGTTTATTTTTTGGTACGTACTCATTGAGTGTAACATATAAACAGGGATGACGATAAATCAGAATAAGTGTAAAAAATATAAAACGTTAATTTTTTTAATCCGATTGAATCTAATTTCATAGCTATAATTGTGTTTAAGGACAATAAGCTAGCTTTTTATTTTCAAAGGAAAATTATAATTAACAATAAATAAAATAACATAAATTTAATAATATTAGGATTTATCTTTATTTACATTTTATGATGTTGATTTTTATTTACGTTAATAATAAAAAATAGAGAATTAAATATAAAAATAAGGATAAAATGATAACCTATAATACTAAGTTAAACTTAATTTACTGTATTCTATAGGTTAATTTGTAATCACCACACTAAAGGTATAAGATTTTTTATCTTCTTCTCTAATTCAAATAACATTAAAAACTCTTAACAAAAAGAATCTATTATTCAGATTATTAGCTAAAATAATGAATAAACAAAATAATTATCATTTATAAAATATGAAAAATTTTTTAATGGGAGAGTTAAAAAATGGGGATGAAAGAGAAAAAAATCCCCTCTATAAAGATAGAGGGGTAGCTAAATGAATAAAGAATGGTTTATTTCGAGATTAAGTATATAGAAATTTAAAACTAATTTTTGTTTATTTGTGCAGCACAAAAAGTTCAGAAAATAGAATAAAAATATGTACTAGTACCCAATCCAAAATAAATCAATTATTGGCGATAAACAGTTTTAATTTGGCTAATAGTATTACGGAATGTCTCTGCTTGTTTTTCGTCATCAACTTCTGCAATCGCGCGTTCAATATTTAAAATAATACGTCCTGCATCTGCTTGGCCTAATGCTTTTAACATATAAGTGACAAGAGTTTTTAAGCAAGCCACTTCTTCTGCCAATGTTTCAACATCTGCTTGTGTTTTAAATTTTTCGTTCATTATCTACTTCCTTTGTGTTTAATTGGCCAATGATATCAAATTAGGCCGATAGAATAGCAAAGTCTTGATGAGGGATGAATAGTATAGCCTTAAGCATTTTATCAGATTGGGATCGTTAGAGTGACAATTAGGCAAAATAGTAAGCTCACACATTTACTTACTAAAATCACGCTATACTTTGAATATCAATCGTGAAGGAGAGTTTGTATATCTATTGCGATTAATAATAAGAAAAAATGCAGGAAATGGTGGAGGAGAATAAGATGAAAAAAGAGCAACTATTACATGCAATAACACATTACCCTGCACTTTATCAGCGTAAAACAGGAAATACACATAAAGGTACATTTGGAACAATTGGTATTATTGGTAGCGCTGAAGGAATGAGTGGTGCCATTGTCTTGGCTGGTAAAAGTGCATTAAAAGCGGGCTGTGGAAAAGTTTTTCTTGGTTTCGCACAGTTACAACTTCCTCTTCCTTTTATTGATAGTGCACCAGAACTCATGCTAAAAACAGCGTCTGAGTTAGTGGATAGGCAAGATATTTCTGCTTGGGCGGTTGGTTGTGGATTGGGGTTGTCAGCAAATTCTGAAAATATTTTATTAAATGTATTAGCTCAGCGGAATGAAAATCAGCCTTATGTTTTTGATGCAGATGCGCTAGTGTTGATGGCAAAATTAAAATCACAAATCTCACTTAATCAACATTGTGTATTAACGCCACATCCCAAAGAAGCCGCTATTTTACTTAATTGTACATTGAGTGATATTCAAAATAACCGAGAACAAGCAGCCAAAGAAGTGACAAAACTTTACCACTGTTGGGCAATAATCAAAGGACAACATACAGTTATTACTTCTCCTACAGGGGAGATAATAATTAATAGAACAGGTAACAGTGGATTATCAACAGCAGGAAGTGGGGATGTATTAACTGGTATCATGGGGAGTTTTTTAGCGCAAGGAATGGTAATGTCTGATGCAGTTAAAAGTGCGGTTTGGATACATGGTATAGCTGCCGATATTTTAGTTGAAAAAGGTATTGGACCAATAGGCTTAACAGCTTCAGAATTGATTGATACTGTCCGCGATGTTCGTAATCAAATATGGGCGAGAACACAAAAACATAATGCCGATTATTTTGAATAAGATCTTTTGTTTTTTCGTATAACGTATTAATAATTAAAGTAGGTTTATATTAAGATTAGATTGTTTTTAGTTAATTCACTCACAGTAATCTTTGGGTTATTGCGGTAGGATTAAGGTAAATGGAGAGTTGAGAGGAGTTATTATGTATAAAACGATTTTAGTGCCTATTGATATTGTAGAAGAAGAGTTAACCAGTAAAGCAGTACGACATGCAGTGTATTTAGCAAAAGAAACGGGAGCTAACTTACATTTAATTCATGTTCTTCCTATCTCTTCGGCAATCATTAATGCTTATTCACTGGGTTATCCAGAAATTAAAGATAAAGCGACAGTGAAAGCAGAAAATGATATGCAAATGTTGGTAGATTCGGTGGATTTACCTGCTGAAAAGGTCGCTTATACGGTTACTTTTGGCTCACCTCGTGATGAGATTTTAGTTACAGCAAAAGATATTCAAGCCGACTTAATTGTCATTGGCTCACGTAGACCTAATATTAGCACTCATTTATTAGGCTCTACAGCTGCAGGCGTAGTTCGTTACGCGGAAATTTCAGTGCTAGTTGTTCGTTAATATATTCATTAATATGCTATGAGTATTCCTCGTAGCATATTCTTATTTTGCGTAGTTTATCTTATTTATTTAATAAGCCATTTATTGAATCGACACTCTATAGAGTGAATAAGAATGGAAAAATTTACCCAAGAACTTTTAAGGCTCGATCATTTTATTCTACGCATCTTACGCTATTATGTAATAGGCTCTATTTTCTTTTTTTTAGGGTTATTACCCGGTGTATTAGGATTCTATTTAATTGAAGGGCATAGCTTTATGGAGTCCGCATTAAATGCAATTTCTATGCTGAGTGGACAACCTGTAGAGCCAGCACCTGCAACCCCAACAGGGCGCTTTTTTATTGCAATTTATGGATTGTTTCTTCAGTGTGTTTTTATTTTATCAATTGGGCTGGTTGTCACACCGTTTATTCATCGACAATTGCATAAATGGCATCTTGAGGAAGATTAAATAAGCAAGCTGTGGGTTTAACGCTACAATAATAAACAGACAATAATCTGATAATGAGGAGTTGCTATGTACAAGACAATTCTAGTACCTGTTGATATTTCAGAAGATGAGTTAACAACAAAAGCCTTACAACACGCAGTTTATATTGCCAAACTAGAAGGGGCGAAACTGCATCTTTTTCATGCTATTCCTGATATTTCACGTTTTTCTATTAGCTATAGCTATCACTATGACATGTTAAGTTCTTTTGCCAACAAAGCACTTGAACGTGTACAAGAACAACTGCAAGAATTAGCTAATAGTATCGATTTGCCTAATGAACGAGTTGAGTATTCAGCCGTATTTGGCTCTGCAAGAGATAAAGTTTTAGAGCTAGCTGAAAAAATTAATGCTGATTTGATTGTGATTGGTTCACGTCGTCCAAGTATTTCAACACACTTATTAGGTTCAAATGCGTCAGGTATCGTTGCTTATGCTAAGCAATCTGTTTTAGTTGTCCGCTAAAATTTCTCATAAAAGTAAAAATAGTAAAAGCTCCTAAATTATTTATTTAGGGGCTTTTTTGCTTTAGTTTATAAAAAATTATTTATTATTTTGGATATACATTTTCACTTCAATACTAGATAAAAAAATATAGATAGGGCGCAATTGTTTATTAATGCGGTTTTTATGCAAACATAAGGAACTTCATTGATTGAGAATGATAGGCATTCTAAAGTAGAGACTGTTATTTTTTAATGAGAGATGAGTATTATGTTGAATAACCAAAATTTTGTTGTCATGGATGTTGGACAATTTCCTGTTGTTACTATGAAAATATTCCCAGAAACTTTGGAAGATGCCAACAATTGGACAGCTGAAATGGATGTAGTACTAAACGAAAAGAAAAAATTTGTTTTGGTATATCCGTCCATTAATAAAAAAGAGAAAGAGCATAAAAAAGAAGATATGGAAGGGATGAAAGCAGTAAGACGCTGGCTAAAAGAGGGTAAGGCACTTCTTAGTGAATATTGTGCTGGTATGATAATGACTGCTGATCCACAAAAAAATGATAAAGAGCAACTGGTACAACTCTCTTCTGTTATTTCAGCTGTTTATGGTGTTCCCGTATTTGTTGCAGAAACTCTGGATGAGTCGTATGTTAAAGCTAATGAGTTGGTTGCGTAATTAAACTTCATTATAAAATGACGAAAAAGCTATTTGAGGTGCCAGCGATTTTGGCATCTTTATTATTTTATATACTCGTCATACTTCAAATTACAGCGTTATAGACGACGGCGTCTATTAGCGCAAGTTATATACCATTGCTCGTATCCTAAAAGCGCTACTTATTGGCTAGCTATACCTAGAATGATTTAGATCACATATTATTTAATGGTTTTTTCTAAAGAAGAAATCTACGAATGAGAGAGTGAGTAAATAAAGATTGATCTACCTACTGCCTTAAATATTTTATTTGTTCATAATAGTATTGAAAGATAATAGAGCGAAAAATGAGCTATGCTGATAAACTTTATATTAGCAGTGGCTCGTTTGTGATTAAAACTAAGGCATGGTATGGATAATGAGATAATGGCGGACTGCACTGCCATTTCACAAGATAAACAGCGTGAAATTACCAAATTATGTATTCAAACTGCGTTATTGCTATTGCAACATGGCGCAGAAAGTATGCTGGTTGAACAGCTTTCAACCCGTTTAGGTTTAGCTTTAGGTGTACATCAAGTCGAAAGTGCAATTTCTGCTAATGCCGTTGTATTAACGACGATAGTTAATGGACATTGCCAGACATCAACACGAAAGATAGTTGATCGTGGCATTAATATGCATGTTGTGACAGAAGTTCAGCATATTGTTATTTTAGTTGAACATCACCTTGCAGATATCCATGAAGCAAGAAAACGCTTTGAGCATATAAAACCATTACGTTATCCACGTTGGGCGATTATTTTTATGGTTGCCTTATCTTGTGGCTGTTTCTCTAAATTAAATGGTGGCAATTGGGATGGTTTTTTAGTTTCAGCTATTGGTGGCGGTCTTGGTATGTTTGTACGCCAAGTATTAACGCATCGCCAAATGAATCCACTAATTAATTTCTGTATTACCGCTTTTGTTGCCACATCTGTTTCAGGTTTATTATTAAAACTCTCTTATTTTCAAACAACCGCAACTATTTCAATGGCCGCCAGTGTTTTATTACTGGTTCCCGGATTTCCTTTAATTAATGCTGTTGCTGATATGTTTAAAGGTCATGTTAATACGGGCTTAGCGCGTTGGGCAATGGCAACAATGTTAACATTGGCAACCTGTTTAGGGGTTATTTTAGCCATGGCAGTATGGGAGTTAAGAGATTGGGCATAATAACGATTATTCTTACCCTTATTGAAGATATGATTTTAGCAGCCATTCCTGCGGTGGGTTTCGCAATGGTATTTAATGTACCTTTACGTGCTTTAAAATATTGCGCGTTATTAGGGGCAATAGGGCATGGCTCACGTACTGTACTGATTATGAGTGGAATGAATATTGAATGGGCAAGTTTCTGTGCTGCAATTTTAGTCGGTTGTATTGGCATTCAATGGTCACGTTGGTGGCTTGCGCATCCTAAAGTTTTCACTGTCGCGGCTGTTATTCCAATGTTCCCCGGAATTAATGCTTATATCGCGATGATCTCTGTGGTGAAATTAACACAAATCGGTTATAGCGAGGAGATTTTTGAAGCTTTAGTTACTAATTTCCTTAAAGCTTCATTTATTGTCGGTGCGCTCTCTATCGGGCTATCCTTGCCGGGATTATGGTTATATCGCAAGCGTCCGAGTGTATAATTTCTTACATCGCGTGTTGTAGTGAATTTAATGTAATATCCAGTTCATTTTTGTCAGAAATAATAATTTGAATTCGTAATTTGTTTTCAGACTCCAAACTTGCATGCGCTTTAACATCTTCGTTATTCGCATGCTTTTTTGTGATCTCGACTAATTCATCCATCAAATTCAGCATATTCTCATTCATTTTTAAATTTCTCCAAATCATTGATGGACTAAACCATAGCAAATCCCTTTTGCGTTAATGTCGAGAATAACGGCTTTTTCTATTCCCATTCACGCTTATTGTTTTATTTTTTACATAAAAAATAGTAAGAAAGATTGCCCAAAATAAATTTAAAAAAGGTAAAATAAAGAAAAATAAAAATAAGATTATCAGTTGGTTATTAAAGATAATTCTTATTGGGTTTAATAAAATAAAGCGTAAGGCAGATACCACTTTGAGAAAAATATTACACTATACTGCGGTTGTGTTGGGTTTATTTATTTTTACATTAAATGTTCAAGCACAAGCGCCAGAAAATTTTACAAAAGCAAAAGAGATAGCAAAAGAACGTATCTATTATGATCAAAATCAAAAATCACAAGGAACGATTTATTGTGGCTGTGATTGGGAATGGGTAGGGAAATCAGGTGGTCGTGTTGATTTAGCTAGTTGTGGCTATCAAGTAAGAACACAACAAACAAGAGCTGCACGTATTGAGTGGGAACATATTGTTCCTGCATGGGTGTTTGGGCATCAGCGTCAATGCTGGCAAAATGGAGGAAGAGCTAATTGTGTGAAAAACGATCCTGTGTTTGGCAAGATCGAAGCTGATTTACATAATTTAGCGCCTTCTATTGGTGAAGTTAATGGCGATCGTAGTAATTTCAGCTTTGGGCAATTACCTGCTCAAGCGCCTTACCAATATGGCCAATGTCGTAGCCGTGTTGATTTTGCTTCACGCACCTTTGAGCCTCGTAATGAAGTGAAAGGTCAAGTAGCAAGGGTCTATTTCTATTTACATGACCGCTATAACCTCTCAATGTCACGTCAGCAACAACAATTATTAATGGCTTGGGATAAGGCTTATCCACCAACGGTATGGGAAAAAGAGCGTGATAATCGCATTGCTCGTGTCGTTGGATATCATAATCCTTTTGTAACGGGAGAAGTGAAGTGGCAATTAGGACATAAAAATAGTGGTGCCGGATTATCTGCAACAAATAATGCACCTGTCACTAAAGCTAAAACTGAAACACCTAAACAAGTAAGTACAGCACAATCTGAAAGTATTAAGGGTAATATAAATAGCAAGATTTATCATTTTGCCCATTGCTCTGGTTATAAAACCATGTCAGATAAAAATGCTGTCTTCTTTAAAACAGAGAATGAGGCTATTAAGGCTGGTTATCGTTTAGCAAATAATTGCAAACAGCCTTAAGGGTTATTATTGAGATTACATCCAACGACGAACGTGGCGACAATATTGTTGCCACGCTTGTGGAAATAACTCACTTAAGATCTTTTCTTCACGTACTATCGTATAGCGATCAGTAATAAAGTAAAACGCAATCGCAGCACCCAAAAATCCCCAATTACCAAAAATAAAAAACAGTCCAATACTGATATCCAAAAAACCGAGATACATAGGATTACGGCTAATTTTATAAGGGCCACTTGTCACTAATTGTCGAGGTGTGTGATTGGGATTAGGAGATGTTTTTTGTTTAATAAAAAATGAGAGGCAATAAAAAAGCCAGATCCCAGAAGTCGTAATCGTGAGTAAACCTAAATAAAAAAAGAAACCCATATTCAGAGAGCCTGAATGAAGTTCAAAACCAATAAATGGAATTAGGTTAAGTAGTAACCAATAAATAAAAGGTAATCGTAAGAAATTCATTTACTCCCCCTAAAATAACATTTATTGTTATTTTTATGTTAAGTTCATCTCGTTATAGATCGACTCAGTATTGAAAATATTTTTCTTTTGTCATTATACTGTCATAAAGCTTCGTTAATTTTCACTCTAACTCCATGATGGGGAATATGAATGATAGAAGCAATGGAAATATCTCGTTACTCACAGAAAACCGGCAACAACCGTTCATTGATGTTTAATGTTCAGGATTGTGACCGGTTTTTTTGTTTTCTGCGACTAAACAGAGTCTGAAGGGGACTCATCGGTAAGCGAATGGAATACAAATAGAGATGTCGATGACTTTTTGAAGACTAACAAGGGTAAATACCACTATGAGTAGACAAAAAGCAGCAACACGTTTACGCCGAGAAAATAAACGCACCTCACGTAAAGAACAACGTAATGGGGCGCATCGAGATAATGTTATGGTTTTACCAGGATTTGGGGATATTGATACCATTGGTATGGCGAGAGAAAAGCGTGATGAACGCTTGTTATCTCCTCGCAATGAAGTACAACGCCAATATATGAATGCAATTAAACATCAAGATCTTATTTTCGCTACAGGGGAAGCAGGGTGTGGCAAAACCTTTCTCAGTACTGCAATGGCTGCCGATGCCTTAATTAATAAAGAAATAGAACGTATTATTGTTACTCGACCAGTGTTGCAGGCAGATGAAGATCTTGGGTTTTTACCTGGTGATATTGCGGAAAAATTCGCACCCTATTTTCGTCCTGTCTACGACGTATTAGTGAAACGTTTAGGCGCTTCATTCTTACAGTATTGTTTACGTCCTGAAATTGGCAAGGTTGAAATTGCACCTTTTGCTTATATGCGAGGCCGTACTTTTGAAAATGCATTTGTTATTTTAGATGAAGCACAGAATGTTACTGTGAATCAAATGAAGCTATTCTTAACTAGAATGGGTGAGAATGTCACTGTTGTGGTAAATGGAGATATTACACAGTGTGATTTACCTTCTGGTGTACCGTCTGGATTAGCGGATGCTCTTATTCGATTTGAGGCTAATAGTCGAGTAGGTGTGATTAAGTTTATGCAGGAAGATTGTGTGCGATCTACATTATGTCATCATGTATTAGCTGCTTATAATGATTAAATTGGGCATAAGAAATTTTTTATAAAATAAAAAAGGCTGCATATTATTGAGGGAGTTAATATGCAGCCTGTACAGCCAACGTTTAATCTTTAATTTATTGCTTAGCTTACGTCTTCATTATCCATAACATGGTGACGTTCAGCGTGATAACCTTCTTCGTCATAACCAAAACGCCAATAAGGAATGGCATAAATTAAGCTACGATCATAACCGTTATCACGACGAATATGACGTCTTAATGCACGAATAATTTTGTCTTCACCTGCAATCCAAAATGCCACATCTTCAGCAGGTAATTCCCATGACATAAATTCATTAATTAAGTTTTCAGTTTGTTCTTCAACTGAGCCAATCAGCCAGATTATTTCTAATCCATTAGGACGTTTAATTTCTTGACGATGCGTTTCGTCTTCTACTCGGATAACGACTTTTCCTTGAACATTAGGCTGCATGGTTTCAATTAAAGCCATTAAAGCAGGTAATGAACTTGGATCGGCTGCCATATAGTAATGTGACGCAGGGGCTAAAAGGGGATCAGGGCCACCTGGATTAGTGATCCCAATGTAGTCGCCTTGCTTAGCATTTAGTGCAAAATGAATAGCTGGGCCAACATCGTCATGAACGGCAAATTCAATGTCTAACTCTTTTTGCTCTGGGCGAATAGCACGAACACTATAAGTTCGTACAATCGATCTTGGTTCGCCTTCAGGCCATTTAGGGCCTTTTTCAGAAAAACCCGGTACTGTAGGCTTCACTTGACCTTCTAATGGTAAAAATATTTTTAGATGTGCGCCCGCTGTATCAGCAGGGTAAGTATCTAAATCATCACTAGTAAAGGTAATACAGCGCATTCCTGGCGTGACATCAGTAATACGTTTTACTTGAACTAGGCGAGGAGGCGCTGGTTTATAAATGTTTTTTTCTTGAGGTGTTTTTTGGTTACTCACGTTTTTTTACCTGACTCATTTAATTGTTTTTTCGATGTAGATATTATCATTTTCAATTAATAATGATAGTCATTATCAACATTAACTTTGATTTAGTAAAGTGAGGTGTATGTTTTACTTATCATTGTGTGATTAGGCTCAAATTACGATAAAGAAAAAACTTAAAAATCAATGTAATAAGCTTGTGGTAATAATTCAGAGGCATTAATTAGAGAAATTAGAAGAAAATAAAAACACTAAAATACAATGTGGTAGGCGGGGGCTGGTATTATTTTATTTGAAGAAAGAAATAGTTTTAGATAGTTGAAATAAAGGCAGAAAAATCAATTAATACAGTGAGTAAACTTAAAATAGTATACTCACTGTATTTTTATATGACGCCAGTAATAGATTAAGCTTTAGGATCTGGGCCAAATCTGTTGTCGCCTTTAGTTCCTTCTAGGCACATAAAGACAAAAACAATTAATCCACCAACAGCAGGAATAAATGCAAGTAAGAACATCCAACCTGATTTATCTTGGTCGTGGAAACGACGAATAGTTACAGCAAGGCTAGGTACGATAATAGCTAAAGAATAAATACCGATAATAATACCTACAATCGAACCTAATGAACTCGTTTCACCAGTGTTCATGTCTATTGATGACATTAAAATAGCATATAGAACAGTAATGATAATGGTATTTACCAGAGTAAACATCCAATATTCTTTTCTGCGAGCACGACCTGAAAAGTTAGCGTAATTATTTTTAATGACTTCCAAATACCAATTCATGACTTCATCCTTAATTTAGTAGCAACAATACGTAAGCCTAGTTTAGGTGATCTTTCTTAGCAATTAAGATAATTCTAAATTATCAAAATATATTTTTTAAAAAGACATTATGGTCATTCCCTCTATTTCATAGGGATATAAGCTTAATTTTTAAGTTAATCAAATAGGTAATATCTAAATGATGCACAATATACGTCTTTATAAACTAATACAGGTGTGGAGTGCTAAGCGGCGGGTATCATAATTACTTTAGAAATTGAATTCAACAAGTACTCTATTTTATTTCTAGTGAAGATGGCTTTTTATAGGATTTTTTATATCTTTATTTATCGTCATAACAGAATAAAAAAGATTTTATCCCTTACTATTAATCAAAAATGATGTATTTATAGTTATTTTATCAATGCGTTTGATTTAATTTTAGTTAATTATGGGAAATAAGAAAGGGCTAAAATAATATCAGCCCTTTGTGTTTATTTTACCGTTGTGCGGTACTATGTTTTATATTGCTGTGTGTGTTTTGCCTTTACTTCACTTTCATTCCCGCAAGCGTCATTAAGAATCGAAAAAGAGAAGAAACCGCAAATAAAGCTAAAACACTACAAAACCAAATTGTAATTAGCCAGCCCCATTTTTTTAATAATGAGGGTTTGCTTTGTATTTGTGGATCAGTGATAGCCTTCTTCATAATTGGTTTTTCCTCTGAAAACGTAATAACTCCAGAATGTGTAAACGAGAATAATTGGAATAATAAAGAGTGCGCCAACTAGCATAAATCCTTGGCTTTCTGGTGGTGCAGAAGCTGCTACAAAACTCACGGCAGGCGGAATAATGTTAGGCCAAATACTGATGCCTAATCCGGCAAAACCTAAGAAAATTAAAGCCAATGCTCCAAAGAAAGGAAGATAATGTCCTTGTTTTTTTATCGAACGCAAAATCAGCCATGAGCTGTATAACACTAAAAGTGGAACGGGCAAAAAGAAGAACAAGTTAGGTAACGTGAACCAGCGTTCAGCAATGGCAGGTTGTGCTAGTGGCGTCCATGCACTAACAACAGCGATCACAGCAAGCATTACCAGTGTCAGTGGTTTAGCAACTTTATATAAATTTTGCTGTAAATGGCCTTCGGTTTTCATAATTAGCCAGCCACATCCTAATAAGGAGTAGGCGATAACTAAACCAAAACCACAAAAGAGTGCAAAAGGCGACAGCCAATCAAAATAGCTACCTGCAAATGTACGATTAACAACAGGTAAACCTTGAACTACGCTACCAACGACAACGCCTTGCATAAAGGTTGCTAGTATTGATCCGAAAATAAAGGATTTGTCCCAAAAGCTTTTGTGACTGTTATCTGCTTTAAAACGAAATTCAAAGGCAACACCACGGAAAATCAGCGCGACAAGCATTAAAGTTAAAGGCATTGCTAATGCATCAAGAATAACAGCATAAGCAAGCGGAAATGCCCCAAATAATGCAGCTCCCCCCAAGACTAACCATGTCTCGTTACCATCCCACACTGGGGCTACGGTATTCATCATTAAGTCACGATCTTGGTCGCTTTTAATAAATGGATAGAGCATACCGATACCGAGATCGAAGCCATCCATTACAATATACATTAATGTACTAAATACGATGATGATGAACCAAATAACGGGTAAATCAATTCCCATGATGAACCTCCGAAGTACCTTTACGGATCAGTCTTAACATATAGGCATATCCAACACCGAACACAGAACCATAAACAACAAAGAAGATCAGTAGGCTTATACTCATATGCATTTCACCATGAGCAGAGACGGCGTCTCGTGTTCGCTGTATGCCATAAACAACCCAAGGCTGACGACCTACTTCTGTTGTAAACCAACCTGCAAGAATAGCGATAAGACCTGATGGCGCCATTAAAAATGTTAAACGTAAGAAGGTCTTAGATTCATAAAGTCTCTTTTTATATCGCAGCCAAGTTCCCCAAACACCCACTAAAATCATTAACATCCCTAGGCCAACCATAATGCGGAAAGACCAGAAAACGATAAGTGAATTAGGTCGGTCTTCTTTAGGGAATTCTTTTAATGCCGGAACTTGTTTTTCTAAGCTGTGAGTTAAGATCATGCTGCCAAGATAAGGGATTTCTATCTTATATTTCGTTTCTTCAGCATCCATATCAGGCATACCAAAAAGAATTAACGGTGTTGCTTCACCCGGTTTATTTTCCCAATGGCCTTCAATAGCAGCAATTTTTGCAGGCTGATGTTTTAAGGTATTTAAACCATGGACATCACCAATGAGTGCTTGAATTGGTGCTAAAATTAAAATCATCCACAAAGACATTGAAAGCATCTTTTTCATTGCTGATGTTTTATTGCCTTTAAGGAGATGCCACGCTGCAGAAGCTGCAATAAAGAAAGCAGAAGCAAGGAATGCGGCAACACCCATATGAGCGAGACGATAAGGGAAAGAGGGGTTAAAAATAACCGCAATCCAATCTACGGGTACAACTTGGTTATTAATGATTTCGAATCCTTGTGGTGTCTGCATCCAGCTATTTGATGCCAAGATCCAAAACGTTGACATCAATGTGCCTAATGCCACCATACAGGTTGCGAAAAAGTGAAGTTTTTCACCCACTTTATTCCAACCAAATAGCATTACACCCAAAAAACCCGCTTCTAGGAAGAAAGCGGTAAGTACTTCATAAGTCAGCAAAGGGCCTGTAATTGAGCCGGCAAAATCAGAAAAAAAGCTCCAGTTGGTTCCAAATTGATAGGCCATAACCAAACCAGAGACAACACCCATAGCAAAGTTAACAGCGAATATTTTTGACCAGAAATGAAATAACGCTAAATAATCCTTATTGCGAGTTTTTAACCATAAACCTTCCAATACAGCTAAAAAACTAGCCAGTCCGATAGTAATTGCGGGGAAGATAATATGAAAAGAAACTGTGAACGCAAATTGGATACGCGCCAAATCGAAGGCACTTAACCCAAGCATAAAAACCTCGTTTTATTGATATGTAAATTGCAGGTAAATCGTGTGGATTAGTAGACCATATGACAGTAAGCTATAATAGTGACAATAAGTTTAAAAATGACTATAACAGTTTTGAGGTGAACAGTTTTATATGACTCGATATGAACAGCTTGCAGCGCAAATACGCCAGCAGATTGAAGATAATATCTGGCAATCTGGCGACCGTTTACCTTCATTGCGGGATACGGTAAAACAATCAGGTTTAAGTTTAATGACTGTTTTACAATCGTATCAGTTATTAGAAAGCCAAGGATGGATAACCGCGCGACCACAATCAGGTTATTACGTTGCACATCGTAATACACGCTTTGGTCAAGTGACAGCCAGTAAAGGACTACACATGAGTGAAAATGTTGAGATTAGTACCTCCATTTTTAATGTGCTCCAAGCATGTAAAGATCCTGAGATTATTCCTTTTGGTTCAGCATTTCCCGATCCTAGTTTATTTATCCAACCTAAACTCAGCAGTGCATTAGCATCGGCAGCAAGGCATTTAGCACCTCAAAGTTCAGTAATTAATTTACCACCAGGAAATGAAAAGTTACGCCGTAACATTGCACAACGCTATGCATTGCAAGGCATTCACGTCTCTCCAGATGACATTGTTATTACTGCGGGTGCAATGGAATCATTGAGCTTTAGTTTACAGGCTGTAACCGAACCAGGTGATTGGGTTGTGATTGAATCACCTGCATTTTATGGCGCGTTACAAGCTATTGAACGTTTACGTTTAAAAGCCATTGCGATTCGAACAGATCCTGTAACAGGAATTTGTTTAGATGAACTCGAAAAAGTAGTGGATCAATACGATATAAAAGCGTGTTGGTTGATGAGTCATTGCCAAAACCCATTAGGTGGAACAATGCCTGATGAAAATAAAATAAGGCTGGTGGAGATATTAGCGAAAAAACAGATAACGTTAATTGAAGATGATGTCTATGGAGAACTCTATAACAGTCAAAAGGCACCAATGCCAGTAAAAGGCTTTGATAAAACGAATAGCGTATTACATTGTGCTTCTTTTTCTAAATGTTTGGCTCCAGGCTTTCGCGTAGGTTGGGTTGCTGCAGGAAAACACGCAACAAAAATACAACAGCTACAAATGATGAGTACAGTTTCTGCGAGTATGCCGACACAGCAAGCCATTGCGGACTACCTATCTCAAGGAGGCTATGATACGCATCTTCGTCGATTAAGATTATTATTAGAACAAAGGCGTTATCGTATGTTACAAGCCATACAGTCACATTTACCTGAAGATGTAAAAGTGAATATTCCGACAGGCGGATATTTTCTCTGGCTAGAATTTGAATCAACATTTGATGCAAATAAACTGTATCACTTTGCATTGGAAAGAGGGGTCAGTATTGCACCGGGTTCTATGTTTTCCACCAGCTCTCAATTTAACCATGCCTTTCGTTTAAATTCTTCTTTTCAATGGAATAGCAGGACAGAAAAAGGAATGGAAATTATCGGTGAAGGATGTAGAAAATTACGACGTAAATAGCGGACGTTAGCGCACATTTTTAAAAGTTATATATTGATTTATGAACGGTAATCTCCAATGATTAATTCTTAACCTCATTATCAGACTGACTAGCCAGATATTGCAGGAGGACACAATGAAGCTACGTTGTTTTGATCAACAAGAGTTACCGTTTATTCCATGGAGTAATCAAAAAGGCACAACCCAAGAAATTGTGTGTTGGCCTGTGAATAATGATTTTTCATGGCGAGCGTGTTTAACATCTATCGAAGATAATGGCTCATTAGGGCAGTTTCCTGATATAGAACGGCAAATGGTGCTATTAGAAGGCAATGGACTTAATTTAAATAGCGCGGGGTTCCTGAGTCACTCTGTCACTGATCCTTATCAACCTTTTGATTTTTCAGGTGATATTCATGTTAAATCAGAGCTGATTAAAGGAGGCGTAAAATGTTTAAATATTATGGTACGCAGAACATGCTGGAAAGCAGAAACCACATTAGTAACGCAACCACTAATATTACCAAGTTCTCATGCGGGACTTATTTATATAACGCAAGGTGAATGGACTTTAACTGGCGCTACTTGTCAGCATTTATCAAAAGGGCAAGGTGCATGGTGGTTACCTGATATTCGAGAAGGTGAGATAAGGCCGTTAACCGCAAATTGCCAATTATTATGGGCAGATATTCGACCACTAAAATAAAGGTATTTTTTGTGGTCAAATACTGACTGAAATAATAAATGATGCTTAGGATTATGGCTAATTAAAAGCCAGATTAACGGCGGCAAAAGTGAGTAATCCACCGGCAATACCATCGTTATAACGACGACGTTTATCACTTAAACCGCCTTTTAAGCCGATATAAGCAAAGAAGCTACCAAGAAGACCATAAATAATTAAGCAAGTCGTGATAAATATCCCAGATAACAGCAATGATTGTGTTGCGACATCATTATGATTATCAATAAAGTTTGGTAAAATAGCGAGATAAACTAATAAGCCTTTAGGATTAAGGAAACTGGTTAAAAAACCTTTACGAAATAGAGATGAAGTTTTAGTGGCATTAAGGACTAACTTTCCTTTTTTGCAGGCTGATATCAACATTTTAATGGCAAGATAACTGATATAGGCAACACCGACCCATTTGAGTAAGTGAAATATAATGGGAGATGTAGATACTAAGGCGGCAAGCCCTAAGGCACTCAATAACGCATGGGTTAAATAACCGGATATCACGCCTAAATTCGCAATCCATGCTGATTTCATTCCCCCTGATAACCCTTGGGATGAGATAAAAAGAATATCAGGCCCAGGTGTACAGATAAGCGGTAGAACAGTCAGTGCGAATAATAATAAAGTGTTAAATTCCATCTTTTCACCTGATAGAGATAGATTAAGAGAAACATCGTTTTTGCTGTGAAATTTAGCGGAAAGATTATATGATGTTTTCGAAAAAATCGGGTTGCTTTGTTGCTAACAAAAAGAATTAATTGGCAATAAAATTCCACAAATAGAATTAAGGTTAATCTTTGATGTCAATAAAATTAGATAAGATAGATAAACATATTTTGCAGGTGCTTCAACGTGATGGCAAAATCCAAAATATTGAGCTAGCAAAAGAAGTTGGGCTCTCACCGTCACCTTGTCTTCGCCGAGTGCGTTTACTTGAAGAGTCGGGAGTGATCACGCGTTATGTTGCTGTATTAGATGGTAGTATGGTTGATGCAGGTTTATCTTTATTCGCAAGGATCTGGTTTAGAGCACAGGATGCAGAAACCATAGAAGAATTTGTAACGGCCATTAAGGTGTTACCTGAAGTGGTTGAGTGCCATTTAATGGCCGGCGAGTGTGATGCGTTAATTCGGATAGTGACTAAAGATTTAGCAACATATCGTCGTTTTCATGCCGATTATTTAACACAAATTCCAAGCATCCAAAGTATAAAAACAGAAGTACCAATGGAAACGGTAAAAGTGAGTTTTGCTTTACCACTTTAATTTTCTAAATATTTAGAATTATTTTATTTTTAATTATCACAGACATATTTAATAGAGAAAGCCTCAAGTTAAATCTTAACAGAGGCTTTTTTATTGGTATAAGTTAAACTATCCAGCTTTTAATAAACCGATATATCTCTGGTGTATAAAGTAACATACAGAAAAATAATGAGGCACCAATAAAATAGAGATAAAACGACCAAGTACATAAAGAGACAATAATTAGCATTAATATGGTAAGAATAACGATACAAAGCCTGATCTGAGTGAGCGTGATTTGACCCGCGCACGATAATAATTCACCAATTAATTCAAAAAGATCGGCAATTTTCCTTCCTTAAAATAAATCCATTTAATTGAAATCAGTATATTGTGCTTGTTTATTATAGTCTAATTGTTTATCTGCAAGTTATTTATATTATTTTTTGTGTACTTATAGTAATAGAGCCAATAAATAGCTCTATTACTATATTTGATTTCTTGTTTAGATTATCAATAAAGAAACTTATTTTGTTTGAGATAAATTGGAAAATTCTTTTGTTACAATTTCAGTTGCTTTAACAATAATATCTTTACGGTATTTCGCATTCTGTTCTTGTTGTGTGAAATAGACGACTAAAATTAATGGTGCATGGTTTTCAGGCCAAATAACGGCTATATCATTAGTTGTGCCATAATCACCACTACCGGTTTTATCTCCAACAATCCAATGCTTTGGTAAACCCGCTTTAATACTGTGATCGCCTGTTGTATTACCTTTTAACCAAGTAACAAGTTGTTGGCGTTGAGATTGACCTAATGCGTCACCTAATGTTAATGCTTGAAGGCTTTTAGCCATCGCAATTGGAGAGGTGGTATCACGAGGATCACCATGAATGGCTGTATTTAATTCAGGCTCTTTGCGATCTAGGCGATAAGTTACATCATTAATTGAACGTGCAAATTGAGTAACACTGGAAGGTCCTCCTAAATAATCTAGGATTTTATTCATTGCCGTATTATCGCTATATTGCAAGGTAGCCGCACTTAATTGAGCCAATGTCATTCCAGTTGCTAAATGTTTTTCTGTAATTGGGCTATATGGGACTAAATCGGCTTTTTTGATGGTTAT
Organism: Proteus vulgaris; assembly: GCF_023100685.1. Taxonomy (NCBI): domain Bacteria; kingdom Pseudomonadati; phylum Pseudomonadota; class Gammaproteobacteria; order Enterobacterales; family Morganellaceae; genus Proteus; species Proteus vulgaris. Next base: position 2,379,157 of record NZ_CP090064.1, on the reverse strand, counting down.
ATAGTTATTAAGCAATCCTGCTTGTTTTTCACTCTCTTTTAAAACGGCGGCTACAGCCATAACTTTGCTGGTACTAGCCATGGCAAAGCGCTCATCACCACGATAAGTTATTTGTGAGTTATCTTTAGTATTAATTAACGCAACGCCTAAACGGCCTTGGCTATTTTTTTCAAGTGTCGCTAATTGTTCTTCAATAGTGCTATTTGTTTTAGCCCATAGCATTGGTGAAGCCAGTAGAGATATTAATGAAACTGCGATCACTGCAATTTGACGGTATGTTGTTTTAAACATAGAAATTGATGCTCATATTAATTTAATAAAGAAAGTTCAATATAAATAGATGGTTATCGACAAGAGATAATGCTATTTATTTACTAGGTGCAATATCCTATTTAATTGATTTATTGACAATCGATAATAAATCGCCTTAGCCTATAGAAAATCTAATGGCTCATAATATTATGCGAACACATCTTCCTCTCAATGCACTACGTGCTTTTGAAGCATCCGCAAGACACCTTAATTTCACCAAAGCTGCATTAGAACTCTATGTGACTCAAGGCGCGGTGAGTCAACAAGTGAGAATGCTAGAAGAACGTTTGGGCATGATGCTGTTTAAGCGTTTACCCCGTGGTTTGGAGATAACAGATGATGCACAGATCTTATTTTCGGTATTAACAACCGCGTTTAGTGATATCGAACGAGTATTTAAACAGTTCGAGCGAGGTGAATACCGTGACGTTGTTTCGATTGCCACTGTGGGAACATTTGCTGTTGGCTGGTTATTACCTCGATTGGCTGAATTTAAGCAACAATATCCAAGAATAGAAGTGAATTTAAGAACAAATAATAATGTAGTTAATTTGGCAACCGAAGGACTTGATTTTGCCATTCGATTTGGCGAAGGGTTATGGCCTTTAACTCATAATAAAGCCTTATTTTCTGCACCATTAACGGTCTTGTGCTCACCAACAACAGCAAAACGACTACATTATCCAACTGACTTAATAAATGAAAATTTATATCGTTCTTATCGAGAAGATGAATGGTCACAATGGTTTGAAAAAGCAGATATGCCACCAATAAAAATAACAGGTTCTATTTTTGATTCTTCACGTTTAATGGTAGAAAGCGCGATTTATGAAGACGGAGTTGCATTAGCGCCTGCAAAGATGTTTTCAAGAGAAATAGAAAGTGGTCAACTAATACAACCTTTTAAAATAGAAGTTGAAATGGGTAAGTATTGGTTAACGTATTTAAAATCAAAACCAATGACCGCATCAATGGAAATATTTCAGCAATGGTTAATGAATGAAGCGCTAAAAGAGTGTAGTAAGTGATATAAAATAAATAGCACTGATTAATGTCAGTGCTATTTATTATTTTTTACTCGTCGTATATTTTTTAATTACAAAGAAAAATGTTCTCTAACGATTTCTCTGCCTATTTCAATAGATGCTGTTGCTGCAGGTGATGGAGCATTACACACATGTAATGAACGTTTACCTTTTACAAAATGGAAATCATCTACTAGTTTTCCTTCACGAGTTAATGCTTGAGCTCGAACTCCCGCAGGACCCGGATGAATATCTGCTTCACGTAAATCAGGAATTAATTTTTGTGCATTCGCAGTAAATAATTTGCGGGAATATGAACGACGAAGCTCTGCCATTCCTTCGCCTAAATAATTACCTGCAATTTTCCAAAAGCCCTTATAAGTGAGCACTTCAGCGAGATCTTTTAAGTTAATATCGCTTTTTTTATAACCTTCGCGTTTAAACGCTAATACCGCATTAGGCCCAACATCGCGATGTCCGTTATACATGCGCGTGAAGTGTACACCTAAGAATGGAAAATCAGGGTTAGGAACGGGATAAATTAGATGGTTGACTAAGTAGTTTTTATTGGCATTAAGCATAAAGTATTCACCACGGAATGGGACTATCTTCATACCAGTGTCATAACCTGCCATTTTAGCAATACGATCACTAAATAACCCTGCACAATTAATCAACCATTTGCCTGTAAATCGTTCATTGGATGTCGTTACAGTGACACTATCATCGGTTTCATTAATTGCTGTAACCGCTTGTCCAAATATAAATTCACCGCCACGAGATTGAATAATTTCAACGTGTTTTGCTGCAATTTCAGAGTAATTCACAATACCTGCATCAGGAACTAATAAGGCAGCAATACCATTGACATAAGGCTCTCTAACTTTAAGCTCACTTTCAGTCATTTTGATAACTTCAAGCCCATTATCAATGCCACGTTGATAAATGTTTTCTAACGCATTTAGCTCTTTTTCATTGGTAGCGACAATCACTTTGCCACAACGATCGTAATAAAGATTATGTTGTTGGCAAAACGCATAAGTGGTGATATTCCCTTGTTTAGCCAGCCTTGCTTTAAGGCTCCCTGGAGTATAATAAATACCAGAATGAACAACATTACTGTTATGTCCACTTTGATGAGCCGCAGGGCCAGATTCTTTATCAATCACTAGTAGTTTTAGTTCAGGTTGACTTTCTTGTAGCGCACTTGCAACCCCTAATCCGACTAATCCCGCACCAATAATAATCACGTCATACGTCATAATCTTATCCATTTTATAAATTTTAAATTAACAAGGTTCTTGTTGTAAGCGCTTTAATTTGCCACGTACATTAGTTAAGTGAAGGCGCATTTTATGGCTTGTTTCATCGTGATCTTGTTGGCGTATTGCTTCAACAATTGCTTCATGCTCTGCGATAACACGCTCTGTTTCTGTTTCTCGCCCTTTATTTTGACTTAATGAATACATTAAGACACCAAGATAAAGCTCATGCATATTATCTAAAATCCTGACAAAAAAAGGATTGTGTGCAGCAACCATAATAGAACGATGAAATTGATAGTCTTCTTCATGACCAATACTTTTATTCTGTCTTGTTGCTAAAACAAAGGCATCGTGGGCATTTTCGATAGCGCGTAATTCTTCTGGTGTTCGACGTAAAGCGGCAATAGCTGCCGCTTCATGTTCAATGACCTCTCGCATCTCAAGCAGTGAATCAATCTCTTCAGGGCAAGCAATTTCCATGACTAATGGTTCATATTTACTGAGTATAGAATGGTCAATGACACGGCGACCGCCTCCTTGGCGTGAAGTCACAATGCCACTGGCTTCTAAAACACCTAATGCTTCTCTGATCGGGACTCGACTGACGCCAAAGGCATCAGCGAGTACATTTTCAGAAGGTAACTTTTCACCAATAGGGTATGTTCCGTTACTAATATTTTGCTTTATTTGCTCAAGAATTTGATGCGACGCTTTTTGGCGTGAGATCTTTTGTATCATCTAGTTTTCTCCAGATGCATGCTCCATATTAGCTAACTGTTTTTTAGACCGTAATAGATGGAATGCACCAGTTAATAGGATCAAGGCAACACCTAAAAGATCGGTATATAAGCCCGGTTTAATCATTAGAATTGCCGCTGCTGCAAATGCAATACGTTCAAACCACGTTGTTTTAATCATCCAAAAGTTTGCTGTTGCGATACTTAGTGCATAAATTCCGACTAATGCAGTAATAATCATTAATCCAATAGAAAGTACACCTAAATTATCACCTTGCATCAGTAAAGCAGGGTTATAGACTAAAATAAACGGAATAATAAAGCCGGGAAGGGCTAAACGAACTGCATCCCATGATGTTTGCATCGGATCTGCTCTTGCAATACTTGCGGCAGTATAACTGGCTAAGGCAACAGGAGGTGTAATATTGGATAGTGCCCCAAACCAGAATACAAAGAAATGAGCAGCTAAAGGCATAACACCCGCTTTAATTAAGATAGGTGACACTGTAACGGCAACGACAATATATAAAGCCGTTGAAGGTAACCCCATACTTAATACAATACACACTAGCATAACAACTAATAAGATCATCCATAGTGTATTATCCGTCATTGAGACGATATTAAAGGCTAATGTTGCCCCGATACCCGTCATTGTAACTACACAGATAATCACGCCAATAGCCGCACAAGCAACAGTTACTTGAACTGAACCGCGAGCCGCTTCGGCTAAGGCATCAGCCACTTTCGTTAAAGTCATACGAACAGTTTTGTCAGGTGTTATCCAACTTGCAACAATAATGGTTAGAATACCTAAGAAGCCAGCATAAATAGGTGTTTTACCTACTAATAAGGTTCCAATTACAATAACCAATGGTAATAACAGTAAGCCACGGGCTTTTAATACGGCTTTAACTTGTGGAATATTTTCTTTGCTTAGCCCTTTTAACCCTTGTTTCTTGGCTTCAATGTCAATGGCCATAATTAATGCGGCGTAATACAACAGTGCTGGAATAATGGCTGCAATAACAATGGTGGTATACGAAATTCCTAAAAAGCCTGCCATAATAAATGCAGCTGCACCCATAATCGGAGGCATGATCATACCACCCGTTGATGCAGTTGCTTCTACAGCCCCAGCAAAACGCGGAGTTAACCCAATACTTTTCATTAAAGGAATGGTGAAAGTACCCGTTGTTGCTACGTTAGCAACAGCACTTCCGCTTAAAGAGCCTGTTAATGCAGATGAAATAACCGCAACTTGGGCAGGCCCTCCACGACGACGACCTGCGATAGCCAGCGCTAAATCATTAAATAAAGCAGTAGCACCACTGACACTCAAGAATGAACCAAAGAGAATAAAGACCACAATAGCGGTGGAGGCCGTTGAAAGAGTAATACCAAAAATCCCTTCACTGGTCATAAATAAACGGTATAACAATCTTTCTACAGAAAATCCTGCATGACCGAAAATACCCATAAAATACTGACCAAATAAAGCATAGATAATGGCAAAAGTTGCAAGCCCTGGAATGAAATAACCAGTAGTTCTTCTTGCTGCTTCAAACAGTACGATAATCCCTAATATAGCCATGACATAATCAGTAGTATTTGGAATACTTTTTCTTACTACATGAAGATCAACGTAATTAAAGAAAAAATAACCATAACTGATTAATGTTAAAGCAATAAAAAGATAATCCCATCCATTAAATTTAGGTGTGGAAAAACGCTTAGAGAATGGGAATAAAATAAAGCCTAAAATTAAAATACCACTAAGAAAAATAGTATTGCGGTAAAACTCTTGAGTATTTGATAATGCATTTGAGTAAATCGCATAAAGTGAAATTAATATTGCAAGAGTCGTGGTAATTTTCAGGTAAATGCCAGCAAGTTGGCGATTGCCAGAGCTTGCTTCTTTATCTAATGCAGGTGGCTCTACCGGAGTTAGGTGGTCATTATTAGTCATAACTCACTCCTGTTATTTATTATTAGTCTGCGTTTGAGCTTCTGGTGGAATAAGATAATCAGGGATCTCTAACCCGATTTCTTTGTAGTAGCGGTAAGCCCCTAAATGTAATGGCACAGAAACACCTTTTAATGCATTTTCTGTGGTGATGTATTTAGCTGCGCTATGAACTTGATGAACCTCAGGAAGGTTCTCAAACATAGTTTTTGTTAGCTCATAAACTAAGTCATTATCAATACTGGTTGTGGCCATTAAAATATTAGGTTGAGCTATTGTATTGACTATTTCAGTTTGACGAGGATAGGTATTCGCGGGTATTTCAAAACGAAACCATGAATTTGCCACATGATTGATATCATCAAGTTGTTTATCTGTGACTTCGAGTAGTTTTGCGCTGACACCACTAGCATACATGTCGGTGACGGCTGAAGCTGGAACGCCAGCAGGTAAGGCGCCACCGTCAAGACGGCCGTCTCGCATGGCAGAAACAGTGTCTCCATATCCAAGATATTCAGGGGTAATATCTTTTTTAGTTAAATTAACACCTTTAAGAATGATAATTGTGGATTGTTCTGTACCGCTAGCTTGAGGGCCAACAGAAAAACTTGTCGCACGAATATCATCTAATGTGCCGGTTTTTACTTTGTCATTCATTAAAACAAAGTGTTCAACATTGGGCCACAACATAGAAATTGAGCGCAGATTTTTTTCTGGTTTACCTTCAAAATTGCGCACACCTTCATAAGCTTCTACAGCTAAAAGACTTTGCAAAATAGAGAGCTGAGCTTCATTTTTTTGCATTAAATAGATGTTTTCTATCGATCCTGCCGAAGATTGGCCTGTTACTTGAACGCCTCTATCCTTAAGGTGTGTACTCCATACGTTTGCTAATCCCACTCCCATCGGATAATACGTTCCTCCTGTTGAAGCGGTTGCTACAGAGAGAAATTGTTTATTCGCATTCTCTTTTTTGCCAGCTATTGCTAATGAGACAACCGCAATAACAGCAACAATACCGATGGCAAGCTTTGTTTTTCTTATTCTCATGATGTTGTTCCTGTACATAAAAACGCAGGTGAATGTTTCACACCAACTTGTATACAACATGACAACTTTTATAGAAATAAGGAGTGTTAAGAAATTGTGACGTGACGTAATGAAATTAAAACAAGAAGATAACAAATTGTGATCGATATAGTAATTATGCAAATTTTAATCATAATTATGGTGATAGGCACAAAATGCGAAAGAAAATATCAATAAAGCATGGAAGAAAAGATAAAAGAAGCTAAAAAATAGTCTATTTATCGATAATTAAAAATAAAATGAAAAAAAGAGGGGGCAGAAAATATTTAAACAATATGATTATGTAAAAAGAAAATAGGCCACTTTTAGTATTAATAGAAAGATTAAAATTAAGTGTTAATTCGCCACTTATAAAGCAAAAGTAAGTACACCTGTTGCGATTAAAACAAACATTGCAGACCAAACTAAAGCAGAAATAGCGCTGGTGATATAAACACCATATGCAGGTAGTTTTAATAAGCCAGCACTAAAGGGAGTTAAGTAGCGAAAGACAGCTAAGAATCGAGAAATAAACAAAATATAGTGAGTTTTATTTTTTAATAATTGTTGAGTGCGATTAATTTTTGACTGATAGCGATTAACCCATATTTTAAGGCGAGGAAAACGATAGATAGAGCGCCCTAACTCATAGCTTAAAATTGATCCTAATAGAGCACCACAACTGGTGGCTAGCCAAAGAAAGATTGGAGAATAAAGTGGTAAACAAGCACCAAAGATAAAGATCAACATTAAAGAAGCAGGGGGCAAAAATGAAGAAATACCAATGGTTGATTTGCCTGCTGTGATTAAAATAATAGATAAGAATAGGGTAATAGGAGACAAGAGACTCAAGGAGTCGAATAAAGTGTGAATAATTTCCATTTAATTATCTCCAACTACTTATAAATAAACATAATAATAGTGATAAATATTAAGATTATTATGAGGTTATTTTAGAATTTTTATTCATTTCAACTAACATTGTCGCCCATTCAATAGGTGTATTTTTAATTGGCAATTTCAGTTTCTGACTTAATGAGTATAGCGTAGGCGCAGGAATATCAGAAAGGGATTGCAGTGTTGAATTCATTAGCACTTTATCAGGGGAACCATCAGCAATTAATTTACCTGAGGATAAATGGATAACACGCTGAAAATGACGAGCAGTAAAATCAAGATCATGACTAATAGCCAATACCGTTGTACCTAATGTTTTTTGTACCTGAAGCCAATTCTCAAAACAGCTTAACCAATATGCATCAAAATCACGAGTGGGTTCATCAAGTAATAATATTTGAGGTGATAAAATACTTAAGCTCGCAACAGCAACCATTCTACGTTGGCCAGCATGTAAATCTAAAGGATGAACATCTGCAACATCATTTAAACCACAAAGCGACAGTGTTTCATCTAAACATTTTTTAATTTCTTCTTTCGGAAATTTACGTTGCTTTAAACCAAACGTGATCTCTTTCTCAACAGTATTATGAAAAATTTGTCGTTCAGGCTCTTGAAATAATACCCCAATATAATGAGCGCGTTGCTGTGCTTTTAGTTGAAAAAGTGACTGATTATTGAGTGTTATATCACCTTCGTTGGGAGTTAATAGTCCTGCAATTAATCGCAATAAAGTAGATTTACCAGCGCCATTATCGCCGACTAAGCTTATCCATTCTCCTTGATTTAACGTTAAGGATAATTGAGAGATACAAGGCGGAACCTCATCACTCCAGCGATAAGTCACATTATTGAGCTGTAACATAAAATTCCTTAAAAGCATTAAGTAAGGCTTTATCATTATTCACAATATTCTTATTCCAATGATGGTTTTCAATTAACCAATGTAAAGCTTGCCATGCATCAGGAGCATTAATTGTTGAAAATAAGAACGGAAAAATAGAGTCTAAAGTACCTTTTGCCTTCATTTTTCCTGCTTCCAATAATAAAAATTGCCCACTCAGACTTATTGCAGGTAATAAATTGCGTTCAAAAATAACTACACTGCATTTATGCTCTTTTGCATAATGTTTTATGCGTTGGTGTAATTGTTGGGTTGCATAGGGCGTTAAGCGACTAAAAGCTTCATCAAGTAATAATAATTTTGGGTGCATAGCAAGCGCACTAGCTATGACAACACGTTGAGCCTCACCACCAGAAAGGGTTGAAGGGTGACGAAAACGCAAGTATTCACATTGTGTTAATGCCATAGCTTCTTTTACTCGAAATCGAATTTCATTATCGCTCAACCCCAAATTTTCAGGGCCAAAGGCAATTTCTTGCTCTACAGTGAATGCACATCCTGAAAGTTGTAATTGTGGCGATTGTTGAACGAGCTGTCGTCCGGGTGCTAGCGATACTAATCGGCTTTTATCGAGGGCAATGTTTTGTACAATTCCCATGCCTTGCACTGAACCTGTTAATAAATCGGGGTACCAACCGGCTAGTAATTGCGCAAGAAGGCTTTTTCCGCTGCCATTGCCCCCTAAAATCACAAGCCATTCCCCTTGTTTTAACTGTAAATCAATAGGGCCAAGAATAGATTTTTCGTCACCTTTGGGGGTAAAACTCAATTGCTGAAGATTTAGTACCATAGCCAAATACCTCCTTCAACCAAAATAAGCAATAAAATCAAGTAGCGAAGCATTGTTTGAAGTGATGTATCCGTTGGTGGGTATAAGGTTGTTCGTTTTTTAATAATACGAAATCCTCGCATATCTAATGCTGCACTTCTAATCGTTAAATCACTTAATACGTGACTAATAAGAGGCAAAATAATCGCTGGTAATGTGATGAATCGTTGCCAAAATGATCCATCAAGAGGAACACCTCGCGCTAATTGCGCCTCTCTTATATTGTGTAATTGTTGGCGTAATTGTTCTACAAGTAGCAAAGGCCCTGCTAATAAATAGGAAAGGCTCATAGGTAAACGGCTAGCAAATAGCGCTCTAATAAATTGCTCTGTTGATGAGTGTTGTAACCACAATTGAGCACCACTTATTATTGCTAATAATCTTAACCATAGCGTTATTGCCATAGTTTGTTTACTAGTATCTAAAGATCCACCTACTAACCAATAAGCTAACCAACCACTATGGACTAACCATAATCCGATTGCCATTGGGATCATTAACCAAGCAATAAAACGCCAACGCCAGCGAGATGCTTTCCAAATCAATAAGCTAATAAAAATACCACTGCTGATTATCAGCAGTGGTAAGCCTAATGATAAAAAAAGTACACTAGCACTTAGCCAAAGCCATAATGCCAATGAGGTAAATGGATGCATTATTAGCGAACCTTGGCAATCGCAGGAAAATTACGTTGTGTTCGTTGTGGTAATTGACGTACTAATAACCAAGCGACAATCGCTGATAATATTTTATCTGCGAGATTTGCACCTAATACAGTAATGGCAACAGACTCAATAAGCCCTTCACCCACAGCATGAAAATAAGCAACAAAGAAATCAGCACCACTACCTGTTGCGCCACCAAATAAATAAGTACGAATTGGAACGGCGACAATCATTAACGCTAAAGTAATGACAATTCCCGAACCAATAACGCGAATTAAAGAACGAAAACCACCTGCACGAGCCAATAAACCTGCACTTAATCCTATCATCATGGCTACTGGAGCAAATGCAGCCGCCATTGGACCACTAATTAATCCCCATAATAGATTGGTTAATAATCCAGTGAATAATGCGACCCATGGGCCACCTAATAAGGCACAAATCAGTGTACCGATAGAATCTAAAAAGATAGGGAGTTTTACCATTGAGGTAATTTGGCCGCCGATCATATTTATTGCAATAGATACAACAATGAGTACGAGTGTACGACTCGAAATTTGAGGAGTTGTAGACATAGTTTAAAAACCTTTACAAAGGATAGTGACTATTGGTTTTATTGTTTTGCATACATAGCTATTTTTTATAAAAAAGCTATTTACGCGGTGTGATGACCAACTCCTCATAACCAGAGTGTTCACAAGGCTGACGGCTAAAAGTCACTTGCTCTAACTCACCAATAACGAGCTCTAGCGTCGTGCGCACTGTACAACCTGGCATCATATGTCCACCACACATTAATCCATTTTCATCTGAGATTGCTAAATGCAAATGTTCACCTTGACTATCTAATGTTCCAATTAATGAAACAATCTCAAATTTACCTGTAAGATAGCGATTTTCTTCGCGTCCTGCAAAGCGTAATACCACATCTGTTAAACTTCCCACACAACCTGCAATAAATGCTGATTTTAGGTTTTGTTCTTTTATAATCTGTCGTAATGCCATAATCACATTCTCGTTAGGGAGAAGGCGAAGTGCAATAAATCGGGCATGAGAAGAAAGATGAGGTGATTGTAGCATGGGGTTATCCTAAAGATTAAATAAGGCAATGATTTGAATTTATTAGCCAATTAGATATTAATCGATATTCACTAAGTCTAGAATATCTCTTCTTCATTATTCACGGAATATGTTAAATAGGGAATAGACAGCCTACGCATTTTTAATGAAAAAGTGTTTGCTACATAAAGAATTGGTAAGTTATCGATTGACTGGTGTAAATAGAAAAATGACACTTAACTAAATCAAAATCCATCATTTTTGAGCTATAGCGGTTGATTATTTAAAAATAAATTATGTAACGTAAAAGGATAATTATGTCTCGTAAAATAAAAAATATACTTATATTTGTTTCATTAATTGTTATTGTTTTAGGTTTATCTTTCAAGAAAGATAAAGTTGAATCAGTGTCAGATGAAGCTAGCAGAAATGCAGAATATGCATTAATACCTATCAATGATGATCACTCTTTGGCAGAAAAAAAGGCAACACTTGAAGAGTTAGAAAAACTAGCTAAGACAGGAAATAAAGAGGCCATATATCAATATTTAAATAATCCAGATTCCCCTAAGAGATCACTAAAAACAGAAGCTCTTATAAAGCCTTTTATTGAAAGCAAAGATCCTAAAATGATGTATTTAAAATATACATTAATAAGAGAAGATATTAATCTACTTCTTGATGCGGCAAATACAAATTATCCGGATGCGGTATATCTTCTTTATCAAATTTATAATGGTGATGAAGAGGGAAATCTTCTCAGAAAAGATGACTTATTAGCTAAAGTATATTTAACGTTATCGGCAGATTTGGATCATCATGATGGATTAATTAAAAAAATTGAGGATTTAACTCAAAATAATAGTAATAATTCACCATACTTTAGTGAAACACTTAAAAAATATATAGATAAGCTTTTAGAAAAATATCCTGATTCTTATCAAGCGATGCTAACCGTTGCTAATGTTTATTCAAATCCTAAAGGTAGCATTTATGATCCTGATAAAGCCTTTGAGCTAGTAAGTTCAGCTTATAAAATACAACCGTCTCCAGAAAGTAAACTAAGCCTTGCGAAGCTATATGCTAATGGTGAAGGAACGGTACAAGATTTGAAAAAAGCGGTTAATTTATTACAAGAAAATATCAGAGATAATAAATTATTAGATGAGAGTCAACATCTATTAGTCAGGATCTATTTTGAGTTTGATATTTCAGAATATATCGCAAAAGAGCACATTGTTGATATTTTAAAAGAGAGTGTGAATAAAAATAAAGTTAACACATTTAATCAAGATTATCGTCTCGCACACTATTACGCGGATATACTTTTAGAACAAGATGCCATTAAAAATAAAGAATATGCTTTTTTATTATATAAAAAAGCAAGTTATTACACTTATGCTGCTTATCTTCATCAAGCCATTGCAATCATGAAATATAAAAATAGAATAAATAATGATGTTTTTATTTATGTAATTAAAGCGCTGGAAGATGATTTAGAAAACGGGATTCTCACTAAAAAAGAGCGAAAAGAAGGTTATGATCTTCTTTTGAAATACGGAATGAATTCGCCAAGAGTAATTGATTTTATTGTTGAACGTTCTTTGTTTGACGAGGAAGTTAGAACGCAGGTTCAACCCCTGTTAAATAAAAACATAAATCTGGCATTTAAATATACAATAAGAAATATTATTTATGAAAACACTGCCCAAAAGCTTAATGAAGAAAAATTAAGAAAATATTATAAAGATATTTTTAAATTGGCTGAATTAGGTTCTACTGATGCAATGCAATTTATTGTCACAACAAGATATGTTGATGAAAATATGTCTGGAAGGCTTTATCAAGATCATAACTTTGATAATTTAACCAATATTACCACTAAAGAACGTTTTGCTTGGCGTGATAAATGTGCAAATCTGGGGAATAATATTTGCTTAAAAGATTTATCCTTAATTTATCAAGAAGGTAAAGAAGGCATTCAAAAAGATGCAGTAAAAGCACAAGAATATGAAAAACGCATTAGTATTGATTTATCTAGCCCTGAATTAGAATTATATGAAATAGTGACAAGAACTCGTGAGGGAAGAGATAATGATCTTAATCGTTTAATGAAACAAGAAGAGAGTGATAAGAAACTACTTGAATTAGCAAGGTTTTATTCTTATGAAGACCGCCAAAAAAGTTTCACTTATGCTGAAGAAGCCTATGATTTAGGAAATAAAAAAGCGAGCCAATATCTTTATAATTACTATATGGAAAACATTTGTGAAGATAAAGATAATATCAATAAAGCAGCGAACTATTTTAAAGAGTGGATAGAAACAGAAAAACCGCGTAGTAACGAATTTACTTATAATAGCGCTAGAATAATTGCTGACTATTATTTAGATGCGCCTTGTTTAGTGGAGCAAAACTTAGATAAAGCCATTGAGTGGTATCAATTATCTTTAGATTATCCATTCAGTATAGATAATCGCATCTATACTGAATTAAATAAAATATACTCCAATGGGCTGGATAGTGTAAGCCAAGATCCTGCGGTAAATATATATGTTTCTACTTTAAAAAATCATAATGACTATATTATAGATATGAATGTTCGATTAGGAAAAATGAGTTTCGCAGAGTCTTCTTTCTCAAAGCTCTATGAAGCATATCTGTTTAAAAGTGATGCTAAAGAAGCATACTATTATGGTTTATTAATGAATAGGGATGTGAGCAATGTTGCTATATTCTATTCTTTATCAGAAAGTGAGCGTAAAAATATTGAAACTCGTGTCGCTGAGTATTTAAATCAAAATAAACAGTAGTACCATATTATAAAGTCCTCAGTAGTGTTTTATACTATTGAGGGCTTTTATATGATGAGTGTAGAATACACTAAATAATCAAATTATAATCAATATGTTCCATTAGTTTAGCGTTATCTCGATAATCGACAGGAATAGCAAGTACCGCGGGGCCATCAACAGCTATTGCTTCATGTAAAACGGAACGTAATTGAGAAGCACATTCAACAGAAAACCCTTTAGCGCCAAAGGACTCAGCGTAACGTTTAAAATCAATAGCTCCAAATTTTACACCAGAATAACGGCCATATTTTTCTTGTTCTTGCATTTCGACCATATTATAAGCATTGTCCACCCAGATAATATGCAAGATATTAGTATTTAAACGAACTGCGGTTTCTAGCTCCATAGACGATTGCATAAAACCCCCATCGCCAGAAATAGAGATAATTTTATCAGAAGGTCGAACAAAAGAAGCGCCAATCCCCCAAGGTAATGCAACACCCATTGTTTGTTGCCCATTAGAAATTAGCATTTGTCTTGCTCTAAAACTATAAAGATAACGAGCGAGCCATATATGAAAACTTCCCATATCAATGCAGAGTGTTACATCGCTATCAATAATATTTTGCATCTCATGGATGATGGTTAAAGGGTGAATAGGAGAACCATGTCGAAAATAACTATTTTGTTGCAGAATTTCTCTTTGGTGACGAATTTTCTCTAAAATCTGACGAGTATTATTTGAGAGTGTAATTTGAGATGTAGATTGCTTAGTAAAATAGTGAGTTAAATTATTAATTGTTAATTTGATATTACCTGTTAATTCTAAATCAGGGCAGTAAGCTAAATCAATTTCAGCGGGGATCTCGTCTATATGAATAATATTGGCATTATTGTGATTCCATAATGACGGCTCATATTCGATAGGGCTATAACCTAGAGTAATTACTAAATCAGCGTGAGATAATAACTCATCACCCGGTTGATTATTAAATAAACCAATACGACCAGCAAATAAAGAAAAATGGCGTTGAGCAATCGCACCAGCCGACTGATAAGTGCCAACAATCGGTAGCGGGCAAATATCAAGTAGCTTTTGTAATGCTAATGCATTTTCAGGGTAACTAGCTTGTAGCCCTAATAAAATAACGGGATTTTTTGCATTCAGCAGTAATTTAACGGCTTCTTGGATGGCATCATTATTTGCACTACCAATATTGGATTTTGATTTGGGAATTAATATTGGGCTATTAACTTCATTATTTAAAATATCCATTGGAAAAGTTAAAAAAGCGGAGCCTGGTCTTCCTGATTCTGCATGGCGAAAGGCATTAGCCATAGTTTCGGAAATTGATTTCGAGGAATCAATTTCTGCGCAAAATTTAGTAATAGGATTAAACATGGTCACGGTATCCATGCTTTGATGAACCAGTTTTAATCTATCAGAGGATTTTACTGATCCTCCCAACGCAACTAATGGATCACCTTCAGATGTTGCTGTTGCAATGCCTGTCGTAAGATTAGAGCATCCCGGACCTGATGTTGCGATAGCCACTCCCGCTTTACCCGTTAAACGACCAACCGCGGCAGCCATAAATGCGGCATTAGCTTCATGGCGAACAACTACTGTTTTAATTCTGGAATCAACAAGAGAATCAAATACACGATCAATTTTTGCACCCGGAATACCAAATACTTGTTTAATGCCATGTTGTTCTAATTGTTTGACAACTAAATCTGCACCACATTTCCAATGAGGAGTATTCATATAACCTTCTTTAATTTTGCAAGTGAATAAAAAATTGGATTTAGAATAAAGTGAAGCGGTCTTTTGAATTAATTTTCGGCTTGTTCTATTGCTTGATGAAGATTATCTGGCATTAAGTTAGCTTGTAGGAAAGCTGACTGGCTGGGTAAATCAATGGTAAGGCGAGAAATGATGCCGATTTGTAATGTGCCTTTTTTTAAGTAGTAATCAAGAACATGTCCACCACCTTGGCGTTGTTGATTAATATAATGTTCATGAAATCCTGCAACATTTATGCCTTGGGTAAATTGTGGTGATCGAAAACCTGCAATAGTTCCTGTTTCATTGTGAAAAGTGAAAATAGGCTGATTTTCGATAGCTTCTAACATTGGGCGGTAGGGAGGTTCTTGACGAGGAACTGTGCGTGTTTTAACTAATTCAAATTCGCCTTCAATTCTGATCGCACAAAATAGATTGTCGGAAGGAACATACTGATTAATTACATTGTGTATTTCTTTTTGCGATGCACCATAAGAAAAGTGATGTTCAATATCACAATTGAAAAATGTCATTACAGCAAAAGGAGATTTTTGAGAATTTAATGCCTTACGTGCGCTACCATCAGAGCGTAATTGAAAAACATTATTGTTGAATGCAACTAGCTCGCCATCAAGTTGTTCAAAAGTTCCTAAACCAAAATCACCATGCTTTAATAAATCAGCAATAGTGACATCACTATCATATATACCCGCAATTAAACTACTCATTAATGAATTTTGATAAATAGTACACTCGGGATGTTTAGTAATATAATTATTTAAGTTGGTTATTATTTCTTGTCCACATTGGCAATGATGGTTTTTATTGTATTTTATATCGCTATTATCTCGCATGTTAGGTTGAAAATTAGTATTCATGGTAAAGCTATTCCTTTATTTAATAAGTATCGATCATTAATCGAGCATCAAATTAAGTATTACTCCAATTAATAAGTATTTCAAATGTTTTAATTGTTATTGAATAGTGCGTGATAGTTGTGTATTTATAAATTAAATACAGATAATTGTTTTTTATTTAATTAATAAGATTTAGTGATTAAAATAATTTGATGTTTTATTTTATTCTTGAGAAGGGGAATGTATTATTAGTGATTACATTTATTAAAATGTAAATAATTAATACTTAATTTAGAAATAATCGTAATACATCAATTAATAAAATTAAAATAGATGGTTTTTTATCATCAATTAATCTTGGTATGTATCAAAATTTATTCCAGTCAGCGTGGGTAGATGTACCTATTACAGCTAAGGATAAATTAGTTGGTATAGATAAATATATGTTCAATATTGATAATGATTACTATCAAATGCAATTGAAATATGCTTGTACATTGATGAATAAAGCAAATGAATTAAATCCAGAGCTAATGGGGCGAAAGTTTACAATATGGGAAAATACACTGTCTAATTTATCTTCGTAAAATAATGAACTTAAATTGCTTTTATCTAAAATGAAAAAATACGCAAATAAACATTTTGAACAGGTTTATCGTAAAATAATACCTTTACATTGGATAAAGTAATAAGAGTAAGTGTTTTTTTGAAAAATAAAAAATATATTTTATCTTGTTCATAGGTAATTAATAAAAAACCACGTATTTGAGTTTTTCTCAATTTACGTGGTTTGGCATTATGAAAGATAGAAGAACTTACACGTTAAATAAGAAGTTCATTACATCGCCGTCTTGAACGATATATTCTTTACCTTCTGCACGCATTTTACCAGCTTCTTTAGCGCCTTGTTCACCACCGTAAGTGATAAAATCGTTATAAGCGATAGTTTGAGCACGGATAAAACCTTTTTCAAAGTCAGTGTGGATTTTACCTGCGGCTTGTGGCGCTGTTGCACCTACAGGGATTGTCCATGCACGTACTTCTTTAACGCCAGCAGTGAAGTAAGTTTGTAAGTTCAATAATGAGTAACCCGCGCGAATAACACGGTTTAAGCCAGGCTCTTCAATGCCTAAATCTTGCATAAATTCTTCGCGTTCTGCATCTTCTAACTCAGCAATATCTGCTTCGATAGCGGCACAAACAGGAACAACCACAGAGCCTTCTGCTTCTGCGATTTTGCGAACAGTTTCAAGATATGGGTTGTTTTCAAAACCATCTTCATTAACGTTTGCAATATACATTGTTGGTTTTAACGTTAAGAAGCTTAAATAACGAATTGTTGCTTTTTCTTCTTCCGTTAAATCTAAAGCACGTAACATGCCAGCATTTTCTAAATGCGGTAAGCATTTTTCTAACACTTCCATTTCTGCTTTAGCAATTTTATCGCCACCTTTTGCTTTTTTCTGATTACGGTGCATTGCACGTTCACAGGTATCTAAGTCAGAAAGCGCTAATTCAGTATTAATAGTTTCGATATCTTCAGCAGGATCAACTTTACCCGCAACGTGAATGATATTGTCATTTTCAAAACAACGAACTACATGACCAATCGCTTCAGTTTCACGGATATTCGTTAGGAATTGGTTACCTAAACCTTCACCTTTAGATGCGCCTTTTACTAAGCCTGCAATATCAACAAATTCCATTGTTGTCGGTAAAATACGCTGTGGCTTAACAATTTCAGCCAGTTTATCTAAGCGAGGATCAGGCATTGGAACAACACCTGTGTTTGGCTCGATAGTACAGAATGGGAAGTTGGCTGCCTCAATACCTGCCTTAGTTAAGGCATTAAACAGTGTAGATTTCCCTACGTTAGGCAGACCGACGATACCACATTTAAATCCCATAAACGTTCACCTTGTCACATAAAAACAACAGGAGGGAGTATTCCTGTTGTGTGCTGTTAAAAAAAATTTGGCGCTATTATAGAGCAAATCCCTGTTTGATTAAATCATCAGGAATTAATCGCACAAAAGAAGAGGGCATTTTACCCTCTGAATATTGAAATTACTTAATTTATCAATGCAATGATTATGCTTTAAAACTATGTAAGCGATTTATTGCTTTCTCATAACCATCACGCATTAAAATATCTGTGCACGAAAGGGCTTCATCGATAGCGTCATCAATTAATTTTTGTTCACTCATTGGTGGTTTGCCTAATACAAAGCCAACAACTTTATTTTTATCACCAGGGTGACCAATACCAATGCGTAAACGATAGAAATTTGGATTATTGCTAAATTTACTTTGAATATCTTTTAATCCGTTATGGCCACCATTACCACCACCTAATTTCATTTTGACAACACCGGGCGGTAAATCGAGTTCATCATGTGCAACTAAAATTTCATCAAGTTCAATGCGATAAAAGTTCGCCATTGCTTGTACCGCTTTACCACTTAAATTCATAAAAGTGGTCGGAACCAATAAGCGAACATCATTACCGTTTAAATTAATGCGTGCGGTGTAACCAAAGAATTTGCTCTCTTCTTTTAGAGATTGCTGATGACGTTGAGCCAATAAATCCACATACCAAGCACCCGCATTATGGCGAGTCTGGGCATAATCTGCACCGGGGTTTGCTAACCCGACGATAAGTTTAATTTTACTCACAATAGCCTTTCACTGTTATCGTCTTAAAAGAAAGCCCATAGTTTACCTGTCTAAGCACAGAAGCACAAAATAGATTGCATAGAATGTTTTTTAGAAATGCAGGGGCAAGGAAATACCCTTATTTTAATTTAACAAAAAGAGCGAAAACGATAAAAACAGTGTTATTTTCTACATTGAAAAGAAAAAAACACATTTTTTGTGAAGATTTGTCAATAAATATCAGAACGATGTGATCGCTTCGACAATACCTTTTTAGGATTTATGGCTATAATAACCACAATGAATAAAAGTTATTCGATGTATTTTGTTGTTGAATCGTCTGACGACGCGCTTGGAGGTGCAACATGAAATATAAACATGCATTTGCAGTTGGTAATTTATGTATGGCTACGGGGATGGTCGTGATGCTCGGTAGTCTTGGTTATACGCTTCTTAGTCATATATTCCCATTAGGATTGCCTGAATTTTTAGCAGATATCTCTTTAATGGGGATTTTTATTGGTGCTCTGGTTTGGCTAGCTGGTGCCCGTATCGGTGGTAGAGAAACAATAGCAGAAAGATATTGGTGGTTACGTAATCATGATGAGCGTTATCGTCGCCATGATAATCACCGTTATCCATAATATTGTTAATGCAATTAATATCAGAATAGATAAAAAATAATAACTAAGTTTAAGATAAACTGGTATTAAGTGAATAACCGCTATCATTATGAATGTAATACACACCAATAGACCCGTTGATATTATGGCGGGTTTTTTTATTGCCTAAACTACCTTGTTTTTGGAAAACATTAACAAAAAACCCGCTATAACAAACGCTATAGCGGGTTTAGTTATCTCAAATTGCAATGAATGTTATAACAAATTAATGTTCAAACATCGCAGAGATTGACTCTTCATTGCTAATACGGCGAATTGCTTCTGCCAGCATGCCTGAAAGAGTCAATGAACGGACTTTATTTAATGCTTTGATTTCTGCTGACAATGGAATTGTATCGCAGACAACCACTTCATCAATAACAGAGCTTTTGATGTTCTCAACAGCATTACCAGAAAAGATTGGGTGAGTTGCGTAAGCAAATACGCGTTTAGCACCACGTTCTTTCAACGCTTCAGCTGCTTTACACAATGTACCACCTGTGTCGATCATATCGTCAACAAGGATACAGTCGCGGTTAGCAACATCACCGATAATATGCATAACTTGAGAAACGTTAGCACGAGGGCGACGTTTATCAATGATAGCCATATCAGTGTCGTTTAGCAGTTTAGCGATAGCACGAGCGCGAACAACACCGCCAATATCTGGAGAAACAACAATAGGGTTGTCCAAATCTTTTTGAAGCATATCTTCTAAAAGAATTGGGCTGCCGAAGACATTGTCAACCGGTACATCAAAGAACCCTTGGATTTGTTCTGCGTGTAAGTCACAGGTTAAAACACGGTCTACGCCTACACTAGATAAGAAATCCGCAACAACTTTTGCCGTAATAGGAACACGGGCTGAACGAACACGGCGATCCTGACGGGCATAACCGAAGTAAGGAATAACAGCAGTGATACGACCAGCGGAAGCTCGACGTAATGCGTCAACCATGACCACTAATTCCATTAAATTATCATTAGTAGGTGCACAGGTTGATTGAATGATAAATACATCACCACCACGTACGTTTTCGTTGATTTGCACACTGACTTCACCGTCGCTAAAACGACCTACAGCCGCGTCTCCTAGGCTAGTGTAGAGTCGGTTGGCAACACGTTGAGCCAGTTCCGGGGTTGCGTTACCAGCAAAAAGCTTCATATCGGGCACGAGAAAAACCTCAGGCTTGCGTCCAGAGAGAGATATTGTTGACCTGTAAAGAACGTGTTTATGAACATAGGGTTTGTAAACATCATCTTACGGGTGCAATAACACAGGTATCCTTGAGCGGAATAAATGCAGAGGAGAAATGTTGACGCCTTGCGCTACAAACCCATGCACCCACTCAGGGGCGTTAATTAACACTTCACTAGCGGCAACTTGTGATCCGAACTCACCGAACACACAGGCACCTGTCCCAGTTAAGCGTGACGGTGCATATTCTAACAGCCACGAAAGCAGATATTCAACCTCACGAAAACGTTTTCTTGCGATCATTTCACAGTCATTTTCGAACGGAGCCTTTAATAATGCGCCAAGAGAGCGAATAGGAGAATTACGTTTTAATTCTGGATCTGTGAAGATTGTCGGGGTTGGAATGGAAATTCCGGGGTGTGCGACCAAATACCATTGCTCTTTTGGCTCCGCTGGGGTCAAAATTTCACCAACGCCTTCGGCAAACGCAGCATGACCTTTTACAAAAACAGGAACATCAGCCCCTAAATTTACCCCTAATTCGGCTAATGTTTCATCACTTAAACCCGCTTGCCAGTGGTAATTAAGTGCAATTAATGTGGTTGCGGCGTTAGATGAACCTCCACCTAAGCCACCTCCCATAGGAAGTTTTTTATCAATACTGATATCTGCACCGTGATACTTCAAAGGAACATTATGTTGCTGGCAATAATCACGAAGCAATTTAGCGGCTTTAATAATTAAATTATCTTTATCTTCTACGCCATCAATCGGCGTTAAGATAGTTAACTGGGTATCATCACGAGGTGTAACAGTTAGTGTGTCGCCATAATTTAAAAATTGAAATAACGTTTGTAAATTATGATAACCATCGGGGCGTTTTCCCGTGATGTAGAGAAAAAGATTTAATTTGGCAGGAGAAGGCCAACTTAGTGTCATTGCTGTATATCCCAGTTATCCATTTTTAATTTGATAATACGTTCACCTTGTTTTAACTCAAGGCGTTGTGGCAGGTTGGGTGTGGTGCTTGAATCATAAGCTTGGTAAGTCACAAGCCAATCGCCTTCAGGTGCAGGTAATGTGACAGATTTTAATAAGTGATTAGCATCTAATTCGAAATCAGTTGCGTCACCCGGTAAACCAACAAGCCAAGCACGCAGATTTTTGAGTGGAATAACCATACCTGTGAGTTGGTAAATCATCTCAGCAGGGTTATCGCTATAATATTTTTTACCATTATTATCGGTAACTTCAATGACACCAGGCATGACATTTAAATCGAGTTCTGTTGTGCCTAAAGGATTGGTAAGCAATAAGCGATAACGCTCATCTGCTTTGTCTTGCCAATAGAATCGGGCATAGGTTTTGTTTGTATCTTCGATATAAGCAAAAGCACCTCGAGTTTCATATTGTGAAATTTTCTTTAATGCTTGTTGGCGAGCTTGCCATTGCACATCGTTATCAGATGCTGAGCCTTGTGTCTTTATCTGATTTAGATTACAGGCACTCAGCAACAACGCCGTAAGCGGGATGATACGCAGGAGTTGTTTGGTTGAAAAAAAGCGTGAACGCATAGCTGAGACATTCCTTTAATTCGTTATTAGTTAAAAAAAAGAGTATCATAAACCTTATGATATAACGATATTTCGTTAAATTGTGTATAGAAATCTCCTATCACTCAAGTAAGCTCTTTTATT
Organism: Proteus vulgaris; assembly: GCF_023100685.1. Classification (NCBI taxonomy): domain Bacteria; kingdom Pseudomonadati; phylum Pseudomonadota; class Gammaproteobacteria; order Enterobacterales; family Morganellaceae; genus Proteus; species Proteus vulgaris. The sequence continues at coordinate 2,356,780 of NZ_CP090064.1, read as the reverse complement.
GAATCTGTTCATCAAGTAGAATGGCGGAAATGAAGAGTCCATACTAAATGCGCTGTTTTAGGTTTACACTAAGTCAAGTCGCGAGGCGGTATTTATTCATAACTCGATATAGTTGATATGACGTTATTAGCATTAGGTATTAATCATAAAACAGCCCCCGTTGCTTTACGTGAGAAAGTTTCTTTTTCTCCCGATACCATGGGTGATGCCTTAAATAACCTTTTACAGCAACCTGCTGTCAGAGGTGGTGTTGTGCTGTCCACTTGTAACCGTACTGAGCTTTATTTAAGTATGGAAGACAAAGAAAATAGCCATGAACAGCTTATTCGCTGGTTATGTCAATATCACCAAATAGAGCCAAGTGAGCTGAAAAATAGTGTTTATTGGCATCAAGATAATCAAGCTGTCAGCCACCTAATGCGAGTGGCAAGTGGTTTAGATTCTCTTGTATTAGGTGAACCTCAAATTTTAGGGCAAGTTAAAAAAGCCTTTGCCGATTCCCAAAATTATGACTCGCTCTCTTCAGAGCTGGAACGTTTGTTTCAGAAGTCTTTTTCAGTTGCGAAAAGAGTGAGAACAGAGACACAAATCGGTGCCAATGCCGTTTCTGTTGCTTTTGCCGCTTGTACTTTAGCGCGTCAAATCTTCGAATCGTTATCCTCTTTGACTATTTTATTGGTCGGCGCGGGCGAAACTATAGAATTAGTCGCTCGTCATCTTCGTGAGCATCAAGTTGAAAAAATCATTATTGCTAACCGAACTAAAGAGCGTGCTCAGCGTTTAGCCAATGAAGTCGATGCGGATGTTATTACATTATCAGAGATTGATGAATGTCTATCACAAGCTGATATTGTTATTAGTTCTACTGCAAGTCCTTTGCCTATTATTGGTAAAGGGATGGTTGAAAGGGCGCTTAAAAAACGTCGCAATCAACCTATGTTGCTGGTGGATATTGCGGTTCCGCGAGATATTGAGCAAGATGTTGAAAAACTCAATAATGTCTACCTTTATAGTGTCGATGATTTAGAAGCGATTATTCAACATAACCGCGAACAACGCCAAGCGGCTGCTATTCAAGCCGAACATATTGTTCAACAAGAAAGTGGACAATTTATGGATTGGCTACGAGCGCAAGGTGCCGTGGGTGCGATTCGAGAATATCGAGATAGCGCTGAAATGTTACGTGCAGAAATGACAGAAAAAGCCATCACATTGATACAAAATGGAGCAGATGCAGAAAAAGTTATTCAGCAACTCTCACATCAATTGATGAATCGTCTAATTCACACACCAACGAAATCTCTTCAACAGGCTGCCAGTGATGGTGATATTGAACGCCTGAATCTATTACGTGAAAGTTTGGGTATTACCCATAATTAACTTTGTCTAACAGGATCTTAATCTACGAATGAAGCCTTCTATTGTCGCTAAGTTGGAAGCTCTACAAGAGCGTTATGAAGAAATTCAGGCACTTCTGTCAGAAGCCGATGTGATTGCCTCTCAGGAGCGTTTTCGTGCGCTTTCAAAAGAATACTCTCAATTAACCGACGTCACGGCTTGTTTTAGTCAATGGCGGAAAGTGCAAGACGACATCGAAGCAGCAGAAATGATGCTTGATGATCCTGAAATGAAAGAGATGGCGCAAGAAGAGCTGAAAGAAGCGCAAGCACTAAACGATGATTTAGAGCAACAGTTACAAGTGCTGTTATTGCCTAAAGATCCTGATGATGAATTTAACTGTTTCCTTGAAATTCGAGCAGGAACAGGAGGGGATGAAGCCGCATTATTTGCGGGTGATTTATTCCGTATGTATAGCCGTTATGCAGAATCACGTCGCTGGCGTATTGAAGTCATGAATGCTAACGAAGGTGAGCATGGTGGCTATAAAGAAGTCATTGCAAAAGTAGTGGGTGATGGCGCTTATGGGGTATTGAAATTTGAATCAGGCGGTCACCGTGTTCAACGTGTACCAGAAACCGAATCTCAAGGTCGTATTCATACCTCGGCTTGTACGGTTGCAGTATTAGCTGAAGTGCCAGAAGCTGAGTTACCTGATATTAGTCCAAGCGATTTGCGTATTGATACATTCCGTTCGTCAGGTGCGGGTGGTCAGCACGTTAACACCACTGATTCTGCAATTCGTATCACGCATATTCCAACGGGTATTGTGGTGGAATGTCAGGATGAGCGTTCACAGCACAAAAACAAAGCCAAAGCGATGTCTGTATTAGGTGCGCGTATTCGTGCTGCTGAAATGCAAAAACGTCAAGAAGCAGAAGCGTCTGAACGTCGTAACTTATTAGGCTCTGGTGATCGTTCTGACCGTATTAGAACGTATAACTTCCCACAAGGGCGAGTTACAGATCACCGTATCAACCTCACATTTTATCGTTTAGATGAAGTGATGGAAGGAAAATTAGATCCTCTAATTCAGCCTATTGTCACTGAGTATCAAGCGGACCAACTTTCTGCACTTTCTGAGTTAAATTAATGAATTATGAACAATGGCTGCGTCAAGCAGCCTTGCAATTAATTGAAAGTGACAGCCCTAAACGTGATGCTGAAATTCTACTTGGGCACGTAACACAACGTGCTCGAACGTACTTAATGGCTTTTAATGAAACGTTGCTTTCACAAGATGAATTAACACAATTATCGCAACTACTTACTCGACGTATTAAAGGTGAACCTATCGCTTATTTAGTAGGCGAAAGAGAATTTTGGTCACTGCCTTTAAAAGTCTCACCTGCAACATTAATTCCTCGACCTGATACCGAATGTCTTGTTGAACAAGCGTTAGAAAAACTGCCAACAGTGCCAACAACTATTCTTGATTTAGGAACGGGAACGGGGGCTATTGCACTTGCTATGGCATCAGAGCGCCCTGATTGCCATATTATTGGTGTGGATTTTCAAGCCGAAGCCGTGGCGTTAGCGCAAGAGAATGCGACCCGCTTAGCATTAAACAACACAGAATTTATGGAAAGTTGCTGGTTTAGTTCACTCTCTGGGTATCAATTTGGTATGATAATTAGTAATCCTCCTTACATAGATGAAAATGATGAGCATATTCATCAGGGGGATGTTCGTTTTGAACCTTTAACCGCGTTAGTCGCTGGTAATAACGGTTTTGCTGATATCGAAATTATCATCGAAACCGCCCGTCAGTTTTTAACTGATAATGGCTGGGTATTACTGGAACACGGTTGGCAGCAAGGTGAGGGTGTTCGCAAAATTTTTACTGATAAGGGTTACTGCTGTGTGGAAACTTTCCGTGATTATGGCGGTAATGAGCGAGTGACAGTAGGTCGTTGGAATTATGATAGAAACCATAGCTGATTACGAATTTAATAAAGCCCCTTTAGTGAAGGGCATGATCCTTATCTCTCAGGCTATTCGACCTGATTTTCCGACCACTTCTGTTGGTTATCAACTAGCACAACTTGTTGAGCAAGCAGAAGCTGAAATTCCTAAGCAAGGAAACATCAAAGAACAAATAGAAGCATTACTAAAACTGTTTTATAAGCAGTGGCACTTTAGTGGTGCAAGTGGTAAATATTGTCTTTCCGATACTTTATGGTTAGATAAAGTATTAGCGACACATGTGGGTTCTCCTGTTTCACTAGGTTCGATTCTTATTTATATCGCACAAGCGTTAAACCTGCCGTTAGCTCCTGTTATTTTTCCTACACAACTTATCATCAGAATAGATATTCCCAATGAAAAAACGTTATTTTTAAACCCAATAAATGGCGAATATCTATCACAACATACCTTAGAAGTTTGGTTAAAAGGGAATGTAGGAAATAATTCGGTGTTACTAGAGGCCGATTTAGAAGAATCAGAATACAGCTCCATTATTCGCAAGCTGCTAGATACCTTGAAAGTGTCTTTAATGGAAGAAAAGAATATGGAACAAGCGTTAAAAGCCAGTGAAACGGTATTAATGTTTGATCCTGAAGATCCCTATGAGATACGTGATCGTGGACTGATTTTTGCTCAGTTAGAGTGTCATCATGTGGCCATTTCCGACTTAAACTATTTTGTTGAGCAATGTCCCGAAGATCCAATTTCAGAAATGATCAAAATTCAAATTCATTCGATAGAGCAAAATCCAGTTGTTCTACATTAAAAGTTTACGCAACGTACTTGATTAACACAGTACATTACAAACAGTATAGGGATAAATATGCAACATAAAGTGGTGAATATTGGTGATATCAAGGTAGCAAACGACCTACCATTTGTGCTTTTTGGTGGCATGAATGTATTAGAATCGCGCGATTTAGCCATGCGTATTTGTGAGCACTACGTCACTGTGACTCAAAAACTGAATATTCCTTATGTATTCAAAGCTTCTTTTGATAAAGCAAACCGTTCTTCTATCCACTCTTATCGTGGTCCAGGTTTAGAAGAAGGAATGAAGATTTTCCAAGAGTTAAAAGAGACTTTTGGTGTCAAAATTATTACGGATGTTCATGAATCAGCGCAAGCTCAACCTGTATCAGAAGTCGTTGACGTTATTCAGTTACCTGCATTTTTAGCGCGTCAAACCGATCTTGTTGAAGCAATGGCAAAAACAGGTGCTGTGATTAACGTAAAAAAACCTCAGTTTGTTAGCCCAGGCCAAATGGGAAATATCGTCGATAAGTTTAAAGAAGGCGGTAACGACCAAGTTATTTTATGTGATCGTGGTAGTAACTTTGGCTATGATAACTTGGTTGTAGATATGTTAGGTTTTCATGTCATGATGCAAGCCTCTCAGGGCGCACCTGTTATTTTTGACGTAACGCATTCATTACAATGTCGTGACCCATTTGGTGCTGCATCGGGTGGCCGTCGTGCGCAAGTCGCTGAATTAGCACGCGCAGGTATGGCGGTAGGTCTTGCAGGATTATTTCTTGAAGCTCACCCAGATCCAGATAATGCACGTTGCGACGGCCCATCTGCTTTACCATTAGCAAAATTAGAGCCATTCTTAGCGCAAATTAAAGCCATTGATGACTTAGTAAAAAATTTCCCTGAGTTAGATACCAGCAAATAAAATTGTTATGCAACTGCATACGGTAGTGAATATGTTCGGCGCTGATCTTCAGCGCCGTTATCACGAAAAGATCCATAAAATCGCCCTCCATGGCGGTTTCAACTGTCCTAATCGAGATGGCACATTAGGGCGAGGTGGCTGTACTTTCTGTAATGTCTCTTCTTTTGCTGATGAACAAACGCAATATCATTCGATAGAAGAACAAATAGCGTTACAAGCCAAAAATATTAACCGAGCACATCGTTACCTAGCTTATTTCCAAGCTTATACCAGCACTTATGCCGAAGTAGAATACTTACGTACTTTATATGAAACCGCACTATTACAAGCAGATATGGTAGGGTTATGTGTAGGAACTCGGCCAGATTGTGTTCCTGTTAGTGTATTGGATTTATTGCAAGGTTATCGCGATCAAGGCTATGAAGTGTGGTTAGAGCTGGGTTTACAAACAGCTCATGATAAAACATTGAAACACATTAATCGTGGGCATGATTTTCAGTGTTATCAAGCGACAACGCGAGAGGCTCGTCGTCGTGGTTTAAAAGTGTGTACGCACCTTATTGTCGGGTTACCACGAGAAGATCATCTGCTTAATATGCAGACATTAGAACGAGTGGTTGAAACGGGTACTGACGGACTTAAATTACATCCTTTACATATTGTTGAAGGTAGTACGATAGCTAAGGCATGGAAAGCAGGGCGTATTAATGCATTGACGCAAGAACAATATGTTTATACAGCGGGTGAGATGATCCGCCATACTCCCTGTGAAATTATCTATCACCGCGTTTGTGCCAGCGCGAGAAAACCGACCTTACTTGCCCCTGAATGGTGTGAAAATCACTGGCTGGGTATGAATGCGCTTTATCAAGATTTATTAAAAAAAGGTGTGCAAGGAAGCGGGATTGGTAATGCGTTTATTTCTTATTAAGTAAATTATTTCTTATATTAAGAATAAATGTTGAAACTAATAATTTCTCAAATTAAATCTTATAATTACTCATAATAAAAAAACGCCTTTAATCTTTATTTAATATTAATTAAAGGCGTTGGTTTTTTATCTGAAAAATCTAAATAACTACTGAATTAATTCCAAATCATCCAGTGCTTTTTGTAATGAAGGATAAAAATTAAGTTCTCCTTCAATAGGCGTGACTCTTGCTCTTGCCAACGTTTTTAAAGGTTGGAAGGGAATATCACACACAATCACATGAGTATCATGTTTGACATCAGTTACGAAATGTTGGAAGGCATGTAAGCCCCCTGCATCTAAGACTGGCACAGCATCCCATTGCATAATAACGGTTTTATAACCTTTGCTACGCTCACGTAATTCATTAAAAATACGCTCAGCAGCTGCAAAGAATAGCGGGCCATTAACACGCACAACTAATAATTGTTTATCATCATCGGTATAAGGAGATTCAGTTATTTTGGTCATATTGGCAATACGACGCATAAATAACAGTGAAGCTAATACAATACCGATAGTAATGGCAATGACCATATCAAAGAGAACGGTGAGTGATAAACATAATACTAAGACAATAATATCATCTTTAGGAGCGTGACGAATGAGATCAATAACTTTACGCGCTTCACTCATATTCCATGCAACAATTAACAGTAGTGCTGACATTGCGGCTAAAGGTAAATATGAAAGAAATGGGGCTAATACCAGTAAAGTTAATAACACTAACAATGAGTGAACAATCGCTGAAACTGGTGATGTTGCACCTGCGCGGACGTTAGCTGCTGAACGTGCAATCGCTGCAGTTGCTGTTATACCACCAAAGAAAGGGGCGACAATATTACCGACACCTTGTCCTAGTAATTCACCATTAGAGTGGTGCTTTTTACCTGTCATGCCATCAAGCACAACGGCACACAGTAACGATTCGATTGCACCTAACATTGCCATTGAAAAAGCCGCCGGTAACAAAGCAGAAACTGTACTCCAATTTAATTCAAGAGATACCCCAGTGCTTGGTAAATTCCAAGGTAAAACAAACTGAGGCAGTATCGGTGGAATACCTTGTCCAGTTGATCCATCTGGAAGTAGATAACTAAACTGCGAGCCAATCGTTGCAACTTCATGGCCGAACATATTCACAATACCCATTACTGCAGTACCCGCGATTAAAGCGGGTAAATGCCCTGGTAAGCGTAAATTTAATTTTGGCCAGTAGATTAAAACAAACAGTGTTGTTAAGCCGATAAGCGTATCACCAAGGTGAATGGTAGGTAATGCAGAACCTAAGGCAATAATTTTATCGATATAAGTTTCTGGTACATGCGCCATCTCAAGACCAAAAAAGTCTTTTATTTGCATGGTCGCAATGGTGATAGCAATCCCTGAGGTAAATCCCAGTGTTACAGAAACAGGAATATACTCAATGAGTTTACCAAAGCGGGCTAATCCCATAACAACTAAAATAACGCCAGACATTAATGTGGCAATCAATAAACCACTTAAACCAAATTGCTGAGATACCGGATAAAGTATTACAACGAAAGCTGCTGTGGGGCCTGAAACACTGTAGCGAGAGCCACCAGAAACAGCAATGACTATACCGGCAATAGCTGCGGTATAAAGACCGTATTGCGGAGGAACACCGCTACCAATTGCCAGTGCCATGGCTAATGGTATCGCGATAATTCCGACGGTGATCCCTGCAATAATATCTTTTAATAAACGTGCAAAAGAGTAAGGCTCTTTTACACATGCATCAATAAATGCACTAAAGGGGCGAACCCGGTTAACTTTATGAGTTTTCATTTAGGCTTAAACCAAAATAAGAAGTCAGATGCCGAATAACGGCGATAAGGAAAAGAGAGGATATCGCTTTTATTCGCTGATAATAATGTGATACATCAAATTATTAATGTATATCTTAAAGCTTAGTGAAAATTAAATCAATTAAACTAATAAGTTAACGTAAAGAGATAATACAATGTATCTTATTGTATTTATTCTGTTGCTTGCTTGAAAATAAAGTTTAAATTTATTTAAAAATTATAAAAAGCGTTTTATTTTAGAATAAATGTCATTTATAGAGAGATAATAAAAGTCGTTTTCTGTCATAAAAATACGAATAGAGTTAAATAGCAACTAGATAAGCTATTTTTGATCATTAAAAATTAATTATTAGAGATTGTTAACTGATAAAAAATTATTAAATAAAACGATTAAGCCAAAATAAAATAAGTGGGTGTTGTATACTAAAGAAATAGTATCGAAAAATGAGTTTAAATGGGCTATAGATGGAAGCGAGAAAAAATAACTAGAATGAAAGTTGATATTTTTTCTACAAAAAAATAGAGCCTAATTAAAAAACTAGGCTCTATCTTAGAATATGGCGGTGAGAGAGGGATTCGAACCCTCGATACGTTGCCGTATACACACTTTCCAGGCGTGCTCCTTCAGCCTCTCGGACATCTCACCGTATTGTTGTTGGATATGTACTTAACATCTCTCAACGGGGCGCTACTATAGGGAAAAGGAGCATAAGCGTCAACAGCTAAATGCATTTTTCTTTTAACTTTTGTATCAAGCAGTCAAATAAAAAACAATATGCACAAATGCTAGACAAATTATGTAGTAAACCAATTCACGCAATAGGTTAGCGTATTGAAAAAAGAATTGAGATTTTCGTTAACTGGTTAACATTCTCAACATTTTTATTAACAACTTATTCAAAGAGACTTGAAATCAGAACGTAACCCTCGCACCCTATGATAAAAATGCTGGAGGAAGGCACAATGAATATTATTTATTATCATCCTTTTTTTGACGCAGAGACATGGATCAACGGTATGAAGGCGCGTTTGCCGAATGCCAATATACGCATTTGGGAACCAGGCGATAATCAACCTGCTGATTATGCTATGGTTTGGCTTCCTCCTTATGAAATGCTTGCAAGTCGCAATCACCTTAAAGGTATTTTTGCATTAGGAGCGGGTGTTGATGCTATTTTAAAACAAGAACAACAAAAGCCTGGCACATTACCAACAGGTGTTCCTGTTATGCGTTTGGAAGACACCGGAATGGGGCTTCAAATGCAAGAATATGCGATTGCGAAAGTAATGTATTATTTTCGTCGTATGGATGATTATAAACGCCAACAATCACAACGTTTATGGAAACAGCTTCCTTCTCACTCTTATGATGATTTTGTGATTGGTGTTTTAGGTGCTGGTGCTTTAGGCGGGAGTGTCGCGACTAAACTCGCTGAACTAGGTTTTAAAGTGCGTTGCTGGAGCCGTAGTGAAAAGCAAATTAAGAATGTTGAAAGTTTTTATGGTAAAGAGCAACTTAATGACTTCCTTAAAGAGAGTAATTTACTGATTAACTTATTACCTTATACACCGGAAACTCATGGTATTTTAAATTTTTCTCTTTTTGAACAACTTAAACCTTCATCCTATTTAATTAACCTTGCTCGTGGTGCACATTTAGTTGATCAAGATTTATTAGAAGCGATAGACCAAGGATACATTGCTGATGCAACTCTTGATGTTTTTGCTCAAGAGCCTTTAGCAGGTATGCATCCATTCTGGACTCATCCTCGAGTTTCTATTACACCACATATCGCGGCCTTTACCATTCCAAATATTGCAATGGATACTATAGTTGAAAATATTCAACGAATTGAAAAAGGAGAGACTCCTTTTGGTGTGGTTGATATGGATAGTGGCTATTAAGTTTCTTTCTCTTATATTTTGATTTTAGAAAGTGGGCGATAAAATTTATATTTATCGCCTATTTTTATCTCTAATTATTAAATAATATTACATTTTTAGTGTGTTATATAAATCCATAAAATTTTAATTGTAAAAAAAGATATATATTAATTATTATCAATGCTTAGAACATATTATTAAAAATAACATTTAATATTAATAAATATAAAATTTAAATTTATTAATATAAATTTATTCGTTTAAACAGAAACCGCTTTTACTCTTAACGCTAGAAGAATACACTGTGTGTTTTTGTGGTTTTTATAGAATTAAACTCTAATTAATTGGTGTTATCGAAAAGATAAGTTTATTAAATTGTCATTTTAGTCAACTTGGTGATATAAAGTAGTTTCCCATGTTTATCAGACAATATACCTATGAATATAGCAGAACTTCTTGAGCAAATAGCAGAGAAAGGATGGTGTGTATGGGATGATTTCCTCACACCAGAAGCTGTTCAACAACTACGCACTTGTTTTGGTGACAATGCACAACAAGCTCGTATTGGTCGTCATGAAAATCGTCAAGCAGAAGCAGCAATACGTAGCGATAAAATAAGTTGGCTAGAGCCAGAAATGGGTGAACCAGTACAACATTATTTAATGCAAATGGAATCTATTCAACGTGCTGTTAATCGAGAGTTTTATTTAGGACTATTTGAATACGAAGCACATTTTGCGTGTTATGAGAAAGGAGCATTTTATAAAAAACATCTTGATGCTTTTAAAGAAAATGTAACTCGGCGCTTAACCACAGTGTTATATCTTAATGAGGATTGGACAACCGAAGATGGTGGCGAATTAGTTATCTATGATTTAAAGAATAACGAACTTGCGACAATCACACCAAAAGGAGGGCGTTTAGTTGTTTTCCTTTCAGAACAATTCCCTCATGAAGTGCTCCCTACTAATAAAGAGCGAGTGAGTATTGCTGGGTGGTTTCGAGTCAATGGTGTAAGAGATAATTTTCTTGATATTGCAAGTTAACTAATGCAACAAAAATGCTGTTGTCATAAAAGAGTTTTAAAATCGTTATAATAAAACTGTTTTAAAAGATAAGTAGCATGGGATTAGGCGCGTTTCTTATATTAAGCAAAAGCTTAATTATTAAGAGCGCGCTTTTTCTGTTTTAAAAGCTCCCTTTGGTTAAATTAATACTTATAATCATAAAAAAGAAAAAAGTTGATTTTCTTGTCGTTAAACGCACAATAACGCGAAACCTTTTAGGATAAAAAATACAATGAATGAATTCTCAATAGTTTGCCGACTTTTAGGCACATTATTTCAACGTGACCCAAATGATCCTATTTTAGCGCCAATTATTAAAATGGTTGGTGAAGGAAAATTGAGCCAGTTATGGCCATTGGAGCAAGATGAGTTATTTAATACATTAAAAAATAGTGTCAAAGATTTGGCTATTGTTGAAGCTGATTACCAATCTCTTTTTGGTGGAAATGCGCCTGCTGTATCCATTTATGCTCATGATTATGAAGAGATCAAAGAAGACGATGTTCGTCAATTCTTAATTGCAAGAGGTATGCCAGTTACTGATAGTTCAACAGACAGTTTTGGCGCTTTATTACTTGCTGCTTCATGGCTGGAAGATAATTCAGCAGAAGATGAAGTATTAGCTCAAATACAGTTATTTGATGAATACTTATTACCTTGGGCTGGGGCATTTCTTGGTAAAGTGGAAGCTCACGCAACAAGTGGTTTTTATCGTACATTAGCCGCAATTGCGCGTGGTGCGTTATCGGCATTACGTGAAGAGCTTTCTGATGATGAAAAGAGTGAAGATACTGAAGCAGAGTAATATCTTATTTTCTTTGCAAAGGTATTTTACTATTCATAAAAAAGGCAAACCATTAGGTTTGCCTTTCTCATTAATGTCGATAAATATTTTTAATCAACTCACGTAACTATTAGAGTTGGATCACGAATTTACCCGGTTTAACTTCAATGCCTTTTGCCAGTTTAAATGCCGCGGCTTCAGCGCTATTTTTCTCAGGATTGAGGATATAAACAGGGTGATTATCAAAATACGTTGCAATGGTGGCATCTAAATAAGGCTTTAATGCGACAACGACAGCATCCATTTTTTCTGGCGATACTTTATAGTTATCAATAGTCATGGACTTTATGTATATCGCACCTTGATCGGCTTGATAAGAAGGTTGACCTGATAATGTAAGATCAACTTTGGCACTTGTTTTACCAAAAAATGAATTAATTTTTAGATCGGCAGTACCTGAAAGGTTAATTTTACCCGGCTCTGTACGACCAATTTGGATTGAAAGATTACTTAACTTGATATCAGCGGATACAACTTCATCTTCACCAATATGTTTTTGAAGATTTGTTTTCCGGCTAATATAGTCATTAATCAAATTTTCACTTACATCAAATTGCTTGAGCTGATCACAACCCACCACAAAGCTTGTTAGTAATAATATGGTTGTTAGAAAAATAGCTTTCATAAACACTCCTTGATCATTGATAACTAAAAGTTTACCTGATATCTAAGGAGTAAGCATGGCTGTTTCTATTTTTTTACGATTAAATTGGCGATGTAGTGCGTAAAGCGTTATTAATCCTACCGTACCTAATAAGAACCAAGGTAATTCAGGCATATCAAATTGGTTACCTAAATCGTACATCCATCCACCACCGGTATATCCGATTGCGCCACCAAAGGCCAAGCCTAAGCGACTAAATCCCATATAACTGCCACGAGCGCGAGGATCAGCCAGGGAGGCACTTAATGTTTCGCGCGCAGGCTCTGCAGTGATCGTGCCGAGATAAAATAAACCAATAATTAAGAAGATGCCTTGTAATGAATGGATCATTCCAACAGGAAACATGCTGATGCTCATTAAAAATAAGCCTGCCATTAAACGCTGTTCCAATTTGAAACGTTTTTCACTCCAGCGCGCAATAGGATAGAGCAAGGTTAAAGAGAGTAATGCTTCAATGGCATACATCCATTTTACTGCTGTGGGAGTACCAGCGATATCGTTAACGATAATAGGGAACATCAACATGACTTGAACAGACAATACAAAATAGCCTGTTAACGTTAAGACATAACTGACAAAACGTTTATCCAGTAATACACGATTTAGCCCTTCTTTAATCGGTGTTCTGGTAGTAGATATGCGGTAAGCAGGTAATAACCAAGCATTAAATAAAGCAGCAATAACAAAAACACCAGCACCAACCCAGCATACTAAATGAAAATCATATAATAATAACCAGCTACCAATCAGCGCCCCAATAACTGCTCCTGCACTATCTTGCATTAATAATAGAGAATAAAAACGACCACGTTCATAAGGACGGGTTAATTTAATAACTAGGGCTGTGCGAGGTGGATCAAATAACGTTCCCCCTAATGCAGATAAAATGCAAGATAACCAAAGTATCCACGGTTGGTCTGCCATTGCCATTAAAGCAAAACCTAAAGCACGTAATAACATTCCAGTTATTATCATTGGTTTTGCACCAAAGCGGTCTGCGATGGCGCCACCAAAAATACCTAGGCCTTGCTGGACTAATTGTCTAAGCCCTAATGCAAAACCGACAATAACACCAGCCCAACCCAATTGTTCGACGAAACGAATAGAAATCAGAGGAAAAACGACGAAAAAACCTAAGACAACTAACATATTGTCAATTAGGAGGAAGTATTTACCCAAAGTACGGGCTTGTGTTACCAGTGCCATTACTCACCATCAATAAGCAAATAATTTAAATAAAATAAGGGGGGAATGAAATAATTTATTTCTTCGACTATTCTGTCTCTAAATGTGCATAATTCCTAGTAAATTAAAGATGATATTTTTTTATTAAGGTTAGTGGCAGAATAAGAAGAGTTACTTCAGAATTAGGCTTATTTATATCAAAGGATAATGGGATCGCAATGTTTGGTTATCGTGGTGGAGTTCCTAAAATTCGTTTCGAAACGACAAGAATGATAATTCGTTTAGCTTATGAACGAGATGCGGAAAAATTGGCTGATTATTATACATTAAATCGTCGTTTTTTAATTCCATGGGAACCCTTAAGAGATAAAACACATTATTTGCCTTCCGGTTGGGAACATCGTTTGCAATATATGAACGAATTACATCGACAAGAAAGTGCATTTCATTTTTTGTTGTTAACACCAACTGAAGATGAAATTATTGGTGTGGCTAATTACAGTAATGTGATGCGTGGTGCCTTTAATGCCTGTTTTTTAGGTTATTCCGTAGGTGAGAAATGGCAAGGTAAAGGTTATATGTCTGAGGCATTAACTGAAACGTTGCGTTATATGCAACGCCAGCAAGGTATGCATCGTATTATGGCGAATTATATGCCTCATAATTTACGTAGTGGTAATTTATTGGCGAAGCATGGTTTTGAACGAGAAGGCTATGCAAAAAATTATCTACAAATAAACCAAGAATGGCGTGATCATGTATTAACCGCATTAACAACAAGAACTTACTGCAAAAGATAAATAGCTCATGTTGTTAAGGATAAAGCACTGTTTATAATTATAGTGATATCTTTTTTTCAGTGCTTTTAATCCATATATTGATGCTAATAGTGATATCGAATTTGCCTTTAGTTGATTTTTTTCAACATATAATACCAATGTTGAATATGAAAAATAGATTGTGTTAGGCGCGATGATTCTTTTCTTTCAATATAAAACCCATCTTTTTGATATAAATAAAGAGCACCTTTATGATGAGTATCCACATAAAGTGATAAATATACTTTTTTCAGAATATCTTTACTGTATTGCGATATCCATTGAAGTATTGCATAAGCGATACCATGACCTTGATAAGTGGGTAAAACAGCAATATGAGCTAAATAAACTTCATTTTCTTTTGGCGTATAATCAAATAATGAAAAGAAAATTTTTTGCTTAATATAATGAGTAATGCCATAGCGCCAATAATTAGAGAAAGGTGTTTTAGCAAAAGAATTTGACATAAATTGAGCTTCTTTTGTGACTAAACAAAATGTTGCAATTATCTTTTCATTTTCGGTGACAACAAATTGTTGGCTATTCTTTTTACACGCTAGTGTATTCCAAATGGCTTCTAATTGCTGACTCTGTTTAGGGTGAGCACTATCAATATTAAAAGCATTCAATTTAAAACGAAAAGCTTGTGCAAACAATTGAATAATTTCAGGAATATCTGAAGGCTCTGCAACACGAAGCTGATAGTGTCCATTAAGTAATTGCATGATATCGTTACTCTGCAATAATAGGGTTAACTTTTAGACTGTTTGGTCTACTTTATTCTAGACTAATCAGTCTGATTTATTTTGTCTAGAGATTTTAGGTTATGAACAAGACAGCGACTGAAAAACAAAAAGCAAAAATGAAGCACATCATTGATGCTGCAATGCGTTGCTTTGCCGTAAAAGGCTTTCATTCCACATCAACAGCAGAAATTTGTCATGAAGCAGGGATGAGTCCCGGAAATGTATTTCATTATTTTCCCAATAAAAATGCGATTATTGAAGCGATTGCATTAGAAGATGCACAGCTTTTTGATGAGATTTTTTGTCGTTATGAAGCGCAAGAAGAGAGTATTCAGGCAGTTATTGGTTTAATGACAGAGATTATAGCGCTTTATAATCATCCAGAGTACGCGCGCATTAGTATTGAAATTTTTGCTGAAGCTTCACGTAATGCGAGTATTCACGAAATTTTCATTGAAAATGAAAGAAACAATAAGCAACGTTTGATTGCCATGTTAGAAAACGGTATTAAAAAAGGGCAAATTGATCCGCTATTAGAGCCAGAAAAAATGGCTACTTGGTTATTTGTGATTGCAGATGGTTCTATGGGGAGAAATATTATCGATCCTGAGTTTAGTGAAAATGATAGCCAAACGATGTTGGAATTAATGTTGAGAAAAATATTAGCTAGACCATAAATTATAGGTGTTTTTCTCTTATTGGAATTAGTTAAAAGTAAGTTGAAACTGCTTATTTTTAGCCAATTGATGATTGATTTTTCGATGTTAGAGACGGAGTATAGTCCCTTTCTTTTTATTCCATTCAACAAAAATTAGAATGACTTTATGAATTTACTTAAATCACTGGCCGCAGTGAGTTCTATGACTATGTTTTCACGGGTTTTAGGATTCATTCGTGATGCAATCATTGCGCGTATTTTTGGCGCAGGTATGGCAACAGATGCTTTTTTTGTTGCATTTAAATTACCGAATTTACTTCGTCGTATTTTTGCAGAAGGGGCATTTTCTCAAGCCTTTGTGCCAATATTAGCTGAATATAAAAGTCAGCAAGGTGATGAAGCAACACGTACTTTTATTGCTTATGTTTCAGGTATGCTAACACTGATCCTTGCCGTTGTTACGGTGATTGGTATTATCGCTGCACCATGGGTTATTTATGTCACAGCGCCAGGTTTTAGTAGCTCGCCAGATAAGTTTCAACTTACGACCGATTTATTACGAATAACCTTTCCTTATATTTTCCTTATTTCTTTGGCTTCATTAACGGGCTCTATTTTAAATACATGGAACCGTTTTTCCGTACCTGCTTTTGCACCGACATTACTCAATGTCAGTATGATATTTTTTGCTTTGGTAGTTGCACCTTATTGTAATCCACCAATTATGGCATTGGCATGGGCGGTTGTTGCTGGCGGAATATTACAACTTGGTTACCAATTACCACATTTGAAAAAAATCGGTATGCTTGTACTACCTAGAGTCTCATTTAAAAACAGTGCTGTTTGGCGTGTTTTAAAATTAATGGGGCCTGCTATTTTAGGTGTTTCGGTTAGCCAAATATCTTTAATTATCAATACAATTTTTGCTTCTTTCTTAGTGTCAGGGTCGGTTTCTTGGATGTATTATGCTGATCGTCTTATGGAGCTACCGACTGGGGTGTTAGGGGTTGCATTAGGCACTATTTTATTACCTTCATTATCGAAGAGTTTTGCTAGTGGTAATACTGAAGAATATAGAAAGCTAATGGATTGGGGATTAAGGCTGTGCTTTTTATTGGCACTACCTTGTACGATTGGTTTAGCTGTATTATCAGGGCCGTTAACAGCATCTTTATTCCAGTATGGTAATTTTAATGCTCATGATGCGTTAATGACACAACAAGCGTTAATCGCTTACTGTGTTGGGCTGATGGGACTTATTATCATAAAAATCTTAGCGCCTGGATTCTATTCTCGTCAGGATATTAAAACACCTGTAAAAATTGCTATCGCAACATTAATACTGACACAATTAATGAATCTCGCATTTGTCGGTAGTTTAAAGCACGTTGGTCTTGCGCTTTCTATTGGTATTGCAGCTTGTTTTAATGCCTCTATGTTATTTTGGCAAATTCGTAAAAAAGATATTTATCAACCTTTGGCGGGTTGGCCAGTCTTTTTGTTAAAACTAACAATTGCGTTGGTGGTAATGGGGGCTGTTTTAGTTGGAATGTTATGGATCATGCCAAGCTGGGATATCGGAAGTATGCTTATGCGTATTTTACGTCTATTACTCGTCGTTGTAGTTGGGGCTGGCAGTTATTTTGTTGCTTTGTATGTATTAGGTTTTAGGCCTCGTCATTTTTCATTACGCGCTTTATAGTTCATAAAATATGCTCCCCGCTTTTTGTATAAAAGCGGGGAGGTTTAAATTAACAATTTTTTTATCATTACTATTCCTCTCATTTAGATCCTTTCTCTATTTCTAGACTATTTATAATGCAACATTGATCACACTTTTGGCATTTAGTTAGATTAGCTCTATGCTGTTCAAAAAGAAAAATAGAATAAAAAAATACAGAAATTTTTTTTCTTCATTATTTTTTTATTAAATTTTTTTTCCAATTTCTGAATGATTTATACAGTTTTTCGGCATTGGAATGTGTTTTTTAAGTGAGATGCATAAATTAATTTAATCATTATTCATACCGAATATCTTTAGACAATTTGTTTACTTGTATAGCTATTCTACATAAAGTAAAAAAATAGACGCTATATTCTAAGCACTTACGGTTTGACGAATTATCTTTTTTTAGATAAACTCTCTGGTGTTGTTTAGGTTTAAAAAATGACACATCTGTTAAATATTTCTTACTTAATGATGAGATATTGCAAATATTTCAAAATATTGCAGTATATTTTAAAATATTTAATTTTTTTGATTTAAGACATATTATTATTTCTTTATTCAGGTAGATTAACCGTGACTGTAAAGTTATTTGCTTGTTATCGTTCAGTACTACTGAAAGTGATCATATCTATTTTGTCTGCGCTTCAAATAGGTAATACGATTGCTAGGGATAAGCAGTAAACAATAAGTCGTGTGAATAATGAAATTAATGCTAAATCTATTATTAATAGATAATTAGATTACTGGTAATTCGGTATGGTACACTAATTGTTGCTTTCATTTGTCCGCCATTGTTTTCTGTTTTTCCCTCTCTTTTCAAAACCTTCGCAATAGTTCTTATTTTTTTCCTTAATAGCTCAATAACTCAAATATTTCTCCATTTGTTCGCTATACTCAAGGCAGTTATAAACGATTAGATATTTCTAGTTTAAAGACTACTAAATAATCAATTAGACGGTTTTTAGTAAAAATAAAAATAAAAGAGTGTCAAGGAGCTACTATGAAAAAAGCAATTATCATTTCTGTATCATTAGCTACGTTATTTCTTGCTGGTTGTACTGCTGATGGAAAAATCAATACCTCAAAATTAACGCCAGTTAACTGTGTGGGTGTATTTGACAAAACAAATGAGCAACTGTCATTTACGGCTAAAGACGTCAACGATCGCCTTTATAGCCCAAGCAAGCCAATAGATAGTGTTGATGGTTGGATTGAGGTAAAAGATATCAGAGGGCTATTGTGTCAGGATGTTATAACTGCTAATGAAGATTAATGATTAAGTAGCATTGGAAGTGAGATTGAGTAATCGTTTGAAGTGTTTTTTAGCTATATCGAATTAAGAATTAATGTATAAAAAAACCGATGGTCAAATGCCATCGGTTTTTTGTTTCTGTAATTTGTGCGCTTAAGCTAATTACATTCTATCAACCGTTTCGATCCCTAAAGTATCTAAACCTTGTTTTAAGGTTCTTGCGGTCAAGCGCGCCAGTTTTAGACGGCTTTGGCGAGTGTTTTCATCTTCAGCAGATAAGATAGGGCAGTTTTCATAAAAACCAGAGAAGGTTTGTGCCAAATCGTAGAGATAAGCACACATCACATGAGGTGTTCCTTCACGAGCAACTTGCATGATGGTCTCATCAAATTGCACTAAACGTAATGCAAGTTGTTTTTCATGAGACTGTGCTAATGTGATCGGCTGAGTTAATGTGTTTTCATCAATTTCAGCACGTTTAAAAATTGAAGCAACACGAGTATAAGCATATTGCATATAAGGTGCGGTATTACCTTCAAAGCTTAACATCAGATCCCAATCAAAGATGTAATCCGTTGTACGGTTTTTAGATAAGTCAGCGTATTTCACAGCACCAATACCAACAACGCGAGCAACATTATTTAATTCATCTTTATCCATATCTGGATTTTTTTCAGCAATTAATGTGCGCGCTCTTTCTTGTGCTTCATCGAGTAAATCCGTTAAACGGATAGTACCACCAGAACGTGTTTTAAATGGACGACCGTCTTTACCTAACATCATGCCGAACATATGGTGTTCAAGTAACATTGAATCAGGGATATAACCTGCTTTACGGACAATTGTCCATGCTTGCATTAAATGCTGATGTTGGCGAGAGTCGATATAATAGAGAACACGATCAGCATGTAGATTATCGTGACGATATTTAGCACAAGCAATATCGGTTGTTGTATAAAGGTAGCCACCGTCTTTTTTCTGAACGATAACACCCATAGGTTCGCCTTCCTTGTTTTTATATTCATCAAGGAAAACAACGGTTGCACCTTCACTTTCTACAGCAAGGCCTTTTGCTTTTAAGTCAGCAACAATACCAGGTAACATTGGGTTATAGAGACTTTCACCCATAATGTCATCTTCAGTTAATGTGACGTTAAGGCGCTGATAAGTCACTTGGTTTTGTTGCATCGTGATATCAACAAGTTTGCGCCACATTGTACGGCAATACTCATCACCGCCTTGTAATTTTACAACGTAATTACGCGCACGCTCTGCAAAGACTTCATCTTCGTCATAGCATTTTTTTGCTTCACGATAGAACTCTTCGAGATCAGATAACGCCATATCTGCGGCATTTTCGTTTTGTTTTTTTTCTAAATACGCAATTAACATACCAAATTGCGTACCCCAATCACCAAGGTGATTAGCACGAATAACGTTATGACCTAAGAAAGATAATGTACGCGCACTTGCATCGCCAATAATCGTAGAGCGTAAGTGGCCGACATGCATTTGTTTTGCAACGTTGGGAGAAGAATAATCAATAACAATAGTTTGAGGTGTAACAGATGTTACATTCAGATGTTCATCGACTAATGCGTCTTCTGCTTGCTTTGCAACCCATTGTGGCGATAAGAAGATATTGATAAAACCAGGGCCCGCGATTTCAACTTTATCTGCAATACCTGTAATATCAAGCTGTTCCAGAATTTTCTCTGCGAGTTGTCGGGGTGGGATCCCCATTTTTTTTGCTGCTCCCATGACACCATTTGCCTGATAGTCACCAAATTGCACTTTGGCTGACTGACGGACAAGTGGTTCGCTATCAGCGGGTGCGCCAGCAGCACACATTGCCACACTGATTTTTTCTGAAAGAAAAGCCTGAATATTCACCGGGTTACCTTAAATTATTGAGAAAATAAAACCTGACGACAAAAGCCTGACAGGTTTATTATAAAGAATTAGGATTAACCTTGAATTTATAACATATTCCGGCTAGAACATGCTACCATCTGCGCCTTATCTTTAAGGTTTTTTCTCTGTTTTTTCATTAAGGTTACTCAAAATGGCGTTATTTTCTTCAATCACTCAATTAAATGATTTAACTCACGAGCTTCCACAGTTTGAAGAAAAAATGATACAGCTTGCCAATCAGTTAGGTTTGAATTTTTCACTTTATCTTATTGATCATATTTCGTTACGTTGTCACGACTTAATATTGGCTGAACAATGGAGAAAAGGTCTTAGTCAATGTGGAAAGTGTATTTCTGATAATATTATTAACGGACGTCCAATTTATCTTTTTCAATTAGACACACCATTAACGGTTTTAAATCAAGCGGTTTCCATTGTTGAATTACCATTTCCCACCCATAAAAAATATGAGTACCAAGGTTGGGAACATATTGAGCAAGTGATCTCTGTTGAAGCTTCTGATTTAGTCAATAATGTTATGGCATTTTTACCATCTCCTTTACCAGAGAGTATTAGCTTAAAAATCAGTGAACCTAAAGGTGAAAAAGAACGCTTGCCCAATCCCACTGTGGCTATTTCTAATGGTAAAGTGACTGTGAAGTATCATCCTTATTCGTTACTTGAAATCGTAGAAAGTGAGTGTTGAACGACACTTTCAGAAAATAGTTTGCTTGTGTCAGCACAAAATTCTGATAGTGGAATTGAATGAATAACGATATTCGACAACTATTGTTAGTAATCGCTGAGAAATGATATTTATTTTCTGATTACTTTCTGTATTAAGGATAAAGAGGGATGATATGGCTACGTTGGAGATTTGTTGTTTTGGCGCAGAATGCGCGCTGGTGGCAGAACGAGCAGGTGCGGATAGAATTGAACTATGCACCAGTCCATCAGAAGGTGGCATTACGCCAAGCTTTGGAATGCTAAGACAAGTCAGAGATCTGGTTCGTATTCCCGTTCATCCTATTATTCGCCCTCGAGGGGGGGATTTTTGTTACACACAAGCCGATTTTTCAGCAATGAAAAATGATATTAGCCTTATTCGTGATATGGGCTTCCCTGGTGCAGTTGTTGGTTTATTAAATGAAGAAGGACATATTGATTTGCCTAAAATGGAAATTCTAATGGAACTTGCGGGTCCTTTAGCTATTACTTTCCATCGTGCTTTTGATATGTGTATTAATCCATTATTAGGGTTAGAACAACTGACTCAATTAGGTATTTCTCGTATTTTAACATCAGGCCAGCAAGCGAATGCAGAATTAGGTTTACCTTTATTACGAACATTAAATGAAAAAACACAAGGTCCCGTTATTATGGCGGGAGCTGGTGTAAGACTAAGTAATATCCAAAAATTCTTAGATGCAGGTTTAAAAGAAATACATAGCTCTGCAGGTAAAGTTGCACCCTCAACCATGATTTATCGTAAAGCCGGTGTCACAATGAGCTCAGACAGTGAAGTTGATGAGTTTACCCATTATTGTGTGGATGAAGACACGGTTGAAGCAATGAAAGATATTATGAGTATTCATGCACCATTAGCATCTTAATTAGCACAAATTAACGATTTTAGAACTGCGCCTTTATGGCGCAGTTTTTTTATATAACCTCGCCTAATAATAATGTATGTGTAATACCACAGCGTTCCACAAAAGCTTCATCATGCGAAACCAGTAATAATGTACCTTGATATTCAACGAGTAAATTTTCCAATAATTGTTTAGATCCAATATCAAGGTGATTATCTGGTTCATCAAGCAATAATACCGCAGGGGGAATTGGACTCTGGGTTAAAGCCAATAACGTTGCTTTTAATTGTTCGCCACCACTTAGTTTTTCTAGAGGGAGTAATGAGTTATCGCCTCTGATCCTTAACATACCCAGCCGTGTTCGCCATTGCTCGATAGAAATAGCGGGTTGATATTGGTGTAGTGCTTGTGCAACAGGTAATGTTTTATCAAGTAGTGCAAGATGTTGATCAAGATAACAAAAGTTTTTATTAAGACGAAACTCACCAGAGCGTGGGCTAAATTGTTGGATCAGACATTTCAATAATGTCGATTTTCCACACCCATTTTTACCTTTAATATGCCAATGCTCATTACCGTAGGCTGAGAATGAAATAGGGCGCTGATAACCATACGGAAGCTGAAGATTATCTACAAATACATTTAAACGATGCCCATCGCTTTGATAATTCAAGATCATTTTCTGCTGATGAATATGCACTTTTTCTTCATCGACACCTTGTTTTTGAGATTGCATATCTTCTATTACACGCTGATGCCGTTTTGCTACGGCTGATTGGCGTTGTTCTGCTCTATTTTTTTGCATATCCAATAAAAGTAAGCACTGGGAGCCACTTTGCCTAATTGATTCGCCTTGTCGTTTTCGTTGTGCGGCTTTTTGTAATGTCGCTTGTTGCTGGCGTTTCTCATTTTTAATTTGGCTGTTTAGTCGATCACTTGCGGCTTCCAACGAGGCTATTTCTGCACTTTTTTGTGTTTCATATAAAGCATAATTTCCACCATATTCAGATAAACCTTTCTCACTTAATTCAAGAATAGTGTCCGCATATGAGAGCAAGTTTCGATTATGACTAACAATAAGAGAGCCTGCTTTGTGCTGAGCTAACTGTTTTATTAGCCATTGTTGTCCTTGATAATCAAGATGGTTATCTGGCTCATCTAAGAGTAGAAAACTCTGCTCGCATAAAAAAGCGCGGCAAAGTGCTAAACGTGTTTGTTCTCCACCACTTAAATGCGTAATAGGAGTCTCTAATGCGACAGGGAGTTGTGCTGAATCTAATAAATTCTGCCACGTAACAGGAAGTTGCCATTTGCCATCAAGCAACTCAATATCTTCTAATGTAGCAATACCGGCATCAACACGTTGGAATGCTTGATAAATTTCATGAATATCTAACGCTTGGGCAAGTGTATTACCTTGTAATCGTGTTAATTGATCAACGTGAACAAAAGGCATATTCCAATTAACTTGCCCAGATGAAGGTATTATTTTTTGTGCTAATAATCTTAGTAGTATAGATTTCCCTTTACCGTTATTGCCGATTAATGCATTTTGCTGACAAGCCAATGAGCGAGTTAATGGTGGAAAAAGACGTTTTTGATTAAACTCGATTGTAAGTTGTGAGAAGTGACAGGCTATTGTCATAGTAATACCTCCTAAGCGAAATAGGTGGCAGACAGCCGAGATCTTTTTCTAGATGCGACGAAATAAATTATTGTCTGCCAGTAACAGAAAATGAATACCCCAAAAGGTATTTGAATAATTTTCTGGCAGAATTTAATTCATCGTAGGGGAGTGCCTTCTTAAAAATAAAATAGGATAGGTAACCAGCTCATTATAGCGATAAACATCCCCTGATCAATAGGCAATTAACGTTGTGACCTTCGAGTTACTTTTTCTCTGTTATAAATAAATTTAATTTTTTTATAAAGAGGTGAAAACATTGTAATTGTCAAAAAAATAAAAGGAATGGTATATAGAAGTGTACCTAATGCCATACCAACATGAGGCGCATTAAAATATTCACTATGCGAGGTAATTAAATTTAGATAATTTATTTTATCTAGATATTCGGGTGTTAAACCACCGTAAGGAATAATAAATCGAATTATTGCAATTAAGAAAATACAAAATAGAAAATTTAGCGTCATATATGCAGAATTAAGAATGTTTTTATTCCAAGCTTCTCTACTTTTTGCTTGATAGCTACCAATAAGGCGATTAGCGATGATAACGGCGTAGAGCCAAAGCACAATATTTTCATCGCCCATGACAAAACTATTAATCATAAAGGCAAATACGCTATAAACGGGGATAAGAACAAAGATAAGCTTAGTGCGTGCTAATACAGCCATAAATAGGCCTGAATGGACCAGAATAAATTCAAAGATAAAAATAACGGTTAAATTATAAATGGTCTGAACACTAAATAATGCGGGATAGCACCAAACGGTAATAATAAAAGCGATATAGAAAAATTGGGTAAAATAATCAAACCAAGAGAATAACTCACTGATTTTACGCTGTAATGGTGTAAGTATAACAGGTGATTCTTCTGCTAAAAAATTTTGCTTAGCAAAAAACAGCTCTCGCTTTTCACTCTCTTTTCGTTGCTTATTAAGAACCAGAGATTGCTGCTTTTGTTGTGCGATCCTTTTTTGTTTAGCTTGCTTATTTTCTTTATATTTTGCCATAGTGAGCTTTTATAGAGCCAATTTTATAGTTATAAATAGATCCAAGTTTGATGAAGTCATTTTTAAATACAATTTAATATAGAAAAAAGGATATCTCTATAAGATATCCTTTTTATAATGATTATTTGTAGCACACTTAAAATAAATCAAATTTAAGGCTTAGTTGCAATTAATATTGCACGCTTAGGTGCTGGATAACCTTCAACTGTTTTTGTTTTATCGTCAGCATCTAAGAATGCATCTAATGAATCCGTTATCATCCAATCTGTTTTACGTTGTTCATCCAGAGAGGTTGTGTTTTCATCGACAATGCGTACATCTTTAAAACCACATTTCTCTAACCAAACTTTTAGCATTTTTGCCGATGGAATAAAATACACGTTACGCATTTGTGCATAACGTTCACCAGGGATCAGACATTGAAATTCATCACCATCAACAACGAGGCTTTCTAATACTAATTCACCGCCTGAAACCAATTGATTTTTTAATTGCCATAAATGATCAAGCGGTGAACGACGATGATAAAGTACACCCATTGAGAATACGGTATCAAAGGCTTTTAATTCTGGCATTTGTTCAATACCAACAGGAATTAAATGTGCACGTTGATCATTCCCTAATAATTTTCTGACGGCTTCAAATTGGCATAAGAAAAGTTGAGTAGGGTCGATCCCCACAACAAACTCAGCACCTTCACCTAACATTCGCCACATGTGATAGCCACTGCCACAACCTACATCCAACACTAAACGGCCTTCAAGAGGGGAAAGGTGAGGTAAAACACGATCCCATTTCCAATCTGAACGCCACTCTGTATCAATATCGACCCCATAAAGAGAGAAAGGGCCTTTTCGCCATGGCATTAAGGATTTCAGAATATTATTTAAACCTAGTTGTTCGCCGGCACTTAATGTAGGTGTTTTATTGGCAATCACTCCATTTTTTAAGTCAAGCTCAGTAGGGGTTATTTCAGGCAAACCATCGAGCATTCTTTCCCATGAGGAAAAGTGACCGTGTAACGCGTTTGAGCGCCATTCTGATAATTGAGCAGGTAATGTATCTAACCAATGAAATAAGCGCTCATCTTGCGCAATAAGTTGATAGAACGAACCAAAATTAATCATTAGTTATTGCCTTTAATCGCTAAAAGAGAGCCAAAATTAAAACATTGGAACCAAACTTCTGCATGAGGGAAACCCGCATTATGTAAGCGAGTTTTATGGGTTTCAACAGAGTCTGTCAGCATGACATTTTCTAACATGCTACGTTTTTGGCTAATTTCTAATTCGCTGTAACCATTAGCGCGTTTGAAATCATGGTGCATATTAAACAATAATTCACCAATTTCTTTATCTTCAAAACTGAATTTTTCAGAAAGAACTAACACACCCCCAGGATTAAGGCCTTGGTAAATGCGGTTTAATAATATTTGGCGATCGTTTGGTGCTAAGAATTGTAAGGTGAAGTTAAGCACGACCATTGAGGCATTATTGATCTCAATATCGAGTATATCCCCCTCAATAATATCGACGGGAGTATCTGCTTTATAGGCATCAATATGGCGTTGACAACGCTCTACCATAGCTGGTGAATTATCAACACCAATAATTTTGCAGCCTGTCACATCAATATTACGACGCATCGAAAGGGTTGCTGCACCTAAAGAACAGCCTAAATCATAGACTTGGCTATTGGGTGTAACAAAGCGGCCTGCAAGCATACCAATCATAGAGATGATATTTGAATAACCGGGTACTGAGCGTTTTATCATATCAGGAAACACTTCAGCGACTTTTTCATCAAAGCGCCAGTCACCAAGGTTTGCAATAGGTGTCGCAAATAAGCTGTCTTGTTGTGATGATTTTGAATTCGACATAACTAAAATAGGTTTAAGGAATAAAAGAAGCAAGCATTCTACCAGAAGCGACGGTGCTCACAAAGTTGCATTATTTAGAAAGAAATTGGAAAAAATAAATAAACCTTTTTGATACCTTGCCGTTATTAGACACAACAGCAAGGATGTCGGTTTTGATCATGGATGATCATGTTATTCCCACGAGGACTTAGTAATAAAAGGAAAAGATTTGAATCCAAGGAAGGAAATAAATATTAGCAATGATCATCAATACCATTGATAAGTAAGTGGCGGCCATGCCTGAACGACGCCAGCGAAGTTCACGGTGTTTTAATCCATAAGAGTGTAAGAAGCGACCTGCGATTAAAATTGAGCCACAGATGTGTACCATCCAAACAAAAGCACCATTCATTTCCATGACCAGCAATAAGATCATAGAAATAGGAATATATTCTACCGCATTGCCGTGAACACGGATGGCTGTTTGTAATTCATAAAAGCCACCATCACCATAAGCAACCCGATATTGTGTTCTGAGTTTTACGACATTGAGGGACAATTTAATCAATAATAGTGCGCCCAGTACGATATAAAGCGAGCTAACCATCTTTTCTCCATTGCCAAAGCCAAAAAACGGCGAATTTAATGATAAACCTCAAAGCGACTTCTGTCGCTATAAATAATTATTATTAATTAATTGTTTGGGGATTAGCAAATCCTTGAAAAGATGTATCATATAAACTAGGTCTATACTCTTATCTCTAGGAAGAATTTTCGTTATAATGTCTGCCTTTTTTTTGACACTACTCGAAAAAGACTATTGCCAAAATTTCCGCAGCAGAAAGCACAACAAGCTGAGTAAAAGGATATTGTATGCGTACTAATTATTGTGGGCAGTTGAATAGTGCCCATGTGGGCCAAAAAGTGACTCTTTGTGGTTGGGTTAACCGTCGCCGTGACTTAGGTGGACTTATCTTTATTGATATGCGAGATCGCGAAGGTATTGTTCAAGTTTTCTTTGACCCAGAGCAGAAAGAGGCATTTTCTCAGGCATCAGAACTGCGTAATGAATTTTGTATTCAAGTCACAGGAACAGTACGCGCTCGTCCTGATAGCCAAATTAACAAAAATATGGCAACAGGTGAAATTGAGTTAGCGGCAGAATCTCTGTCTATTTTTAACCGTTCAGAGCCATTACCGTTAGATAGTAATCAAACAAATACTGAAGAGCGTCGTTTAACTTATCGTTATTTAGACCTGCGTCGCCCTGAAATGTCTGATCGCTTAAAAACCCGAGCTAAAATCACAAGCTTTGTTCGCCGTTTTATGGATGGTGAAGGTTTCCTTGATGTTGAAACTCCAATGCTGACAAAAGCGACACCAGAAGGGGCGCGTGACTATTTAGTACCAAGTCGTGTACACAAAGGTAAATTCTACGCATTACCACAATCACCACAGCTTTTTAAACAGCTGTTAATGATGTCTGGCTTTGACCGTTATTATCAAATCGTAAAATGCTTCCGTGATGAAGACTTACGTGCCGACCGTCAGCCTGAATTTACACAAATCGATGTTGAAACCTCTTTCATGAGTGCAGATCAAGTGCGCGAAGTGATGGAGCGTATGATCCACGCATTATGGTTGGATATTCTTAATGTTGATTTAGGTGCGTTCCCTGTCATGACCTTTGCTGAAGCAATGCGTCGTTATGGTTCAGACAAACCTGATTTACGTAACCCAATGGAACTCAAAGACATTG
Organism: Proteus vulgaris; assembly: GCF_023100685.1. Taxonomy (NCBI): domain Bacteria; kingdom Pseudomonadati; phylum Pseudomonadota; class Gammaproteobacteria; order Enterobacterales; family Morganellaceae; genus Proteus; species Proteus vulgaris. The sequence goes on along the minus strand of NZ_CP090064.1, from coordinate 2,328,273 downwards.
CTGATTTAGTCAAAGATGTTGAGTTCAGTGTATTTGCTCAAGCCGCTAATGATGAGAAATGCCGTGTTATCGCACTGCGTGTGCCAGGTGGCGCATCATTAACCCGTAAAAATATCGATGAGTATACACAATTTGTTGGTATTTACGGCGCTAAAGGCCTTGCGTGGATGAAAGTCAACGAAAGTGCTAAAGGCATTGAAGGTGTACAAAGCCCAATTGCTAAATTCCTGACTAATGATGTTGTTAACGCCATTTTAGAAACAACAGGTGCAACTGATGGTGATTTAATCTTCTTTGGTGCAGGCCGTAAAGGCACTATGAGTGATGCAATGGGTGCTCTGCGTTTGAAAGTGGGTCGTGATCTTGAACTGACAGACTTAAATGCATGGAAACCATTATGGGTTATTGACTTCCCAATGTTTGAAGAAGATGAAGAAACGGGGAGTTTAAGTGCAATGCACCATCCATTTACTTCACCAAAAGACTTATCACCTGTTGAGCTGACAGCACATCCAGTGGGTGCGGTAGCAAATGCGTATGATATGGTTATCAACGGTTATGAAGTAGGTGGTGGCTCTGTACGTATTCACCGTAATGAAATGCAACAAGCGGTATTTAGCATTTTAGGTATTTCGCCAGATGAGCAACAAGAGAAATTCGGTTTCTTATTAGATGCACTTAAATTTGGTACACCACCACATGCAGGTTTAGCTTTTGGTTTAGACCGTTTAGTGATGTTGTTAACAGGGACTGATAATATCCGTGATGTTATTGCATTCCCTAAAACAACAGCTGCAGCGTGTTTAATGACTAACGCACCGAGTTTTGCTAATGCTGATTCTTTAAAAGAACTAGCAATTGCAGTAACTCAAAAAGAAGTTAGCGAAGATAAAGAGTAAATAATGAAATATAAGCGCCCGATATCCGTTTTAGTTGTTATTTATGCAAAAGAGACCAAACGGGTGCTTATGCTAAAGCGTCGAGATGATCCTGATTTCTGGCAATCTGTGACTGGTAGTTTAGAAGCGGAAGAAATGCCTTTTCAAACGGCGTTGCGCGAAGTGCAAGAAGAAGTTGGAATTGATATCATAAAAGAAAATCTTGAGTTGGTGGATTGCCATCGCTCAATTCTTTTTGAGATTTTTGCACATTTTCGGCATCGTTATGCACCCGATGTGACACATTGTCAGGAACATTGGTTTACATTAGCACTGCCCGCAGAGCGAGAGCTTGTGCTAACTGAGCATTCGCAATACCAATGGCTAGACGCGCCACTGGCGGCAAAATTAACAAAATCCGCCAGTAATCAGCAAGCGATTGAAGAATTTGTTATTTAATGATTAGACCACGTTTGGAGATATTTCATGGCAGGTCATAGTAAATGGGCCAATACAAAACACCGTAAAGCAGCGCAAGATGCGAAACGCGGTAAAATTTTCACTAAAATCATCCGTGAATTGGTTACAGCAGCACGTTTAGGTGGTGGTGATCCTGCAACTAACCCGCGTTTACGTGCGGCAGTTGATAAAGCATTATCGAACAACATGACTCGTGACACCTTGAACCGTGCAATTGCACGCGGTGTGGGTAATGATGATAACGATAATATGGAAACTATCATCTATGAAGGCTATGGCCCAGCAGGTACTGCTGTGATGGTTGAATGCTTAAGTGATAATCGTAACCGTACTGTTTCCGATGTTCGCCATGCATTTACCAAAACAGGTGGTAACTTAGGAACAGATGGTTCAGTTTCTTATCTTTTCACCAAAAAAGGCGTCATTTCTTACGCACCAGGTGTTGATGAAGATGCGGTTATGGAAGCTGCGTTAGAAGCGGGTGCGGATGACGTTGAAACTTATGATGATGGCGCTATTGATGTTTACACCACACCAGAGTCGTTTGGTGAAGTGAAAGATGCGATGGATGCGGCAGGTTTTGTTGCGGAATCAGCAGAAGTTTCCATGATCCCATCAACAAAAGCAGAATTGGATATTGAAACAGCACCAAAATTAATGCGTCTTATTGATATGTTAGAAGACAGTGATGATGTGCAAGAAGTGTATCACAACGGTGATATCTCTGATGAAGTTGCAAAACAACTGGAAGATATCCTGTAATCGTTCTAACGTTTATCGAAAATAACAGTGTTGATTGCTGTTATTAAAAAGTGCGAAGAGAAGAGCAGAGCAGATTTTTTTGCTCTTTTCTCTCGCCATCGACCATATCGGCAACAGGAATTGATATGGCTATCATTCTAGGTATAGACCCCGGTTCGCGCGTTACAGGCTACGGTGTAATTCGACAACAAGGGCGACAACTTATCTATTTGGGAAGCGGTTGCATTCGCACACAAGTTCCCGACCTTCCTAATCGACTTAAACGTATTTATGCAGGTGTTAGCGAAATAATTACGCAATTTTCGCCAGATGTGTTTGCGGTTGAACAAGTGTTTATGGCTAAAAATGCGGATTCTGCATTAAAACTAGGGCAAGCACGAGGTGTGGCGATATTGGCTGCGGTAAATAACGATTTACCTGTTTTTGAATATGCGGCTCGCCAGGTTAAACAAACGGTTGTGGGTACAGGTGCTGCCGAAAAAAGCCAAGTGCAACATATGGTGCGTTCAATATTAAAGCTATCTGCCGCACCACAATCAGATGCCGCCGATGCCTTAGCAATTGCTATCACACATTGCCACTTTAACCAAAATTTATTACGTGTGGGTGATCCTCGATTAGTTTTAACGCGAGGTAGATTAAGATAAGTTGTTATCTTGGTAAATGTCTTTGGTTTTTCACAGGCTGGATATACGTCCAGCTTTTTTTATGTTATAAACTTGGCGTAAATATATTTGCGGAGGCGTTAGGGTGATAGGTCGTATCAGAGGAATTATTCTTGAAAAACAGCCGCCAGTGGTGCTGATCGAGGCAGGTAATGGTGTAGGTTATGAAATTAATATGCCAATGACCTGTTTTTATGAACTGCCCGATATTGGCCAAGAAGCCATTATCTATACGCAATTTATCGTACGTGAAGATGCTCAATTACTTTATGGTTTTAACCAAAAACAAGAGCGCGCACTCTTTCGTGAATTAATTAAAGTCAATGGCGTCGGCCCGAAACTGGCACTCGCTATTTTATCGGGTATGTCGGCTCGCCAATTTGTGACAGCGATTGAAAATGAATCTATCTCTTCATTAGTAAAATTACCCGGCGTGGGTAAGAAAACAGCAGAACGTTTAGTGGTTGAAATGAAAGACCGCTTCAAGGGTCTTAATGGTGATTTATTCGAAAATAGCGATATTGAATTACCAGAAAGTGCTTCACCTAAAGCGCCAAAAGCGGCTGATATTGAAGCTGAAGCTTCTGCTGCATTAATCGCATTGGGCTATAAACCACAAGAAGCAGCAAAAATGATCAGTAAAGTAGCAAAACTGGGTTCAGATAGTGAAACGCTTATCAAAGAAGCATTGCGCGCGGCTATTTAGGAGTAACACATTGTGATTGAAGCAGATCGCCTGATTTCAGCAGAAATTCAACAACCTGAAGAAGAAATAATAGATAGGGCTATTCGCCCTAAATCTCTTGCCGAATATGTTGGGCAACCACAAGTTCGTGAACAGATGGAGATTTTTATTCAGGCGGCTAAATTACGTCATGATGCACTCGACCATTTGCTTATTTTTGGCCCTCCTGGATTAGGCAAAACTACATTGGCAAATATCATTGCTAATGAAATGGGGGTTAACTTGCGTACGACATCAGGCCCTGTACTTGAAAAAGCAGGAGATTTAGCCGCGATGCTAACTAACCTTGAGCCTCATGACGTACTGTTTATTGATGAAATTCATCGACTTTCCCCGGTTGTTGAAGAAATCCTTTATCCTGCGATGGAAGATTACCAGCTTGATATTATGATTGGTGAAGGGCCTGCCGCACGTTCAATTAAAATTGATCTACCGCCATTTACTTTAGTGGGAGCAACCACAAGAGCTGGCTCTTTAACATCACCTTTGCGTGACCGTTTTGGTATTGTTCAACGCCTTGAGTTTTATAATGTTGACGATCTCCAACACATTGTCTCTCGCAGCGCCAGCTTTATGGGATTAGAGATGACAGATGAAGGTGCGCGTCAAATAGCAATGCGCTCACGAGGTACACCACGTATTACTAACCGATTATTACGCCGAGTACGAGACTTTGCACAGGTTAAAGGTAATGGAGCCATCGATGAGGATACTGCCTCTAAAGCGCTTGATATGTTAAATGTGGATGCTGCGGGTTTTGACTATTTAGATCGCAAACTTCTTTTTGCCATTATTGATAAATTTATGGGTGGCCCAGTAGGATTAGATAACCTTGCGGCAGCTATTGGTGAAGAGCGTGAAACTATAGAAGATGTGTTAGAGCCTTATTTAATTCAACAAGGGTTTATTCAGCGCACACCAAGAGGCCGGGTTGCCACTAACCATGCCTATCGCCATTTTAATCGTATCGTAGAAGACTAAATTTACGTTCTGCCATTTATCATAAATAAAAAATAACCCTTGATGGAGTCATTTCATCAAGGGTTATTTTTGTATTAAATTTGGATTATTTGATTACTGTTTAGTGGGTGCAAATAAACTCAAGATAAATAGGCAACTCGCCGCTAAAACAACAGAAGGGCCTGCAGGAGTGTCATAGAAAGCAGAGAAGGTTAAACCGCCAGTAATTGCCAGCATACCAACAGCGATTGCGATCACAGCCATTTGTTCTGGTGAACGAGCAAAACGACGCGCCGTTGCGGCAGGGATAATGAGCAGTGAGGTGATAATTAATGCTCCAACAAACTTCATGGCTAAACCAATGGTTAGTGCGGTGATCATCATTAGCTTTAAGCGTTCTCTCTGAATATTTACGCCATCAACAAAGGCCATATCTTGATTAATAGTCATAGAAAGCAATGGACGCCATGAACGGATAATCACAAATAAAACAATCACAACGCCAATAAAGATACTGATAACGTCTTGATAGTTTACAGAAAGTAAATCACCAAATAGGTAAGCCATTAAATCAACGCGTACATTGGACATTAAACTAACAACCACAAGCCCTAAAGAAAGCGCACTGTGTGCCATGATCCCTAAAAGGGTATCAACAGAAAGTTGTGGTTTTAATTCTAACCATACTAATAAAATAGCTAAAAGAAGTGTGACGGCAATAACGGCATAAAAAGGCTCAATATTAAATAGCAAACCAAAAGCAACACCAAGTAGTGAGGCATGAGCTAAGGTATCACCAAAATAAGACATACGACGCCAAACGACAAAAGAGCCCAGAGGGCCTGCCGCCATTGCTAAGAGCATACCGGCAATCCAACCCGGTAACAGCAACTCAATCATGACGACACTCCTTACTATGCTGGTGATGATGACGATAAATACCTAGTTGTTCAGCACCACGACTACCAAACATAGCAATAAATTCTGGGTGAGATGAAACAACATCTGGTGTGCCTGAACAGCAAATATGACCATTTAAACAGAGCACTTCATCTGTTTTTGCCATGACTAAATGAAGATCATGAGAAACCATCAAAATGGCGCAACCTAATTCATTACGAAGTTGATTAATTAAATCATAAAGGGCCAGTTGCCCATTAACATCAACACCTTGAGTCGGTTCATCTAAGACTAAAAGTTGAGGTTGATTAAGCAAGGCTCTTGCTAATAACACGCGCTGAGATTCACCACCAGACAGTTTTTGCATGGGTTGATTGATTAATTTAGCTGCATTAACACGCTCAAGGGCAGGGAGAATATCTTTATCTTGTACACCGGGTTTTAGCGTCATAAAGCGCTTAACTGTCAATGGCATTGTAGGGTCAAGATAAAGCTTTTGAGGAACATAACCAATACGTAACGTATTATGGCGTTCTACTTTTCCTGAGGTTGGATTTAATAATCCAAGAACTAAACGGATAACCGTGGATTTACCCGCACCATTAGGGCCAAGTAAAGTAAGAATACGGCCTGCTTTTAAATCAAAAGAGATATCTTTTAAAATTTCTCTTTCACCAAAAGAAACAGAAACCGATTTTAAACAAATCAAGTCAGACATAAAATTAGCACTTGCAGAATCATTGAAACGTTATAATATAACATTTCCAATGATGATTCACGAGAATTCTTCCTATGTTACATAAAAACAACAAATTTGCGCATCGTTTTTTATTGAAATCATTTTTAGCGACAGCGATGATAAGTTCATTCAGCGCTTCTGTTCAGGCTGATGTGGTGACTTCTATACGACCTATCGGGTTTATTGCCGCCGCTATCGCTGACGGGGTGACCCCAACGGAAGTTTTATTACCGGATGGTGCATCTCCACATGATTACGCATTAAAACCCTCTGATTTGAAAAAAATTACTTCTGCAGACCTAATGGTATGGGTTGGGCCTGATATGGAAGTGTTTTTAGATAGGCCATTAAACAGACTTACAGACAATCATAAGTTGGCTTTAGCGGAAACTGACGAAATAAAGTCGCTTTTATTGAAAGATGATGATGACAATGTGCATAAACATGAGGAAAATCACGAACATCATTCTCATGGTGATTATAATATGCACATCTGGTTATCACCAGAGATTGCGTTGTCGTCTGCAAAACAGATCCATGAAAGGTTAATTGCACTTTATCCAGATAAAAAAGAACTTCTGGACGTAAACCTAGGTAAATTCAGCGAACAACTCAAGCAAACTGATAAGAATCTTGTTAATATTCTGTCGCCTGTTAGAAATAAGGGTTATTTTGTCTTTCATGATGCTTATGGCTACTTCGAAAAACATTATAATTTAAAGCCATTAGGTCATTTTACTATCAACCCTGAAATACAGCCAGGTGCGCAGAAATTACATCAAATACGAACACAGTTGGTTGAGCAAAAAGCAACCTGCATTTTTGCTGAGCCACAATTTAGGCCGACAGTAATAGAAACAGTGGCGAAAGGCACTGGGGTTAAAATGGGTGTATTAGACCCCCTAGGAAGTGGGATTGCTCTAACTCAAGAGAGCTATGTGAAATTCCTTACCCAACTAGCTAACCAATATGCGAGCTGCCTGAATGAAACACAATAAGGAATTAAGAGCGTGCAGCAGAAGAAATCCATTGCACAGGTATATTTAAGTTTACCACTCCCACATAAAATCATGCTTGGTTCGTTAACTGCAGCAACATTGGCCGTCGCGATTTGGCGGCCAGTGGTTCTTCAAAATGAACAAAGCCGAGAAGTCCCTGTCAGTATTCAAATGCCTCTCGCTAATCAAGGCGAAAATACCGATGACATCATCACTGATAGTAGCGATCAACTTACAGACGAAGGCTTAGTTGGTGCAGATGACGGCACAGATACAAGTACAACCGTCGCACAAGTTCCTCATACTTATATTGTGTCTAGTGGGGATTCATTGAGTTCAATACTGACTCAGTTTGGTATTGATTCTGCTGATATCGCAACTATCTCTAATCAAAATAAAGATCTCAGAAATCTTAAAATTGGGCAACCAATTAGCTGGGAACTTGATGATAATGGGTTACTGCAAGAATTAAGCTGGGGTGTTTCTCGTCGTGAAACTCGCGTTTATACCCGTACAGAAACGGGTTTTAAAGAAACAAAAGAGTTTCAAAAAGGGGAATGGAAAAATAGCGTAACGACAGGTGTTATTCGAGGCAGTTTTTCTGTTAGTGCAACAAATGCCGGTTTAACTAACGCTGAAGCTCGTGCTGTTACTAAAGCATTACAGTGGCAAGTAGACTTTAAAAAATTACAAAGTGGTGACCAATTTGCGGCACTGTTTTCTCGTGAAGTGCTTGATGGGCGCACTGAACAAAGTGAGCTAATTGGTGTTCGTTTACGTAGTGCAGGTAAAGATTATTATGCGTTCCTTGCTGAAGATGGCCGTTTTTACGATAGCCAAGCGGGTGGATTAGAACGTGGTTTTATGCGTTTCCCAACGGTCAAGCAATTTAGAGTGTCTTCTCAATTTAATCCTCGTCGTATTAACCCTGTTACAGGACGTTTAGCTGCTCATAAAGGTGTCGATTTTGCTATGCCAGTAGGTACACCAGTATTAGCAACAGGAGATGGCGAAGTGATTGTGGCAAAATATAGCGGTGCTGCAGGTAACTTTATCGCTATTCGCCATGGTAGCCAATACACCACGCGTTATATGCATTTACGTCAATTATTAGTAAAACCTGGCCAACGTGTTAAACGTGGCGATAGAATTGCGTTATCAGGTAATACAGGGCGTTCTACAGGGCCTCATTTACACTATGAACTGTGGATCAACCAACAAGCAGTTAATCCATTAACAGCAACATTACCTCGTGCTGATGGTTTAACAGGCAAAGACAAACAAGAATATCTAGCGAAAGTCAAAGAGATTAAGCCTCAATTAGTGCTAGCCGATTGACAATAAACACGATCTTAAAGACATAAAAGCGGATGATTGATATCATCCGTTTTTGTTTTAACGTTTTTTACGCCTATTAGGGGTGTCAGTTCAGAGAGTTATCTGATGAATAAAGAAAAAGATACAGATAGCAAAGCGGGTTATGTGCCTACTTTTCACCGTGCATATTTACATCCTCGTCATTGGGGAACTTGGATAGGTGCTGGTGTTTTAAGTGCATTGGCTTATATGCCAGTAAAATGGCGTGATCCATTTCTTGCTTCTATTGGTCGTTTTGTTGGGCGTAAAGCGAAAAGCGCAAGACGTCGTGCAGATATCAACTTGAGATACTGTTTTCCAAAATGGGATAAAACACAACGTGAAACAGTTCTTGATAGTATGTTTGAAACGGCTCCCCAATCCTTTGTGATGCTAGCAGAGCTTTGTTTAAGAGGGCCTGAGCACATATTAAAACGAACAAGCTGGCAAGGCTTAGAGATCATCGAACGTTTTAAAGAGCAAGGCCGTAATGTCATTTTTATGGTGCCACATGGTTGGGCGGTTGATATCCCTGCCATGTTATTAGCCGCCAAAGGTCAGCAAATGGCGGCGATGTTTCACCACCAAAAAGATCCCGTGGCTGATTATTTATGGAATAAAGCACGCCACCATTTTGATGGGCGATTACATTCCCGCGAAGCAGGTATTAAGCCTTTTATTTCTTCTGTGCGGCAAGGTTACTGGGGCTATTATCTACCAGATCAAGATCATGGTGCAGAGCATAGCCAATTTGTGGATTTTTTCGGTACCTATAAGGCGACATTGCCTGCGATTGGGCGATTAATGAAAGTATGCCGAGCAGCTATTGTGCCGTTGTTCCCAGTGTATTGTCATAAAACACATCAGCTTCACATTATTATTCGTGAACCAATGGATGATATTGAAGATAAAGATGATGCGTACATTGCACGCAGAATGAATGAAGAGTTAGAAGCACTAGTGACACCGACACCCGAGCAATATACGTGGATATTAAAATTACTGAAGACACGTAAAGAGGGCGAAATAGAGCCTTACGCTCGTGAGAATATTTTGGACTAGTTCTTGAACGAAAAAGAAGTAAATAAAGCGGGCACTTAATTAAGTGCCCGCTTTACTGTTAAGCTTTATAGCTCGGTATTATTCAACCGTCAAAATACGGCATGTATTAGTGCTACCGATTGTACCCATAAGGTCACCTTGAGTGACTAACACTAAATCACCAGAAACTAAGAAACCTTTATCACGTAAACGAGCAATTGCTTCGTTAGCTGCAGCAATACCATCAGTATGCGTACTACAATAAACAGGTGTCACGCCACGATAAAGTGCCGTTTGGTTTAGTGTTTTCTCATGGCGAGACATTGAGAAAATAGGTAAACCAGTACTGATACGAGACATCATGCGCGCGGTACGACCTGATTCTGTCATCGCAATAATCGCATTAACACCTTTCATATGGTTAGCGGCATACATGGTGGACATCGCAATGGCTTCTTCCACAGTATCAAACACCATATCTAAGCGATGCTTAGAAACATTAGCTGCAGGCATTTTTTCAGCCCCTAAACAGACTTGGGCCATTGAAGAGACGGTTTCTGCTGGGTATTGTCCTGCTGCAGTTTCTGCAGAAAGCATAACGGCATCAGTACCATCTAACACGGCATTAGCAACGTCCATAACTTCTGCTCGTGTTGGCATTGGATTTGTTATCATTGACTCCATCATTTGAGTAGCAGTGATAACAACACGATTAAGCTGACGAGCACGACGAATTAATTTTTTCTGTACACCAACAAGTTCAGGATCGCCAATTTCAACGCCTAAATCACCACGAGCTACCATCACAACATCTGATGCCATAATGATTTCATCGATAATTTCATCATTAGCTACTGCTTCAGCGCGCTCTACTTTAGATACAATTTGGCATTCACAACCTGCATCACGGGCTAAACGCCGAGCGAGGTGAAGATCTTCACCTGTTCTTGGAAATGAAACAGCAAGGTAATCGACACCAATTTTAGCTGCCGTAATAATATCTTGTTTATCTTTTTCTGTTAATGCATCTGCGGAAAGACCGCCACCGAGCTTGTTAATTCCTTTATTATTAGATAAAGGACCACCCACAGTGACTTCAGTAAAGACTTTTAGTCCATCAACTTTGAGAACTTTTAACTGAACGCGACCATCATCGAGCAGTAGAATATCACCAGGAACTACATCGGCAGGTAGGCCTTTATAGTCAATGCCGACTTGATTTTGATTGCCTTCGCCTTTTTCAAGGGCGGCATCAAGCAAGAATTTATCACCGACATTCAGGAAAACTTTTCCGTCTTTAAATGTAGAAACACGGATTTTAGGGCCTTGTAAATCCCCAAGAATAGCAACATGGCGACCAAGTCTTGCTGCAATTTCACGCGTACGATTAGCACGAGCAAGATGATCTTCCGCAGAACCATGAGAGAAATTTAATCGAACAACATTTGCACCAGCAATAATAATTTTTTCTAAGTTATTATCACGATCTGTTGCTGGGCCTAAGGTGGTAACAATTTTTGTTCTTCTGAGCCGTCTGGACATGTATTACTCCGTTGACCTTGAACGAAAGGTGTTGGCTATTGGATAAAACAGAAATTAGACAATATTTTATCCAATATGTTAAGTGAAACGCATCAAGCTAATTGCAACATACACTACTGTTTTCATTATATGCGAGAGTTAGCTCGCAGATATGCTACCAGTTTTCAAAAAGTTATCTAGTCAGGGGCACAATAGGAAGTGTGACAATACTAACAGAATAATTAAAAACGGTTACTTATCAAACCGTGAATCACGTAAAGCTTCTTTGACGCGCTTCAAGTTATCTCTGAATTTTGGTCCTCGACGTAAAATAAATCCTGTCGCGAGAACATCAATAATAGTGAGTTGTGCAAGGCGGGAGATCATTGGCATGTAGATATCAGTATCTTCAGGTACATCAAGTAAAATAGGGAGGGTGGCTTCAGAGGCTAAAAGTGATCCGGGTGTTGTAATAGCAATCACTGCGGCATCATTTTCACGCGCAATTTTAGCTATTTCCACGAGATTTTTAGTCCGCCCCGTATGAGAGATAACCACGACAACATCACCATCAGTGCTATTGATACAACTCATACGTTGCATAACAACGTCATCAAAGTAAGTGACAGGAATATTAAAACGAGAAAACTTATTCATGGCATCGTGAGCCACAGCGGCTGATGCGCCTAAGCCAAAAAAAGAGATTTTCTTAGCTTGCGTCAAAATATCAACAGCACGATTGATTGCGGCGATATCAATATTATTTTTAACGTTCTCAAGTCCCGCCATGGCGGATTCAAAAATTTTATTGGTATAAGAGGATACTGTATCAGAATCATCAATATTACGATTTACATAAGGTGTGCCATTGGCAATGCTTTGTGCTAATTGTAATTTAAAATCAGGAAATCCCTTGGTTGCCATGCGACGGCAAAAACGATTAACCGTGGGTTCACTGACATCAGCCGTTTTAGCCATTAAGGCAATACTAGAATGGATAACAGTTTGTGGCGCAGTTAAAACAGCTTCTGCAACTTTTTTTTCTGATTTGCTCAAGATGTCCAGATTAGACTGAACCCTTTCCAATATATTCATTAAATATACAGATCCTTGGCTTTGCCAATTTCAATAAAAGGAGAAATCTATAACGGTTTTATGAAAATATACTACGCAAAGAACAAGGCTTGCAGTGTAAACCATCGGTAAACAGGGCTTTTTTCGTTAAAGTATGACGTGTGTCTAACTTTCAAAGCTGAAAACCAGAAACAAAACTGTTGTAAAGTTACAAGAAAGGATAAAACACTAGACATAAAATGAAGCGTTACAATATGTATGGTAAGTTAGAGACTAAAATGTGCGAGCGTATTTACTGAATACACCCAAAAGAGTACATTAATACAAAATTCTGTAACAAAATTACAAAATCTCATCATGAGGAGACGTACTATGGCAGCGATATCGACTGCTCAGGCCTGTGATCTGGTTATCTTCGGTACGAAAGGGGATCTAGCACGCCGTAAGCTTATTCCATCATTATATCAATTGGAAAAAGCAGGATATATTCACCCTGACTCTCGCATTATTGGTGTAGGTCGTGCTGATTGGGATGCTGAGGCATATAAAAATGTTGCCCATGAAGCATTAAAAACCTTTTTAAAAGAAGAAATTAATCCTGAAATTTGGCAGCGTTTAAGTGATCGCTTAGATTTTTGTAATCTTGATGTCAATGAAACAGACCATTTCATTGAGCTATCAAAGCACCTCAAACAAGACAAATTACCGGCTATTTATTACTTTGCAATGCCACCAAGTACCTTTAGTGCGATGTGTAAAGGTTTAGGCCATGCAAAACTTAATAAAGAGCCAAACCGTGTTGTGATGGAAAAACCATTGGGCACAGACTTAGCATCTTCGGTTTCTATTAATGATAGTGTGGCTAAATACTTTAAAGAGAGCCAAATTTATCGTATCGACCACTATTTAGGTAAAGAAACAGTTTTAAATCTATTAGCACTGCGCTTTGCAAACTCACTGTTTGTTAATAATTGGGACAATAAAACGATTGATCATGTCCAAATTACGGTTGCAGAAGAAGTGGGTATTGAAGGGCGTTGGGGATATTTCGATCAAGCGGGTCAAATGCGTGATATGGTGCAAAACCACTTGTTGCAGATCTTAACGATGATTGCAATGTCACCACCCGCTGATTTAACCGCTGACAGTATTCGTCAAGAAAAAGTGAAAGTCTTACGTTCATTACGCCGTATTGATAACACTAATATTCGCGAAAAAACGGTTCGTGGGCAATATACAGGTGGTTTTGTACAAGGTAAAAAAGTACCAGGTTATCTTGATGAAGAGGGTGCAAATAAAGCTAGTCATACAGAAACGTTTGTTGCTATCCGTGCGGATATTGATAACTGGCGTTGGGCAGGGGTTCCCTTCTATTTAAGAACGGGTAAGCGCCTACCAAGTAAATGTTCAGAAGTTGTGGTTTATTTTAAAAAGCCTGCGCTGAATATTTTCAGTGAAACTTACCAAGAGTTACCTCAAAATAAGCTAACTATTCGTTTACAGCCAGATGAAGGTATCGATATCGAAGTGCTAAATAAAGCTCCGGGACTCGATCATAAACACCGTTTACAAACAACCAAACTGGACTTGAGCTTCTCTGAAACATTCAATCAAACACATTTAGCGGATGCTTACGAGCGCTTATTGTTAGAAGCCATGCGTGGGATCCAAGCGCTATTCGTGCGTCGTGATGAAGTGGAAGAAGCCTGGAAATGGGTAGATTCAATCATTAACGCATGGGAGTGTGATAATGAACTGCCTAAGCCATATCAAGCAGGTACTTGGGGACCAGTGGCATCTGTTGCAATGATCACCCGTGATGGTCGCTCTTGGAATGAAATTGAATAACTGATTTTGATTATCCATTCTAAAGAAAAAACACCCAGCATAGCTGGGTGTTTTTGTATCAGACAAATATCTTTAAGCATAATTACAGCAATTGAGATGAATAAAACTACTGAAGGATCGTAAAAACACTGATTAACTATGCAATCTGATTTTGGTTAGAAACTAAAACTTAAATAAAACCAATCAATTAACAAAAATATTTTGCAAAAAGGCATTGCTTTAAATAATTCGGCATGATAGAAATATCATGTAACATTTAACCATCTTATATGAGGGTTCGGAGTATATCGTGCGGATGGTCTGTGCGATGAAAGAATAAATAATCATGACTAGCGCCAAAAGCGTCAAAGTTAAACGTTCTACCTATAAGTTATTCCTTTCTGCTATTTTGTCCAGCGAACACTACTGGTGTGGCGCATTATAGAAATCTCTCATCTTAATTCCTGACGCAATCAGGAAATGACGTTGCCTTAACGTTCGGCTTTTATTGCCGCCAGAAAGACTATCTACATATTCTCTATCTTCCTGCGCAAGAAACGTTTCGGCGTATTTCAAATGTGTATGAGAGATGAAAAAATGATTTATTGGATATTTTTAGCATTAGCTATCGTTTGTGAAGTTATTGGTACTTTATCAATGAAGTACGCCAGTGTAAGTGGTGGTTATACTGGCATGATAGTGATGTGGTTAATGATTGCCACTTCCTATATCTTTTTAGCCATAGCCGTTAAGAAAGTGGCATTAGGTGTAGCGTATGCACTATGGGAAGGTATTGGAATTGTCATTATTACGACATTCAGCGTTCTGTGGTTTGGTGAATCGCTGTCACCATTAAAGTTAGGTGGTCTAGCGATGTTAATTGCAGGGATCACGCTTATCAAATCAGGTACTAAAAAATCGACTGTTGCTAAGAAAACAACTGACTCGGTAAAAAGTATCGCGGGTAAAGCCAAGCACGTTGCAAGTGCCGTAAAAGGAGCGAATAAGCCAATTTCTGCCAATATCAAGGAGGCTTAATTATGTTAGCTCAATTTGAATGGTGGCATGGTGCATTCCTAATACTTGCCGTAGTGCTTGAGATTGTTGCGAATATATTCTTAAAAATGTCTAACGGCTTTAGCCGAATGGGATTAGGAATATTATCACTGGTTTGTGTGTTAGGGGCCTTTAGTGCGCTGGCAATGGCAGTGAAAGGGATAGAACTTTCAGTTGCTTATGCACTTTGGGGAGCATTCGGCATTATTGCTACTATCGCTGCCGGTTGGATTTTATTTAATCAGAGACTCAATTATAAAGGATGGGGTGGAATTATATTATTACTGGTTGGTATGGTAATGATTAAATTTGCCTAAATCTACTTAATGCAATGAGTAATGAATAGGTAAGAGCAATAAAATTAATATCACAGTAAAATTAGAAAACAACCAAGGGCTGAGTTTTTCTGAACTCAGCCCTTTATTTTTATACCTAAAATATTATTGTTCTATTTTTTGAGTCAAAATTGTGTTTCTGATATCAGTTAAATAAAGTGAAATTAAATATATTTAATATAAAATATATTTAACTATTTTTACTTTAAAATGTGATTGCTTGAGATTATCGGAAAATGACAATGAAAATGAAATATATCGCTCTATGCTTTCCTTTATTATTAACAGCTTGTGGTGAAAAAACAGAACCTATTGGTTGTTCTTCAGAATTAACACAATCTGCTTTTAAAGATGCTTTAAAAAAAACAACACTAGAAGAAATTTCTCGACAAACAAGTAATTATTCTGATGTCACAAATCAATTAAAACGAGCAACATTAGAAGAGATTAGTTTTAATGTGTCTGAAATAATGACTAAAGCGAACGATCCTAATAGTACGATGAAGTCATGTTCTGCAATGGTGTCAATGACCATACCTGCAAATAATTATGAAATATTACATGATTATTATCGTACTGAATTCAATAGTAATCTTGATAAAACTCTTGAAACTTTATCATTAGAGCAAAACGCGAATACTTTCTCTGCGAGAATAGATTATAGTGCTCAGCCAACTGATGATAATAAAACAGTATTCGTAAATATTGCGCCAAGAAATAGTATTTCGAATGGTGCTGCTTTTGTTTCTACTCTATCTATAATAAAACCGATTAAAGAACAGCAAAGAATATTGCAACAACAGCAACAGCAAGAATTACAAAAGAAACAAGAAGAACTTCGCCAACAGCAAGAATTGAATCGTCAACAACAATTATTAGACCAACAAGCAGAGCAAGAATCACTACGCCAACAGGCGTTAGAGCAACAAGAAGTTCGTCGTCAAAGACAAGCTTTGCAAGAAGCGCAAGAAACACCAGAACTTTCACTTTCTCAAGCAAAACAAGATTTTCTTACAGCAGATGCTGAATTAAATAATAGATGGCAAAGTTTAAGTAGTGAACAAAGAAAAGCTTTATTATTAGGTCAGCGTCAGTGGATAAAAAATAAAGATCTTATTTGTGGAAAAGTCACCTCTGAAGGTGGTGATGAAAAATTAGCCAAAATATACCGTTGTCATGCCGAGACAATAAAAAATAGGATCCCTGAGTTAAAATAACATTATAAAAATAGGTTAAATCAAAGAAAATAAGCACCTATAAAAGTAGGTGCTTATTATAAATATATTTACATTGCCGCAATAATTTTAATTTCGACTTTATACTCAGGATGCATTAATTGTGCTTGCACTGTACAACGTACAGGTGCACTACCTTTAGCAACCCAAGCATCCCATGCTTTATTCATCCCTTCAAAATCGGCTTTATCAGCTAAAAAGATTGTCGCATCAAGAATTTGGGTTTTATCAGAACCTACACGTTGTAATAAGACATCGATTGCCGCTAATGTATCTGCTGTCTGTTCAATAATATCGCCCGATAAATTTTCTGGTACAGCGGTGTAATAAATAGTGTCATTATGAATAACCGCTTCAGACCAGCGATCTTCAGGGTCGATACGTTTAATTGTCATTGAGTTCTCCTTTGTATTAACGGCATAGGTGGTACTTTTGATTATCCACTGGCATAATTTACGTCTTATTTTATAAAAAGAGTATGCCTGTGTCAGACGATTTTGCAGAAAACGGGATTTTAACCCGAACTATTCCTGGATTTCATCCCCGTGAAGCTCAACGACAAATGGCGAAATCAATAACAGATATTATTGATAAGCAGGGTGTACTTATTGCGGAAGCTGGCACGGGAACAGGGAAAACCTATGCATACCTTGTACCTGCTTTGCGTTCAGGTAAAAAAACCATTATTTCAACAGGCTCTAAAGCCTTACAAGATCAACTCTATAGTCGGGATTTACCGACAATCATTGAAGCAATTAATTATGATGGCAACACCGCCTTATTAAAAGGACGTTCAAATTATTTGTGTTTAGAGCGACTCGATCAACAAATGCTCAGTGGTGGTGATCTGGAAGCAGAAGTATTATCTGATGTGATGTATGTACGCCAATGGTCAACACAGACAGAAGATGGTGATGTTAGCCGTTGTCATAGTGTTGCAGAAGATAGCCGAGTTTGGCCTTTAGTTACGAGCACCAACGATAACTGTTTAGGGAGTGATTGTCCTCGCTACAAAGAGTGCTATGTTTTAAGCGCGCGTAAAAAAGCAATGGATGCGGATGTCGTGGTAGTTAATCACCATTTATTTATGGCGGATACTGTCGTTAAAGATACGGGTTTTGGTGAGCTAATTCCGGAGGCTGAAATTATGATCTTTGATGAAGCTCATCAAATACCAGATATTGCCAGCCACTATTTTGGTCAACAACTTACCAGTAGACAGCTTTTTGATCTCGCCAGAGATATGACCGTTGCTTATCGCACAGAAGTGAGAGACCAAGTTCAGTTACAAAAAAGTGCCGATCGATTAACGCAAATGGTGATGGATTTTCGCTTAGCGTTAGGTGAGACGGGTTATCGTGGAAATTTACGCGAGTTATTGCAAGGTGGCGAAACAAAACGTTTTCTAACGTTACTGGATGATGCCTTAGAACTGAGTTATGACGTAATGAAACTCTCGTTAGGGCGCAGCCAATTACTTGATAGTGCTTTTGAACGTGCCACCGTTTACCGCAATCGCTTAAAACGCCTGATTGATACCACAATCCCGGGCTATAGTTACTGGTTTGAAAGTTACGGTCGCCATTTCTTACTCGCTATTACGCCACTTTCTGTTGCAGATAAATTTCGTGAATTAATTAAATCACATAAAAGTAGTTGGGTATTTACCTCGGCAACACTCTCTGTAAATGAACAAATGTCCTATTACACAGATAGGCTAGGTTTAGAAAACGCAACAACATTGATTTTAAACAGCCCGTTTGATTATCAACATCAAACATTATTGTGTGTCCCACGTTATTTGCCTCCCTTAAATCAGCCTTATACGGCGAAACGTTTAGCCGCTATGCTAACGCCTGTCATTTTAAAGAATCAAGGCCGCTGTTTTTTCCTCTGTACTTCACATGCCATGATGCGAGGGCTTGCCGAAGAGTTTAAAGCCAGTTTGCCATTACCTGTATTGATGCAAGGTGAAATGAGTAAAACGCAATTGCTGCAAAAATTTGTTTCATCAGGAAATGCGCTTTTAGTGGCGACTCAAAGTTTTTGGGAAGGTGTTGATGTGCGTGGCGATACGCTGTCTTGCGTGATTATTGATAAATTACCATTTACAGCACCTGATGATCCTTTATTAAGAGCACGTATTGAAGATTGTGAATTACGAGGTGGTGATGCATTCCGAGATGTGCAAATTCCTGATGCTGTAATTAGTTTAAAACAAGGTGTTGGACGATTAATTCGTGATGTACACGATTATGGCGCAATTATAGTGTGTGATGATAGATTAGTTTCTCGTGCATATGGCGAGGTTTTTTTAAGCAGTTTGCCTCCATCGCCACGCACACGCTCGCTTGAGAAAACGATGGAATTTTTGAGCCAACGCGCACAGCATGATGAAATACAAGAAATATCGGGTTCATAATAGCGATCGCACAGAATGTGTGTTTATTCTGCTGAACACTATTATGATATTATTCTTTCTCTTTTAATTATCGAATTTGCCGGAGTTATGGCGTGTCACTGCGAATTTTAGCAATTGATACTGCAACAGAATCCTGTTCAGTTGCAGTTTGGAATGAAGGCGTTGTTGCTTCACGTTTTGAAATCTCACCTCGTGAACATACACAAAAGATTTTACCTATGGTCAAAAGCGCCTTAGAAGAAGCGAACTTAACATTGCAATCATTAGATGTCCTTGCCTTTGGGCGTGGTCCAGGTAGTTTTACTGGGGTTCGTATTGGCGTCGGTGTTGCACAAGGTATCGCATTGGGTGCTGAATTACCCATGATTGGCATATCATCACTTGCCACCATGGCAGAAGGTGTATTCAGAACAACAGGGATCAAGCAGGTTTTGGTTGCAATAGATGCACGTATGGGTGAAATTTATTGTGCTCAATATCAACGTAATGACGAAGGGATTTGGTTAGGCGAAGAAACAGAAGCAGTGATGAAACCTGAACACTTTGTTGAAGCCTTACAATCAACCACGGGTACTTGGGCAATGGCGGGTACGGGTTGGCAAGCCTATCCTGAATTAAAAGAGGGATTACTTTTTACCGTTGTTGAAACTGATATTACATTGCCGGCAGCACAAGATATGCTACCGCTTGCCGTTGCTGCTTGGCATGAAGGAAAAGCTACAAGAGTGGAAGAGGCTGAACCTGTTTATTTACGTAACGAAGTTACGTGGAAAAAACTACCTGGTCGTGAATAGATTATGAGTATCTATTAGAAATTACAGAGTAAAGCTATAATAGTATTATAGAGTGACGTCAATAATGACTTGCAATGAGGTGGTTTATGAAAAGACAATTAAACTACCGTTTGGTAAGCAAAGCGCTATTTTTATCTGGTGCTTTGTTTCTAGCGGGATGTGTCTCAATACCTGAATCAATAAAAGGAACATCAGCAACGCCTGTCACTGATTTAAATGGTATTTTTGTAGCGCCTGAACTTTATGTAGGTCAAGAAGGTCGTTTTGGCGGACGTGTGATTGATGTTAAAAACCTTCAATCATCCACACAGCTAGAAATTGCCGTTATGCCCCTTTCTCAATATGATGCGGCACCTGAATTACAACAACCGTCTATTGGACGTCTCTATGCAAATGTCATGCATTTCTTAGATCCCACAGATTATAAAAACCAATATGTAACGGTAGTTGGAACGATTAAAGGTGTTGAAACAGGGAAAGTCGGAGAAGCAAGCTATCCATTTTTACGTATGGATGTAACAGGAATGAAACGTTGGACTTTGACACAGCAAGTGATTATGCCAGCGCCTGTTATGACATGGGGATATTATGGTGATGGCCCATATTGGGGTTATCATCATGGATATGGTGGTTATGGTGGATATCCATATGGAACTGGTCAGGTCGTGCCCATTTTAGAATAAAAACTGGGTTTGTGATCGCATGACGATATAATATTTCATCTCCATTTGGGTGAAACGGTGTATAATTGATATCTATAATATATTGGGTAACTATCTAATAGCGTTATTAAAGTTGAATAAAAATAAAAGAGAGGGCGGTTTTGACCGCCTTCTTTTTTGTTAATCTAAAAATAAAATATTTAGTGACACACTTCGCATCTTCACAACAGAAAATTGTTTGTGCTGGTAGGATGAGTTAATACTTTGTTAAAAATGAAACATAATATTAACCCAAGAAGTGCGATTAATCAGGAGTACTACTTTGGAAAAAGTCTGGCTTAAACGTTATCCGGCAGATGTCCCGGCTGAAATTGACCCGGACCGTTTCGCATCCCTTGCTGAGATGCTTGAAAACGCTGTCGCAAATTACGCAGATCAACCCGCCTTTATCAATATGGGCGAGGTCATGACTTATCGCAAACTTGAAGAGCGTAGCCGTGCTTTTGCAGCATACCTGCAAAATGGCTTAGGATTGAAAAAAGGTGATCGTGTTGCCTTAATGATGCCTAATTTATTGCAGTATCCTATCGCGCTTTTCGGTATTCTTCGTGCAGGTATGGTTGTCGTAAACGTAAATCCACTTTACACACCAAGAGAACTTGAACATCAATTAAATGATAGTGGTGCAAGTGCCATTGTCATAGTCTCTAACTTTGCACATACACTCGAAAAAATCGTATTTAATACCAGTATTAAACACGTTATTTTAACCCGAATGGGTGATCAGCTATCTCGACCTAAAGCAACATTAGTCGATTTTGTTGTTAAATATATCAAACGATTAGTGCCTAAATATAATTTGCCCGATGCCATTTCATTTCGTAGAGCAATGCATTTTGGCTATCGTATGCAATATATTAAACCTGAAATTACAGGAGGAGATTTAGCCTTCTTGCAATATACAGGGGGAACAACAGGTATTGCTAAAGGAGCCATGCTAACGCATCGCAATATGTTGGCAAATCTTGAACAAGCAAAAGCGGCTTATGTACCTGCATTACATATAGGTAAAGAGCTGGTGGTAACGGCATTACCGCTGTATCACGTCTTTGCTTTAACGGTTAACTGTCTGCTATTTATTGAGGTTGGTGGCAAAAACTTACTGATCACTAATCCACGTGACGTGAAAGGTACTATTAAAGAGTTAGGGCGTTACCCTGTCACGGCTATTACAGGTGTAAACACGTTATTTAACGCTTGGTTGCAAAATCCTGAATTTCGTCAACTTGATTTCTCCAAACTAAATCTTTCTGTTGGTGGTGGCATGCCAGTACAAAGCAGTGTCGCCAAAGAGTGGGAAGAGTTAACAGGCAAACATTTATTAGAAGGTTATGGCCTGACAGAATGTTCTCCTCTGGTCACTGGTAATCCTTATAATCTGAAAAAATACAGTGGTAGTATTGGATTACCTGTACCTTCAACTGACGTTAAGTTTATCGATGATGAAGGTAACGAAGTTGACCGCACTGTAGGCGGTGAAATGTGGGTTCGTGGACCTCAGGTCATGAAAGGATATTGGAACCGCCCTGATGCCACTGACGAGGTTTTACACGATGGTTGGGTTGCAACGGGTGATATCGCAACAATGGATGACGAAGGTTTTATTCGCATTATTGACCGCAAAAAAGATATGATCTTAGTCTCAGGATTCAACGTTTATCCCAATGAAGTTGAAGAAGTGGTTACGGCTCACCCTAAAGTATTAGAATCAGCAGCAATTGGTGTACCGAGTAAAAGTTCAGGTGAGACAGTTAAGATTTTTATTGTGAAAAAAGACCCTACATTGACGGAAGATGAGGTAAAAACACACTGTCGTCGCTATTTAACTGGTTATAAAGTACCTAAAATTATTGAGTTTCGTGATGAATTACCAAAATCTAATGTCGGTAAAATTTTACGCAGAGAGTTAAGAAATGAAGAAAAACAGTTGAAAACCTCAACTGAATCTTGATACAACACTCAATAACCTTTTTCAATTTCGCCGGTTTATACCGGCGTTTTTGTCATTACATAAAAAGTCATTAGACATAAAAACAAGAGAAACCTGTTTTGAATTATCAATTGATTACGACAGACACTGCATTAGAAACCGCTTGTAAAGCTGCATCACAAGCTTCACAAATCGCATTAGATACAGAGTTTGTCCGCATACGTACCTACTACCCACATCTTGGTTTGATCCAGATGTATGATGGTAAACAGATCTCTCTTATTGATCCCCTAGCAATAATAAATTGGGCTCCCTTTGTTGAATTATTAACTGATCCAAACATCATGAAATATCTCCATGCAGGGAGCGAAGATCTCGAAGTATTTTCCCACCAATTTGGTTGTGTTCCCACACCAATGATTGATACTCAAGTAGTTGCTGCCTTTTTGGGCTATCCGATTTCTTGTGGATTTGCAACGTTAGTTGAGAAATATGAAGATATCGCGTTAGATAAAAGTGAATCGCGCACTGACTGGTTAGCTCGCCCTTTAACGGAAAAACAGTGCCAATATGCCAGTGGTGATGTTTTCTATTTACTCCCTCTCGCTAAAAAGCTTATTGCAGAAGCACAAGACGCTGGTTATATGGACGCGATAACTGATGAATGTGAAATGATAGCAGAACGCCGTCAAGAAACTGTAGTACCTGAGCTTGCTTACCGTGAGATTAGCAATGCATGGCAATTAAAAGGCCAACAGTTAGCCTGTTTACAAATGCTTGCTCAATGGCGCTTAAATCAAGCTAAAGCTCGTGATATGGCATTAAACTTCGTTGTGAGAGAAGAGCATTTATGGTCTGTTGCTCGTTATCTTCCTTCTTCTTTAGCAGAATTAGATGCATTGTCACTCTCTGGACAAGAGATCCGTTGCCATGGTCGTCGCTTATTAGATTTTGTTGCGAAGGCGAAAGAAATTAAAGATGAAGATTGCCCTGAATCTATTAGCAATATTATTGAACAGCCAAACTATAAAAAAGCATTTAAAGCTATCAAGGCGGTTATTCAAGAAATTAGTGAAGGGGAACGATATAACCCCGAGCTATTGGCATCAAGAAGACAGATTAACCAATTATTGAGTATTCATTGGAAAATAAAAGAAGGGAAACCGGAACTTATTTCACGCTGGCGTAAAGCATTACTAGAAGAGAAAGTATCTGAAATTCTGGCGCAATATCCTTAATTTTATTGAGCATTTATTTTCTATCTAATATGAAACAGATATGTGTAGCACAGTAAATAGATGCAATAGTCAAAGTAAACAGCAAAGAATAATGGGAGTCTCTTTAGAGACTCTTATTTTTTATGCACAAAAAAACGCCTATAAGAATAGGTGAGAGTAACAAATGCATTAAATAGAGAAACATGTTATTGCGGAATAAAATGGCTCCTGTGACTTATCACCAATGATTAAAATAGCAACGAGATATAGCGCTATTTGCGCATTCAGGTGAATTCAATTTGTATATAATTAAACACAGAGCCAATCAAATTAATTATAGTTCATGGTTGGCTCTGTGAATAATGGCTTATGTAAAGCGTAAAATATGATTTACTTTGTTGGTTCTTCGCTTTCAGGTAAGGTCACATTTAGCTCTAATACAGAGATATCATCACCTTTTTGTTCAAATTGAACAGAAAGCATCTCTGGATCTATCTGCACATACTTACAGATAACACCTAATAAATCTCTTTTCATATCAGGTAAATAAGCTGGCTCGCTATCACCACGGCGGCGTTCAGCGACGATAATTTGCAAACGCTCCTTGGCAATATTAGCTGTCGACTTTTTACGCGACAGGAAAAAATCTAGTAAAGCCATCTTTTACCCCCCAAAAAGGCGTTTCAGAAAGCCTTTTTTCTCTTCTTCAATAAAACGGAATGGATGTTCTTCACCTAACAAACGATTTACTGTATCTGAATAAGCTTTACCTGCATCAGACTCGCTATCTAAAATAACTGGTTCACCTTGGTTAGATGAACGTAAAACAGATTGATCTTCGGGAATAACACCCAAAAGTGGAATGCATAGAATTTCAAGAACATCTTCCATGCTTAACATATCACCACGGCTCACTCGGCCTGGATTATAACGTGTTAATAACAGATGTTCTTTAATTGGATCTTCACCGCGCTCAGCACGACGTGATTTAGAGGCAAGAATGCCTAAAATACGGTCGGAGTCACGTACAGATGAAACTTCTGGGTTTGTTGTGATGACTGCTTCATCTGCAAAATAAAGGGCCATTAATGCACCACTTTCAATACCTGCAGGAGAATCACAAATAATAAAATCAAAACCCATTTCATCGAGTTCATCTAATACTTGTTCTACACCATCACGAGTGAGCGCGTCTTTATCTCTTGTTTGTGAAGCAGGGAGTATAAATAGGTTTTCTGTACGCTTATCTTTAATCAATGCTTGATTCAAAGAGGCATCACCCTGAATAACGTTAACAAAATCATAAACAACTCTACGTTCACAACCCATGATAAGGTCTAAATTACGTAACCCAATATCAAAGTCGATAACAACCGTCTTATGACCTTTTTGAGCGAGGCCGGTAGAAATGGCCGCGCTGGAAGTTGTTTTACCAACCCCACCTTTACCTGACGTAACAACAATAATGCGTGCCATGGAGTGATTCCTTGTCGATGCTCTAAATTAAGTTCTCGATTGTTAATTCATTCTCTTGCAAACTCAGTTGTACTGATTTACCAACAAAGTCTGTAGGAATTTGATCGCTTAGCCAATATTGGCCAGCAATGGAAACAAGTTCAGCAGACAGATGTGTACAAAAAATATGACTCTCTTGATCACCCGATGCTCCGGCCAGTACACGTCCACGCAATATGCCGTAAACATGAACATTACCATCAGCAATTAATTCAGCGCCTGCACTCACATTACTAATAACCACTAAATCGCTATTTTGAGCATAAATGCGCTGTCCTGAACGTACAGGAGTATGGATGATTTTTGTTTTTTGACGCACAGCTGAAGGTGCTTCATTCGTTTTATCGTTATTTGCCTGAGTTGTTGGCTTAGCTATTTTACCCTCATTTAAGATAGGTAACTGTGCGGCAATTATCGCTTCTTTCTGTTGAGCGTCTGAACTACCACTAATTCCCACGACACGTAAGCCAGCATCTTCTACAATTCGCCTCAGTTTTTTAAAATCAATATTGTCACCTGCTAATGCAGAGACATTGATAACCACAGGCGCGTTTTTCAGAAATTGAGGCGCTTGTGCAATTTTTTCTGAAATTGCCTGACGAATAACTTTCGGTGTTCCATCATTTAAATGAAGTACCGAAAGGGTAAAATTACTGCCTTTTAACTCAATGGGCGTGTTTGACATCTATCTGACTCAGTAAATTTTTTATAATCTGGCACAAAAAACCAGAGACGATATTACGAAAGTATATAAGCATGTTATATTTACTAAAATATTCAGGCAAGTCGCTTATTTTAATAATTAGAGTTTAATGAAAATGATTTGTGCAATTTATCGTAGTACCAAACGTGATCAAACTTATTTATACATCGAAAAAAAGGATGATTTTTCTCGAATTCCGGACGAATTATTACAAAGTTTTGGTGAACCTCAATTTGCAATGTTGCTCAATCTCGCGGATAGACAGCGTTTAGCGCATGCCGACATTGAAAAAGTTAAAAAAGCATTAGTTGAGCAGGGTTTTTACTTACAAGTTCCACCACCTGTCGAAAGTATGTTAAATGCTTATTTAGATGAATTAAAAAAATCAGAAAAAACTGAATAAATCATCGAGATAAAAGGAGCATAAATGTTCAAATATTCGTTCATCGCTGTGATTGTTTCTGGTTTAATGCTATCAGCGTGTACTAATAGCCAACAAAAATTGGCGGAAAGACAAATTATTGCGCCAGAGGCAACGGCAGTTGAAACACAAAAAACACCTCTATGGAAACAAGTGGATATTGCATCATTAGAACAGGCTTTTCCTAAAGATGCTCGAACAGCTGCACAATTTCCTGCTTATGTTGAAGCACTGAAATTGAAAGCGGTTCAATTGGGATATAAACAAGAAACAATAGATTTTGCTTTTTCAGAAGCACATTTTATTGAACGAGTAATTAAATCGGATCGAAATCAACCAGAAAAGAAAATTACACTCGATGTTTATTTACCTCGCATTGTTACCAATGGTCGTTTAACCCAAGGGGCTAAACTTTACCAAGAAAATCAAGATACCTTAGAACAAATCAGCAAAAAATATGGTGTACCTGCAAACTATATTGTTGCGTTATGGGGACTTGAGAGTGGGTTTGGTAAGGTACAAGGCAAAGAAGATGTCGTTTCTGCACTGGCTACACTAGCGTTTGAAGGTCGTCGAGAAGAGCTATTTGTACGCCAACTTATGGCAGCACTTGAAATTATTGAGGAAGGGCACTTACCTCAAGGACAGCGCCTCAAAGGTTCCTGGGCGGGAGCTATGGGACAAACTCAGTTTATGCCATCTTCTTTCCTTACTTATGCTGCAGATGGCAATGGTGACGGAAAAATCGATATCTGGAATACGCGTGAAGATGCATTTGCTTCGGCTGCTAATTATTTAGCGACTGAAGGCTGGAAAAGTGGACTTCCTTGGGGGGAACAGGTTACTTTATCAGTAGATTTTAACCAGCAACTTGAAGGCATTAAGGCCGAGCAACAAAAAACAGTCGCTCAATGGAAAGCATTAGGCGTTCAATTGCCTGCTAATAGCCAATTAAGTGACAATATGCAGGTATGGTTAATAATTCCAGATGATGATTTACACAGAAGTTATTTAGTGACACAAAACTTCCGCACAATTATGCATTGGAATAGTTCTTACTTCTTTGCCCTCAGTATTGTCACAATGGCTGATGGCGTTGCTAATAAAATAAACTCACTGCCTAACGCGGGTTAGCCATATTTGCAGTGAAATAAAACACAGCAATTTACCTAAAAGGAACACATTATGTATCAACATCGCGATTGGGAAGGTGCGTTACTTGATTTCCCTGTCAATAAAGTCATTTGTGTTGGTAGTAACTATGCAAATCACATTAAAGAGATGGGTTCAGTTCGTTCAGAAGAACCAGTGATTTTTATCAAGCCAGAAACTGCTATGTGCGATCTTCGACAACCTATTGCAATTCCAAAAGATATGGGTGCCGTTCATCACGAAATTGAATTAGCTGTACTTATTGGTCAACCACTCAAACAAGCTAATGAAGATCGTGTTGATCGCGCAATTGCGGGTTTCGGTATTGGTCTTGATCTTACGTTACGTGATTTACAAGGTAAATTGAAAAAAGCAGGACAACCATGGGAAAAAAGTAAAGCGTTTGACGGCTCTGCACCGCTGTCAGGTTTTATTCCCGTCAATTCTTTTGGTGATCCACAAAATGCCGATTTAATGTTACGTGTTAATGACGAGATTCGTCAGCAGGGTAACAGTCGTGATATGCTTACTCCTGTTTTACCCCTTATCAGCTATATGTCTCGCTTTTTTACCCTACGTCCTGGTGATGTGATTTTAACGGGAACACCTGAAGGTGTTGGCCCTCTAGAATCGGGTGATATGTTGGTATTAAGTGTTAACGAGCATCAGCTGACAACGCGGGTTATTTAATTCGTATCAGATGAGCAATAAGGTAATAACGTAGAGATGACAAAGGCTTTTTGGCAGACTAAAACATTAGATGAAATGAGTGATGATGAGTGGGAATCACTTTGTGACGGATGTGGACAATGTTGTTTACACAAGTTAATGGATGATGATACCGACGAAATATATTTTACCAATGTCGCTTGTAATCAACTTAATATTAAGACTTGCCAATGCAGTAATTACGAAGATCGTTTCCGTTATGAGCCAGATTGTATCAAGCTTACACGGTATAATTTACCGACATTTGAGTGGTTACCACTGACATGTGCGTATCGTCTTCTTGCTGAAGGCAAAACATTACAAAGTTGGCATCCACTTATTGCGGGAAATAAAGCAAAAATGCACCAAGGTAATATATCTGTAAGGTATATTGCAGTGCCAGAAACGGAAGTTGAAGATTGGGAAGATCATATTCTTAATCGTCCGAAAGGGCGTGGTTAATTAAAACCCAAAAACTTTGCGTATTATAAATTAGAAAAAGCCCTTTTAGGGCTTTTTCTATTTAAATATGAATTGTCTTTTCTCCGAATATAGCGGCTTGCCCGCCAACACTAACACGAAGAATTTCCTGAGCGTGTGAATTAATCGTCACTTCAAGCAATGATGAGCATCCCATCGCCCGACCTTGTTCTAAAAGAAAATAAGTTTCATTAGGAAAAACGTAATTGACCAAATAGCAGCCTAATGCTCCGCTAGAACTGCCCGTTGCAGATTCTTCATTAATACCATACAAAGGCGCAAAATTTCGGCAATGAGCTGTAATGGCGGTATCTTGGCTTAATTCAAATACGTGAAAACCAATGGTGTTAAATTCACGACTTAGGTTTGCAATCGCATCAAAGTTGGGTTGTAAAGTATCTAGTGAACCAGGTTGCACAGGCACAATGATATCGTGTAAACCTGTCGAAATGATCGTAATAGGTAAGCCCGTTTTTTCAATAACATCACGGTCTACACCCAATGCTGTGGCGACAACATCAATATTAGGACCTTGACGCATAACAGGACGTGTTTGCTCCATAACAATACTTTGTGAGTTTACTGCGACACTTAGAATACCCGCTTTTGTTTTTTGCGTGTAACTACCCGACTCAATGAGATTAAGTGAGGCCAGAGTATAGAAGGTGGCTAATGTTGCGTGCCCACAAAAATCAACTTCTCCTTCTGGAGTGAAAAAATCAACCTTAAAATCTGTCTCTTTGGCTGTATAGACAAATGCTGTTTCAGAAAAACCAACTAAACGCGCGATCTCTATTTTTTGTGTATCACTTAGATTAGGGGGATTAAGTACGACACCTGCAGGGTTACCTCCAGAATTATTTCGAGTAAATGCGTTTACAAGGTATACCTTTATTTCGTGCTCAATGGGGAGGATGGTGCTGTTTTGCATCTGGATTTCTCGTGTTATAACCCAACTCAATGTAAATCTTTTATATAAAGTTTAATATGGTTAATTATTGGTAAGTTATAGTTTTATATAGTAAAAAATGATGATATTTCTTTTCTATTAGATTTTGAATAATAATACATACGAAAAAATAAAGCTCTAGGATCTACTCACTGATTAGAAGTATTAATAATTCAAGAGCAACAAGAAAATTGTGATGTAAATAATTATCTCCGTATTAATGAAAATAAAGATAAATTTTTCTATATATAAAAATATAATTAGAAAACATATTGACTAAATAAGAATTATATCCCATGATTATTCTCATGGTGAAAGTTTAGTCTTTACCAAACCTAATAATTTTCAAACCTCGCTTAATGCGGGGTTTTTTGCTTTTGGGGACAGTGAAAATAAATATCCACCATGAACGGTGTTCGTAATATTTGATGTTTAGATTTTTTACTCACCGTTTTTTATTTCTTAGCAAAATTCTGAGCTGTAAATTGTGATTAAAAATAGCCTCATTAATACGATGGGGCTTTTGTATTGCAGTTTATAGTTGGAATACATCATTGAGAGAAAATAGGATTTTTCTCTTTTAACAAAAAGCTCGCTTCGGCGAGTTTTTTTGTTTCTTCATTTTAAAAAGGAATTTTATATGAAACGTATTACACCTATTATTTTATCATTTCTTATGATCTCCACCAGTTATGCGAATACCGATATAACTGTTGAATCTAATGCTAATGTTGGATCTTCATTGTTAACTTCAGATCGTGATATTTCCAAGCGTTCAATGAATGATGAAAATTGTGGCATTGGTTGTCCATTAGGAGGAAGTGAAACCACTATCCAAAGAGATGTTTATACATTAAATAATAATAGCGAAACCAAGTTTGCAGACTGGGTTGCTTATTTAGTAACCAAAGACAGCATCGGTAGTGGTAAAGCGCGTAACTGGAAAAAAGATCCGGCTTTAGGCAATGATGAAACCTTATCGCCAGCGGATTACAAAAATGCCAATGCCACATTAAAAGTTGACCGTGGTCATCAGGCGCCTTTAGCTTCATTGGCTGCATTACCAGGTTGGAGTGCACTTAACTATCTTTCTAATATCACACCACAGAAAGCAGATCTAAACCAAGGTGCATGGGTGCGATTAGAAGATCAAGAGCGTAATTTGGCAAAAGCAGGCCACAAAGTCTTTACAGTGACAGGCCCTATCTATGAAAGAGATATGGGTAAATTGCCAAGTACAGATAAAGACCACACAATTCCAAGTGCTTATTTTAAAGTGGTTTTTCTAAATGATTCACCAGAAAATTCTTCTTATGCGGCGTTTATTATGGATCAACAAATACCGAAAAAAGCAGATTTTTGTGAATTCCAAGTAACTGCGGAAGAAGTGGAAGCACGAACAGGTTTAACACTTTGGAGCCAGTTACCTGAAAGCGCTCAAGATGTAAAATCTCAAGCTGGTGAGTTAGTTAAAAAAATGGGGTGTACGGTATTAAAGTAATTATTTAAACCTGCATACTAATAATAAAAGGTCACTTTATTTAGTGACCTTTTTCAATAAAATTAACTATTTTCTAAATTAACTATTTTCTAAATTAATTAGCTGATGGCGTTGATTAAAGAATTTTTTATAGGTTAAGTAACATGCAATTATAGTCGAAATACTGGCTGTTGCCATCAACATAAACGTCACCATAATTTGATATTTCACGGCTTGTAATGGATCAACACCTGCAAAAATGAGCCCTGACATCATACCTGGTAAACTTACAATACCGACGGTTTTTGCCGCATCAACCGTTGGGATTAATGAAGATTTAATACTGTCTCTGATAATACTCATTGAGGCTAGTTTAGGGGTAGCTCCAAGACTTAACATCTCTTGTAATTGCTGTTGCTGATTTTGAAAACGTTGCCCTAAATTATTATAACAAAGGCCAGTAGCTATCATTGCGTTACCTGCAATCATTCCGGTAATAGGGATGATTTGTATAGGAGTAAAAGCAATCGAACTAGTGAGTAATAAAATAGTTAGGGTTAATAGTGCCCCGGTGGTAATAGCCGTAAAAGAGATAAGAAAAATATCTTTAATATATTTACTGCGTTTTTTAGCGTTATGTGCTGCGTTATAACAGATAAATAGCACCATTAAAAAGGTGAGAATAAAATGGTCTACATGGAATATATAGGTCAATACATAGCCAACAATTAAGAGTTGGACAATGGCTCTAGCGGTACTCCAAATAATATCTTTTTCTAATGATAATTTTTCTTTACGGCTAATTAGAATAGCCACAAGAACGAGTAAAAGTGAGAAAATAAGAGATTCATTGCTAATCGTATGTTCGTTCATAATATTATGTTCGCTCATAACAAAAAGGTGACTGATAAAGAAATAAAGAATCAGGCATCATTGTGAGAAGGTAATAAAATCACATCATCAGCGTGTTTTATTTCATTTTGATCGTGAGTGACCCATAACACGGCGAGATTTTGATCTTTAACATAGTGGTGAATAATGTCATTTACTTTTGTTTTATTATCTTCATCTAATGCACTTGTTATTTCATCAAGCAATAAGATTTTAGGCATAAATTGCAGATTTCTTATTAATGAAATACGTTGTTTTTCACCACCAGAAAGCTCGTTGATCCCTTTTTTCATAATAGATATGGGCAAGCAAAAATAATCTAAATCGTGTGCCAGTTTTTTGTCATCCACAGAAAGTTTTCGTAATAAATAAGGAAACTTAAGGTTATCGTAAACAGTTTCATCAAATAACATCGGAGTTTGTGTACAGTAAGAAACTTGCTGACGATACGCTTCTGGTGAGAGCGTTAAATAATTTTTCTTTTCGAAGAAAATGCTACCGCTGGTGGGAGATAGCAGAGAGGAAATAAGCTTAAGTAAGGTACTCTTACCACACCCCGAAGGGCCTGTAATAAGTTTAAATTCAGAAGGCTGAAGTTCAAAATTTACGTTGTCGAGGATAGTTTTGTTGTCAATTCGATAGCCTATTTTATCAAGCCGTAAAAGTGCAGTTGTACTTTCCATTCTTATCCTAATTATAGAAGAGAGAATAGTTATCATTATACAGAAATAGTGATATAAAAATCCTGTTTTAAGTCAGTTATTAAGCTATTTCATAAATAGCGTATACCATTGCTGTATATCTCTGATTATTTCACTTGTTAAACGTTCGCCTTGTTCATTATAAAATCCATGATCTAATTTATCGTATTTAATAAATTTCACATTAGGTTGGTTAATATCTTGGCTTAGTTGATGGAAGCTATCAACGTTTACATTTGTGTCATTGAGTGTTTGAATAATTAAGATAGGGGTGTGTTGATTGCTTTTAATTACTTTAAGTAAATCAATAGTAAAAAATTGCTGCCACCATATTTTGCTGTGTTCGCTTATAAATTGTTCATCATCAATTTGATTATTTTTTATCGCATCAGCAAATTGCTGAAAGCCCTTTACAGCATCTTCGACGTGTTCTTTCGGTGTGGTATGACGGATATTATAAAGAACATCATCAAGAAAAAAACGACCGCCTCCATTTATTGCAATAGCGGCTTTAATATCATTGCGTTTAGCTATCACTAAATGCACCATCGTAGCGCCTTCACTTCCACCAATTAAAATAATATTTGGGTACTGCGATGATAATTTATTTAAAATAACTTCATAATCTTCAAATCGTTGCTTCGGATTATCATGACGTTTATAGCTTATAGGACAATTAAGACGTTCATCATTATATTGAGAATAGGGCAATTGGGCTGTAATACCGTATTTTTCTACCATTAAAACATCACTATCAGGTAACCATTTGCCAAATGTTTCTTGAATAAACATGTTGTTTTTAATGCTATTACAGTCAGAGCCTTGCATTAACACTATCAGGGTTTGATTTTTTTCAGCTCGTTTATCCAAGTAATAGTTAATTTCACTACCATCTTTGCGTGGAAGTAGATGTGTCGATATTTTGGCATAACCTGTAAAAGAAGGAAGCAAAAAAGTAGAGAGAAAAAATAGAAGTGAAGTACGCATGATGACCTTATTAATTTTTATAGAGATACAGAACAGGTGATTTAAATTAAGTATAACTTTTAAATGAGTAAAGTTTCTTATAAAAAGAAAGGGTAAAAAGCCTGAAATATTCAGGCTTTTTAGTACAGCTATCAGTGAATTGGAACGAAATAATCTATTTCTAAGGTTTTTGGTAATTCCATTAAATCGATATCTGTTTCTATACTGATATACTTTTCGATATCAGCTCCTAAACGACGGCATAGACCTAAAGCAGGAAGTGTATAAAAGTAAATTTTCATCGCAAATTGCTTATATTCTTCCAGTGTCCCTTTAAATTGAAATCTTACATAACGACCCGATCCTATAAGTTTTTTTCTAAAGCCACTCGTTTTTGTAAAATGATCTAAGCTATTTAAGCCAATCTCATAGTCAATTTGGATTTTATTTTTACGCAACGTATTAGGTTGATATGAAATCAGTACTGTACTTTCTGTAAAGTTCTTATCGGTATACAGTAAAAAATCATTCCAAAATTGATGGCGAATATCTTCATGTAATTTTCCAATATCTTCGATAGAACAAAAATATTGGTATTGCATGCCATAAACATAACTTTCTGGCAGAACCATAATCTTAGGAATGGGCAAATCAGTGACATCAAAATTAATTGGTGGTTGAAAATTATCACCACAAAGATTATCAAGTTTGCGGTATTCGGTGGGGGTGACACCAAACGTGGCTTTAAAACGACGCGTGAATGATTGCTGAGAATCAAATTGATAACGCAGTGCCACTGTCAGAATAGGCAATTTTGTTAAACGTAATTCGGTTGCTGCTTTTGTTAAGCGTCGCCCACGGATATATGAAGCCAGTGTTAAACCTGTAGCCTGCTTAAATACTCGTTGTAAATGCCATTTTGTATAGCCAGATTTAATCGCAACATCATCAAGTAGCAACGGTTTTTCCAGATTTACCTCAATCCAGAGAAGAAGTTCTTTGATAATTTCTATATTAAATGTGGATAAGGTATTTAAGGGAGCAAACCCATTGTACGGAGATGACATGATAATTTCCTGAAAATATTTTGTTCAGTTTACACGAAACTGATACCCATATATTATTACATACTTATGGTATGTTTTAAGGGTTTTATCATGAAAATAAAATCACGGCAACAAGAGAATTCAGAGCAAACACGCACAGCATTACGTGAAGCAGCGCAAGAACTATTTATAAATCAAAACTATTGTGATGTTTCCATAGATGAAATATCACGTCACGCAAGAGTGACGAAAGGGGCGTTTTATCATCATTTTAGTAATAAGAAAGCGCTGTTAAAAGAGTGCTATCTTTTTCAAGTTGATAACGTTATGAAGCAACTAGTTAAAATTCCTATTTATGATGATAAATGGCAAGAGCTTGAGGCTATTTTTAGTTTTTGTGTTGATCATATCTACCAAAATAAAGACAAGCTTATTCCGCTACAAGAGATTATTTCAGTTTTAGGTTGGAAAGAGTGGGATGAAATAGATGCACAAATTCTTATTCCTCGAATCAAATTCTGCGTAGAAACACTCTATTCTAAGCAAGAAATTTGCACTTACTCTCCTGATGTTGTCGTTAATTTAATCTATGGTTTTCTCACACATATTGCGATTAACTTAAAAAATGAAGCCACATTACCAGAAAATGCCTGCAAGGATTTTAAGAAGATCTTTTTTGATTTTTTGATGGGGATAAAACAAGCTTCAACAAATGCGAAAAATAATCAATAGCACAAAAAGTAGAGTGACTTGATGTACATTGGAACAAGATTATAAAACTTAAGGATACGCATGTTATGTCAATAGAAGTACCTAAAAGCCATTTCACTGCAACAGGTATTGTATTTAATCAACAGGGGCAATTTCTTTTCCATTTACATCCTAAGATAGGATATTGGCTACCACCAGGAGGCCATATCGAAGAAAACGAAGAACCACAAAATGCCGTATTAAGAGAAATAGAAGAAGAAACGGGATTATTGTGTGAGTGCTTGTGCTATCAGCCAGAATTTAACCTTGGTTTAAATCTTGATTTAAATAATGGTGATGTTATTGAGCTTGTTAAACCCCTCGCTATTTTAAAAGAACCTATTCACGATAAAAAACAAGGATTTCATTATCACATTGATATGATTTACCTTTGTAAACCGCTAAAAAATAGTCAATTGGCAAATAAATCTTTCCAATGGCTTTCTTTGGATGAACTAAAAAAAAGAAAAGCACCGTTGAATGTGATAAGACTTATTGAACTAACTGAAAAGTTATTAATAAAAAAAATTATTTAAGTTTCTCAATAAAACTAAATTAATCCTAATAAATAAGCAGTAAAGGCAGTTTTTAGAAACTGTCTTTTTTTATTTGGAAATAAATCATCTTTAATATTTGATATAAATTAACACTGTAATTAAATAAATTAATGATAATAAGTAAATGCACTTATTTTTAATAAGATAAAAACAAATAAATAAAGTATAAAAACTAAAAAATATTTAATAAATTATCTTTTTCTGAGTAAAATCAGCATCATTGCGGGATATTATAGAGTTAATTTATCTCTAGCTGGATAAAACAATCGTTTATTTGGTAAATGAAAAATGCTTTTCACTGCACTCTAAAGTTTTCTCTCATTATTACCGACATTATAAGCAAAGGCAGATCTTACGTGCCTTTATATTCTAATGAGTAAATTTTAGCCTTATTTTATTACACCAGGGAATACACTCTTTGTCAGAGAAAGAGTGCATTCTGATATCTTACAAATGTACAGATAAAAAACTCTGTATATTTTGATGGAATATGACCATGTTTAAAAATATCAGTATAGAAAAGACCGTTAAGGTCATGCTGGCCATTTTATTTGCGTTGATTATGAGCATTATTTATTTTAGTTATGATGCTTCCACTCGATCTTATAATAATTTCGTTTCATCAAATAGCCTAAGCCAGCAAATGTTACTAATGGGCAAAGCTCGATATCAAATGGCTGTGATAAGGGCAAATATTAATGGTTTAGATGGGCAATTAAGAGTTAATGAAAAACCATCTGCAAAATATTTTCATCAAACAGCTGAGTATATTGAAATTACCCGTGAAGAGATCCACCGTTGGGCAGATGCTGAAAAGTTAACGATGGAAGGGCGTGAAATAGCAGACGATATGACAAAACGCTTTGATGAACTGCTCGATATTTTTACGGGAGCGTTAGAACGATTGCGTCGAGGTGAGCTGACAACACATTCTGCTAGCGTAAAAATGGACGAGCTAAACGATATCACCATGCAATATTATGCTGTGGCTAATGGTATTGAAAATAGTTATATCGATATTGCAAAAGTATCACAAGAACGCTTGATGATAGTGTCGATTACAACTGGCATTATCGTTATTCTATTATTTATCTTTATATTACGTTGGTTCTCT
Source organism: Proteus vulgaris (assembly GCF_023100685.1). Taxonomy (NCBI): domain Bacteria; kingdom Pseudomonadati; phylum Pseudomonadota; class Gammaproteobacteria; order Enterobacterales; family Morganellaceae; genus Proteus; species Proteus vulgaris. Next base: position 2,291,183 of record NZ_CP090064.1, on the reverse strand, counting down.
CATACTTTTATCGGCAATATCAAAATACTTATCGATATTTTTAGTAAGATGAGCCAAGGTGATTTAAGTATGCGAGTGGATAATCATGGGACTAATGAATTTGGTCAATTATTCAATGAAATGAATAAGATGAAAAATTCACTCAGCCACATGATCTCTTCTGTCAAAAATGCTGTTAATACCATTAGTGTGAGTGCAAGCGAAATTGCGACAGGAAACACTGATTTATCTTCTCGTACCGAAGAGCAAGCAAGTGCATTACAAGAAACGGTTGCAAGTATGGAGCAGATTAAAACAACGGTTGAAAAAAATGCGGATAATTCACGAGAAGCCAGTAAATTAGCTTTAACAGCGACAAGCTCTGCTCAAAATGGGGAGAGTGTTATGGATAGCGTGGTAGAAACCATGTCTTCAATCTCTGAAAGTGCGAAGAAAATCGCAGATATCAATGACATCATTAATAGCATTGCAAACCAAACCAATATTTTATCATTAAATGCTGCCGTTGAAGCTGCTAGAGCTGGTGAGCAAGGTCGTGGATTTACCGTTGTTGCATCGGAAGTGCGTAATTTGGCAAGTCGCAGTGCAGAAGCCGCCAAAGAGATTAATGAACTGATCACCCATTCTGTTAATAAAGTACATGTAGGCTCTCAGCAAGTGGCTCAAGCGGGGCGTTCGATGTCAGAGATCGTTACGACAATTAATCAAGTAAATGATTTTATGCAACAGATTGCCCTTGCTTCTAATGAGCAGAGTATGGGGATCAATCAAATTGCGTTAGCTGTCAGTGAGATGGATACTGTGACGCAGCAAAATGCGGCATTAGTTGAAGAATCAGCAGCAATTACAGCCAATATGGATGATGAAGCCCATCAGTTAGCTAAATTGGTTTCACAATTTAAAGTTGATGAAGATAACGGAAAATTATCTCGTTTTGGTGTTACAAAATCGGCTGAGGTTCTCGATACCCAAGAGAAATAAATACGACATTGCTCGCTGATAAAAAAGCCCCCTTGGCTAAATTATGCCGAAGGGGGCTTTTGCTTTTTTATTACTTTTAATCTGAATGCTGAGTATTACGCTTTAATCTGGTTTATACAGGTATTGCCTGAAGCAACTTCTTTAATATTATGTAATGTAGTTTCACTAATACTAATCAAGGCTTCTTCTGTTAAGAATGCTTGATGCCCTGTAAATAACACATTATGACAAGATGAAAGGCGACGGAAAATATCGTCTTGAATAACGTCATTGGATTTATCTTCAAAGAAAAGATCACGTTCATTCTCATAAACATCCATACCCAATGCACCAATTTTGCCTTGTTTTAAAGCATTAATCGCTGCAGCAGAGTCAATTAATGCACCACGGCTAGTGTTAATAATCATCACGCCGTCTTTCATTTGTGCAAAAGCAGATTCATTTAATAAATGGTGGTTATCTGCGGTTAACGGACAATGTAATGAAATTACATGAGAGTTTTCGTAAATTGTAGCTAAATCGACATATTCAGCACCTAAATCAAGTACAGCTTGATTTGGGTAAGGATCATAGGCTAGTAATTTCATACCAAAACCTTTTAATATGCGTAATGTTGCTAGCCCAATTTTGCCGGTGCCAATAATACCCGCAGTGCGATTATGCATATTAAAACCGGTTAGACCTTCTAGTGAGAAGTTTGCATCACGAGTACGCTGATAAGCTCTGTGTATACGACGATTTAAGGAGAGCATCATACCAATAGCATGTTCTGCAATAGCCTCTGGTGAATAGGCTGGCACACGGACAACAGTGATACCCAATTCAGCGGCTGCATCTAAGTCAACATTATTAAAGCCCGCACAGCGTAAAGCAAGTATGCGAATATTAAGGCTAGCAAGTTCTTGTAAAACCGCGCGATTGGCATCGTCATTGACGAAGATACAAACTGCATCTGCGCCAACGGCATTTTTTGCGGTTTGTTCTGTCAAATTAAAATCGAAATATTCAATATCATAATGATATCCATTATGCTGATTGACCCATTCCATGTGTTTACGATCATAATGTTTAGTACTATAGGAAACGATTTTCATCCAGTTTTCTCTACTCTCGATTAAAATTTTGTTCAGAGACTGGAAAAACAAGAATTATCCAGCCCCAATATGAAAGAAATTAATACTATCATTATAAACAATTTAACGAGGTAAGTGGATGATTCAGGTTTGTTTAAAAGGAATATGATGTGTTGTTAAGAAAAACAATCAAATGGACAGGGACGATACTGGTAGGTGTAGGCCTAATCAGTACGGCGTTGTGGGTGTCTATCCCTCGTTGGTTGCCTGTTATTGCTAAATCTTACCTACCTGAAGGAGTCTCTCTTTTATTATCTCAGCCTCAATTACAGCGAACAGGCATTTCTATTGAGAATATTGCATTAACGACAGCCCGTTGTACTTTAGCAAATATTGACAATTTTGCTTTTTCTTATCGAAAAGAACAGATTGATAAACTGCAATTTAATAGCCAGCAACTCACTATTGATGAACATTGTTTTTCAACGATGCCACCTAATAAACAGGAAGAAACAGCAACAGTGCCTGTTGAGATAAATTCATTATTAACATCGATACCTTACTTAGCCGTCAATGTGGAAAATGTATTTTTAAAAGAAAATACTCGCTATCAAGGTGCGCTACAGTTAAAGACACAACAAGGTGGCCGATTAGTGACGTATCAAGGAGAAAATGTTCAACTTGGTATTTTTATTAGAGACAATAAATGGCTGGATATAAAGCAGTTTAAAATAAATTTACCTGATGATAATAATATTGAACTTGCTGCTGAAATAGCATTACCCCTTGATATTACCTCATTACCTGAAAAAGGTACGATTGATGCGACCTTATTAACCTCGCATTATGCTTATCCCTTAGTTCTTATTCTTGAATGGGTAGGACAATCAGGCACTATTTCACTTGCGGAACAAGGGGGAGGCCATGCATTAGCTCTGCTACCTTGGCATGTTACTCCCGAAAATATAAAAATTGAACAAGGTCGTTGGGAATGGTTTGGACTAGATCAGCCATTACGTGGTGGCGTTAATATTAATATTGCCCAATGGCAAAAAGGCCTGTCTAATTTAAGATTAACTGCACGATTAAATGTAATGACAGAAGGTAATGCTGGAAAAGGAAATTTAGTTATTTCAATTCCTGAAACAGCAGTAAATATACTAGATGCACATATTCCTATTCAGATTACTGGTGTGGTTAATAAACAATTAATGCAAGCCAGTGCGCAATTACCTGTTTTCGTGACGGGAGCATTAGCTGATCCTACGATTGAATTTCAATCTGGTTCATTACTTCGCTTTAAAGGCCCATTAACTGAAACGCTCACTATAAAAGATGCACGCTTACCATTAGCAGGAACAACATTTTCATCAAAAGGTTTTAACGGTCGTTTAAATGCGATTGTTGTCGCACAAGATAGTATTTGGGGCGACTATCGTATTCATTTTCAAGGTAAAGCAATTGATTTTTTACCTGATAATGGAACGTGGCAATGGCGTTATTGGGGGGAAGGAAATTTATTGCCTTTAAAAGCTCGTTGGGATATTGCTGGTACAGGGTATTGGGCTGATAAATTGGTCAGTTTTGAAAAGCTTAATACAGGGTTTGATGTTTTAAAATACCAACATACAACGATGACTGCACCTCGATTATCTTTAGAGAGTCCATTTCGCTGGGTAAGAGATGAGAAAAAACCAACATTTGGTGGAAAATTAAAATTAACCAGTCAACGTATAGACTTTCCTGCTGGTGGTTTTCTAGATAAAACCGATTTTATTGCCACAATCAATGGTAAATCACCCTTTAATTTTAATATGAAAGGTGAATTAAGTGCCAAACCCAATATAGGACCAATTGCAATTAATACGCGTTGGGATGGTGCTAGGCTGAGAGGGCAAATGCGTTGGCCTTCACAACCAATAAATGTTTTTCAATCTTTAGTGCCAGAAGATTTAGGAATTACTCTTGATAAAGGAGAACTCTATACTCAAGCAGATTTTTCTATTGCACCAGAACAAGGTTTAATTGCTGGAGGACATCTTGTTGTTAAGCAAGGAGGAATGTGGCTTAAAGATGGAGTTTTAGAAGGGTTAGATTTTATTTTACCTTGGCGTTTAAACGGTGATGAATGGCAACTTGGTGTTAAACAGCCTGTTCAGTTACGAATAAAGCGTGTTAATAATCTTTTTGAAATGACCAATATTACAGCTGATCTTCAAGGTTTTTATCCGGCAACAGAAAATAAACCATTAGTTTTATCCAATGTGAATGTAGCTATGCTTGATGGAACCATTTCATTGGAAAAACTCACTATTCCACAACGAGATGCGGCAATTATTTCTCTTGATAATATTCAATTAAGTCATCTATTTACTTTATTAAAAGTGACTCAGTTTGCTGCATCGGGTAAAGTTAGTGGCGAATTTCCATTCTTTATTAACAATAATCAATGGATTATTAAAGATGGATGGCTTGCTAATTCATCTTACTTGACGTTAAGACTTGATAAAGATTTTGTTGATTCAATCGATGATAATAATATGTCAGCAGGTATTGCTATGGCGTGGTTGCGATATTTAGAGATCAGTCGTTCATGGACTCGCGTCAATTTAAGCAATTTAGGTGAGTTAATATTAGAGGCTGAAATTCAAGGAACGAATCCTCTAGAAGATAAACGTCGACAAGTTAATCTCAATTATCGGCATGAAGAGAATATCTTTCAATTATGGCGAAGTTTACGATTTGGCTCACAATTGGAAGAGTGGTTAGAAAAAAGCTTATCAGATTTAGGGAGTGAGTCAGAGTGAAACCATTATTTTTAAAAAAACTATTTTTATTAACGGCCTTAATGATGGGAATATCAGCGTTAACAGGATGTATTCGACTAGAAGTCGCTACGCCCGATAAGCCGATTAATATTAATATGAATGTTAAAATTGAACATGAGATTAATGTAAAAATAGACAGACAAGTCGAAGATCTCTTGAAAAATAACAGTGCCATTTTTTAAAGGATAAATGATGAATTATAAAAAATATCTCTTAAGCTTTGGTCTAATGATAGCTTTAACTAGTGTAAATGCCATAGCATTAACGCTTGATGAAGCAAGATCACAAGGATTAGTAGGCGAGACCTTTAGTGGCTATATTGAACTTGTGCAGACAAATAACAAACAAGCTCAACAACTTGTTGATAAAATAAATCAAGCTAGAAAAGCTAAATATGCTGAAATCGCTAAAACTAATCAGATAACGCCTGAATCTGTGGCTCGATTGGCTGGTGAAAAATTAGTGGCAAGAGCCAATGAAGGTGAGTTTGTTAAAGGTATTAATGGAAAATGGGTAAAAAAATAGTAACGCCTTAAATAAGCATTTAATTTCGTTAAAAGCACGATCTATTATAAATAGCTATCGTGCTTTTCCATAATTGCAATCACTAACTATCGCTAAACGTAACAACATCATCATTTATTTTTATAGTGAACTGAATATTGGATTGTATATAACCGGGTTTTGGAGGTATATCATCTTTTTTTACATAATTAGCAAAAAAATAAAACTCAACTTTGCCATCAATGAGATTTTCAACAAACTCATTCTCTTTATTAAGATCTAGTGGTCTTTGTTCTTCATTGTATAATAATTGAAATGTAATATTAGCACTTGCACTATCGTCAGTGATCTGATTTTTTAAATAACCAGTATTATTATCAATACTTGAATTTTCAATTTTCAAACGAACTTCGCCATGGCTTTTAGAGCAATCATTTATAGTAACAATAATAATGTGACTGTCTGTATCAGCTAATGTTCCCGCTTCATGTGATGAAAAATCATTTTCATTAATAGAAATCTTATCGCTGATATTTTCATAGATATAATCAATATCACAACTTAAAGGAATTTCATGATCACCGCGCCTAGGTGCTGATGATAATGAAAAAGAGATAAGTAGTAACATAATCATTAAATAGATGTTTTTTTTCATAATTTTCTTAATAGAGATAAATTAGTTTAAATACAATTGATTTCTTTTTTTATTAGAGTGATGTTCTTTTCATTATCATCAATTTCATAGTTAAATTGACACTGCTTATCTTCTCCCCATTTTACTTTTACTAGTCCACTCTCTGTAATACCAGAAAGAAAAATAATATTATTTTCCGATACTAATCCGTGAGAAATAATATTACCGTTTTTATCGAACGTGGTGACTGTCGATGCAAAGGGAAGTGGAGTTGTTGATTTAAAAATAACACGATAACCAATTTTTATTGGGAAAATTATTTTAGACACTGAGCCTAATGTAGGAATAATATTTTTACTATAAACTTCTGTTTCTGCTTGTTGGGGTAATGTCGTTGCATTTAATTTAATGTTGTTTATTCGATAAGGTGTTATGTTATTTAAAATTAGATTTCCAAAAATATCTGTTTTCGCTTTTGTTGAAAATGATGTTTTAACTCCAGATATTCCTTGAGTATTAATCAGTGCAAATGTTCTACCTAAACGAGGAGTAAGAGTAATACCATTAGAATGAAGGACAATTCCTCCATTGATAGAAACATTGTAATTGTAACTATTTTCCACTTTGTTTACATTAAATGTGTAAAATTGATAGTTATTTTGGTAACGGGCATTGGTGGAAAAACGGTTGAACTTTCTTTTCTCATCATAAGAGTGTTGATAATTTACTGAATAACCTAAATTGTAATTAAGTAGAGCACCTCCAATGTTGGTCGTGTTGATATAGTGTTTCTTCTTATTTTGATAATCTATTTGATTATTAAACCAATGATAGTGTTCACTATTATTACCTAATGGTATATGGAGATTAAGTGAGAAGGAATGATCAAAAATAGATCTGTCTTTTTTAAAATTATATTTAATATTATAGTTTATTTTATTTATTGAAGATGAGAAAGAAGTACCTAATTCAAAATTTTTAGATGTGGTTTTATATATTTTTTCGTGATACTGAAAAGAAAGATAACCTAAATCACTAAAGTTTTGTGATAAAGAAAATGAATAATTTATTTTAACTCTATCTTTTTTTTGGAAATTATCTAAATAATGATAAAAAGATATTCCAGAAGTAAAGTAGGCTTGCGTTTTTGATATTTTTTTTTGATAGCGAAGTTGATATTTAAATTTATTTTTACTATTTTCATAACTTAAGTCTGTTGCTAAACCACCCAGTATACCTAAATCAAGAGATAGTCCAGATAAATAATTCATATAGTTATCTCGTTTTTTTATCGCGCTATATGAGGTAATTCTTTGACTAAGACCATATGATAATTCACTTAAAAGGAAAATTGAATTTTCTTTATCGCTATTCTTTGCTAATGTACCGGAAATGAAATTATATTGATAACTACCTTTATTTAGTTGATTAGGTAATGATGTGAAATAATGTGTTGAGGTTTTTATTCTTCCATCGGCTTCTTTAACTTCTAAACTGAGTTTTTCACTCCCTAAAACAGGTAATGAATTTATAATAAAAGGACCTGGGGGAACGGTGCTTTCATAAATGACTTTGTCACCTTGCTTAATCACCACTTGAGCTTCAGTATCAGCAATTCCTTCAATAATAGGTTTGTTAGCATAAAGAGTATTACTTAAAATTAAATTATTGGATATTAATTGAAAGCCAATTATTTTATCAGTTGGTAATATTCGTGTTGTAGGTGAGAACTTGCCTCCATAAAAAAGAGCAGAAAAAGAATTAATTTGGCGATAGGTATATATTGATGAAAGCTTCGATTGGTAACGATTTTTATTCCAATAAAAACTATTTTGACTGCGTATGCGCCAAGTACCTAAATTAAGGCCTGTTTGTAAACTGAGTTTTTGTTCTAGGTCTTTTTTTTGATGATGCCTAATTGAATAGGAATATTGACTAAATAATGCAGTGATCCCGTTATCCCAATCTTTTTCATCGATAATTTTATTTTCTCTTTTTATCAATGCTTTTTGTGGAATAATTAAATTTAGTTTCTGATTTGAAAAAGAGTATTTAAAATCAATTGAGTATTCAATTAAAGGAATTATATCTTGATGCTCTTTTTTTATTGAATAGAAATCAGCATCAATACCAAGAGAGATAAAATCATTAACAGAGAGGCAAGGGATTAACTTGTTGTCTATATTTTTAAAATAAAGGAGTTTTGCCATTTTTTTTCTATTGTTGATATGAATAATAGAATAATAAAACCCTTCAGGTTTTTTATTTTCAAGTAGTTGTTTGATAGTTTCTTTATCAATTTTAGAAAATGAATGAGCATAAATTGAGAGTGAGCTATCTTCAGCTATAGTATGTTGATTATAAATAGATATTAAAATAAAAAATGTTAATTTTGTTTTTATATGATTAATAATCATTAATAACTTCCTTATCCATCACCTCTATAGCTACACCATATTGATTAAATGTTTTCCATTTAACGTTCCCACTTCCTGAAATTATTTTTTTTGTGTTATATTTTTTAAATGGCGGGATTGTTTTACTTTCATTAACTATTAATATCCTATTAAAATATACTGAAGATAGAGAAATAAAATAAGGTGTAGGGTTGTTTATAATAAACTCATTATTTTTATTTTTTAAAAATTCAATTTTTTTATAAGCATCTTTTGCATCTTTTTCTATTGATATAGGTCTATATATTAAGTTATATACTGAATTTATAGAGACATGTAACATATTTTTACTGTTATCAGAGTTTAATAGAATAGGTATTCTTTTAATGTTTATTCTATATAATGTTTCTCTATCTCTTTCTTTTATTTCATCTTTTTTAAATATCTTTAAAGAAAAGGTTTCATCTTTTTCTATCCTGAAAAGAGGTGGGGTTACCATAAAAGGAATTTCATTACTATTTTCTTTATCATAATGTGTAATCCAACTTTGTATAAAGTAATCATTATTTGCTTTGTTGTTTATTTCAATTATTTCTTGATTGATACTTTCAATGAAAATAAATTTATCTTTATTTATTTCTATTGATGATTGACTATATGTAGGAAAGATGAAAAATAATACGAAAAATTTAAATTTTTTAAACATATTCTTTTGCTAGCTAGAGTAGAAAGTATAAATGTTAAAACAAAGCTGGTATTCCAGCTTTGTTGATTTATGGCATTTTAATCCACAGCAATATCACTATATATAACATCAAAAGTTAAAGTGGATGATACTAAACCTGGTGTCGCATTTATTCCATTAGGCTTCATATAGTTAACATTAAATAAAAATTGTGCACTTTTATCTTCTTTATCTATTTTTGTTTTAAATGCGTTAGGTTTTTCATTACTTAATTCAATAATGTTTTTATCAGTATCAAAAATAGCAATGTCAACATTGCTACCGTTATTGGCTAAATTTTTTAAAAGTCGTTTAGTTTGTTTTGGTATTTGTAATTGTACGCTATTAATGTTTTCGCCACAGTTAGTAAATTGAATCTCAAGAGGTTGAGCTGGAGTTTTAGCAATATTATTATCACCAAAGTTACTCGCTTGAACTGGCGGTAACTCAATAGGTTGTATTTCATCTAATTGACATCTTGGATTTGGTGTAACAGAACCATTAATTGTAATTGTTCCTACATTTTTTTCTGTATATTCAACAGCATTTGATTGAGTTGAAAAAAGAGTTGTAGATAGAATGAATATTGAAAGTATACTTTTTTTTATCGTAAATTCCATTTATTGAATTAATAAAATTATTTAATTACTTCTATATTACTTAAAGCGATTAAATCTTATTGATTTATTCTTTATAAATCCAATTTGTTTTTTATATAAACATTTATTTATAGTATGAATAAAAAGATAAAAATTAAAATATGGTTGCTAAAACAACCTGTATTTTAATATTATTTCAAGGATTTTATTAAAAATAGAATTTATCTCTATTAAGGTTTGTAAATTATAAATTAACTATGATTTTTTTATAAAAGAAAAATAATGTAATAATTATTGCAATGGAATATTAAATTTAGGTATAAAAAAAGCACCTGAGTAGGTGCTTTAAGAAAAATATCAATTATTATTTTACTGCAATGCTTCTTGTATTAATGATAGCATCAATTTCTTTTTGTGCTTGTTGGTGAGATTGCTGTGCGTATTCTTCACCAAAGGCAGTACCTTCAGCCATAATAAATTGTACGTCGTTAATACCAATAAATGCCAAAAATTGTTTTAGGAAAGGAGCGATAAGATCAGAAGGTTGATCTTTATGAACGCCACCACGGCTCGTTAATACAATCGCTTGTTTATCTTCAAGTAAACCTACAGAACCCGCTTCGGTGTATTTAAATGTTTCACCCGCACGAGCGATATAATCAATGTAATGTTTTAATTGTGCCGGAATTGAGAAGTTGTACATTGGTGCAGTGATAACAATGATATCATGTGCTTTTAATTCGCTAATTAATTCATCAGATAATGCTTTAGCAACTTTTTGTTCATCAGATAGCATTGTTGTTTCTTTTCCAAAAGCGAATAGAGTAGCTTGGTCTAAGGTTGGTACCGTATCTTTAGCAAGATCACGCACAGTAATAACATCATCTTTATGGTTATTCTGCCAATTTCCAATCAAGTAATCAGCCATTTTATTGCTGTGTGAGTAGTTTTCTAAAATGCTAGACTTCAGTACAAGGATCTTTTTCATTATTTTCTCTTGATCTATCAAATATGCTATTTGTTTAAATTTGCTGGTTTACGGTATTTTACTCTATCTTTTAAAGATCACATCTCAATCCTTTGAATATGCTATTCAAATATATTGATTATATAAAATCATAGACTAAGAAATTTAACCAAGCCTTTATGTGCCAATAATCTGTTGTGATATCATAAAGGCATTAGTTTTGATTGAAAATAACCTCAAAAAGGATAATAAAAGGTGACATTATCATCTGCCATGCTCTATCAAGAAATAGAGCAATTATCGTTGCGGGAGCAGCAACGGTTAAGAAAACGTCTACGTGGCGTCGCTAAAATTAATAATGAAGAGTCCAAACAGGCGGTATTAAGTGCAATTAAGCAAGATATCACCACAGCACACCAGATGATAATTCGCCGCCAAGCTAATTGTCCTGAAATTACTTACCCAGAAAACCTTCCTGTTAGTCAAAAGAAAGATGCTATTTATAATGCAATAAAAGATAACCAAGTCGTTATTATTGCAGGGGAAACTGGCTCAGGTAAAACAACACAGATCCCTAAAATTTGTCTTGAATTAGGGCGAGGGATCAAAGGATATATTGGCCATACTCAACCGCGCCGTTTAGCCGCGCGTTCTGTATCTGAACGTATTGCTCATGAGTTAAAAAGTACGTTAGGAGAAGCTGTAGGTTATAAAGTTCGTTTTAGCGATCATGTTGGTGACAATACACTTGTTAAATTGATGACTGATGGGATTTTGTTAGCAGAATTACAGCAAGATAAACTGTTACTGCAATATGACACGATTATTATCGATGAAGCCCATGAGCGTAGTTTAAATATTGATTTCATTCTTGGCTATTTAAAACAGCTATTACCTAAACGTCCTGACTTAAAAGTCATCATCACGTCAGCAACCATTGATCCTGAGCGCTTTTCTAAACACTTTAGTCAAGCTCCAATTATTGAAGTTTCAGGTAGAACTTATCCTGTTGAAGTGAGATATCGCCCAATTGGTGGTGATGAACTGGATAGCGATAAGGATATGACTGATGGGATTATCGATGCTATTGATGAATTAAGCCGAGAAAGTGCGGGTGATATTCTTATTTTTATGAGTGGTGAACGAGAAATTCGCGATACTGCTGATGCTCTGAATAAATTACAACTTCGCCACACCGAAGTATTACCTTTATTTGCCCGCTTATCTAATAGTGAACAAAATCGAATTTTTCATCCTCATAATGGCAGACGCATTATTTTAGCAACCAACGTTGCCGAAACTTCATTAACTGTACCTGGTATTAAATACGTTATTGATACCGGTTTTGCGCGTGTCAGTCGTTATAGTTATCGTACTAAAGTACAACGACTTCCAATAGAGCCTATTTCTCAAGCTTCAGCAAATCAAAGAAAAGGGCGTTGTGGTCGTGTTTCTGATGGTATTTGTATTCGTCTTTATTCAGAAGATGATTTTATTTCTCGTGCTGAGTTTACTGATCCTGAAATATTAAGAACTAATCTTGCTTCTGTTATTTTGCAAATGACCTCAATAGGATTAGGTGATATTAGTGCATTCCCATTTGTACAGCCACCTGATAAACGTAATATTCAAGATGGTGTTCGATTATTAGAAGAGCTAGGTGCATTACAAGAGGGAACAGATAATAATGGTGCTTATCGTTTAACCCCTATGGGAAAACAACTTGCACAACTTCCTATTGATCCTCGTTTAGCAAGAATGGTACTTGAAGCGCGTAAATATGGTGCTGTTAAAGAGTTGATGGTCATTACTTCCGCACTTTCAATTCAAGATCCTCGTGAAAGACCGATGGATAAACAACAAGCTTCTGATGAGAAACATCGGCGCTTCCAAGATAAAGATTCTGATTTCTTGTCTTTTTTAAACATGTGGGATTATTTGAAAACTCAACAAAAAGAGTTGAGTCATTCCCAGTTTAGAAAACTGTGTCGCCAAGAGTTTTTAAATTTTATGCGCGTGCGAGAGTGGCAAGATGTTTATACGCAATTACGACAAGTTGTGAAAGAATTAGGTTTCCCTGTCAATAGTGAACCTGCTGATTTTAGAAGTGTTCATGTTGCACTCCTAAGCGGTTTATTGTCGCATGTTGGACAAAAAGATGCGGATAAACAAGAGTTCACTGGTGCAAGAAATGCTCGTTTTTCTATTTATCCAGGCTCAGGTCTATTCAAAAAACCGCCTAAATGGACAATGGTGGCAGAGCTCGTCGAAACATCTCGTTTATGGGGGAGGATTGCGGCTCGGATTGAACCTGAGTGGATTGAACCTATTGCTGAACATTTGGTGAAGCATCAATATAGCGAACCTCATTGGTCAAAAGCGCAAGGCGCAGTAATGGCTAATGAAAAAGTGACATTATATGGTTTACCTATCGTTGCCTCTCGACCTATAAATTACAGTCAAATTGATCCGCTTTTATGCCGTGAACTCTTTATCCGACACGCCCTAGTGGAAGGGGATTGGCAAACTCGTCATGCTTTTTTCCGTGACAATTTAAAACTACGGACAGAAGTTGAAGAATTAGAGCATAAATCCCGTCGTCGTGACATTCTTGTCGATGATGAAACAATGTTTACCTTCTACGATCAGCGAATACCTCAGGACGTCGTTTCATCTCGTCATTTTGACAAATGGTGGAAAGATGCACAAAAAATATCACCTGATCTGCTTAACTTTGAAAAAAGTATGCTTATCAAAGATGATGCTAAACGAGTTAGTGCATTAGATTATCCGAACTATTGGCAACAAGATAATTTAAAATTACGCCTCACTTATCAATTTGAACCCGGCACTGCAGCTGATGGTGTCACCGTTCATATTCCATTAGCTATTTTGAATCAGGTAAAAAATGAAGGATTTGACTGGCAAATTCCGGGTATTCGTCATGAATTAATAGTGGCTTTAATTAAATCATTACCAAAACCTATCCGTCGTAATTTTGTACCAGCACCTAATTATGCTTCTGCATTTTTAGAGCGAGTGCCTCAAGTTGAAGGTGATTTGCTTGATAGACTTGAAAAAGAGTTACGTCGAATGACTGGGGTAATGGTTGATAGAGAAAGTTGGCAACTTGATCAAGTTGCCGACCACTTAAAAATGACATTCCGTGTTGTTGGCGAAAAAAATAAAATACTGGCAGAAAGTAAAGATCTCAATAAATTAAAAGATAACTTAAAGGAAAAAGTGCAAGAAACATTATCAGCAGTAGCCGATGATGGTATTGAACAACAAGATTTACATATTTGGAGTTTTGGTGATTTGCCTCAGCGATATGAACAAAAACGCGGTGGTTATTCAGTGAAGGCTTATCCTGCTTTAGTTGATGAAAAAAACAGTGTAGGTATTAAGCTTTTTGAAACAGAAACTGAACAACAAGCATCAATGTGGGAAGGGATACGACGGTTATTACTATTAAATATTCCTTCTCCGATTAAATATTTGCATGAAAAATTACCAAATAAAGCAAAACTTGGTCTTTATTTTAATCCTTATGGCAAAGTGCTTGATTTAATTGATGACTGTATCGCTTGTGGTGTTGATAAACTTATGGCGTCTTATGGTGGCTTAATTTGGCAAGAAGACGAATATCAAAAACTACAAGAGTATGTCAGAGCAGAACTAAATGATGCTGTGGTTGATATAGCAAAACAAGTTGAAGCAATTTTAACGCAGGTATTTGCCATCAATAAACGCTTAAAAGGGCGGGTTGATATTAGTGTTGCTTTTGCATTATCTGATATTAAAGCCCAGCTTGGCCAGTTGGTTTTTCCTGGTTTTGTTACCTCTCACGGCTGGAAACGCCTTGCTGATATTCCTCGTTATTTGAGTGCGATTGAAAAACGAATGGAAAAATTAGCTATCGATCCTAATCGTGATCGTGCACAAATGAGTCGAGTTGAAAATGTTATACAGCAATGGCAACAATGGCTAGGTAAACTGACTGAAAAACAAAAGCAGCAAGAAGAAGTGCAAAATATTCGTTGGATGATAGAGGAGTTAAGAGTGAGTCTATTTGCTCAACAGATAGGGACTCCATATCCAATCTCGGATAAACGTATATTGCAGGCAATGGAACAAATTAATTTTAACTAATTAAATAGCGACATGTTTGAACCCACGAAAACTAATGCTTTTCGTGGGTTTTTTATTCTCTTGCCAATTAATAGTCACCTATATATTAGTTACAACATACTATATGTTTCTTGATTTATAAATACCTAACCATCAGTGCGAAAAATAACAGCTTAGCAGGAAAATTTTTTTGACCTAAGTGAAATTGATTTTGAAGAGAGAAGAGAGGTACTGTTTTTCCAGTACCTCTAAGATTATTTCTAGTAAATAGTTAAGTAACCTAATGCTGGAATAGAGCCAAATAAGACAAGAGCTAACAGAATTTTTTCACTTAAGAGTAGCGGCTTTTTGTCTTTATATTGTTTACGTGTGTATAAAAACATCAGGATACCTGGTGCATACAGAACAACAGAGAGTAATAAATTAATCACACCTGATGCATAAAGTAACCATAAACCATATAAACTTGCGGGTATGGCAATTAATAATAAAGCACGACTACTGCGTGCAATTGCTACTTTAAATAAAAATGCACCTACGAGAAAATAAGGAACAAGGATCATCTCTGATGCAATAGTCAGTAATGTGTTGTAATTACTTCCCGTCAGCCAAATTAAAACTAAAGAGAATTGAACAGCATAATTGGTAAACCATAACGAAGATGAAGGAGCATCATTTTTATTCTGTTTCCCTAATTGTTTAGGGAAAGAGTGATGTAGTGCGGCAATATACGGTACTTCTGCAGCCATAATTGTCCAGCTTAAATAAGCACCACATACAGAAAGAATAAGACCTGCAGCAATAATTATTTCGCCCATACTACCAATCAGTTGTACAAGCAGAGGAGCCATTGACGGGTTTTTCATTGCAGCTAGATCAGCTTGGCTGACTAAACCTTGTGATAAAAGTGTCACAAGAATATAAATAATCAAAGCAATAACAACAGCAAGTACAGTCGCTAAACCAACATCTCGTCTATTTTTAGCTCTTGCAGAAACGACGACGGCACCTTCAATACCAATAAATACCCATAGTGTGATCAGCATTGTATTTTTAACTTGGTCCCAAACAGGAACACCCATATTTATTCCTTGGAAATCAAGGGTAAATATGTCCATATTGAAAGCTAATAGGGCGACAATAATAAATAATCCCAGCGGAATAAGTTTTGCCATTGTTGCCATTAAATTAATACTGGCTGCTGTTTGTACACCACGCAAGATAAGAAAGTGAACAACCCAAAGTAATATGGATTCTCCTATTAAGGCCTGCCAAGTATTACCATCACCAAAAATGACATTTTCTGGGGAGTCTGTAAAAAAACTGAAGGCAGCAAAGACAATAACAAGATAAGAAACGTTAGCGACAACCGCACAGACCCAATAACCCCATGCAGAGCAAAAACCAATAAACTCACCAAATCCTTCTTTAGCGTAAGTGAAAATACCCCCATCAAGATCGGGGCGAAGGCGAGAGAGAAGCAATAAAGACGTGGCAAGAAAGAGGATCCCAACACCCGTTATCACCCAGCCAATAATCAATGCAGCAGGGCTAGCAACTTCAGCCATATTTTGAGGCAAACTGAATACACCTGCACCAACCATTGAGCTTAACACTAACGCGGTGAGTGATATTAAGCCAAGTTTCTTATTCAAGGATAATTACCTACGTGATTAAAATTGTAAATAAATAGCGTATTTTCTTGTTTTTTGGTCAGTAAATAGAATAAATATGAATATCCCAAATTTAAATAAAGATAAAAACACTAAAAAACAGCGAGATTTTACGGAGAGTTAACTTGGTTGTCTATGCATTAAATCATAAAAATTATGCACTTTTACAAAATGTGATTTATTTGATTATATTTTGAGTAAAAAAAAACCTCGCATAAGCAAGGTTTTTATTAATTAGGAAGTTTTATTACTTGAATAGGTCAGCAGTAATAGTGACTGTACCACCATCACTTTGCCATTCATTTGTAATATGGTAATACTTGGCACCTTTTGCGGCAGCACGTTTAGCAACCTGATAAGAAATTTCTGGTGAGTTTACAAAGTATCCGCTAAATGTAATGGTATCAAAAGGGTCCATTAATGCAGCAGCAGCTTTGTTGACTTCTTGGATTTCAGTACCATCAGGTAATGTGACAGTGTAACGACCACTTGCACCCGAAGTTTGTGTATCAGCAAATGCACCTACACTTCTATCAAAATCAGTGTTTGATGCAAGACCTGGCTTTTCAACTTTATTGGCAGAAGCTCCGCCTTCAGCAATAAGTGCGCGACCGGCATCAGAATCATAAGGAACAACGGCTTCTGGTGCTTGAATAGCGCGTTTAGGTGCATCTTTTTTGTAGATATAAGCTGTAACTTCTTGGTTACCACCATCATTTGTCGATACATTACGTACAATAAAGAATGATGCAGCACCTTTTTTAGCAGCCGCTTTTGCAATTGCATCGTTAATATCAGGGGTTGTTGGGAAGTAACCACGGATAGAAACAGTATCAAATGGTTGTAACAGAATTGCTTCAGGTTTTGGTAATTCAGTTACGCCATGAAAAATACGGTAGCTTTCTTCTTCTGCTTTGGGTGCATCTTTATGGTATAGATCAGCAGTAACACTCATGTTGCCACTATCACTAATATCATCTAGACCTTGAATGTAGAAACTATCAGCACCGACTTTATCCGCACGACGAGATACCGCATCAGCGGCTTCATAAATAGCGTTAAAACGACCGATAACTGTGATTCTTTCAAATGGTTTTAGTTCTGCAGCTTGTTCGGGTGTTAATTCCTGAGCAGCCTGCGCAACAGTGATATTAGTTAAAGACAACATCGCTGCTGCGATGACTGAGGTTTTCAGCTTCATACAAAATCCTTCCGCCTTGCGCAATTA
The DNA here is from genome assembly GCF_023100685.1 of Proteus vulgaris. NCBI lineage: Bacteria > Pseudomonadati > Pseudomonadota > Gammaproteobacteria > Enterobacterales > Morganellaceae > Proteus > Proteus vulgaris. Next base: position 2,273,445 of record NZ_CP090064.1, on the reverse strand, counting down.
ATATTGGTCATGTGCTGAACGTAGTGGTTTATCACATAGGGATTAATTATTACATGTAATAATAGCATTTGTCGCATTATTTTATTTAGCGAATCACCACAGAGTCAAATGACCAGTATATGTTACCAGATATTTACCTGAATATAGTGAATAATTCATAAATATGCCTTTTCGACTAAAATGATCCAATTAAGTTCAATTTTAGCTTTACACAGATATAGATTATTGGTTTTATTTTCAGTAGGTTATTAGAGCTCCGATTAATGGCATGCATATTATTATTTTTAACATTTTTTTTGCATGAATGTGAAGTTAACGGAGAAGTTTTAACAGGTCACTATGGATAAGAAGGGAAAATTATGCGAATTGGTATACCCAAAGAGCGACTTTCTAATGAAACAAGGGTTGCGGCAACACCAGCCACAGTAACACAACTCATAAAATTAGGATTCACAGTCGCAATTGAAAATGGTGCTGGTATTGCTTCAAGCTTTGAAGATAAAGCTTATCAAGAAGCTGGTGCTGAAATCCTCGACCTCCAAAATGTTTGGCAGTCAGACATTATTTTGAAGGTTAATGCACCACTTGATAATGAAATAACATTATTGCAAGAAGGTGCAACGTTAGTGAGCTTTATATGGCCAGCACAAAATGCGCCATTGCTCGAAAAACTAGCTGAAAAGAACATTAATGTTATGGCCATGGATAGTGTGCCACGTATTTCTCGTGCACAATCTCTTGATGCATTGAGCTCGATGGCAAACATTGCTGGTTATCGTGCTGTTGTTGAAGCAGCTCATGAGTTTGGTCGATTCTTCACAGGGCAAATTACTGCTGCGGGTAAAGTACCACCAGCTAAAGTGATGGTGATTGGTGCCGGTGTTGCAGGTCTTGCTGCAATTGGTGCAGCAGGAAGCCTTGGCGCAATTGTTCGTGCATTTGATACTCGCCCTGAAGTGAAAGAACAAGTTCAAAGTATGGGCGCTGAATTCCTTGAGCTTGATTTTAAGGAAGAAGCAGGCAGTGGTGATGGTTACGCGAAGGTAATGTCAAAAGCCTTTATTGATGCTGAAATGGCGTTATTTGCAGAACAAGCAAAAGATGTTGATATCATCATTACAACCGCATTAATTCCAGGAAAGCCAGCACCTCGTTTAATTACGAAAGAAATGGTTGATTCAATGAAGCCAGGGAGTGTGGTTGTTGATCTGGCTGCCCAAAATGGAGGGAACTGCGAATATACCGTACCTAATAAAGTCTTTACGACAGAACATGGCGTAAAAATTATTGGTTACACAGATCTTGCAGCTCGCTTGCCGGCACAATCGTCTCAGCTTTACGGTACTAACTTAGTCAATTTACTGAAATTACTTTGTAAAGAGAAAGACGGCAATATCAATATTGACTTTGATGATGTTGTTATTAGAGGTGTGACTGTTATTCGTGCTGGTGAAGTAACATGGCCTGCACCACCGATTCAAGTTTCAGCACAACCTAAAGCTGCACCTGCTGCGAAACCACAAGAGAAACCCGTTGCTAAACCTGTTTCACCTTGGAAGAAATACGGCTTATTAGCTATTGCTTTCTTATTATTTGCATGGCTTGCCAATGTTGCACCAAAAGAGTTTTTATCTCACTTTACAGTATTCGCGCTTTCTTGTGTGGTGGGATATTACGTTGTGTGGAATGTTAGCCATTCATTGCATACACCATTGATGTCAGTTACAAACGCAATTTCAGGCATTATCGTTGTCGGTGCTGTACTCCAAATTGGGAGTGGTGGTTGGGTTAGCCTCTTTTCGTTTGTCGCAATTTTAATTGCGAGTATTAATATTTTTGGTGGATTTACTGTTACTCAACGTATGTTGAAAATGTTCCGTAAAGGATAAGGGAGACAATTATGTCCAGCGGAGTTGTTACAGCGGCATATATTGTCGCCGCAATATTATTTATTTTTAGCCTTGCCGGCTTATCAAAGCATGAAACCTCTAAACAAGGTAACTACTTTGGTATTGCAGGGATGGCGATTGCACTGTTCGCAACCATTTTTGGGCCTTATGCTGGCAATGTAGGTTGGATCATTATTGCAATGGTAATCGGTGCTGTTATTGGTATCCGTTTAGCTAAAAAAGTCGAAATGACTCAAATGCCAGAATTGGTTGCAATCTTACACAGTTTTGTAGGTTTAGCGGCTGTATTAGTTGGTTTTAACAGTTATCTTGACCACAACACAGCAATGGATCCTGTGATGGTGAATATCCATCTAACAGAAGTCTTTTTAGGGATCTTCATTGGTGCTGTTACATTCACAGGTTCGATTGTTGCTTATGGTAAATTAAGTGGAAAAATGTCGTCGAAACCGATGATGTTGCCTAATCGCCATAAATTAAATCTTGCTGCTTTAGTTGTTTCTTTCTTATTGATGGTTTGGTTTGTTAAAACCGACAGTGTTGGCTTACAAGTTTTCTTAATCATCGTAATGACAGTAATTGCATTAGCATTTGGTTGGCATTTAGTTGCATCGATAGGTGGCGCTGATATGCCAGTGGTTGTTTCGATGCTGAACTCCTACTCAGGATGGGCCGCCGCCGCCGCAGGCTTTATGTTGAGCAATGATCTGTTAATCGTAACCGGTGCATTAGTGGGTTCTTCAGGTGCGATCCTTTCTTATATTATGTGTAAAGCGATGAATCGTTCCTTTATTAGCGTAATAGCAGGTGGATTTGGTACAGATGGTTCAGCTCCAACTGAAGATGGTGAAATGGGAGAGTATCGCGAAACAACGGCTGAAGAAGTCGCTGATATGCTGAAAAATTCAACATCTGTCATTATCACTCCTGGTTATGGATTAGCGGTGGCTCAAGCACAATACCCTGTGCATGACATCACTGAGAAATTACGTCAACGTGGTGTGAAAGTACGTTTTGGTATTCACCCGGTAGCAGGGCGTTTACCGGGCCATATGAATGTATTGTTAGCGGAAGCTAAAGTACCTTATGACGTTGTATTAGAAATGGATGAAATTAATGATGACTTCTCTGATACTGATACTGTTTTAGTTATTGGTGCTAACGATACGGTAAACCCAGCAGCACAAGATGATCCAAATAGCCCAATTGCAGGTATGCCTGTGTTAGAAGTGTGGAAAGCACAAAACGTCATTGTGTTTAAACGCTCCATGAATACAGGTTATGCTGGGGTTCAGAATCCTCTATTCTTTAAAGAGAATACGCAAATGTTATTTGGCGATGCTAAAGCTAGCGTAGACGCAATTTTAAAAGCACTGTAATAGATACAGATAGTGAATAGTGAAAAGCCAGTCAATTCTTTGACTGGCTTTTTTAATGGATACTTCAACTATCAATCGTGATCGCTATCAACTGTAATAGGGCAGGTAAAACCATCTGGTTTGATGGCCAATAAATCACATTTGATATGGTCTATCAATTGTTCTGCGGTATTTCCTAAGAAGGCTGCTGAAAGCCCGGTTCTTCCTAAAATACCTAAAACAACAATACCTGCATTTAACTCTTCACAAACTTGAGGAATAACTTGTTCTGGTAATCCTTCTTTAACATGTGTTTTCTCTTCAGGGATGCAGAATTTCTGGCGCAACTCTTTCATCGCAATAAGATGCTGACCACGAAGTGCATTGTTATAAAGATTAGGATCAAAATCAGGTAACTCAATCGCAATATTAATCGGTGCAACAGGATAAGCACTGAGTAGATGAACATCAGGATCTTTTTGTATGCGATGAGACAAATCAGTTGTTAATTCAATAAGTTTTAGATTAAGAGCATCATGATAAGATTCTTCATTTGATAAATTTGCTGCTACGACAATAGCGCCGTATTCAGGCCACTCTTTATCTTTAACCATCCAGACAGGGCAAGGGCATTTTCTAAGTAATTGCCAATCTAGAGGAGTAAAAATAAGTGAACCTAATTTATCGTGTTGATGAGCCATTTTTATGAGTAAGTCATGCTGATGTGCTACGACTTCTTCAATAATGGCTTCATAAGGTCGATTATGCCAAATGACTTTAATATCAATTTCTATACCGGCTTCAAGGTAATAGCGAGACTGTTGTTTGATCCAAGCTGCTTTTTGACTAATAACACCTTTGCGCATTGCGTTGCGTTCATCGGGAGATAAAAGGGTTGTCATGTCATAGGAGAGATCATAAACAGGTAGAAAAGCTTTTATCCGCCCACCATTACGCTGAACGATATAGACAGCACGGCGAAGTGCTGGTTGGTCATCTTGGTTAGGATCAATGACAACGAGAAGGTTTTGATATTTTTCCATTGTAATATCCTCTTTAGGGCTGGATTTATCCATCTACAATTTAAAGATAACCCAAGAAGATAAAATTCAATAGTACAAAATAGAAAACGGGGCACAAATTTGTGTGCCCCGTTATAAAATTAGCGAGTGAAATGTAACAGATATTAAACTTCAGCTGACGAAGGAAGTTTACCCGCTAGTTCACTTAATAACGTACCATCTTCGATGGTAATATATTTACCTTTAACGCTTAACATGCCACTTTTTTGGAAGCGACCTAATAAACGGCTAATCGTTTCAACGGTTAAACCCAAGTAATTACCGATATCACCGCGTGTCATGGTTAAACGGAATTCACGAGGAGAAAAACCACGCTGAGCGAAACGACGAGAGAGGTTATAAATAAAAGCAGCCAGACGTTCTTCTGCATTCTTTTTCGATAGCAGTAAGATCATCTCTTGGTCACCTTTGATTTCACCACTCATCAGGCGCATCATTTGTTGACGTAAGTTAGGCATTTTGCCTGACAGATCATCCAAAGTCTCAAATGGAATTTCGCAAACCATTGATGTTTCTAAGGCTTGAGCGAAACTAGGGTGTTCAGTATTAATAATGGCGTCAAATCCAACCAAATCACCAGCAAGATGAAATCCTGTTATTTGCTCGTCGCCTTCTTCCGTAATAGTATAACTTTTAATAGTACCGGAACGTATGGCATAAAGTGATTTCAGCTCATCACCGGCTTTAAACAAGGTTTGACCTTTTTGGATGGGCTTTTTACGCTCGATAATATTATCGAGTTGATCAAGCTCATGCTCGTTTAAAGTAAACGGGATGCAGAGCTGGCTAATACTGCAATCCTGACAATGGATTGCACAACCGCCAGATTGGATTCGGCGAACGACGCGTTTTTCTGGGATCATAAGCTTGCTCATTACAAATAAAAATATTGATATGCGTCAATTTTAACACATATTGCAGTAATTGGTAAGGGGAATAACGATACGTGTAGAAATAATTCTGAATGTAACAAAACATGTATCTTGATAAAAACGATGTTTTGCTTAAAGGCTTATTTAGAACAATTTGCGCTAACCCTATACTCGATTGGTATATTATTCGATTTTCTAATGAAATTATAGTGCTATTACTAAATTATCCTCGTCAAAAGCCAAAAATGAAGGCGTGCTTCAATATTTTCTATCTTTATATTGACATTTAGTTTACGGCTTTACCTTAAATTCGTGTTTTTTATACATAACTCTTTATTTTCTTAACAAAAAATAAGTAAAGTTAACTAGGTGTATTTTTGATACAACTTAATGCTACCTTGAATTAGCTTTTCCTTATAAAAGATGGGGGAACTGCAAAGAAGTGCGGAAAATTGAAACATTCTATTACCTATTAAGTGGTATTGATATACATCAATGAGGGTTTACCACTATACCCTATTATTTTCACTGATGAGAGTTGTTATGTGAGAATGATAAACTAATGAAAAAAATAGAAAAAAGTGAAGAAAACAAAGGGATGATGTCTTTAAGTCGTCGCCATTTTGTTCAAACAAGTGCGGCATTAGTTACTGTGCCTTTTTTCGCACGAAATGCACAAGCTAATATAGATAAAAGCTTACCTATTGCACGAAATGATAACGAACCGGCCACTGTTGTTGCTACATGTAGTACTTTTGACTGTGGTGGTAAGTGTGATATCCGTGCACATATAAAGGAAGGTATTGTTACTCGTATTACCACGAGACCAGATAATGAATTAGATGAAGCTATGCCTGTTATGAGGGCATGTGTGCGTGGACGAGGTTATCGCAAGTTTTCTTACCATGCTGATAGATTGAAATACCCAATGAAAAGGGTCGGCAAACGTGGTGAAGGCAAATTTGAACGCATTTCATGGGATGAGGCAACAACGCTCATTGCGGAAAATGTGACTCGTTTAACGGAGAAACATGGTGCTGGAAGTCGTTTTTTAACAGTGAGCACAGCAGTAACAGGGGGGATCTTCTCTGGTGATACCATGATGAAGAAACTCTTTAACTTAACAGGAGGCTATCTTCCTTATTACCATTCGGTTAGCTTGGGTAACACCTTAAAGGTAACGCCTTATACTTATGGTATTGCAAAAACAGGTAGCTCTTTAGACACCCTCGAAGACACACCATTAGTGATCTTATGGGGCCATAACCCTAATGAAACTATTTTTGGGCATACTAACCATTATTTTCAAAAGATGAAAAATAATGGTACTAAGTTTATTGTGGTCGATCCTCGTTATTCTGATACTGCGCAATCTTTAGCTGATCAATGGATACCTCTCTTACCAACGACAGATAATGCCTTAATGGATGCAATGATGTATGTCATTGTTACTGAAAATCTTCATGATAAACCTTTTATTGATAAGTATGTCGTGGGTTTTGATGAAGATCACATGCCTGAAGGTGTTCCTGCTAATGAATCTTTGGTTGCTTATTTAACGGGTAAAAAAGATGGCATAGAAAAAACACCTGAATGGGCAGAAAAAATCACTCGAGTACCCGCTAATACTATTCGTCAGCTAGCACGCGAATATGCAATGACTAAACCTGCTGCTCTAATTCAAGGTTGGGGACCTCAACGCCATATTTGTGGTGAACGTAGTGCGCGAGGATCTTCATTATTGGCAGCAATCACAGGTAATGTGGGTAAAAAAGGCGCTTGGGCTGCGGGTTACGGTGGTATTGGTAATCGTCAATCTATGCGTGGACCTAATATTGGTAATAATCCAGTTAAAGCTAAAATCTCGATAATGAACTGGATGCAAGCTGTTGAAGATGCAAGTAAAGTTCGTGTTGAGGATGGGCTTGTTGATGCGGATAAACTTGATTCAAATATCAAGATGATCTTCTCTTTAGCGGGTAATTATTTAGTTAATCAAAACCCAGATGTGAATGCAGCCGCTAAATTACTAGAAGATGATTCAAAGGTAGAATTTATTGTTGTCAGCGATCTCTATTTATCACCTTCTGCAAAATATGCCGATCTCGTTTTACCTGAAACCAGTTTCTTGGAACGCTGGAACATAGGAAATACGTGGGGAACAGGAAATTACTTCCTACTTTCTGAAAAAGTTGTTGAGCCCGCTTTTGAACGCCGTTCTGATTATGAATGGATTACAGAAGTTGCGGAAAAAATGGGTGTAAAAGAAGCTTTCACTGAAGGTCGTAGTGAGAAAGAATGGATTGCTCACCTTGTTGATATTAACAAAACACGTTTTGAAGATAGACCTGATTTTCCTAATTTTGAAGAGTTACAAAAAACACGCCGTTATCTTTTTAAAGATAAACCTTTTGTTGCCTTTGAAAAAAACATCAGTGACTTTGAAAATAATCCATTCCCAACACCTTCAGGTAAAATTGAGATTTTTTCTAAACGTCTTTATGACATGAATAATCCGGATATTCCGGCTTTGTCTCATTATGTGCCAGCAATTGAAGGCCCAGAAGACAAATTAACAGAAAAATATCCATTACAAATGTTGACTTGGAAAGGAAAAAATCGAGCTAACTCAACGCAGTACGCTAATCCTTGGTTACAAGAAGCTCAACGTCAAGAGGCGTGGATAAATCCAATTGATGCTGAAAATAGAGGTATCAAAAATGGTGATATGGTGCGTATTTATAACGAACGCGGAATAACTGAGATCCCAGCATTAGTAACACAACGCATTATTCCTGGTGTTGTTGGTTTACAAGCCGGTGCTTGGTGGGCTCCCGATGAAAACGGCGTTGATCATGGGGGGTGCCCTAACGTTTTAACATCGACACGAATGACACCATTATCACATGGTAATTCACATTTAACTGTTTTAGTTGAGGTAACCAAAGCATGAGTGACTTTAAAGAATATGCACCGGTAAGCGATGAACAGCTCGGTTTCTTTATTGATTCCTCTCGTTGTTCTGGTTGCAAAGCTTGCCAAGTAGCATGTAAAGATAAAAATAATTTAGAAGTTGGTCGCCGTTTTCGCCGTATTTATGAAGTAAAAGGAGGCGGTTTTGCACCGACAGGGCAAGGTGGTCTGGTTAATAATGTGTTTGCATATACATTAACTATTTCTTGTAACCACTGCGAATCACCCGTTTGTGTGAAAAACTGCCCAACAACAGCAATGCACAAACGTGAAGGTGATGGCATTGTTCGTGTTGATACCTCTAAATGTGTAGGTTGTGGTTATTGCGCATGGTCATGCCCTTATGGCGCACCACAAATGAATGAAGAGACCGGACAAATGTCAAAATGTGATTTTTGTATTGATTTACTATCAGAAGGCAAAAATCCAATTTGTGTTGATACATGCCCGCTAAATGCGATTAAGTTTGGCAAGATTAAAGAGTTAAGAGCGAAATATGGGCATTTAAGCCAAGTTCAAGGATTACCTGACTTTACGATGACAAATCCAAATTTAGTTATCAAACCTCATACTGGTGCGACGAAAAAGGGAGGAGTTCAAGCATGAATGAATGGCCATTAGTGACCTTTACTTTATTCGTCCAGAGTTCTGTTGGCGTAACTCTTTTTTCAGCCCTTTATTTTTGTTGGTTAGAAAAAGAGATTGGTAATCAAAGAGCCACGGTTGCTATGCGACCCGTGTTATTAACTGCCGCTATTTTAGGGTGTTTAGGATTATTAGCATCAACGTTACATATGGGATATCCATGGAATGCTTTTCATGCATTACGCCATATTTCTTCATCATGGTTGAGTCGTGAAATCATATTTGCTGCCGTTTATCTTGGTGCGTTATGCCTTTATACCTTAGTGGTTTTGATTAAAGGGCACATGAACAAAACCTTATTAGCGGTTATTGGTCTGCTTGGCATCATTGATATAATATGTATGGCGTCATTGTATTACAACACTTCGATGCTGACATGGATGCACGTTAATACTTACTTTATGTTTATAGGCGCACTATTTTCAACTGGGGCCGCTATAGCGCTATTAATAACAGCACTTCGCGTTAAAGCCTTTGTAAATAGTGAGCTAGCAAAAAGAATTGTAATCAGTGCATTAGTGGTTATTTTTCTTACAGTAACATTACGTATGGCGGAGCAACCCTTTTATTTAGAATGGATGTCATCAGTCATTTCAACAAATGATGCAATAACGTTCCCTCATACGCCTATCATTGCGTATAATGAAACATTCGGATTAAGAATATCTGCATGGATTTTGTCAATTCTTGGTATTTTAATGATGGGATACAGCGTATGGAAATATCGTAATGCTGTATTTACTTCAGGATTGCGTATGGTATTAGCAAGTAGCGCAACAATACTGATTGCAGAAATTCTCAATCGTTTTGCATTCTTTATTGTAAAGTAGTGGAGTAGTGAAGTATGAGGCGTTTTATTAAGGTGGATCTTCCTCCTGAACCAATTATTAATGATAAATGTGTTAGAAAACGCCTCAAACAAAGCCTATGTGATAGTTGCTCTAAAGTTTGTCCTGTGGGCGCTATCACTTTTGGTCATCTAGAAGTAAAAATAGATAATGAACGCTGTTTTCAATGCGGTAATTGTCTATTTACTTGCCCTGTCGATGCAATAGAAAACATTACACCTCATGAAAGAACACATCAGGATAATTATCTTGTTGTTAATCATGATGAACCGCTAGCAAGCACAGAAGAATTGTTAGTGTGGCATCGTCAATATCACATTAGAGGAATGAAAATAGCGCAACCTTTAGTGGATAAATGGCTTCCTGTTTTGGCGAATTTAAATCTTCAACTAAAAACATTACAAGAGCCTATCTGGCAATTAATGATCACAGAACCTACTGATATTGATAGTGGTCGTCGTTTTATGCTTTTTCGTCAAAAACTTGATGAAAAACCATTAAATAAAGATCAAGTAAGAACAGGATTAAATGCAAGAAAACAACTATATCCAGAAGATAGTTGGTTTCAAATTCAGTTAGATACCGAAACATGTATTCTTTGTTCCGCATGTGCAAAGGTCTGTGATGAAGGTGCGATTGAACTCGAAAACAATATATTCAAACTGGATGAAAAACGTTGTACTGGTTGTATGAATTGTGAAGTTGTTTGTTTCCCTAAATCCATTCATGTTAAAGAACATGTCGCTAAAAATAACGAACCCATTTTTTATCACTATTATGATGCACACTGTGAAAAATGTCGGTTAGCTTTCTTATCATGGAAATCTGATGCAACATTATGCCCGATTTGCATACAACATCAGAAGCAAGGTTGGTTATAATCTTCCTTTAAATACACTTTGATCTATTTATTGCTTAATCGGCGAACACTTTTCTTGAAATAAGTAAGATAAGTGATAGAAAAAGCTTAATTAGCGTTAAGATCAGAGAGTGGATAAATTAAATGGGAGCATATGATGAATACTGTTTTACCTGCAAACATGTTAGAGATTGCTATTACAGAACCTGGTGATATAGACAAATTACAAGCAAAAATATCACCCATACCTTCACTTCCTCCTCATTATCTTTTAATTAAAGTTGCCGTCTCAGGTGTTAATCGACCTGATATCTTTCAAAGACAAGGAAGCTATCCGCCACCAGCAGATGCTTCGCCTATTCCAGGCCTTGAAGTTTCTGGAGAAGTAGTGGCTTTAGGTGAAAGTTGTACTAAATGGCAATTGGGTGATCGGGTTTGTGCTTTAGTCGCAGGTGGTGGTTACTCTCAATATTGTATTGCACATGAAGACATCGCATTACCATCAATGAATTTAACAGATATTGAAGCAGCTGCATTACCTGAAAACTTCTTTACCGTCTGGGCTAATTTATTTCAATTAGGCAAACTAAAACAGGGCGAATCTGTTCTTATTCATGGTGGAACTTCTGGGATCGGTTCTACTGCAATTATGCTTGCCCATGCTATAGGGGCAACCATTTATACAACCGTAGGTTCTGAAGAAAAAAAGGAAGTAGCTTACAAAATTGGTGCTGATTATGTCATCAATTACAAACAAACCGATTTTGCTAAAGAAATTCCTATCTTAACTCACGGTAAAGGTGTCGATGTTGTACTTGATATTATCGGTGGAGATTATGTCGAGAAGAACTACCAAGTTGCGAGCAAATTTGGACGCATAATACAAGTGGGCATGATGAAAGGGATGCCTAAAAATGTAAATATGATGCCAATGATGGTTAAACGATTAATTCATACCGGCTCAACGATGCGTTCCCGTTCAGTAGAAGAAAAAGCTCACATTGCACAAGAATTAAAACAACATGTGTGGCCATTGATTGCTGAAGGTAAAATTAAGCCAATAATTAATGCCATTTTCCCATTAACAGAAGCAGGAAAAGCTCATCAGTTAATGGAGTCTGGTGATTTAATTGGTAAAGTTGTGCTAGAAAATACGACTTATAACGTAAATGATAGTAACTAAGAGTATTAAATATTATTTGTTATAAGAAGTAATGGTTATTTTTTGTTTAAAAAAGCGAATATTCCGAAAAACACATGAGCAATTTATCATGTGTTTTTTTATATATTGAAGTAAAAATGAATAACAATTAAATAAATATATTTTTGGTGGCGCATAAAATTTAATATCTATCCTCTTTAATTGATGTTGGGCGATAGAAATATTTATTAATTCTAATTAAGGTGGGTTTAAGTATTAACCTTAGTAAAAATAATATCACATTGACTGAAAAGTAACTTAAATCAAAATTGATAATAAAATAAAGAAACTAACAAATAAAACTAAATCATTAATCATTAAATAGAGAAAACTTTAGGTTGAATTGAAAAAATCTTAACTGATATCAATAAAATAAAGAAGATTCTTACTCATCATGTAGTATATCATTTGAATAGAGATTAATTATTTACGATTAATAAACACAATTCTCATTAAAACAAATAACAAAAATTTATATATAGGTGCGATGATGGCAAATCATAAACAAACCTGTCTGAGTGCTGCAGAGCGTGTATACCATACCCAAACCGTTGATACGCTAGCATGTTATCATCGAGAGATGGCAAAAATATTAATGAATAGTGAGTATTCTTTTCCTAATGCAAGTAAAGCAAAAAAAAATAATAGTGATAATTTAGAGACTAAAATAAAAAATTGTACAATTGAAAAAAAAGTAGTAGATAATTCTTTTGACTCTATTTTAGAGTCGCTAAAACAGCAAAGCAATTTTACTCAATCAGATATTGAGCCTTATTTTTCTCATCATCATTCACAGGTGATGCAATTGGCTAAATTCGGCTATCTTTCTGCATTGGCTTACAATTCAGATAATGTTTTTAATCACCATTCGCCCTTACAAAAACAACAAGAAAAGGAAATTATAGAAGATCTCTGTAAATTAATTGGCTTTTCATCGAAAGATGCATTTGGGCATATCACGACAAGCCATACCCTTGCTTGTTATGAAATATTATGGGCACTTAGAAATTTAAAAACATTACCAATGGCAATTGCCCGCCATCCCAAGTCACGAGATTTGGTTGCAGATAAAAAAGCATTTGAGTTATTCAATATGTCTATCTCAGATATTCTAGCTATGGGTGAACAACTCCATAAACGTAAGATTTTTGATGATGTTAGTTATTTGACATGCCGGGGAACGGGTATGACAAAAACAATGCATTTAGGGAAATTACTTGTCCCTGTTTCGCGTTTTGAATTTTGGAAGAAAGCAATGGATATATTGGGGTTAGGATATGACAACCTTATTGCATTGCCTATTGATGGATCATTTAAAACAGATACTGAAAAAATGCGTAGTATTGTTTTACGTCTTATTGAACAGGGCGAACCTATTTTGGGTATTATTGGTATGTTAGGCTCCCCATCTTATGGCAGCATTGATAAATTAAGACCACTTTTTGAATTAAGAAGAGAATGTGAGGAGAAATACAAAAATTCTTTTTATATTCATATAGATGCTTCACAATTTGGTTATATGAAAAGTTTGTTTCTTGATGATAATTACGAACTTATTCCTTATAAGACGTTGTGCAAAAAACTAAAAAAAGAAGCGCCTCTACTTGAATTAACGCCAGAAATATATGAAAGCGTCACACAGCTTTCTCTTGCAGACTCTGTCTCTTTTGAGCCTTTTCAAGCTGGCTTTTCACCTTATCCCACGGGTGTCGTTTGTATTAAAGATGCACGCATGAGTCATTTTCTAACCAATCCACCAAGATTATGTCCAGAGCAAGCTGATGGTGTTCCCGAAATTGACGGTATTCAATCAGCACCTGCAGTGGCTTCGATGTGGAGTGTACATCAACTTTATCCCTTTACTTTATCGGGATATGGAAAATATGCTCAAATTCAATGGGAAACACGAGTCAAACTTGAACAATTCTTTAATCAAGCTCAATCCTTTGAAAAGGAAGGGGAGCACTACTTTATTCGAGTTTTATCAGCATCCGATTTTAATAAATTGAATTTTGCAGTTGTGAAAAAAGGGAATACGTGTTTAGAAACACAAAATAAGCTGAATAAAGAAATATATGAACACTTAGTTGTAAAAAGTCACTATAGACAAGACCTAAGCTTACTTACACTTTGTGTTCGTAATAGTGATGATGCACCCGCACAGTTTTGTCATGAGTGTTATCTAGATAAAAATGAGTGGGAAACAATCAAGCATTTAAGTCTGTTACAACTTACTATAAAAAGTACGCAAATAGGTGATAAACAACAAATTGAGGCAGGGTACCAATATATTAAGAAGGTCGTTTTATCTGCGCTAGAGAGAGAGTTATAACAATAACTTTTGATCACTAAAAATATCCAGCCTGAAAAACGAAGAAGTGAGTGATATCTCATTATCTTCGCTTTTTGGGTGGTTTAATGTCCGCATCTAATTGTTCCCCTTACAAAATAAGTGACATCGTCACTTATCGTTTTCTCTTTATTACTTACAATCATCAGCTCACTAAAACAGAACGACGATCACTTCCTCAAAATTTATTTTTTATAACTATTTTGATTTTTTCTTCTTTTATTTCCATTGATAGCACATAAAAGCAAGCTAGAGAATGAGAATCATTCATAATAACACTCTTTCTTGTATGGATATAATCATAAATAAATCATATTGTTAAAGATAAAATTGATTTAGTAATACATTTAGATATATCTAAAGCTTGATAATTTAGATATATCGGTTTATATTGCATTACATGAATTCGATATATCTAAAACAATGAGGGAATATTTATGATGATTCGAGCATTACACTCACTTTATCAACAGCGTGCTGAAAATGGTGAACATGGTAGTCATGGTCACGGAAACGGAAAAGGGCGTTGTGGAGGTAAAGTTAAACAAGGTCGGAGCCATGGAAATCACGGCGAGCATTGCTGTCATGGTGAACATGGTCACGGACATGAAGGTCATGGTGAGCATGGTCATGGACATGAAGGTCGCGGTGAATGTCGTCATGGTGAACATGGTCATGGACATGAGGGTCACGGTGAATGCTGTCATGGTGAACATGGTTCTGAAAGACAAGGCAAACAACGCGGTCGTGGATGCGGTGGGCGAGGTAAAGGTCAAGGACGTCAATTAAAACGTATGTTTGATCATGGTGATTTACGAGTTTTATTACTCAGCATGATTGCGAAAAAACCGAGCCATGGTTATGAAATTATTCGTGAAATTGATGAAGCCTCTTCAGGATTATATGTGCCTAGCCCCGGTGTTATTTATCCAACACTAACATTACTTGAAGAGCAAGATCTACTGGTTGCCACCATTGCTGAAAAGGGTCGTAAAAATTACAGCATTACACCTGAAGGCTCTGCATTTTTAACTGAACATCAGGAAATAGATGCCAATATTCAAAGAAAACTTGCTTATGCGAGAGACTTGTCTCAAAACGCGGGTGGTGTTTCAGAAGAGATTGAATCTGCGGTTGGAAAATTAAAGGCTGTATTACGCCATAAACTGGTGTTAAAAGAGCTTTCTGTGGAAAAAGCGGAACGTATTGCTTCCATTCTTAATGAAGCAGTTGAGAAAATCGAAGCTATTAATGAGGCATTGATCTCAGAGGAAAGGGAAGATGAATAAAACAGATACTCAACCACAAAATACAAGAAGACATAATGAAATAGAAAAAGAGGATTTAGAAAATAATCCAGCTGTAAAAGAGCAAATTTGCCCTAAAATGCCAGTTTCTTACTTTCGTAGAGCATTACGTAAACCTGGCAGAATATGATAATGATGGACGGAGGTTATCATGATATGACCTCTGTCAGTTTTTCTTCTACCCGTTGTTCCTCCTATCTACTGCTTTACAAAGTGGTTTTTAACTAACAGAAACCAACAATTTCCTTGTAAAACTTGTTTTACTTCCCAATGACTATCTTAGCAATCACTACCTTCATTTATTTTTGTAAGTCATCTTTTTTTGATGGCCGTTTGTGGCGTTTTTCTTAGGTTATTGTACTGATATCAAAAAAATCATAAATGTTTGTGGAAATGTTCCATGTTAGCGATTATTTTATTTAGGTTAGTAAGCCATTATAAAAATAGAAAACGTAAACCAGAGATATGCTTGTAATAACAATAAAATAAATACCAGATCAAAATAATAAACGTTCGTAAGCACTTAAACGAGAATAAGTGCATTACTTCAAACGTATACCTTACTCGATAATGCATGCATTTAATGCGCATAAATTAGAGAAAAGTAACATAGATAGTGGTTTATTTATTGTTAAGAATAGAAAAAGCGATGCGAATAAGCGGTTGATATTCATAAAAATATTTCCGCATAAAAATAACAATACGCTCATCAAATAGAACAATCGATCGACTAAGTTGATTGTTATGTATTTGCCGTACTTATTGAATCAACATTTGCTAACTTAGGAATATTCGAATGAAAGTGAAAGCATTATCTGTAGTGATAAGTTTGATACTCGCTACACCGTTATGTGCTAATGCGCAAACTGATATAAGTGCTATTGAAGCAAGATTAAATGCGTTAGAACAACGTGCGAATGCAGCTGAAGCAAGAGCTGCTGCTGCAGAACAAAAAGCAGCTCGTCTTGAACAACTCGTTAATTCAAATAATGGATATAAAGGAAAGCCTACAAATAACGTTGCTTCAATGAATATGGAGCAACGCATTGCTGTATTAGAAAAGCAATCAGATGAAGCTCAAGCTAAAGCCAATATCGCTCAAACCCAGCTAAATGAACTTCAACAAAAACAATCAGTTCAGCTTGCTAATACAGGGAATAAAGAAGCTACAGGTTTTTTCTCTACTAATACAAATTGGGGTGACCTCAAATTGTATGGCGATGTTGAATATAATATTGATGCGGCAAGTAAAAAAGGTCAATTAACATCAATGAGAATGATGCCTGGTAAGCAAAAAGACTTTGAAGATAACGAAAAGTGGTCACTTAATGGGCGTATTTTAATTGGTATCGATGGTGAGAGAGAATTAAAAAATGGCAATTATGCTGGTTTTCGTGTTCAGCCTATGGCTGACATGACCGGTAAAATGAATCTAGATGATGCTGCCTTTTACTTTGGTCAACGTAATAAATGGGAATATAAAATTGGCCGTTATGAAGCGTATGATATGTTCCCTTTAAATCAAGATACTTTTGTCGAATATTCAGGTAATACCGCAAATGATTTATATGGTGATGGTTTTGGCTATATTTATATGATGAAAGAAGGGCGTGGTCGTAGTAGTGATGGCGGTAGCATGATGGTTAACACACATTACAACGACTGGTATTTTGAGTTAAATGCATTAGTTGAAGATGGAACTTCAGTTTTCAAAGATGGTGAGTATCACGGGCGTAAACTTGATAATCGTAAAAATGTTATTTATATGAGACCTGTTGTTGCATGGCAGAAAGGTAACTTAACAATTGCAGGTGCGATAGACGCAAACGTAATAAGTAAAGCTTATGGTTACGAGGATGAAAATGGAAAATTCCAAGATCAATCACGTCGTACTGGTTATGGTCTAACGTTAAAATGGGATACTTTAGCTGATGATCCTATTAATGGCATTGTTGCAAATTTAAGTGCTGCTTATCTTGATGCTAAAGATGAAAATGATTTTTCAATTGGTAGTAATGTATTGTGGCGTAAATTCCAATTAGGTTATATCTATGCACATAATGATATTAAAGCTTACTATCAAACAAGCGGAAATAATGAGCAAAATGAAACCTATCTAACGCTTAATCCTGGTAAGTACAATATCAATACAGTATTTGCTTCTTATGAATTACCTAATATCTTGGATATGGATAATTTTAAAACCTATTTAGGTGCTTATTATTCACGGATAGATGGCAAAGACGAGATAAATGTACATAGTAGTGATAAGGATCGCTATGGTGCTCGTATTCGCTTTAAGTATCTCTTTTAATTTTATTTTTGATACTTTAAGTTAGACATCAGTCCCACATCGAAAGACTTCAATTTTTAATGTACTGTTATTAGTTGAAGTCTTTGCTTTTTATGTATGTATAGCGATAAGTATGTAAAATGGTAAATATGTAAAACCTCAAATACCGGATAAAAGAAAGGTTTTGACCAGTTTTTCAACCTGCCACTCTTTAATATCCGAAACTTGCCCATCACCAATCTCAACTAAGCGTAACTCTCCAGCAGCATTCCTGACTACATCTATGGAATAAAATGGCGTGTTTATCTGTTTCGCTACTTTTCTTACAAGTTCAGGAATTTCATTATCCGCAGAAAATATTTTCTGATTTAAAACAAAATATCTACGCTCACTATTATTAATAAATTCTTCAACTCGGCGAAGGCTGACGCCACCTTCAATATTTCCCCTAAATTGTGTAATCAGTTTTAATATTTCCCTAATCTCATCTGCATTTTTAGCGATAGAGCCTCTCGTTGTCGTTAGCGATTTTACATAATCTTTCACAAAGTAAGCTGGCCATTGAAGCTGCTTAGTTAACTTTTCAAAATCTGTTTCTGCATTAACAATAACAGTTTCTGGTGTGAACTCTTTACAATATTCATACCAACCAGTTATATGATGGTTACGAATATAATCTTCAGGTGTTTCAAGCATTTTTCCGCCATGAACATCCACAGCATGGTATAACTGTTGATACTCATTTTTATTTAACATCCATCCTCGCCAAATAACGGGATGTTCTGATTCAAGTGGATGTGAAAACTTATATTTACCCAACGCGACATCTTCTGATGAGAGTAACAAGCAATGGATGTTGAGTGCTTTGGCACAACGATATTCTTGCTCAAAGGCCTCATCGGGTTTGCCAATTTTAGAATAATCATCAGGGTAAATTATTTGCATAAGTAATTCCTTTTAGTTCAATAAATTCAAAGAAAGATATTTTAATGCTCTATTTAATGGTTTGAAGCTTTTTTCTCTTAATTACATGTTCTCTTTTTTAAGTTGTGAGATCTCTCGATTTTTTGATCTTTTCTCAGCTAGATAACTGATTTTACTCGTGCCATAGTTTTATTTCCTGCCATAATCTGTTTAACAAATACAGACATAAAATAACGTATTTAAATACGATTAATATTAAGCAGGAAACAATTCAATGTCTTTCTATACACAAAACAGTTATTCAAATAATAAGACCTATAAGCAAAATAGAATAAAAACACTATTAATAGGTTTGGCCTTAATTCCTTCCTTCGTATTTGCAGATGACCTATCACAATTACCACAAAAAGAGCGAGTAGCTTATTTTACTCAAGCTCAGCAAGCAGGGATCACTGGTGTTGCTATTAAAACCAAGCCTGTATTGGCAAGGCCGGCTAAAGAAGGTGAAATCATCACAACCATTATTAAAGGTGAAGGTGTTGAAACTGTCTCTGAACCTGCAAAAGGGGGAGATTGGGTCGTACAAAATATCTGTCCAGAGACAGGTAATGAAGAAATATTGGTAAGAAAAGCTAAATTTGCTCAACGTTACAATACGGCAGAGAAAAATGAAATTAATTTAGTGTCTTATCCTAATGATTATCAACCTTTTATCCCAAAAGGGATCGAAATGAATTATTTTATTGTACCGGGATCTACACCTGCATTTGCAATGGAAGCTCCATGGGGAGAATTGCAACGCTTTCAACCGGGTGATGCGGTTGTTCAATCCACAACGGATGACCAAGATATTTATCGTATTCAAAAGGCAGCATTTGAGTGTACTTATACTATCCTTAAACCTGCTAAATTAGCACAATAATATTAAACTAATCTGTTGTAGGTTGAATTATTATTTTTATAATTCATAATGTTATAAGTATATCGCCATTTAAGGCAAGGATGTTAAATAGAGAGAGTTGTTGATAGTAAGTAAGGCATGCTGCATTGTTGTTTAATTGCATTAATAGCTACATTTCGTTAACCTATCTCTATCAATTTCTTCAACTCATTAGGTAAAACCTATTGAACTGATAGCAGGAATGTATTAGCTATTCTCAAGTGGAATAGGTACATTAGTTCCCATACCAAACAGGAGGAAATACAATGTCTTTAATTAATACCCCAATCAAACCATTCAAAAACATGGCATTTAAAGACGGTCAATTCGTAGAAGTGACTGAAAAGGACGTCGAAGGCAAATGGAGCGTTTTCTTCTTTTACCCTGCAGACTTCACTTTTGTGTGCCCAACCGAATTAGGTGACTTAGCGGATCATTATGCTGAGTTCCAAAAAATGGGCGTAGAAATCTATTCAGTTTCTACCGATACACATTTTACCCATAAAGCATGGCACAGCAGCTCAGAAACTATCGGTAAAATCAAATATGGTATGATTGGCGACCCAACTGGCGCATTAACTCGTAACTTCGAAAATATGCGTGAAAACGAAGGTCTTGCAGACCGTGGTACTTTCGTTGTTGACCCACAAGGTATCATCCAAGCAATTGAAATCACAGCTGAAGGTATTGGCCGTGATGCATCAGACCTGCTGCGTAAAGTTAAAGCTGCTCAGTATGTAGCTAGCCACCCAGGCGAAGTTTGCCCAGCAAAATGGAAAGAAGGTGATGCAACTTTAGCTCCATCACTGGATTTAGTTGGCAAAATCTAAATAAGAATTAAGCCACTAAAAAGTTATTTATCGGGTGTTTCGGCACCCGATTTTATTGAGGGTGCAAAAATGTTAGATAATAATTTAAAAGCTCAATTGAAAGCTTATTTAGAACGATTAACTCAGCCAGTTGAGTTAGTAGCAACATTAGATGACAGTAAACATTCAGCTGATATTCAAGCGCTATTAAAAGAAATCGAACCATTATCCGATAAAGTCACTTATCGTGAAGATAATAACGCTGATGTGCGTAAACCATCTTTTCTTATTACTAACCCAGGAAAAGAAACGGGTGTTCGTTTTGCAGGTTCGCCATTAGGCCATGAATTTACTTCATTAGTTTTAGCATTACTGCAAACTGGTGGTCACCCATCAAAAGAAGCACAAGAATTACTTGAACAAATTCGTCAGTTAGACGGTGAGTTTCATTTCGAAACCTATTATTCGCTCTCTTGTCATAACTGCCCAGATGTTGTTCAGGCATTAAACTTAATGGCGATTTTAAATCCGAAGGTCACTCATACAGCGATCGACGGAGGCATGTTCCAAAATGAAATTCAGGAACGTAATATTATGGGCGTTCCTGCTGTATTCTTAAATGGTAACGAGTTTGGTCAAGGTCGCATGACTTTAGCTGAAATCGTTAACAAAGTAGACAGCAATGCAGAAAAACGTACTGCGGAATTATTAAACCAAAAAGATGCATTTGATGTATTGATTGTTGGTAGTGGCCCTGCAGGTGCATCAGCGGCTGTTTATTCAGCACGTAAAGGTTTAAACACGGGTCTTATTGGTGAACGCTTTGGTGGTCAAGTTCTTGATACTGTTGATATTGAAAACTATATCTCTGTACCAAAAACAGAAGGTGCAAAACTTGCGGGTGCTTTAAAAGCTCACGTTGATGATTACCAAGTGGATGTGATTGATAGCCAAACAGTCAGTCGTTTAATTCCGGGGGCATCAGAAGGGGAATTACACCAAATTGAAACAGCATCAGGTGCAATTTTAAAAACCCGTAGCTTAATTATTGCAACAGGTGCTCGCTGGAGAAATATGAATGTTCCCGGTGAAAATGAGTACCGTACTCGCGGTGTAACTTATTGTCCACACTGTGATGGCCCACTGTTTAAAGGCAAAAGAGTCGCTGTCATTGGTGGTGGTAACTCAGGTGTTGAAGCGGCAATTGACTTAGCAGGCTTAGTTGAACATGTCACAGTATTAGAATTTGCGCCAGAAATGAGGGCCGATGCTGTATTACAGAAAAAACTGCGTAGCTTAAACAATGTAGAGATTATCTTAAATGCTCAAACTACAGAAGTGTATGGTGATGGTACTAAATTAACCGGTCTAAAATATAAAGATCGCACCAATGATTCTATGCACGATATTGCGCTAGCAGGTATTTTCGTTCAAATCGGCTTATTACCTAATACACAGTGGTTAGAAGGTACAGTTGAGCGCAATAAAATGGGCGAAATTGTTGTTGATGCTCGTGGCGAAACCAATATTAAAGGTGTTTTTGCCGCTGGTGACTGTACTACAGTACCTTATAAGCAAATTATTATTGCTGCTGGTGAAGGTGCTAAAGCCTCACTTAGCGCATTTGATTACCTTATCCGCACGACTGCAAAATAAGCAAATCAAAGATAATCAATAAGTTATAGAGAAAGGCATCTTTTTTAAGATGCCTTTTTTTGTACATAAAATCATCAAAAAGGGCTGAAAAGTGCCCTTAAGTGTTCAAGTGTGGACAATATGTGGACACTCTAAACCAGTAATTCTGTACTACCTTTCAAGGGGTTATATTGAATGGCATCTTGTAAGAAGTCTGGTGCAAAGTGTGCATAGGTCAACGTTTGTTGCAAATTAGTGTGTCCTAAGATGCGTTGTAACGTAATAATACTTCCGCCGTTCATCATAAAATGGGTGGCGAATGAATAGCTTCTTGCTTCTTTTCAAAGCGTCGTCTGATCCGTTTTCCATTACGGCCAGTTGGTCTAATGTCCACTTCATATTGACCATTTTCGAGTTTCTTAATTGTCATAAGAAAACCCTCCAATGGTACAAATGCTTTGTGAATTAATAAACTCACAAAAATCTAGATATATCGTTATCCAATTTTCTTGTCTGAGTGGGACGATTGCGTGTTTATAACGAATATTTAATTGCTGATGCCAATCAGGATTTAATTAATTTATATCATCATGTTTTAAATAACACTTCGGTGATGAGTAGAGATGGTTATCATGATTGGGAAAAACTAAACAAAGCTGATACTTATTACACAATAAGAAAATCATTTAATTAAATTGGCATTAAATACATGTCAACACTCTCAGTGTTTCTCATTTTTTATATTTAAATCGCCATTGTTATAACGGTCTGTGTAGATATAACAATTCAGGTGAATTTAATGTGCCATTTGGAAAATATAAAAATATTTATTTTCCAGAAAAAGAAATTTATCAATTCGCTGAAAAAACCGTTAATGCCATTATCGCCTGTTTAGAATGGCAAGATACTTTGTCACTCGTTGATTTTGGGGATGGAGTTTATTGTGATCCCCCTTATATGGGAGATGAAGGTAGTTTTACTAAATATCATCACACTGATTTTACTCACGCTCATCAAATTGAATTAGCTCAAGCGTTAAAGGCATTAAATCAATCACAAGGTAATCCGATTACCGTCTCTAATTCCATTCACGCCAAAGAACTGTATGCCGACCTTGGTTTTCTTATTCACGAGATTGATGCGCCTCGTTCTATTTCTGCAAATGGAAACCGCCAATCAGCAAAAGAAATTATCGCCGTATTACAGGAGGTGTGCTGATGGAACAGGGCTATGTTGATATTCAAGATCCAAAAAAATGGGGTGCATATCAAAAATGGAGAAGGACTTTTTATTCAAGTCGTTCAAAGTCAGATAATGGGCACATTGCTGATAATGATTATTTTAAACATCATAAAATTTTTGATGAGGAAACGTATTGGGATGTTGTTCCATCTATTAATATGGGGTGTTATAACTTTTTAAATATGGAAAATATAAGAAATGATAGGGGTGATGATTATTTTAATGAAATGATATTGTGTCAATTCAATGGGAATTGATTTGTGGAATTAATGAAAAATGGCTTAAAATATTCTTGAGAATAATTTAAGCCATTATGAAATTAATCTATGGACATATCATCAAAGTAATCAATTATCTTTTCTAAATATCTTATTTTTCTACCAGAATAACTGTCTATATCTCTAAAGTAATTATTATCTTTAAGCTTTTTAAACTCTTCACCAGTAAGCAATTCATAGCGAAGTACCATATACAAATAGTGAAGTGATGTATCAAATAAATTCTGATCTAATGGTATATTCAATATGGTAAGTACTTCTTCTGGAGTTATATTTTTTCTTTTTAATTTTTCTAATAACGGTTCATTGTTAATTTTTATAAAACAAATCAAGCCAACAATAACTTGATGTGCACTATTAAGCATCATTATTTTATTGGAGTTTTTTATAATTGAAATTAAAGAATAACATTTTTCTATTTCTCTAAGAGATACATTGTTGAAGTTAAATAGGTACAGTAACATATTGAATACATCGCTTTCTCTCATAAAAATATTATTTTTATCTATGTGTTGAAGATAAGTTCCTAAAGTTAAATGTTTAGGCATACGATATCCTTCACTATTTATGTATTTATCTGTTGTGAATATATCTTTAGGCAAAGTAAACCAATAATCTATAAATTTATTTAAATATAGTGATGAGTTAATATTTCCATATCTTATTTTTATTGATTCTTCAAATTGTTGCTTATTCATAACTAGCAGAAAATAAAAACCTTCAACATTAAATATGTGTTTTATTAATTCTAAAAGATTTAATGAAAAATCAGGTCTTGCTCTATCTAACTCATCAATAATAAACAAGGTTTTATTATTTGTTTTTTGGTGTATAGACCTTAATATGGCTCTAAAACTTTCGATTTTATCCTCTTCTTCTTGTGAGTTTTTTATTTTATCTTCAATGTAACTTTCCCAAGGGGCATTTGTGGCATCAACAATTGATTCCTTAATTTTATCTATATCATCACTGTCGATTAATTTAGAGGTTAATATATTGATTATACTTTTAGGAACTTGTTTTGAAATGCTTAAAGCAACACTTTTACCTGTTTGGAATACTTTCTCTTTTATAGATTTTTCATCATGTTCTATACTATTGTATACACATGATATCATTGGTAATAATGGGTCTTTTTGGTAATCATTTTTAAAAGAATCAAAGTAAATAACATTAATATTATTTTCTGATAGTTCTAATTCTGCTTTTAGCATTTTTACAAAAGAGGTTTTACCATTTCCCCATTTATCATTTAATGCAAGAACTAAGTTACTATCTTCAGAATGGTTTACGACATTAATAATTTTGTCATATAAAGCTTTCCTATTAAAAATATCATTTTCGCTTGTAAACCCTTGAAAAAAATCAGGTTCTTCTGGTGACAATCTCATAACAACTCCTTAAATACGTTTAATATGAAATCTATTTAGATAGTTACTATTGCATGGTAAGCAATTCTGAATAATTTTGCATGATATTGAATCTATTGTGCCGTCATTTTTTATATACACTAATGCCATTGCAGGCGCTATGATGAGAATTTGCATCTGCATAAAAATCGACACATTTAGTGCGCGGGCGTGGCGGGGTCACGATTGCGTTTTGAGGGGCCAAACGTTAAGCTAAAAGTTAATGAAAAATTAAAGGATATATTATGTTTTCTTCTAATATTGATGATAATGAAATAAAGAAAAGAATGGATAACTTTAGGAATAATATAGAAAAAGGAGTAAATAAAGGAGATATTACTCTTGAGCTTATGTCTATATTTGGGGACAATTATATTTGTCCGGTTGAAATGAAAATCTATGATATAGGAACTCCTTTTTATCGAGTTCGCCCCATTCCTTCAGAAGATATTTGTAATCCTTTTAAAACAATATCTAGAATTGAAGATGCTTGGGAACCACCTGAATATATTATAAAAACAAGAGGTCGACTAAATAATATAAATGAAAGTATTTTATATTGTTGTCCTGATGATTTTGAACTAGCTATTGATGAAGCTAGAGCGAGAGATAATTCATATATAGCAATCATGGTATATAAGTCATATCGAAAAATAAAATATACTGTATTGGGAGACTATGAAAACTCTAGTTTACCTAAAGATAATAAAACAAAACTATTATATTCATTTTTAAATGAGGAGTTTTCAATAGTTGTTGAAAATGGTGAGGAAAATCGCTATTCGATTACTCACGCGATTGCAAATTCATATTTTAGTTACCCTGAGCAAGATGCTTGGTGTTATCGTTCTATACAGTCATCTAAAAAATTTAATGTTGCATTTTTACCCAAAAAATCAAAAGATTGTCTTAATCTTATGGGGGTTATTATTTGTAATCCTAAAAAATTACCTAATGGAAATTATAATGTAAAATATGTAATTGATTTTGATAAAGTATCAAATAATATACGTTACCATAAGATTGATTCTGAATGGCAAAAAAAAATATTTCCTGAAATTATAAATGGTGAAGTTTCTTCCACAGTAATAAAAAAATAAAAATACCACTTTATTTTTTGTTAATATCTTGGAAAAAATTATACTTTTCCAAGATATTTTCTATTAATATTTACTCATCATCCAATGTGTACTTATCAAACTTAATCACTTCTTCACCTAACCAATCATTAATCTGTAATATCTTGCTTTGCAGTGGTGCCAACTCATTACGAAAGAAAACCTTTGCCGCTTTCTCAACGTCACCAAAGCTACCGGTATTTTGTGGAATGATCCCCATCATTTGAGGTGGTACGCGGTGTGCCGCTAACATATCGTCACGGCTGACATTCTTGATATTAAGAAATTCATCTTTTGCGCAATCTCACTTAGTGGAATAACTTGTACGCCGTCTTTCTTGCCGTTCGGTGCATGGATAAACAAGTTGCGGAAATTGCCGGGACCTTTTGAGTTTTGCATTGCTTTACGGATTTTATCAATATCACTTTGGTTTTGTGATGCGTCACTGACGTATAAAATAAATCCGGCATGGCTTCCATTACGATAATACTTAAGACGGAACAGCATTCAGTAGCACTGACATGGTGGACGCCAGATATTCCGGTAACCCGTACAACTCTTGATTTAAATCGGGTTCGTATAACTGAAATACACTGCCGGGTTTAAACTCATAAGGTTGTGAGTCATAGCCGTAACGTACAAACCAATAACTGTCATCGGCAACACCACGACGGGTATATTTTGCCAGTGTTGGTGTGAGTTTTAATAAATTACCCACCATATTATTACGCCGTTCAAGATAGGCATTGCCGAATGTTAAGAAGTCGAGCGCAAACCGGCTAAAGTCTAACTTAGAGAGAAGACGGTTAGGCTGAAATGTGCTGACTAAAATATTACGTTTGACATAAATTGCACTACTATGATGAGTCGCAGCGCGAAATAATTTTGATAACCCATCAAAGCTAATTGGGGGCTCATACCAATTATCAATTTGCGCACATTCCAGATAATCAAAGATTTCTCGTTTATCTAACACCGGAGCGAGATCACCAAAGGTAAAGGCTTCCATGCTGTTATTGGCGGTGCCACGTTGAAAAGGGCGTGCATCGTTGCCCACGCAAGGTCAGCGTGTCCGCCTGAGGCTTCATAAGTGAGGCGGTTACCGCTTTCTGTGGTAGTGTGGGAGATGGACACCGTTTTTCATTGGTCGATAGAGGCGCTTATACCGGCGTGACTGCAAATTATTTAAATACCCGTAAACCGCAAGAGAAAACACAATCACAAATTAGGCGCAGAAAACCCACTACTGATAAACCGAAAAAAGAAGAAGAGAAACAAGGGGAGTACCTTGTCGGTGAAGAAGGTAACGTGATGGTGTTGTCTCATACTTACGCGAGTAAAACCAATGCCGAACGCGCCGCGAAAGCCGCGTGGGAAAAAATACAGCGAGGTGTTGCTTCATTTAGTATTACGCTGGCGAAAGGGCGTGCAGATCTCTTTCCTGAGTTACCGGTACAAGTGAGCGGTTTTAAACCTGAGATTGATAATGCTTATTGGACGTTGGTCACGGTGAGCCATTCGCTGAACAATAGCGGGTTTACCACCTCGTTAGAATTAGAAGTCAAAAGCAGTGATATAGATATGGATAAGGAATAGTGCCTGTGTATAATTACAGGTAATTTCCACATCATAAAGAGGTAACCCGTTTATGATGATTTGTCCTGTTTGTGGTCATGCCGCACATACTCGTAGTAGTCAGCAAATATCTTCCGATACCAAAGAACGTTATAACCAGTGTCAGAATATCAATTGTGGCGCGACGTTCGTCAGCCATGAAACCGTAACGCGGTTTATTTCAAAGCCTCAATTGATTGAACGAGTAGAGCCACATCTTGATAAGTGTTGTCAGCAGGCGTTGGGGATTTGATGGAAATCCCCGGAGAGAAAAATTGTACTATAAAAACTCAGGGGATCTTAGTTTCATTTTTTATTTTATATTTTATTTACAATATTTTTTATAAAATTCATGTACGGATTTGTAGGATCTTTTTGCTTAGACATTAAAAATGTTGTACCAAATATAGCTTCAAATTGGCCACAACTATCTTTTATTGCAGATTGGTTCGATAATCGATTTTTTAATCCTGGTTTTAGCATTTGTAACTGGAAAGAAGAAATAGTTAATAAATCTTTCCATAAGTTAATACAGTCATTCCTAGTAACAGTATCTTTAAAACCAATACGATATGGTGATTTGATACTATTTTCGATAATTACTTCAATTATACGTCTAATTGCATGTATTATTAAAAAAGAACTTCCTCTTTCATTTAAAAATGATAGGAAATTTTTTTCGTGCTCTTTGATTTTAGATTTTCTATCCTTATTTTTTAATTCTTCTTGTAAAATATTACAAGCTTCAAGTAGTGTATAGATAAAAATGACATGTCTTGCTGTAATGGAAGGATTAAATACTTTTTGATAAAGATTATCATCTTCCCATATTTTCATTTTATTATGATAGCTATCATATGGGCTACCGTGCCATGCCATTAAAGCTTGAGCAGCTGTATGAGCATCTATTTTTAATTTTTTATTTGCACAAGGTACTCCACGTAAACCACCATCATAATTTCCTGACTTGTGCTTTGAAAACTCTTGTCTTAATCTTTTTTGTATAGGATCATTAGCTCTAAAGTCTGATTGAATAACTTTGTTTTGGCTATTGTTGTACCGAGTTATTTCCTCTATTAATTTTTTATTTTCACACTTTATAAAGCGTATACCTATTTCTATTTCATCTAATTTTACTTCTTTCTTTAATGTTCCAAGTGAACCAGTTGTTTGGGCTCCATTAACTATAGAAATTCCTTTAATACTTTTTAAGTATTTTTGACTCTCTTCAGTGACGATATTAAAGTCATGAACTAATGCTGTAATTCCATTATTAAATACAAAAAAATCATGAGGCGTTTCTTTTGATGAACGTTGTATACCTGCATTTATGATTTTATCATTATCTTTATTATTGGCTCCCATAAAATTTCTTACGTTTGCACTAAATAATTCTGTAGATGTATACTTTTTATAGATATCCGCTAACCATTTTCCATTAATTGTTGTAACAAAAGTTTCCCAATCAGAATTTTTTTTAAGAAAACCAACTCTATTTTCAGGAAAAGATATTTCATCAGAGATAATTATAGATTGTGTAGATGATTTATATAATTCATCTAAAGTTTCTAGTCCAATTTCGCGAATACTGGCTTTAACATTAATTTTTTCATTATTATATTTTTTTAGTTGTTCTTGCATTGGTGTTGACATTGGCTCCATTTGTTTTTTTATTTGCTCACTTTCGGGGCAATTATGTACATACCAAATGTGAATAATATCTATTTCGCCTGCTGATAAAGCATCTCTAGCATCAGAAACATGAGGACGAATTTCTACTGGAATATCATCAAGAGATGAACTAAGTAAAACTCCTATTGCGTATGATAAATCAGCACCTTTGTTACCTTTAGCGGTTGGTTTAAATGATTGAGCTTCATAAGCTTGTATCATAACAATAGATCTAAGTTCTCGGCTAACAAATAAAATATCTATTTTAGCATCATCTCTACCTCCAGTAATTGCTGAAGATATTGTATTTAATGCATCATCTAAACCAAAGAACAATTCTAAAGCAAATACAGCTTCTTTATTTTCTTCAAAAATTTCCAGATCTTCTCTTTTTTTTAATGCTGAAATAAAGTCACTATCATCAAAACTTGTGTATTTTTTATTCAACTTAATATCCTCAAAAATAAAATTTAGAAATAAATTTACCTTATAAATAAATATATTCATGCGGAAAATATTATTTTTGGGTAAATAATCACATTATTGATGAAATACTATTGGAATAAGTATTAAGTTTGTTATATAGATAAAAAATATACTGTATTAATTAACAGTAATTAACAAAAAGCCTCTCTTTTTGAACTTAGGTTGTTCATTTCAAGAGGCTTTCCGAAATGTGGTCAATATGTGGACATTGACGCTGATTAAATCCTTTTATATCAATCTATTAAAGCAGTATAAAAAGCCTCACTTAGCGCATTTGATTACTTAATTCGCACGAGTGCAAAATAAGTAAGCTAGGTTTAAAAATTAACTCTTTTACATTATAAAAGCATCTCAATTGAGATGCTTTTTTTCTACCTTGAATTTTTAATTTATCGAAAAATCTCTATTTATAAACCTCAAACAACCTATGCTATTATCTCACGACTTAAATAATCTATAGGGAAGTTGATTGATATGAATATAAAAATGATGAATTTTAAACAAATTGTTCCTGCAATTCTTTTTTCTTTGGTAAGTATTAGCTCTTTTTCTGTTAATGCAGATATCGAAATTCGTGATGAAACTTTATTTGAAGCACATCAGCGTTTTAAAACCGAAATTATAAATGACAGTTTTGATAATATTGATCCACCTTGGGAAGCGCCACCAGAAATATTTAATGTTATTAAATACCCAGCCAAACCCGGTGATATGTATGCCTATTTAACACCACCTCCAGCAAACAAAAAAACGAAATTACCTGCTGTGATCTGGCTAAATGGAGGCTACGGTGGAATAGGAGGTGATGACTATTTTTGGCAACCTAAACCGGCTGATAATGACCAAACAGGTGCTATTTTCCGAGATCCCAATATGGTACTGATGATCCCATCTTTTCGAGGTGAAAATACCAATCCTGGTCGTTATGAAATGTTCTATGGCGAATTGGAAGATCTTGAATCAGCGAGAGAATATTTAGCATCATTGCCTTACATTGACGCTAAACGTATCTATGTCGTTGGACATAGCACTGGAGGAACACGTGCATTATTAGCGAGTGAATATAGTGATAAATTTAGAGCTGTTTTCTCTTTAGGTGGAATACCTGATCTTAAATTAAGAGCTGAAGGGGATATGATAGTTGAGTTACCTTTTGATAGAAATAAGGAAGAGGAATTTAATGTTCGATCTGTATATCGTTATATTAAATCAATAAAAACACCAACTTTTTATTTTGAAGGACGAGACTATTTTTGGAATGAGTTTAATGAGCTACGTGCCGTTGCAATGGTGCATGATATTCCATTAAAAATATATAGTATTAAAAATGGTGATCACTTTAATATTATTGTTCCAGTCAGTAAATTAATTAAAGATAAAATTTTACAAGATACTGATACAAATAAAGAAAGCAATATTCGATTCACTAATGAAGAAATAAAATGGATCAATAAACAAGTTCGATAATAATTTAATTTATATTTGAACAGATTTTTAATAACTCGCTCTTTTATTTAATTGATAAAAGGGCGAGTTTTTTATCTAAAAGTCAATATGGTTAAACTGAAAACTCATCACATAACTCTTGAAGTTTATTAATCATCCTTGCTATATGAAAACCATCACAAGTAGCGTGATGTACTTGAATGGATATTGGTAATAAAAATTTTTCATTTTGTTGAATATATTTTCCCATAGTAAAAATAGGAGGAAAATAATCTTTTACATTAGCAACATTTAAATTAAATCCATCAAAACTTACCCACGGGATCATCGAAATACAGAAATGATTTTCAGGTAAATTAGGTTTTGCAGATAGATTCAGATTATCTTTATACTTTTGATAATCTTGCTTATATTCTTTTAAAAAAGAACGCCAATCTTCAACATATTTACTCCATAACTCTGAAAAAGTTTCCGTTTCTGGATGAAAAATCGTATATGCAGGATTGATATAATCCCAAATAACCAATTCATCATTCTTTATTGCCATTCTAGATTCAGGATAATAATTTACCGTTTTTGCAATCAAATAGATCATTACAGGGTAAAACTTAAGATTATTTTTAGTTAATATATCCCTTAAGGCCGTAATATCTAACTTAGTTGTCAAACTAAAACCACATTGCAAGTTATGACGATAATGTAAAAAGTGTTCTTTTCTATGCCATTGTTCTAAATCGATTTTTTTATAATTCATTTTTAAGCCCTTCTTGTTAAGTAATAATTTTCTTAGTGAAGAAGGGCAAAACGGGTTGTCTGAATAGGCTGCATAATAACTCCTCACATATTTAATTATTATAAAAGATAATATAACGTATTATTGCACTAATTATTAAATATTAAAGGTATTTTTGTGCTGACACTAACTACAATAACATTTTTTTGGAAAAAGACATTAAGTATATTATGATAAGAAGGTTACTTTTTAAAAAATGAAGGGATTTATGATGCAAGCTAAACTTGCTTATCAATGGAAACAACAAAGACGTGGAAGGCTCTCTTTTTTAGGTTTAGAAATTGCTTGGTCAATTTTATTTGCTATTGTCGAAAACTTAATATATCGCTGGTATATATTACTTTATCCTGAAAGCGCAGATTCAATAATTGAAAGTGCCTTTTATTATCAATTTTCTTTTACGCCATATGGTTTAATCGAAATTGTACTTTTAATAATACAAATCTACATATTTACTCTGATTTTATCACAACGAGTGAGAGATATTGGTATAAGTTATCCAGTCATTATTTCACTTGTTTTTACTATCAGTCCTATATTATTAATGCCATATTTGCTCTTTAATGCGCCAACCATGTTAATGGTGCTTTTTGTTGTTTTACTAATAGGTGGATTGGTTGCTTTGCTTGCACCTTCTGCTTATAAAGTTAATATCGACATTAATAAAACGCCAGAAGAAAAAGAAAATAACTAATTAAAAAATGTGTTGTGTGAAACGAGAAAAAGCATCTAAAAAGATGCTTTTTCTGATCAAGGCATATGGCTCATGGTTTATCAAAAAGTTAGGATAAAATCTCAATGACTCCTTTTTGCCCATCAACTTTTACTCTTTGCCCATTTTTTAAAATATTCAATATATTACGAACGCCCATAATGGCAGGTAATCCCAATTCTCTAGCAGTAACAGCACCATGAGATAATGGTCCACCACTTTCTGTAATTATGCCGGAAGCTCGATAAAAAAGTGCAGTCCAAGCTGGATTGGTTGTTCTTGCAACTAAAATGGCATTTTGTGGAAATTCGGCAAAATTTTCAGGGCCATGAACAAGATAAACTTCACCTTCAACAATGCCTGCACTTCCAGCCAACCCTTTTAATTGGTGCTCATTTGTATTCAGTTCATCACCGCCATCTTCGCCATAAATCCATTGTGGGGTAACTGATTTTGCTTTTAGATATCCAGTTTTGTTTTGGTATATATGATGACGTAACTGATTCCACTCAGTAGGATCATCTGCAAGAATTGCATTAGCTAAAGGTTGTTCATTAGCAAAATAAATGTCCATTGGGCAATCTAAAACACTACGAATAACCAATCGCTCTCCTAATGCTTTTAATCCGCGACGCATAGGTAAAGCTAGTCGTGTTGTTTGATAATGTTCTAAGTCATCAAGTGCAGTATAAACTCGAGCTAATCGAATAATCTCTTGTAAGAAAAAACGTAACTCTTCAGGAGCATCAGAAACAATTGAAAATTCAGTTTCTGATTGTAGAATTTTTTTACCTAATGGATCATCTACTTGTTTATCATCAGCTAAATCAGCCATTGCCTTAATTTGAGTCAACACAATATGGGGGGCATCTAGCCAAGTTGGATGATACGCATCAAAGTCTAATTCTCGATGACCGTGATTTGCTAAAAATAAGGAAAATTGCTGGTGAAAATGAGGATCACATACCTCAATTTCTTGCATAATACTTTCAGGAACAATGGATGTTATAAGTTTGAGAAGTTGAGGGTGCTGTCGAACATAACGAGAGAGAGCCCAAAGTTCAGCGTTCACTTGCCCCGTTTTAGTTTCAGACATCGCAATTAAATTATCGAATGCGGTATGTGCATATTTTTCTTCTTTGAAGAAAAGTTTTAGCAATGCCATCAATGCAGAATAGAGTGAGCGCTGAGTCAAGGATATGGCAATGTTAGGTAAAAAGTAATCAGCGCCTAATTTATTAATTCTTTGCACATAATCCCATAGCTGAGGCAAACTTTTATCCTGCAATGGTTCATTCATCAATGCACCAATAGAGATTAAATATTTATCTAAATCACGCATCCAAGTAATAGGTAATTCCTGTACCCAACTGAATTTTTGTGCAATTTCAGGCAACGATTTTAACAGGGTAGGTAAATCATTCATCATCGATGTAGGGAGACGATTACTATACAAGGAAACTGCATTTTGGTTGCCGTAAATATAATAATCTTGCATACCGAACCATTTACCATTAAATGAAGGAAGCCCCATAAGATTAAGGCTAAAGTTTAATGATGAATGAAAACCCGCTTCACACATATCCCATGTTAATGGTGTGATAGGATTAGGGAATCTTTCTGCTGATTCTTCTCTTGTCCAAATTGGGGCAATTTGTGTCACATTGCGTGATTGCAAAAGCCATAATTTTCCATCATGAAATGCCCATTCTATATCTTGTGGGAAATCAAAATATTTTTCCGCTGAGATAGCAAGTTCAGCTACTTGTTTACACTGTTCTGCTGTCAGCGAGGACATGGATTGTTGAGCAGATTTAAGAGGTAAGACTTTAGTACCATTATCAACCATAACAATGGCATTTATTTTTTGAGCAATCGTTTCTTGTTTTAATGAGAAACTCTCTCTATCAATTAGAAATTCATCGACAGGATCTTCACCAGCAACAACAGTTTCACCTAATCCAAATGCGGCATTAATTAATACAGTAGAAAGAGAGCCTTGAACTGGATCAACAGAAAAAGCCACACCCGCAGCTTCATTCTCTTGGACGTTAATCATTCTTTGTAGCACGACCGCCATTGATGCTTGAGTATGGGGTAAATTTAAATGTTGGCGATAGAGCATAACGTGCGTGTGCCATAAAGATGCATAACATTGGCGAATAGCATCCAGTAAATTAGGCAAAGTTTTAACACCTAATACAGTATCATGTTGCCCCGCAAAAGCGGCTCCAGGCATATCTTCTAATGTTCCAGAAGATCTCACCGCTAAAGCAGTGTTATTTAATTGGAGCTCGTTTAATTTCGAATTTAAAGAATGAATTAAGCTCTCTGGCATGGATGCTTGTAAAATTAAATGGCGAATGTTTTTACTAACGACTTCAATTTCTTGCTTTTTTTCTGATAATAAGTGATTAATTTCAGGCAGTAAGGGCGTGATAAATAACTGATAAGCTTGACAAGAGAGGATTAAACCATCAGGAACAGGCAGTGACTGAATTGTTTTTGCTAAACTCGCACCTTTACCCCCACTAATAGATACTTCAGAAGCAATAGGCTCGTTAATTTTATAAATGAGTTCCATATTCGACCTTATTATTTTTACAAGTGATGTAAAGCACCAATGATGCAAGTAAAGCACCGACAATAACATCAATGCCATAATGGTAATGTAAATATACAGTTGCCAAAATCAGCCCTATTAGGATAGGAAATAAACAATAAGCCGTTTTTTGATAACCTGATAAATAGAAAAAACCAACAATATAAAGCGTTATCCCAGTATGCAATGAAGGAAAAACATCCATTCCTGTAATGCCTTTATCAACGAGATCAGTCAGAAATAGTGTCATAGCGCCAGAGTAAACGGGATAGTTAAAATCAGAAGGAAATGCAGAGTAAGGACCTGCGGCTGGAATAGTAAAGTAACCAATAAATCCAAAAAAATACATCAGCATTAAACCGAAAAAATAGTTTTTAGTTAGCACGTTATTCCGGCTAAAAAAGAAGAACAGGGCACTACCAATAATTAGAAAATAGAAACTAAAATAGCAAAAAGAAAGAAATTCACTTAGCCATCCTGATTGTAAAAAAATAGACCATTCGGGTAAACTTTTTCCAAACCACAAGAACTTATCCAAAGTATATAAAATATCATCAAAACTCCATTGGTATAATCCATAGCGAATTGACTTAAATAAGGGAAAAATGGTCCAGCATACAATCAGTTGTAACAAACCTAACCAATAAAATCGCGAATGATATGTTGAATGTTGATTTTTATATCCGACAAAAACCAATAAAATCCATAAAAACAAACCTAAGAAAATAGGTGTTAGCATCTCTGTAGCATGAATTAACCAACTACCATAAGTACCAAGTCCCCAGATAATAAAGAGTTGCACGGAAAATAGATGGTTAAAAAGCATCCTAGCTTTAGTCGTTAACATATTTGGGCGCCTTTCTTCCTTATCAATATGAAGCCGAATGATGCACTGACTAAGCTTATACCAATAAATAGAGGTGAAAAGAATAGGAGCATGACTAAGATCGGAAGCCAAATTGCTGAGGCAATAGCGCCACCTAATATTTTGAAGAAGCTAACGGTATTACGTGCATCAGCAAAATGAGATGCGATAAATGATGAAAGTAATATTGGGAATAAAATATACATAAATAAAAATGAAATATAACGCCAAATTAGAATAGAAGATTGAGAGGTTTTTTCTATAGTTTTATTGCTATTATCTGCTTGAGATAAATTATTTTGATAATCAATAAAGGATTCAGCATAAGAGTATCCTTCTTTATTTTTATTAAAAGCATAGGATGAGGCTTTTTCAAAAATATCAACATCTGGACAATTAACAGAAATTTTATTTAATGCATTAGATACTTCTTTATGAATATTTTGTTCCCATTCCCTGATTGATAAATTATCTTTTTTCGAGGTTATACATATATTATCTCCAATATAAACTTCAACTTTTGAACTGAATTTATCAGGTGCGATATAAAATAATCCCATAGGGATAATATCAAAATCTACTCCCTCACTGATTAATGTTCTAATAATTCTTGCAGCTCCTCGTTGATAAGGTAAAGGCTGGAAACCCCACTCACTACTGCCTTCTGGAAATAAAAGGAGATCTCCGCCTGCTTTTATATGCGCAATTGCTGCTTCTGAAGGGCTTGAAAATATATTTGTATTTATGCCTAAACGTTGTCTATCCTTTTTTCTAACTACGGGAATGCCCGTAAAAAAAGTCTTCATTATGCAACTATTTAATAATTGTATTGATGCTAAAGCCTGAGCTTTAGGAAATGCCTTCAATGCAATGTAACCATCAAAAGCACTGTTCCGATGACTACAAAGAATTAGCTTTGGATGTGTATTTTCGGATTGAGATCTATTATGGTAAATAAGTGAAACTTTTGAAAAATAGATTTCTCTAATTGAAGTGGATATGAATTGATAATAAAAAGGAAGTTCAGAACCAGCAACAAAAGAGGAGGTTTTTTTTATTGGGGAAGGTAATATTGAATTAGGCATAAGATTTCCTTACATTATCCTTCTGCCAAAACATATCATGCTCTAAAAAAAAGTAACACTAAAAAATTTAAAATGCACTATTAGAATAGTAGTTTTTTACTGATTCGAGGCTTTTAATTCTAATGAATAAGATGGAAATGAGTATGATTCAACTTAGACTTGCTGAACCACAGGAAGCAAAAAGATTGTGGTATTTACGAAATCAAGCTTTGCGATTTGGTTGTGAGAATGTTTATCCAAAAGCTATTTTAGCTGCATGGACTCCCGATGAAATGCCTGATGGATATCGACAAGCTATTATAGATAATCCATTTTATGTAATTGATTATAAAGAGTATAACATTCCAGTAGCTTCTGGTTTTTTAGATGTCAAAACAGGTTTTGCTGAAGCAATTTTTACATTACCAGAATATATGGGGAAAGGATTTGCAGGACTTATTTTAAAACAGTTGAAACATGAAGCAATAAAGAGGGGGCAAAAAAAATTATTTTTGGATGCAACACCTAACGCAGTAATATTTTATTTAAAACAGGGCTTTAAAGCATTAGAAGAGCGAGATTATTATTCAAGTTTAGCAAAAGCAAATCTACATTGTTATCGAATGTACATTGATTTAGATTAGCTTCGGGAATTTATGCACATAAAAAGAAAATTTGTACTGAATGATCTAAAAATAAAAAATGCTATTCTGAAAATGCGATATTGCTATATTTTTATCATATTTTGAGTTGGTTATTGTATTAACAACATAAAATAGCAATCGCCCTGATGTTACGATATTGTAAAGTATCACGACATCTCTAGGATAAATATTATGCAAAATGTGTTATTAACGTTATGGCCATTATTCGCGTTAATTGCGCTAGGTGCAATTTTAAGAAGAAATAAAACGTTTGAGCCCGCATTTTGGGTAGGAGCTGAAAAACTTAACTATTTTCTACTTTTTCCTGCCCTATTGATTAATAGTTTGGCGAATGCTCCTTTATCTGATCCTCAATTACCCCACCTTGCTGGGGCTATTTTTTCTGTAGTTATTATTGTCACTATTTTGTGTGTTATTTTGAAAAAAATAACAGGGTGGTCTGCGGGTCGCTTTGGTGCAATTGTTCAAGGTAATATTCGATTTAACACTTATTTAGGTTTAGCTATTGTTGCTGATTTATTTGGTGTTGAAGGCTTGGGAATAGCGGCTTTGATATTAGCAACACTAGTTCCTCTATCCAACGTAACTTCAGTGCTTTGCTTAACTGCAGGGCAAAATGTGACTTTGCGTCAATTGATATTACCTATCATAAAAAACCCTTTAATTATCTCTTGTGTTATTGGCATCATAATAAATCTGTCAGGAATTGGGCTTCCTTTTGGTAGCGATCAATTCTTGAAATTGTTAGCAGCAACGAGTTTACCTTTAGGACTTATTTGTATTGGTGCAGCATTGCATCTATCAACACTAAAAGCAGAAAGCAAAATGATTGGTATTAACACAGTTACCCGATTGCTTATAGTACCGGTAATCGCGTATAGCGTTGCTTATTTCTTAGGTTTATCTTCATTAGTTATGATGCTTTTAGTTATTTTCTTTTCTATTCCAACAGCGCCAACTTCTTATATTTTAACCCGACAGTTAAGGGGCGACTCTGAATTAATGGCAGGGATCATTACATCTCAGACGATACTTGCAGTAATGACATTACCTATTATTTTAAGTTTTTTAGCAATATAGAAAGGTTTCATTATCAAAATATCATAAATAACTAGATTGTTTTTTTATATCATAAAATCTTTATCCTGATATTTTTATTTCATAATATTAGATATTAGGAGAATATAATGCCAATAAAAATTGCTGATTATTCAATAAGTCCTGTAAATGCAAAGCAAATACAAGATGCATCCAATCCACTAGATGCAAGAACTATATGGGAAAAAATAAAAAATTGGTTTGGCTTTGGACAAGAAAGCACGGTTATCCCATTAATTAAAAATACTTTTTTTAATGATGAAACATCTAAGTTAGATAAAATACTTGGATTTTGTAAATTAGAAAACCTTACTACTGGTAATGAATATAAAAAAAATTTTTTGATTGAAAAAAACGATGATGAAATAACTTGTTCTATTAAATTGGATAAAAATCCTGACAGTGAAGAAATAAGCTTCTCATATAATATAAATGATATTGACAATGATTTGAAATCAATAACAGATATAATAATAGCATTAAAAGAAAATGATTTTGATGAGTTTATATTTGATGCTATAGCAATCTGGGATGAAAAAAACAAGAATAACATTAATAAAATCGATGATATTAAAAAAGAAGTTATTATCAATTTAATAAATAATAAAATTAAGGTTGTAAATGAAAATAAATTTGATAGAAATTTCATATTAACAAACAGATTATATAAAAAAGCTAATTTTGATTTCAAGAAGTTTCCTAGTGAATTAAAGGCACTAATTGAAGATGAAAGAAAAAAAGCAAATAAAGAAGGTAAAAGATTATTAGATAAAATTGAGGCTGAACTACTTAATGACCTATCAAGGATGTCATTGAAAATTAATAGTATTTCCGTTGCTGATCTAAGAAATAAACCACAAGAATTAGACGAAAAAACATTCAAAGAGTTAGAATTTAAAAAATTAAAAAATGAATTTACAGATTTGGATGAAAATGATAAGGAACTAATTTATTCCTTATTATATCAAAAAGGACTTCTTGAATTTAAATCATTTTTGATGAAACAAGATACACTTGCGGGATTAATTAATGTTCCTTATTCAGCAGAAACGGTAATAGATATTATAAAAGATAATAGTAAAAACACAATAAAAATTAAAATAGAAAATAAAAAATCATTACAAGATAAAAGTAATAATAATATAGAAAATATAAAGAATTTAATAAATACAGAGTTACCGTATGTTAATGAGCAACACTGTAACTTAGTCAACCTCGTTAGTAAAGAACTTATAGGAAAGCCTTTTTCATTAGATAAATATATGAATATTATGGGTATTGTTAACTCTAATATTTCAGAGTTATTATTAGTTGGAAGGAATATTACGTTAGAAGATAACACTAAATTAATTTTTGACTATGATATTAAAAATAAAACACTTGTTCTTGATAACAAAAGTGAATATGAATACGCAATCTTGAAGTATTGACTATTGGGCTAAACAAAGCTTCTTGCTATTATGGTTATAAATCAATAATAAGTAAGAGGCTCTTTTTATGTCACAACCTCATCACCTTGAAATCCAAGCAATTATTACCAAACTAAAAGAACAATATCAAAATGCCGTTGATGCATTACGTAATGCAATTGTTGATTATGCACAAAATGGAACATTACCTGATATAAAACAAAGAGCTGAAGGATTATTTGCTTATCCTCAATTAACAGTGCAGTGGTCTGGAGAAATAAAAACAGAAGATAAAACGAGAGCTTATGGGCGTTTATCTCGCTCAGGAACTTATTCTACCACTATTACTAATCCCGCTTTATTTGAAAACTATTTATCAGAACAATTGCAACTTATTGCTGATGCCTACTATGCAACTTTTGAAGTCAGTGCCTCAAAACAAGAGATCCCTTATCCTTTTGTCATTGATGGAACTGGTATTGGTTTTGATAGAAAAATGAGTGCCTCTTTAGCAAAATACTTTCCAACAACTGATCTATCTAAAATTGGTGATGAAATTACCGATGGCTTAATTTGTGATAGGGAAATATTGCCACTTTCTCATTTTGATGCTTTACGTACTGATTTCTCACTGGCACGTTTAAAGCATTACACTGGTACATTGCCTGAAGATATTCAACCCTATATTTTATATACGAATTATAATCGTTATGTTGATGAATTCGTTCGTTGGGCATGTGATCAAGTTGTGGATAAAGATAGTCCATATTGCGCGCTTTCCTGTGCTGGGTTTCAACAAATTACAGCAGATACTGTTGATCCTGAAAAGTTAATATCAGATTTAACTTGGAAGAAATATCAAATGCCTGCCTATCATTTAATTGCTAAAGAAGGCCCCGGAATAACATTAGTTAATATTGGTGTTGGCCCTTCAAATGCAAAAACAATTTGTGACCACTTGGCGGTTTTACGGCCTCATGTTTGGTTAATGATTGGTCATTGTGGCGGATTACGTGAAAGCCAACAACTTGGCGATTATGTTTTAGCCCATGCTTATTTGCGTGATGACCATATTTTAGATGATGTTTTACCGCCTGATATTCCAATCCCAAATATTGCAGAAGTACAACGTGCACTTTATGACGCCACTAAAGCAGTCAGTGGAAAACCAGGGCATGAAATAAAACAAAGATTAAGAACAGGAACCGTTGTTACAACGGATGATCGCAATTGGGAATTACGTTTTTCGGTATCAGCAAGGCGATTTAATTTAAGTCGTGCGGTTGCTGTTGATATGGAAAGTGCAACAATCGCAGCACAAGGCTATCGTTTTCGAGTTCCTTACGGCACATTATTATGTGTATCTGATAAACCATTACATGGTGAAATTAAATTACCTGGTCAGGCTAATCATTTCTATGAGGGCGCTGTATCAGAACATTTGCAAATTGGTATACAAGCTATCGAGTTACTTAAACAAGAAGAAAATAATTTGCACTCTCGAAAATTGAGAACATTTAATGAACCACCTTTCAGATAAATTGTAAGTAATAATAAATCCCAAATTATAATCAATTCAATAGTTTGGGATTTTTATTTGATTTTATCAAAAGTAAATTATTCAAAAATAAAATTTAAAAACGTAAATGGCGTGCTGCTTTTCTTAGTCGATCATCCCCACGTCTGTCATAACGCTGAGTTGTCATAATACTGGCATGACCCATTGCATCTTTTACAGTCACAATATCTTCTCCATTATCAAGCATTGCGGAAGCAAAAGTTCTTCGAAGATCATGAGGAGCAAATTTATCAATACCACTTTCTTGCTGACGAGTTTCTAAAATATAGTAAATAGCTTGGTCTGTAATTCGTTCAGTTGTTACATCGTCAAAACGACGAATTCGAGTGAAAAGAGGGCCATCTTGAGTACCTCTTATTTCATCAATCCATAATTGAACGCGATCCCAAGTATCATCGGGCATATAAGACATTCTTTCTTTATTACCTTTACCTCTGACAAGAAAAGCTTGATCACGAAATTGAATATGCTCGTAATTAATAGCGACTATTTCTGAACGGCGTAACCCGCAACCTAATAACACACTTAATATTGCGGCATCTCTTAAACCTTTCGATGAATTGTCTTTTTCACAACTTTTAAATAAAGCACGAATTTCACTACTCGTTAGAGCTCGACCTTTAGGGAGTCGACTTCCTCTTACCGATTTAACTTGGCGGATATGCTGATAACTTTCAGTATCCATTTGTTTCATTGCCCAAGCTTCTAAAGCGACGCCTTTTAAAGCAGCAAGATAAGTATTGATAGTGGCGGGGGCTTTATTGGCATCAGATAACATATCAATAATGGCTTGAATATGATGCCGGCGAAGTGCTCCCCACTGGCAATTTTTGAGAGAAGAAA
Source organism: Proteus vulgaris (assembly GCF_023100685.1). NCBI lineage: Bacteria > Pseudomonadati > Pseudomonadota > Gammaproteobacteria > Enterobacterales > Morganellaceae > Proteus > Proteus vulgaris. The sequence goes on along the minus strand of NZ_CP090064.1, from coordinate 2,230,545 downwards.
AACCAATCATCTTAGCAACAATAGTTAAAAACGATCCCATTGTTTGACGACTACGTTTTGAACCCAAACTCATTAAATATGCCATTGCAGGATTAGTATGAGCGGGTGAGGTGAATGTTGCATTCAGATCCAATAATGCTTGTTTTTCAGACAAAACTAGCGATGTTTCAGGTGTTAATTCCTGATCGTCGTGGTGAAATTCCACTGTGATTTCCTTATTAAATCAACATAACCATGATGAATATTCTAACAGATCCAAAAAAGAAAAAAGCTACTTTTTCAAAGGATCATTTTAATAAGTAGAATGGATCTTGTTTGTTTTATCATCAATTGGAATGTTAATTGAACATAGTTAGTGTAAATAGTAATCGAGTTGAATTGTCTCTAAAATTAAGAATAGATTTCTTTCAGAAAAAATGTAGGGAATAAGACGAATAATAGGAGATGAGCTAAGGTTTCGTACCCAAGATCTTCATTTTTCTCTGTTTAAAAATAAGGAAGAAATTGGGTACGAAATAGAAAAATGACTATTTAAATTTACTCTTTATAAATAGCAACAACAGGTTTTCCATCATTACCGATTGTGCCACGGTACATACCTTCAGAATTAAAACTCATCGTATAGTTGCCTGACTTATCTAATACGATAACACCACCACTTCCATTAATAGCTTTGACTTCATCAAGTGCATTTTGTGCCGCTATTTCTAAAGGTAGATTTTGATATTTAACTTGGGCGGCAATATTAAAGGCGGTTAATGTACGGATAAACATTTCACCAGAACCCGTTGCAGATACAGCAACTGTTTCATTATCGGCATAGTTACCTGCGCCAATAATAGGGGAATCGCCTACTCGGCCATAGCGTTTATTAGTCATTCCGCCAGTTGAAGTTCCAGCTGCTAAATTACCATGTTGATCCAGAGCAACTGCACCTACTGTGCCATATTTATAATCGTACATCATCGGATCAACAAAAAGTGCAGCTGTTTTTCCATCATGATCTAAAACGACTTGTTCTTTTTCTATCGCTTTTTGGAGTTGTTGCCAGCGATTTTCGGTACGGAAATAAGAAGGGTCTACAATTGTCAGCCCTTGTTCTTTAGCAAAAACATCTGCGCCATTTGATACCATTAAAACATGAGGGCTTTTTTCCATTACTGCAATAGCTGCATTGATAGGATTTTTAACTGTAGTGACTCCAGCAACAGCACCGGCATTGCGTGTTTTTCCATCCATAATAGAAGCATCAAGTTCATTACGTCCATCATGGGTAAAAACGGCGCCTTTTCCTGCATTAAAGAGAGGCGAATCTTCCATTACGTTAATTGATTTTTGAACCGCTTCTATACTAGTGCCTCCGTTATTCAAAACAGCATATCCTGCGTTTAATGCTTCAGTCAGTTTTTCTTTATATTCTTTTTCTTGCTCAGGGGTGATAGTGTCTTTAGTAATTGTGCCTGCACCACCATGAATAACAAGGCGAATAGGGGATTGGGTATTAGCATAAACAGAGGTAGCAAATAGAGTGCAAAGTGTCATTGTGGCGAGTTTATATTTTATATTATTCATATAACCCTTCTTATTTTAGATTAAAATTAATTTGATATTTTCATATGTTTTCTTACCGCTTTATTCCTAAGTTCTAATTAATTACGTAAGTTAGCTATAATAACTAACTGCAATAATCACTATATAAAAAGTTTAAGACATAAGTGGTCTGAACACTTGAATTTATTTCTGATTTATCGATCTCTGTCATAGGGTGATTTTACTTTACGATTTATTTTATAACATATTCAAGTGGTTACATTTTTTAGAGGTTATTTTTATATCAGAAGAAATATGTTAAGTAAGTAATAATATATTCAATTTAAAATTAATAATGCTATTTTTACTGATTATTTCTAGGTATTTAAAATAAGTATTTAAAAATAGGCTTCAATTAATTTATGCAATAAATTCAATCTGTTGCTATAGATGGTTACATTACAGTTAACTAATAATTAGTTATTTTATAAAAGAAAATAAAAAGACAAGTATCGTTTTAATATTGATAAGCGATTGATAACAAATTGTTATTATTTCGTTTGTATTTGAATGTAATAAAAAGGTGTTTTTTATATACAATTTGTGTGCTTCTTCGAATAATCAAAAAGGGATAATGGATTCTGTGATAAAAGCACTACATTAATTTGAGTTAAGGCTCTATTATAGTAACATAATATTTATAATTCATAAGGTTAGCTTTTAACATTTTATTTTTTTATTAGGTATGAGTTAGCTTTATTAATACAAATGAACTATTTTTAAATATAGATAAAATAAAAAATTAATCAGTTTTTACTATTTAACTATTTTCTGACATACAGCAGATAAACACATTTTGGGTATTATTTTATGGCTAAAGGAAGGTTAAATAATTTATATGAAAAATCAAAAAAAGAGTCGTTTTTTTGTTTACGGTATTATTCTTATCGCGATAATTGCTGCCGGTGTTTTTTGGTGGAAATCCCAAGCACCGACACTTCCTTCTGGATTTGCTCAAAGTAATGGGAGAATAGAAGCAACCGAAATTGATATATCAACAAAAAGTCCAGGAAGAATAGACTCTATTTTAGTGCAAGAAGGTGATTTTGTTAAAGCGGGTGAAGTTTTAGCCAATATGGATACTCGTACACTTAAAGAACAACTTCATGAAGTTCAAGCACAATTAAATCAAGCAAAAAGCAGTGTTGTTACTGCTCAATCTGCATTATCACAACGTAACAGCGAACAACTTGCTGCCCAAGCGGTGGTTCGTCAACGTATTGCTGAACTGGATGCAGCACAAAAAAGGCTCAATCGTTCTCGCGCATTAGTAAAAACCAATGCTATTTCTATTCAACAATTAGATGATGATATCGCCAGAACTGAAGGGGCTAGAGCTGCCGTTGAAGCTGCCAAAGCGCAAGAAACGGCAACCGTAGCTGCTATTGAATCTGCAAAAGCGGGCATTATTCAAGCAAATACAAAAGTAGATGCCGCAACAGCAACCGAAAGACGCATCATGGCTGAATTAGATGACAGTATTTTAAAAGCCCCTCGTAATGGTCGTGTTCAATATCGTGTTGCTGAGCCAGGCGAAGTTTTAGGCGCTGGCGGTCGTGTGTTAAATATGGTTGATTTAAGTGATGTTTATATGACCTTCTTTTTACCAACTGAAGCGGCAGGTCAAGCAGCTTTAGGTAGTGACGTTCATATTATTTTAGATGCAGCCCCTCATATTGTTATTCCTGCAAAAACGACTTATGTCGCTAGTGTTGCTCAATTTACGCCTAAAACGGTTGAAACGGATAATGAAAGACTGAAATTGATGTTTCGTGTAAGAGCGAGAATTTCACCTGAGTTACTTGAAAAACATCTTGAATATGTAAAAACCGGATTACCAGGTCGTGCTTATATTCGATTAGATAACAATCAATCTTGGCCAACTGATTTAGAGGTGAAATTACCACAATGAGTCAAACAATGAGAACGCAAAGTCATTCTCATATCATTGAATTGACTCATGTATCCCAACATTATGGCGATACCAAAGCACTTGATGATGTGACATTGACTATTCCAGCAGGAAAAATGGTCGGCCTAATAGGCCCTGACGGTGTAGGTAAATCGAGTTTAATTTCTCTTATCTCAGGAGCCAGAGAGATTCAAACAGGGCAAGTCATTGTTTTAAATGGTGATATGAATGATGTTGAACATCGAAGGGCTGTTTGTCCTCGTATTGCTTATATGCCACAAGGATTAGGTAAAAACCTTTATCACACACTTTCTGTTTTTGAAAACGTTGATTTTTTTGGCCGTCTATTTGGTCAATCAAAACAAGAACGAGCAGAGCGTATAAACGACTTACTTGAAAGTACGGGTTTAGCGCCGTTTCGTGACAGACCAGCAGGTAAACTTTCTGGTGGGATGAAACAGAAACTGGGTTTATGTTGTGCATTAATTCATGATCCTGAATTACTTATTCTAGATGAACCGACAACAGGGGTTGACCCTTTATCTCGTGCTCAATTTTGGGAGTTAATTAATCGTATCCGTAAACGCCAAACAAACATGAGCGTGTTAGTTGCGACTGCTTACATGGAAGAGGCTGAGCGCTTTGATTGGCTGGTTGCTATGGATGCCGGAAAAGTTTTAGCAACAGGTCATGCCAATGAATTAAAAGCACAAACTCATACGGATGAATTAGAAGCCGCTTTTATTGAGTTGTTACCTGAAGAAAAGAAAAAGAATCATCAAAAAGTAATTATTCCTCCTAGAGATAAAAGCGACGATGATGTGATTGCCATTGAAGCTAAAGATCTAACCATGCGTTTTGGTCAATTTGTTGCGGTTGATCATGTGAGCTTTCGTATTCCTAAAGGCGAAATTTTTGGATTTTTGGGATCAAATGGTTGTGGTAAATCAACCACAATGAAAATGCTGACGGGATTATTAGAGGCTAGTGAGGGGCGAGCTTGGTTATTTGGTCAAGAAGTTGACCCTAAAGATATCGAAACTCGTCGTCGAGTGGGGTATATGTCGCAAGCCTTTTCACTTTATAGTGAATTAACGGTACGACAAAATCTAGAATTACATGCCAAACTTTTCCATATTCCTGAAGAAGAAATTCCTCTACAAGTTAAGGCGATGAGTGAGCGTTTTAATTTAACTGATGTTGAAGATGTCCTTCCTGATGGTTTGCCATTAGGTATTCGCCAACGTTTATCCCTTGCAGTCGCAGTTATTCATAAACCTGAGATGTTGATACTGGATGAACCAACCTCAGGGGTTGACCCTATTGCTCGAGATATGTTCTGGAACTTGATGGTTGACTTATCAAGACGTGACGGTGTCACTATTTTTATTTCAACCCATTTCATGAATGAAGCCGCACGCTGTGACCGAATGTCACTTATGCATGCGGGTAAAGTTTTAGTCACTGATACTCCGAGTAATTTAGTCAAAAATAGTCAATTTGATACCCTTGAAGAAGTCTTTATTGATTATCTTAAGAAGGCATCGGGTGAACAGGAAAACCCTGAACTTAATGAAAAAACACTACAACTTCCCGCATCTAGCGATGAAAGTGCAGAAAAAGCCTTAAAACAACGATTTAGTCTACGACGTTTATTTAGCTATAGTATTCGTGAAGGAATGGAGTTGCGTCGTGATCCTGTGCGTCTAACACTGGCGTTATTAGGAACGGTTATTCTCATGTTTATTATGGGATATGGAATTAGCATGGACGTTGAAAACTTACGCTTTGGTATAATGGATAGAGACCAAACGGGTTTAAGTCAAGCATATAGCCAAAATCTGTCAGGTTCTCGTTATTTTATTGAAAAAGCACCAATCACTGATTATGACCAACTTGAACGTCGGCTACGTAGTGGCGATATCACCGTTGCAATTGAAATTCCGCCTAACTTTGCCCGTGATGTTGCAAAGGGAAATACTGTAAAAATAGGCGTTTGGATAGATGGTGCGATGCCAAATCGAGCTGAAACAGTACGTGGTTATATTCAGGCAATGCACTTAACATGGATGCTTGATATGGCAATGCGTCAACCAACAAACGTGGTTGATAAATTATCACCAATTAATATCGAAACACGTTATCGTTATAATCCAGATGTAAAAAGCTTACCTGCTATTGTACCGGCTGTTATCCCACTTTTATTAATGATGATCCCTGCAATGTTAAGTGCATTGAGTGTGGTACGTGAAAAAGAGCTGGGTTCTATTATTAATCTTTATGTTACACCTGTTACCAAGGCTGAGTTTTTATTAGGTAAACAATTTCCTTATATTTTATTGGGAATGTTTAACTTTTTTATGCTCTGTGCGCTTTCAGTCTTTGTATTTGGCGTCAGTTTTAAAGGCAGTATGCTTACGCTCTCTTTAGGGGCATTGCTCTATATTACGATCGCAACAGGGATGGGGTTATTAATCTCTTGTTTCATGAAAAGTCAGATTGCCGCTATTTTTGGTACTTCAATTATTACCTTAATTCCAGCAACACAATTTTCAGGAATGATTGACCCTGTTTCATCATTAGAAGGCATTGGTAAATGGATAGGGCATGTTTATCCGACTTCTCATTTCTTAACTATCGCAAGAGGGACTTTTTCTAAAGGATTAAACCTTTTTGATTTGCCTTGGTCTTTTATTCCTTTGCTTATTACTATCCCTATCGTAATTGGGCTAAGTGTCTTTTTCTTGAAAAAGCAGGAGGCTTAAATGTGGCACACAATGCAAAATGTATTTAACTTAGGTATAAAAGAGCTACGAAGCCTCTCACGTGATAAGGCCATGCTGGCATTAATTGTGTTTGCTTTTACCGTATCGATTTACTCATCTGCAACGGTAACACCGGGTTCATTACACCATGCACCGATTGCGGTTGCTGATCAGGATAAATCACAATTATCTGCACGTATTGTAAATAGTTTTTATATGCCTTATTTTTTGCCACCTGCAGATATCACTCCTGAGCAAATAGATGGTTTGTTAGACAGAGGCGCTTATACGTTTGCATTAGATATTCCACCTAATTTTCAGCGCGATCTTTTAGCGGGTCGTAAACCGGAAATACAAGTTAATATCGATGCAACACGAATGAGCCAAGCTTTTTTAGGTAATAGTTATATACAAAATATTGTAATGGGAGAGGCGAAAACCTTTTTAGCCAAAAACAGAACCAATGACCCATTACCTGTTGATTTAGAAGTAAGAATGAGCTTTAACCCTAACCTAACACAATCTTGGTTTGGCTCTGTGATGGCAATTATCAATAATATCACTATGTTATCAATAGTATTAACAGGAGCTGCATTAATAAGGGAGCGAGAGCACGGAACCATTGAACATTTACTGGTTATGCCTGTAACTCCGTTTGAAATCATGCTTTCTAAGATATGGTCAATGGGTTTGGTTGTACTATTGGCATCGGTAATGTCGTTAGTCTTAGTGGTAAAAACCTTGCTTAATGTACCTATTGAAGGCTCGGTTTTACTGTTTATGTGTGGTGTTGCTTTAAGCTTATTTGCGACAACTTCTATTGGTATTTTCTTAGGTACAATGGCGCGTTCAATGCCACAATTTGGTTTATTGATGATTATGGTTTTACTACCACTAAATATGCTATCTGGTGGTATGACATCACGAGAAAGTATGCCTCAGTTTGTACAAGATGTAATGCAAACAATGCCAACAACACACTTCGTGAGTATAGCTCAGGCCATTTTATATCGTGGTGCTGATTTCTCTATTGTGTGGCCTCAATTTATTGTCTTAATTGTTATTGGGTCGGTATTTTTCTCATTAGCCTTATTACGTTTTAGAAAAACCATTTCGGCTATGGCCTAATAAATTTTAAATATTAATCGATAATTTAACCTATTCTCTTCTATTATTAAATATAGAAGGGGATAGGTTTTTTATTAATTAAATTATCTCCGCTTGGTGTTTTTACTTAAATATGGGGTTTTAATAATTAATATTTACAAGGGTAAATAGTATATTTAAGGTAAGACATTAAGTAAAACTCATTAGTAAATAACCTTACCCATTATCAAAATAATGAAATTAATATATTTTTATTGATTGTTTTAAAAATATTTAAAATAAGGTTGGTTTTATGAAGATAATAAGAATATTTAAAGTTGCAACAAGAGAAAGTAAATTTAATAAAGAAGAACAAATTGGTATAGATATAATGGATATTAAGCCAATTAGAGATAAATTATATTTACCTCACTCTATAAATGCTTGGTACACCACAACACTTAATGAACCGATGACTTTTATTCAACTTCCTACAGCGACATCCGGCTCCCAAATTTTACTTCATATCACTCAAGGTTCAGGTGCAAATCAAGTGACTTTTGTTGATGGTGTATTATGGCCTTTAGGTCGTAAACCTCTATTGTCATGGGATGAAAATGCTATTGATATGATCCAGTTTATTGCACTTAACGGGAAATGGATGGGGCGATTTATTGGGGGAGGTATGCATGTATCAGAATGATAATTTAATGTCTATATATAATTTGTTATTTGGTCATCAACGATTCTTAGATAATAATACCGGTTTAACAATGGATAGAAATAAACAACATTTTGTCTTTAATCTTGATGGTGTTTTATCAAATAATAGACACACAATAGGATATACACGTTTAGAATCACAGCCTAATGGAGATGCAACAACAGAAGGTCAATCTTTACAAATATTGGGTTATCTTTATGTATATAAGGCAACAAAGGATAAATATTGGTTAGATAAAGCAATTTGGTGCTTTGATGCCTATATTAAATATTTCTATCAAGATCAAACAATTCCCGACCCTCCTCATAATAGATGGTTAAGCCAATGGATTATTAATGGTAAAGAGCCCACGTTATCTAATTGGCCAATTAATTTTGATGAACCGACTAATTCAGGATTTATTGATACTGAAATTATGTTTGTTGATGGTATATGTCAAATACCCCATGGCACGCCTTATTGGGGAGAATATCTTGATATAGTGACACAAGCCTATCGTGGAGTATTATCTTATTCAAATATAAATGCCAGAGTTGTCGGAATTAATAATGATGGAAGTATTAATTGGAGTAAAAAGGGTGAATCCGTTGAATTAGCATGGTTGATTGATTTATACGGACGAAAAATTGATAAGCAAGGTTATGTATTAGAAGAAAATGCGATTGAACCCAAAGGCTATGTAAAAATGGCATCGCCAATTAATGGATTATGGAAATTGTGTCATGCAAATATTCAACCTGTAGAGAAAGGTGGCTTTCTGATAAAACGAAATATGGCATGGCATAATAGACCTCTTAATATCCCTATTATTGATAAACAGAACTATGGGAATGCTGCTGATGCAGAAGAGTGGTTTTTAGAGGCAAGTTATACATTATGGAAAATAACGAATGAACACCGTTATTGGTTAGCTTGGCGAAATAGCGCATTAATGTGCATGAGATATGCAAATATTGATTCTAATGATAAGTTCTTCAGACAATCTACTACTGAATTAAGTCCGTTTACTGACGGGATCTCCTATGAATATCATTATCCCAAAAATCGCCAGATTACTCTTGATAGGAATAAACAGGGATTTATCAGAATAAAAACGGATGGAAATGCTACGGTGACTTTAGAGCAGCAAAGTATTTCTAAGAAAATTGATAAAAACTCTAAAATAATCATTAATGTAGGAGGAGTGGATAAAAATAAAGCCCCATTAAACGTCAGAATTAATATGGGTATTATTCCGCAAAAGAACAGTCATGTTGTGAAAAATTGGTTTTTGTCACTACCTCATACTTATACAAATAATAACGTAATAAAATATGAATTCAGTGTGAGTTCGTTTATTCAAAAAGATGAAGATATTGAATACCTTACTGTTAATGATGTAGGGTATGTTGAACTGGGTGAAGATATCAAAACTTCATTTGAGTTTGAGGATAATGTTGTTGATGGTCGTTCAGCTGTTGTACAACATGTGGAACTTAAAAATAGCAGTAAAATGATGGTGGGTTTTTGGTTAACAGAAGAAGAAAAAACGGTTCCGACATCATTTACGTATAAATTGAATAGAAATAAATGGGAAATCATTATTTATGATGCTGAATTTTGGCGCTGGCACTGGACATTACCTGTAACAGGAGGCAAATGGTCTACTATTCAGCTAACACCTGAATCTCTTGAATTAACGACTTATCAACCTTATTACTCAGATGGCGAAATTAAGCCTAAGTATCCAAAATTACAAGCCGTATCTAGCGTTACTCTTGCTATAAATGAAGCTGAAAAAGAGAATAGCTCCGAACTTACTTGGTATTGCTTTAACGATATTCCCATTCATTTTAATGATCTTAATGGTTGGACGCATAAATTTTCAATAACCCTATCAGGTGATGATAGTTTTGAAGGACTTATTGGTGATTGTGATATTAGCTATAACGATCTCAATAAACTCGCTTATACCCCCGGAATTATTCCTTTTTCCAATAATTCTACAAAAGATTCCTCTCAATTCGATTCATGGCGTGGATTACCTTATCCTGGCTATCAACATCCTTTTATTTATATCCATGAAGAAAATGCACAAACTCATTTAGAAAATATGTGTCAGTTTTTGTTTGATGCCCAAAAGGCTTATGAAGAGAAGTTTAAGGTGAAAGGACCTGTTGCTATGGCCTATGTTTGGGATCGCTGGGATAACATTGAGTATGGTGAGGCAGATACCTTTATTTTTAATCATTGGGGGAGTGATGCTTGGGCAGGTTATCAACCTAGGGCTTTTGCTTCAGCAGCTAGAGCGTGGTATGAATTAGCCTTATGTGAAAAAAATATTCCTGAAAATCTTATTCAATTTACAAATAATTGGGTTGCTTATCTTATTCATTTTTTCGAAAAAGTAGGTGGATTCCCTTGCGAATTTCCTGCGGATTCTCCACCACCAGAAAAGCGAGATTTTGTCGGTCATATGACAGGATTGTGGCTATGTGGCCTTTGTTTTGCAGCACTGTCTGGGTGTAAAAACAGTAAATTAAATTGGATTATTGAAAAATCAGTTACTGAACTTATTGAACATTATCAAATTGTGTCTCCAACAAGCCCCATGAATGGGAGTTGGTCCCCAGCTGTAAGAGTCGGGAGCGATAATGGTATGTTCTATGGTTTTTGGTCTGGTGAGATCTTACGGGGATTAGGTATGTATATTTTATATAAACAAGAAAACTAATTAATAGATTAACTTTACCCATCCTCTAATAGTGTCAGTCATGGCATAAATCGATAACCGATCCCTGTTTCTGTTATTAAGTGTACAGGACATGTGGGATCGGTTTCTAATTTTTGACGCAAATGCCCCATATAAATACGTAAATAATGGCTATGCTCGACAAAATTAGGCCCCCAAACATGTTGCATTAAATGTCGTTGAGTAAGCACTTTACCACTGTTATTAACTAGTTCACTCAGTAAGCGAAATTCTGTTGGTGTCAAATGAACCTGTTCATTTTGGCGTGTGACAATACGATTAACCCAATCGATAGTAATATCACCAAAGGTAAATTGTGTGTTTTCAGTTTCTTGCTTTACAAAACGACGTAGTGAAGCCCTTACTCTGGCAAGTAGTTCACTAATGCCAAAAGGTTTCGTTAGATAATCATCAGCTCCAGCATCAAGTGCGTTTACTTTATCTTGTTCACCATCTCTTGCAGAAAGGACGATTACCGGCGTACTACTCCATTGGCGAAAATCTTGAATAAAACAGAGTCCGTCTTTATCTGGTAAACCGAGATCAAGAATAACCAAATCAGGTTTTCTTGATGCCGCTTCAATTAATCCTCGTTGACATTCAGAGGCCTCATAAACACGAAAACCTTCGTTCTCTAATGCTAGCCGAACAAAGCGTAAGATCTCTTTTTCATCTTCAACAATTAAAATGTTATATGGAGTCACTGTTTTATTTCAATCTCATCAATATCAGGGAGTGATTTTAAAGGTAAAACAAAGTGGAAACTTGCTCCACCTTTTTTATTGTTTTCAGCCCAAATTTCACCTTCATGTAAGCGAATAATCGCATTGCAAATCGCTAAACCTAATCCAACTCCAGGAATAGCTGATTCTTTTACTGCGCGTGAAAATTTATTGAAAATAAGCTGTAGCTGATCACTGGGAATACCATGACCTTCATCCCAAATTTCAACATGAATTTTTGTTTCTTCTGTGTAGGCTTTTATGCCTAACTTCGTGTTTGATGCTGTGTATTTAACTGCATTTTCTAGCAAATTAGTGATAACTCGTTCAATTAAATTGCTATCACAATAAAGCAATAGATCGGCTGAAATATCAATTTGTAATGGATGTTTATCTAGTAAATAAGAGAGTGAACGAATGGCACTTCCTGTAATTTCTTGTAGTGAGTTCCATTGTAAATTGACATGGAATCCACCTGATTGGATCCGAGCCATATCCAGTAAATTATTGACTAATCGTGAAGTTGTGAGAATTTGTTGTCGAATTTGGTTCACTTGCTCAGTGTGTGATGAACCTTCGGCACTTAAATCTAGAAGTAAAATCTCAGATTGACCAAAAAGCACAGTAAGAGGGGTTTTTAAATCATGAGAAAGAGCCGCTAAGAGGGCATTTCGTAATTGTTCTCGTTCTATATTAATTCGTGATTGTTCGGCCATTTCTGCCTGCTGTAATCGCTCAAGTGCATTGGCAATCAGTCCATTAAACGTTTGTAATAACTGTTGTTGTTCAGGAATAAGTAGCTGGCGAAGATTATTGGGTTCAATGGCTAAAATAGCTAAAACTTGTTGAGATGCCGTAATAGGGTGTAATTGATAAGGTACACTTGGAAGCGTATCAGTGCCTGCGCCAGCGATCTGATCTTTGTCATAACACCAACGCGCAATTGCATTATCAAGAGGTAAATGCCCCATTCCTTGAGCATGAAAAGGAGTTAATTCGTCTTGTTTATTGGGAATAAGTAAACAAACTTTGGCGTCAAATGCACTTGATAGAAAATGATAACTTGTCTGAGCAATTTCTTGTAAAGTTACAGCGCGACTAAGTTCTCTGGTCATTTCAAATAAATGGCGAGTGCGTTGTTCTCGATAACGTGCAACTCGTGTTTGATAACGCATACCTGCGGTTAAATTTCCCACGACTAGCCCAACAATAAGCATTACAGTAAATGTAATTAAATACTGCATATCTAAGACAGCGAGAGAAAAGTGAGGCTGTACAAAGAATAGGTCAAAGCTAATAACATTTATTAATGCGGCAAAAATGGAAGGGCGGCGACCAAAAAAGAGCGCGATTAATACAACACCCAATAAATAGAGTGTGACTAAATTGGCCTTATCAAGCGCTAATAGAAAAGTACGAGAAAATAAGGTTATTACTAAACATAATCCAATGGCTGTGAGATAACCTTTTAGATTTTGTCGCCATTTATCATTTTGCAGTTGTGGTATTTTAGTTTTGTAACGAAGCTCCTCATCACTAAGTGCAACGCTGATAACATGGAGATCGGGAGCGTATCGCGCTAATTTTTCAGCAAAACGCATACGTATCCAACGTTTTAGCCACTGCCACTTTTGATAAGCGCGCTGTCCAATAATGACTTTTCCTAAATTATGCTCTCTGGCATAACGGATCACCGCTTTTTCTGCATGATTGTCGGAGAGGATCGCGGTTCTTGCACCAAGATGTTGGGCCAGCTTTAATGAATGTAAAATTGCTCGGCGTTTATGTTCTCCAATTTGGTGAAGTTTAGGTGTTTCAACATAAATGGCATGCCATTGGCAACCAAAAGCAGCAGCATAACGTGCCGCTGTACGAACTAATTTATCATTACCACCATGAGCCCCCAGGCAAACCATTAAACTATCTGTAGTGTGCCAGACTGGGGCTGTTCCTTGACTATCACGGAATTCTTTAACTTGTGTATCAACACGATCGGCCATACGGCGTAAAGCTAATTCACGCAAGGCAATTAAATTACCTTTACGAAAAAAGTGTTCTATTGCACGCTCGGCTTGTCCTGCAATATACACTTTGCCTTCGTGTAATCGCTGTTGTAAATCGTCAGGTGGCAAATCCACCATAACCACTTCATCGGCACTATCAAAAATATAGTCAGGGATTGTTTCTTGAACTCGAATACCCGTAATACTACCAACAATATCATTAAGACTTTCAATGTGTTGTACATTTATCGTAGCAAGAACATCAATACCCGCATCCAATAACTCTTCAATATCTTGCCAGCGTTTAGGATGTCGGCATTTATGGGGATTACTAAATGCTAATTCATCCATTAAGATCACCGCAGGGTGCCTTGCTAAAGCGGCATCTAAATCAAATGCCGTTAATTTTCTACCATGATAATGAATACGTTGTGGTGGCAATACCGGCAATCCACTTAATAATGCTGCAGTTTCTTGGCGTTGATGTGTTTCAACCACGCCCACAAGAATATCTATACCTTGCTGGTGGAGGCGTTGAGCTTCTTGCAACATGGCGTAGGTTTTCCCTACGCCAGCACAAGCACCAAAAAATATTTTTAAACGCCCACGAGTTGTTGTTCGCGTTGAAGCGAGTAAATCATCAGGAGAAGGGCGTTGCCATTGTTGATCGTGTTCCATTCTATTGAATACTCGCTTTCTGTTGTTTTTCAGCACTTAATTTATCAAGTGCTTGATTCAGCATAAATACATTCACAACAGGCTCTCCCATAAATGACATTAATGGAGATATCGTGTTGTTTTTTATTAATTGTTCTATTTCATTTTTTGAAAGTTGACGTAACTGTGCAATATTTTCAACTTGGTAATAGGCTGCTTGTAATGAAATATGCGGATCAAGCCCACTTCCTGATGCAGTTACTAAATCCACGGGTACTATATGATGATTACCAACGTTTTTTTGCCATGTTTGAACACGTTTTACGACTTCATTTAGTAATAAAGGATTAGAAACTGCCAATTGGCTAGCACCTGATGCCATACTGTTATAAGGCCTTTCTGTTGTCATTGAAGGTCGGCTTTTAAAATAATCGGTTCGATTAAATTGTTGACCAATTAATTCAGAGCCAATGAGCGTGTCATCTTGATAAATAAGAGAACCCTTCGCTTGCCATGGGAATATTAAGTTAGCTAGTCCCGTTACTAAAAGAGGATAGGCCAGCCCAGTTATTAGTGTAAGTAATAATAACATTACTAATGATGAACGAAATAGAGGCATATATAACTCCTTAAAACCCAATAAGCGCTAAAATCATATCGATAACTTTAATGCCAATAAATGGTACTAATAGACCGCTGATCCCGTATAAGGAAAGATTACGACGAAGTAATACATGTGCTGATACTGGACGGTAATTCACACCTTTAAGTGCAAGTGGGATCAAGAAAACAATAATTAAGGCATTAAAAATAACCGCAGATAGCATTGCCGATACGGGTGAATGCAAGTTCATCACATTAAGCATATTGAGTTGAGGATAAGTGACGGCAAAGGCTGCTGGTATAATGGCAAAATATTTAGCAATATCATTGGAAATACTAAAAGTAGTTAACGCACCTCGTGTCATTAGCATTTGTTTGCCAATATGCACAACTTCGATTAATTTTGTTGGATTAGAGTCTAAATCAACCATATTGCCTGCTTCTTTAGCGGCTTGAGTACCTGAGTTCATCGCAACAGCAACATCGGCTTGTGCTAATGCAGGGGCATCATTAGTACCATCACCCGTCATTGCGACTAATCGACCTTCTGATTGGTATTGACGAATTAATGCTAATTTTGCTTCTGGTGTTGCTTCTGCGAGGAAGTCATCAACACCAGATTCTGCTGCGATAGCTGCTGCCGTAAGATGATTATCACCGGTGATCATGACGGTTTTTATCCCCATTTGGCGAAGTTGGGCAAAACGTTCTTTAATACCGCCTTTCACAATATCTTTAAGTTCAACCACACCTAAAATTTTCTGATTTTCAACGACCACTAGTGGTGTTCCACCAGCTCTTGCTACTTGCTCGACTATAGCGGTGACTTCATCAGGAAAATGACCGTGACTAACTTCAATATGACGACGAATAGCATCAACAGAACCTTTGCGGATCAATCGCTCCCCAATATTGACTCCACTCATTCGTGTCATTGCAGAGAAGGGAATAAAAGATGCCCCAATGGATGCTAAATCGCGTTCGCGCAAATTAAAACGTTGTTTAGCGAGGATCACAATGCTTCTGCCCTCAGGTGTTTCATCTGCAAGCGAGCTTAACTGTGCTGCATCAGCAAGCTGTTTTTCGCTAATACCCGAAAGAGGGATAAAACGAGAAGCTTGACGATTACCGAGAGTAATTGTGCCTGTTTTATCAAGAAGTAAAACGTCAACATCGCCAGCCGCTTCAACAGCACGGCCACTAGTTGCGATAACATTTGCATCTAGCATTCGGCTCATACCTGCAACACCAATCGATGAAAGCAACCCACCTATCGTGGTAGGGATCAGACATACTAACAAAGCAATCAAGGTTACTACTGAAATAACGTCGCCATGGCCTTGATATTCGACAGCGAAAACACTGAACGGGTAAAGGGTGATGCAGGCTAATAAGAAAATAAGTGTGAGTGCTGTTAATAAAATAGTTAAAGCCACTTCATTTGGTGTTTTTCTGCGTTTAGCGCCTTCAACCATTTCAATCATGCGATCGAGAAATGAATTCCCCGCTTCTGCAGTACAACGAATGATCAACCAATCGGATAACACACGAGTACCACCAGTGACAGAAGAAAAATCACCACCTGATTCACGGATCACCGGTGCAGACTCACCCGTAATAGCACTTTCATCAACTGAAGCACCACCTTCAATTACTTCGCCATCACAAGGAATAACTTCACCCGCGTTGACTAAAACAATATCACCTTTATGTAATGAAAAAGAATCAACGGTTTCTTTCGGTGCATTGATGTCAGCGTGATGCAAACGCACTGCTTTGGATTGTTGTTTCGCACCACGTAAACTAGCTGCTTGTGCTTTGCTTCGGCTTTCTGCTAATGATTCAGCAAAATTGGCAAATAACAATGTCACCCATAACCAAAACATCACTTGTGAAGTAAAATGATTATCACTAGGGAGATATCCTAATAGCGAAGCAATCCAAATACCGGTAGTTAAAAGCGCACCAACATAAACAATAAACATAACGGGGTTACGCCATTGAGCCTGAGGGGTACATTTTCTCATCGCATCAAAGAAAGCCGACATTATTGTTTTTCTGTCAAAAAGTTGGGTTGTTTTCATGATAGGTTTCCTTATTTAGCCCAAAACAGCTGTAAATGTTCTGCAATAGGGCCAAGTGCTAATGCCGGAACAAAAGTCAAAGCACCGATCATTAATACCGTGAGGATCAATAAAAAAATAAACAGTGGTGAAGTGGTAGAGAGTGTCGCCAAGCTTTCTGGTTGACGTTTTTTCACCGCTAAACTACCCGCAATAGCAAAAACAGGTAACATGACACCAAAGCGACCAATGAGCATTGCGATACCTAATGACAGATTATAAAAAGGTGAATTGACATTGAGCCCGGCAAAGGCACTACCGTTATTATTCGCAGCAGAAGTAAAAGCATATAACACTTCGCTAAAGCCATGAGGGCCTGGGTTTAAAATGGCTTCACGACCAACATCAGTAAATAACGCAAGGGTAGTACCTAATAAAACAACGGCTGGAGAGATTAAAATGGCAATGGCTACCCATTTCATTTCGGCAACACCAATCTTTTTACCGAGATATTCCGGTGCACGACCAACCATTAAGCCAGCGATAAATACAGCTAATAATACATAAAGGATCATGCCATAAAATCCTGAGCCTACACCGCCAAAAACCACTTCACCTGTTTGCATTAACCACATTGGCACCATGCCACCTAATGCCGTTAATGAATCATGCATTGCATTAACGGCACCACAAGAAGCGGCCGTTGTGACAGCAACAAAAATGGCGCTACCAATTATTCCAAATCGTGTTTCTTTTCCTTCAAAATTCAGTGAGCTATTGGTACCTGCGAGTATAAATTCTGGATTTCCTTGCCATTCAGCCCAAGTAATAACACCAACGGCAACGATAAAAATCAGCGTCATTGCCCAAAGTAAGGTGTAGCCTTGGCGCTGAACTCCACTTAAACGACCAAAAGCAAAACATAAGGCAGTAGGAATAAGAAAAATAGCGAGTATTTGTAAGAAGTTACTTAATGAAGTTGGATTTTCATAAGGATGTGCAGAGTTTGCCGCAAAAAAACCACCGCCATTTGTGCCTAATAACTTAATTGCTTCTTGAGAAGCAACTGGCCCCATTGGCAACCATTGTTGTTGACCATCAAGACCTTGACTGAATAGCGCAGGTTGAAAGTTTTGTATCACGCCTTGGCTGACAAATAACAGAGACCAGATAATCGCTAAAGGTAGTAAGACATATAATGTAATACGCCCAATATCGACCCAAGCATTCCCTAAAGAAGTACAAGAAGATTGTGTTAATGCTCTAATTAAAACAAAAGCTACCGCAATTCCCGTTGTGGCAGATAAAAAGTTTTGTACTGCGAGCCCCATCATTTGGCTCAAATAACTGACAGCAGTTTCACCGCTATAAGCTTGCCAGTTAGTATTTGTAATAAAGCTAATAGTTGTATTTAGTGCTAAATCCCAGTTCATATTAGGGGCAAATTGGGGATTTAACGGTAAATAGCCTTGGTTAAGTAGTATGACAAATAATAGAATTGCCCCCATTAAATTAAAAATAAGCAGAGCGAGCATATACTGATACCCGCTCATAGGCTGAATAGATTTACCTGCGGGTTTAAAACCACAGCAACGCCAAATGACATGTTCAGTTTGAGTAACCCAATGAGGTAAATCACCTTCAATCAGGCGAGCTAAATAATGTCCAAGCATTTTTCCCATTACAAATAGTGTAATAAGAAAAACAGCAATATATATCAACGCTGTTATTGCCATTTTTAAAATGCCTCTGCATGAAATAACACATAAATAAGATAAGCAGTGAGCAAAACAACTAATGTCACAGCACCGAATATCACCATCAGAATGATCCTTTTACTATTTAGATTAAGAGAGCGTACTTAAAGGTCTGTAAAGATGTTGATAAAAGAGATAGGTGAAGTGTAAAAAAAGTATAAAAATGGCAGATAGGTGATCTATTGACTCCTTGATTGGTTGAAATAATGTCATGCCTTTGTTAGATCTAAGTTAGGTTCAAATAATATGCTAATTAAGTGAATAGAAATTAGCACTCTCTAGGGGATATTGAATGAATACTCTCTATCTAAAGGCCAAATGGTTTTTATACTTCTTAAGCTTATTAATAATTTCATCTATCTTCATGGTTAAAGCGATGGCAAATTCTGATAAGGCATACCTAGTTACACTGGCACAAGAGGGAAATTTATCTGAATTAAAACGTCAGATAGAACAAGGTGCAGATATTGAACAACGTGATCTAAAGTTACGCACACCGCTAATGGCGGCCACACATGCCAACCAAATTGAGGTTGCAAAATATCTGATTGAGCATGGTGCAGATGTTAATGCTCGTGATGCTATTCATGATTCACCATATCTTTATTCAGGCGCTAGAGGTTTACAGGAGATCTTAGAATTAACGTTATCGCATGGTGCCTCGCTTAAAAGTGTTAATCGTTATGGT
Source organism: Proteus vulgaris (assembly GCF_023100685.1). NCBI lineage: Bacteria > Pseudomonadati > Pseudomonadota > Gammaproteobacteria > Enterobacterales > Morganellaceae > Proteus > Proteus vulgaris. The sequence goes on along the minus strand of NZ_CP090064.1, from coordinate 2,211,244 downwards.
GGAACAGCATTAATTCCTGCTTCAGAGCGAGGTCATGTAAAAACAGTAAAAACATTGATTGATGCTGGTGTGGATGTTGATCATATTAATCGTTTAGGTTGGACGGCTTTAATCGAAGCTATTATTTTAGGTGATGGTAGCCAAAAATATGAAGAGATTGTGACTTTACTTATTGAAGGCGGAGCTAACGTTAACCTCGCCGATGGCTCTGGCCACACACCATTAACCTTAGCTAAAGATAAAGGCTATACAAACATCGTTAATATACTTGAAAAAGCGGGGGCAAAATAATGTCAGATAAGCAATTTATACAACAAGCTATATCGCTTGCAATGGATAATGTGAAAGTGGGGGGAAGGCCATTTGGTGCGGTTATTGTGAATAATGATCAAGTGATTGCAAGTGCTGTTAATCAAATAGTAACGACAAATGATCCCACTGCCCATGCTGAATTATTAGCATTACGAGAAGCAGGTAAAGTATTAGGGCGAACAAAATTAGATGACTGTATTGTTTATGCCAGTGGACAACCTTGCCCAATGTGTCTTGCAGCCATGCGTATGGCGGGGATCTCTAAAATTTTTTATGCTTATTCTAATGAGGATGCAGAGCCTTACGGATTATCGACAGCCCGTATTGCTAAAGTATTAAGAAAGGAGCCAGAGCAACAAGAAGGCCTTCAATTTGTACAGATAAAAGCTGAGAATGAAATGCAACCTGAGCTTTATCAGTATTGGTCACAGCAATCTTAAAGATGCTAAGTATTCTATAAATAAAAGCCCTAAAAGCGAGAATTGAAGTAACAGCATAAGATCAGATACTTTTAGGACTTTTTATTTTTACTATTGATGATTAATCAACAAAATAATTGTTTTTCAGCAGGGGTCACATTTAACTGCGATTGCCAACTTTTGAGCGTTAACGTCGCCAACATGGCTAAACCTTCATAATAAGGGAAGGCCCCTTGTAAAGATAACTTTTCTAAATAACGATAAGCCCATGGCAGAAGGTGTTCTGCTAATAACTCATTGAGCTTTTCAGGGCGAGTTTCTGCAATCCATGCCACCATCATTACCATTAATCCAAAGTGATCTTCAGGCTCATTTTGAGTTAACGCAATATCAATGCCATTTTCTAGCATCCATTCACGTAAATCTAATGTTGAATTACCAAATAATACATTTTCATGATCAAGATAGACTGAGCCCCAAGGCGGTGCTGGAAGTGCGTAAGGGCCGACAAATAAACGCTGATAAGCTTGTGCTAAAGTTTCTTCATTTAATGAGGTTTGTGAAAGTAGACTTGCAATACGTTGCTTCTCTTCCTCACTGCCATACGGCCATTCATCAATCCACTTTGGGCTCGACAGCAGTTCGACAATGTCATTTTTTTCAGTGGGTGCATAATAAAATGCCGCACCTAAAATACGGGCAGTAAGAGAAATGTCAGTAATAAGTTGTTGTTCCATAATATTTTTATAATCCGCTTAGATTTATTGTCTTTACTATATGCGATTTTCTATCTAAACATAATGACGAAGATTAAAAAAGAGTGATACCGCATTATAAAAGGAAAACCGCCATAACAGATAAAAAGTATGGGCTTTTTAACTATTACAGCGGTTTAAAGGCAGTACTTTTAATTAACCAACCACAGCCATACCGACAGTCATATGTAAACCATAGAACACACCGCGTCCGATAAACTCACCGGCAAACACTAAAATAAAGCCCAATGCTAATAAAGCAACAGAAGGGTTATTTTTACGCAGAAGTGGTGCAATCCAGCAACTTAAGCCTAAAACTAAAGCTACTAATTTAATTCCCATTAAAGCACCATAGTTAGGGACTAAATCTACTGCTTTTTGTACAGAAGTTTGAATAGAGCCTAATTCAAAGCCTTGTGATGTTGCCACAATAGCACTCACAACAATTGCGATAACACTTAATAATGGCAATGCACTGACACAATTGAGGTTAAAACCCGCAATACGCAGTAAAAGTGCCGCTAAAATAGGGCCACAGATAAAGGCGGTTAGCACAAAATTAAATGTAGTGTAGCTGTTATACCATGTTGGAACGGTATCAATTTGGTATACGCGAGATATTGCTGTAATAAATAATGCAGCTAATACTATCACAAGGGCGACCCATAATTTGCCCAATGCAGCCGGCATCTTATTAAGTACAGCCAGTAACCAGTAGATCCCACCCAGAGCAAAGAAAATTGAACCGCTGGCAATTTCATTACTTAATGATGAGTGACCCAGACGAAGTAATGAGTTAAATGCGCGTAATGGGGTTCCCATATGCATCATGGATAATAAGAAACCAATACCCATTAATACCCAAAGACCAAACATGCTGTAATGTACTTTTCTGTTCATTTCAGGAGAAAGCTTCCCCGAAAGAATAGCGCATCCCATGATAATAAATGCGCCAGCAACACTTTGACCGATAACAGTAAAGAACATCAGTGGCCATTCATGCAATCCCACCATCTTACACCTCCTCTGGGTTTGCCAGATGACCGGTGGTATCACCCACAGGACGGCTATTGGCATTTAATTTAAGGACAATATTTGGCTTGGTATATTTTGCTGAAGGAAGTGGGGCGATTTCAGCTAAATCACCATATTTAGCACGTAATTCTTCAATCGGTGCCATATCTAATGCACGTAGTGGACAAGACTCAACACAAATCGGTTTTTTGCCTTCAGCTACACGCTCATAACAACCGTCACATTTGGTCATATGACCTTTAACTTCATCAAATTGCGGTGCGCCATAAGGACATGCCATGTGACAATAACGACAACCGATACAAATATCTTCATTAACGACAACAAAGCCATCTTCACGTTTATGCATTGCACCACTTGGGCAAACTTTTGCACAAGCAGGATCGTCACAGTGGTTACACGAAATGGATAAGTAATAGGCAAAAATATTTTGTGTATAAACGCCGTCTTGTTCAGTCCAATCGCCACCTGCATATTCATAGATCCGACGGAAATTGACTTCAGGGGATAAATTTTTAAAATCCTTGCACGCCAGTTCACAGGTTTTGCAGCCGGTGCAACGACTTGAATCAATGTAAAAACCATATTGCGTTGACATAACCAGACTCCTTACGCCTTGACGACTTCAACAAGATTACTGTGAGAAGGATTACCCTTGGCAAGTGGCGAAGGGCGTTGTGTCGTTAACACGTTAATACTACCTGCGTGATCAATGCGGTTACTATCTGGGTTATACCAAGCACCTTCACTTAAACCGACTACACCGGGTAAAATACGAGGTGTCACTTTTGCGTTGATCCTAACTTCACCACGATCGTTATAAATACGTACTAAATCACCGTGTTTAATGCCTCGTTTTGATGCATCAACAGGGTTTATCCATATTTCTTGTGGACATGCGGCTTTTAAAACATCTACGTTGCCATAAGTTGAGTGAGTACGTGATTTATAGTGGAAACCCGTCATTTGTAATGGATATTTTTCCATTGCTGGATCACCATAACTTTCAAAACCAGCAGAATAAATCGGCAGTGGATCAATGACATCGTCAGATGCAAGTTCCCATGTCGCTTTAATGTCAGCAAGTTGAGAAGAATAAATCTCAATTTTGCCTGATGGTGTCGTTAATGGGTTGTTTTCAGGATCATCACGGAATTTACGATAAGCAACATGATGACCTTCAGGGTCGCGTTTTTTGAAGATCCCTTGAGTACGGAACTCTTCAAAAGTGGGAAGTTCAGGTAAGTTTTGACGAGATTGTTCGTAAAGGTGACGTAACCATTCTTCTTGAGTACGATTTTCAGTGAATTTTTCACCTACACCCATGCGTTTTGCAATTTCGCTGGTCATTTCATAGATATTACGGCTTTCAAAGCGAGGTTTTATTGCTTGATCTGCAAAAATTACATACGCCATATTACCCGCCGATGCATCCATACAGAAATCCATCTGTTCTGATGCAGTGCAATCAGGAAGTAGAATATCGGCATATTTAGCAGATGCTGTCATATGGTTATCGATCACCACAATCATTTCGCATTTTTTATCGTCTTGCAAAATATCGTGAGTACGATTAATTTCAGAATGTTGGTTAACTAAACAGTTACCTGCGTAGTTCCATACCATTTTAATAGGCACATCAAGTTTGTCTTTACCACGAACACCATCACGAGTTGCTGTCATTTCTGGGCCACGTAAGATTGCATCCGTCCACATAAACATGGAAATGCTGGTGGTGACAGGGTTAGTGAACGTAGGCATACGAACAAAAGGAATGCTGTAAGAGCCTTCGCGAGCACCAGTATTACCGCCGTTAATTCCTACATTACCAGTCAAAATAGAGAGCATCGCAATAGCACGAGAAGCAAGTTCACCGTTAGAACGGCGTTGAGGCCCCCATCCTTGTGTAATATAAGCTGGTTTTGCTGTTGCAATTTCACGAGCCAATTTCACAATACGTGAAGCGGGAATACCTGTAATTTGCGCTGCCCATTCTGGTGTTTTAGGTTGACCGTCAGCGCCGTCACCTAAAATATAGGCTTTATAGTGCCCATTTTTTGGCGCACCTTCAGGTAGAGTGGTTTCATCGTAACCTACGCAATATTTATCTAGGAAAGGCTTATCAACTAAGTCTTCTTTGATCATGACATACGCTAAGGCATTGACTAATGCTGCATCCGTTCCTGGGCGAATAGGGATCCACTCATCTTCACGACCTGCACCCGTATCGGTATAACGCGGATCGATGATAATCATTCGTGCATCAGATTTCTCACGGGCTTGTTCAACGTAATAGGTGACACCGCCACCACTCATCCGTGTTTCACCTGGATTATTACCAAACATTACAACCAGTTTGGTGTTTTCAATATCTGAAGGGCTATTACCATCTGCCCAACCACCATAGGTGTAATTTAAGCCAGCCGCAATTTGTGCCGTACTGTAATCACCGTAGTGATTAAGATAACCACCACAACAATTCATTAAACGAGCAATTAATGTTGCTCCTGGTGGCCATGACTTCGTCATCGTGCCACCTAAAGTACCTGTGCCGTAGTTCAAATAAATAGATTCATTACCATAATCTTTAATCAAACGTTTCATGGTATCTGAAATCGTATCAAAGGCTTCATCCCATGAAATACGTTCAAATTTACCTTCACCACGCTTACCCACACGTTTCATTGGGTAGCGTAAACGGTCAGGGTTGTAAACACGCCGACGCATTGAGCGACCACGTAAACAGGCACGAACTTGGTGTAATTCTTCGTAGATATCATTACCCGTATTGTCGGTTTCTACATATTTAATTTCACCATCAACAACATGCATACGTAATGGACACCGACTACCACAGTTTACTGTACAGGCACTCCACACCACTTTTTCGCTATTCGTTGTCGGTTTTGTCTCTGTGGCGATGGCTTGATTAAAGGGGAGAGATAATCCCCCTGCAGTTATTGCTAAACCACTCGCTGCACCTGTTTTTACAAAACGACGGCGAGATAAGGGAGTGGAAAGTAACGCCATCTCTTTGATGTTTTTCATACATTACTCACTTGATTATTTATATTTTTAAGAAAAAAGAAGCCAACAAGCTTATAGAAATAATTATTGTTATTGTTGTTAAAAAATAAGCACTTTAACGTAGGTAATAAAACCCAACTGTTAATGTGGATATTACGTATTTTCTAAAAGTTGTAGTTGCTTTACATCAAAGAAAAGTGATTTATTACAAGCGTTACCAGTTTTTGAGGTTAACTTAAGTTTTTGTATTAGTTAAATTTAATCAAATGATTGACAGTGTTATATAATAAAATATATAACGATTAATAAAGTATTATAATGTTACTGATAACAGAGAATAGACGAAATAATAATGCACTATCTATCAGATTTGACTGGATAATTTGCCAATAAAATTAATGAATGGAATATTTTTTTCTCAAATAAAATTATTTAACATTATATTAATTTGTTTAGCTAAATAAAAAATAATTTGTTTAGCTATTAGGTTATTTTAATTTCCTTTTTATTATCTAATTAAGACTGTCTATGTGTCTTTTTTGTCGTTTAGATCACAAATAAAGCGCTTTTATTCGTATATTTATTGCCATTCGAGATAGGTTTTTATTTAATCAGGTTATTAGCTAAACCGTTTTAGTTTTTATGGCTGCTATTAATGATTGGTTTATAAACGAAGTAAGACTTACCGAGGCTATGATGAATATTGAGAATATTGCTCGCCAACTAGTACCTTTATTGGGAGGTGCTGAAAACATTGCCAGTGCGGCGCATTGTGCTACTCGTTTAAGACTTGTATTAGTCGATGACACTAAAGCTGATAAAGAGGCAATCAATAAATTAGAAGGTGTAAAAGGGTGTTTTAGTAATGCGGGGCAAATTCAGGTAATTTTTGGTACTGGCTTAGTTAATAAAGTGCATGCTGCCTTTATTGCTGCGGCGGGTATTGGTGAATCAAGTAAATCTGAAGCGGCAAATATTGCAGCCAAAAAGCTTAACCCATTTCAGCGAATAGCTAGACTGCTTTCTAATATTTTTGTACCTATTATCCCTGCCATTGTGGCATCGGGTTTATTAATGGGGTTACTTGGGTTAATGAAAACTAACCAGTGGGTGAGCCCTGATAATGCACTCTATATCATGTTAGATATGTGTAGCTCTGCGGCATTTATTATTTTGCCTATTTTGATTGGTTTTACTGCGGCAAAAGAGTTTGGCGGAAATCCTTATCTTGGCGCTACATTAGGTGGAATTTTAACGCATCCTGCATTAACTAACGCATGGGGCGTTGCCGCTGGTTTTAACACCATGAACTTCTTTGGGTTAGAGGTGGCAATGATTGGTTATCAAGGTACTGTTTTTCCAGTCTTGCTTGCCGTTTGGTTTATGAGTGTCTTGGAAAAACAATTACGTAAAGTTGTTCCTAATGCTCTCGATTTAATTATCACGCCATTTTTAACCGTTATTATTTCGGGCTTTGTGGCGTTATTAGTCATAGGGCCTGTTGGTCGCCTTTTAGGTGATGGTATTTCATTACTATTAAGTACCTTGATCACACAAGCAGGCTGGATAGCAGGGCTGATCTTTGGTGGCCTTTATTCTGTGATTGTTATTACGGGTATTCACCACAGTTTTCATGCGGTTGAAGCGGGTTTATTAGGTAACCCTAATATTGGGGTTAACTTTTTATTGCCGATTTGGGCAATGGCGAATATTGCTCAAGGTGGTGCTTGTATAGCCGTTTGGTTTAAAACTAATGATGCAAAAATTAAAGCAATCACAATCCCATCTGGTTTTTCCGCTATGTTAGGTATCACTGAAGCGGCAATTTTCGGGATTAATTTACGTTATGGAAAACCTTTTATTGCTGCGTTAATTGGTGGTGCAGCTGGCGGTGCTTGGGTTGTAGGCTCGCATGTTTATATGACAGCCGTAGGGTTGACTGCTATTCCGGGTATTGCAATCGTGCAAGCAGGTTCAATTATGAACTATATTATTGGCCTTGTGATTGCCTTTGTGACTGCGTTTGTTATCTCTCTTTTGCTGAAATACAAAGTGGAGTCTGCATAAATGAACACAAACGAAGGGTTATCTGCGATTTTACAATCGGTCATGCGTAATAGCGCTAAAGCCATAAAAGATAAATATTATCCACATTGGCATTTAGCGCCAGTAACTGGGTTATTAAATGATCCCAATGGATTTTGTTTTGATGGTGAATATTATCATCTGTTTTATCAATGGAACCCTTTGTCTTGTGAGCATAAACATAAATGTTGGGGTCATTGGCGCTCAAAGGATTTGATTACTTGGCAGCATCAACCTATTGCTTTACTACCTGATGAATTTTATGACAAAGATGGCTGTTATTCTGGTAGTGCCGCGATCTACCAAGGGAAATTAACTCTTTGCTATACCGGTAATGTCAAATTTGAGGATGGCTCACGTACAGCATGGCAATGTTTAGCCGTTGAAAATCAACAGGGAGGTTTTGATAAGTTAGGGCCTGTATTAGGGCTTCCTGAAGGCTATAGTGGTCATGTCCGTGATCCGAAGATTTGGCAATATAATGATGTCTGGTACATGGTATTAGGCGCACAGAACTTAGATAAACAGGGTAAAGTTTTACTCTATCGTGCATCTCACTTATATCAATGGCAATTAGTCGGCGAGTTAGCGGGAAGTTATTTAGGCGGGTTAGCTGATGCGGGTTATATGTGGGAATGCCCAGATCTCTTTGAACTAGATGATCGCTTTATTTTATTAACATGTCCCCAAGGGATAAAAAGAGAACAACAACGATTTTTAAATTCGCATTCTAGTGCCTATTTAATCGGGGATTTTGATTATTCAACATTGCAATTTCAGCATGGTGATTTAGTCGAACTAGATGCAGGTTTTGAGTTTTACGCACCTCAAACAACATTAGCGAATGGCAGACGTTTATTATTTGGTTGGATGGGAGTTCCTGATGGTGAAGAGATGTATCAACCGACTATTGCTAATGGCTGGATTCACCAAATGACTTGCCCTCGCGAATTACACATAAAAGAAGGGAAGCTTTATCAACAACCCGTAAAAGAGTTACAGCAATTAAGACAAAAGCCAGCATATTGGCAGGGTATTGCTGATGATGCGCCAGATATCAGCGGATTTTCGTTTGAATTTGAAGTAGAGCTATTTGGCTCTCTTACTATTTATTTTTCTGATACTCTTGCTTTATTCATTGAAGATGATCAAGCCGAGTTAAAACGCCGTAGTGTTAAAAATGGGGAGTGGCAATCACGTTTCTGGTCTGGTGATATAAAACATCTTCAAATATTATGTGATAGCTCCAGTGTAGAGATTTTCTTTAATGGCGGAGCCGGTGTGATGAGTAGCCGTTTTTTCCCTTTAGAAAAACAGACTATTTGTTTCTTGGGAAAAGACACAATAAACCTCACAACTTGGCCATTAAAGAATGCATTACTCAGTTAGATCCAATTATATAAACAATAAAACAGTTTAAGTTTAGCGAATGTGACATTAAGTAGAATAATAGTGAAAAAACAAAAACGTATCACGATCACCGATATTGCAAAATTAGCGAGCGTTTCAAAAACAACGGCAAGTTTAGTATTAAATGGCCGTGGTAAAGAGATGCGTGTATCTGATGATACTATCGCACGTATTACGGCTATTGCTGAACAATATCAGTATCAGCCTAATATTCATGCTCGCTCTTTACGTGATAATCGTAGTTATGCATTAGGGTTGGTTATTCCTGATATTACTAACTATGGTTTTGCTTCTGTGGCGTATGAACTAGAAATATTATGCAGAGAAGCAGGTATTCAATTACTTATTTCTTGTACTGATGAAAATGCGGCTCAAGAAACGCTGGCAATAGAACATCTATTATCACGTCAAATAGATGGTTTGATTGTGGCTTCTTGTTTACAAAGTGATTTTGAATATCAACGTTTAAGTAAACAAATACCTGTTGTGTTATTTGACCGGTATTTTGAAGGAACAACATTACCTTTTGTTGTCACCGATTCAATAACGGCAACACAACAAATTATTGCAGAAATTGCTTCGACAAAAGGTATTGATGAGTTTTATTTCCTTGGTGGGCAATCAACGCTTTCACCAACTAAAGATCGTCTTTTAGGTTTCACCCAAGGGCTTTCACAAGCACAAATCAATCTAAAATCAGAGTGGATCATACATGGGCATTATCACCCAAGTTCAGGTTATGAAATGTTTGGCTCTTTGTGTGCATCGTTAGGACGATCGCCTAAGTTTGTTTTTACTTCTGCTTGTGGCTTATTGGATGGCGTGTTGCGCTATCTAAGTCAAAATAAAATTATGCAAAATGAAGTCTATTTAGCCGGTTTTGATGATCACTATTTGTATGATTCATTATCAATACCAATAGATACTATTGCACAAAATAATCCTGAATTAGCATCACACTGTTTCCGACTGGTCATGGGATTAATAAACCAGACAAACTTAGAAATTCATCAAATTTTTGTTCCAGCAAAAATTCATCAACGACATGAGTAAGACTGAGCAATTTTATGCAATCACCAGTATAGTGTTTATGATACAAGCTGATGATTTTTACTGTTGATGGAGTCTATATTCAATGCGCCAAGAGCAGGCTAAACTTATCCACCTTCCTGAGCTGAATAGCCTTGCTTATCTGCAAGCTGAATATTTACACCAAACTTTCTCTCGCCATACCCATGAAGGCTTCTGTATTGGTGTAATTGATGATGGCGCACAGCAGTTTTATCGCACAGGAAGCGAACATATCGCTCCTAAAGGAGACATCATTATTGTTAATGCAGATGAAGTTCATACCGGCTCCTCTGCAGTTGAATCTGGTTGGGCTTATCAAGCTATTTATCCCACACCAGAATATCTGCAAACATTAACGCGTGATCTACAACAAGAGCAGGGTGCCACGCCTTGGTTTCCTGATGCTGTTATTCACGATCCTGGTTTAAGTCAGCAACTTTTATTACTTTTTTCATTACTGGAACAACCTAATAATTATCTTTTAAAAGAATCGCTATTGCTTTCAACAATGGCAATGTTGATTTTGCGTTATAGCAAAACAAGAACCCAAGAAAAACCATTAAGTGCTATAGGGCAACGGTTACAGTGGGTGAGTGAATTAATGAATGACACACCTGAAAATGAGTTTTCACTCAACACGTTAGCTGAAATGGTGAATTTAAGTCCATGGCACTTTTTACGTCAGTTTAAAAAAGAAATAGGTATGACCCCTCATGCTTGGCTTATTCAAGCCAGAATTCGTAAAGCAAGGCAGTTACTCTCTTTAGGTCATACACTTACTGATGTAACACAACGTTGTGGTTTTTCAGATCAAAGCCATTTCCATCGTCATTTTAAAAACGCTATTGGTGTTACACCGGGAAACTATTTAAAAGGGCTTCGATTATCTTCCTCTTTAAAATCCCCCTTGTTGTAATAAAAAATTAAAAGAGCAATTTTATACAATCCCATTTATCTTTACTGACTGATAATCATTCTCTATAGAATTAATGTATTAGACGTGAAGACAGATAAATGGAAAAAATCAAAAATAACACTGAAGATAAGCAAACTATGCGTGCCTTTGGTTTAGGCGCTTTACATGTTTTGCCTTTATGCCTTGCGGTGATCCCTTGGGGAATACTCGCAGGTTCAATGGCTGTGGATGCAGGATTAACCTTTGCACAAAGTGTCGGAATGTCTGCTATTGTTTTTGCAGGTGCGGCGCAATTAGTAACATTAGGGTTAGTTGTTTCTGGGGCAGGGATGCTAACCATTATTGTTTCTGTCTTTTTTATTACTGCCCAACACCTTTTATATGGTTTAACCTTACGGCCTCATGTTGCTCATTTAAAATGGTATCAACGCATTACGATAGGTTTTTTATTAACGGATGAGCTTTTTGCAGTATCAGCACAACCTAAAGTGAAACTAACACCTGCTTATATGATCGGTGCAGGATTATGTTTTTATTTAGCCTGGGTAGCGGTCAGTATTGTTGGCATTATTATGGCAAGCCAAGTTTCTGATTTATCACGTTATCATCTTGATTTCTCTATTGTTGCTACGTTATTGGCAATTGTGATCCCGTTAATAAAAACATTTAGTACGTTAGTCGGTGTTATTGTCTCATTTTGCCTTTCAATTGTTTTCAGTTGGTTAAATATAGAGGGTGGTGTCGTTATTGGTGGGCTAACAGGTATGTTTATCGCGGTTTGTGTTGCAAGAATAAGAGGAGAGCAAAAATGACATGGTCGTTATTATTAATTTTGGCACTGGTCATTTTCATGCTGCGTTATTTCTTTCTCGAACCAGCAGTACCTGTCAAATTACCGCCAGTGATCAGACAAGCCTTAGGATACTCTGCACCCTGTTTATTAACCGCAATCTGTGCGCCAATTGTACTGTTAGAAAAAGGCGAATTTAAAGGTATTTTAGATAACCCTTATCTTTGGGGAACTTTATTATGTGTAGGATTAGCGCTTAAAATACGCAATACATTAATAGTGGTTTTACTGACCTTGGTTGGTTTTTATCTTCTTAATGCCTTATTAAACTGAATACTAAAGGTGATTTTATTTAACGTAATATTTACATTTAAAAATAATCATTTTTGTATTAATGTAGTTCGTTATTTTATCGGCCGTCTTTGAACGGCTGATTCTACCTCTCTTTTCTGTATTACCATTCATTATCCGACTCGTTTCACCTCTCATTTTTAACGTATACCAATTGATGTTGTGTTAAAAAAATGTGATCTAAATTGCTTCGATTTGGTTTTGCTTCTGTTTTTGGTTTTTTGTTTTGAATACCATCGCAGAATCACAGACCTGATCTCCTTATTCTCGTTATCAATGATACGGAGGCACTTTATATGTTTTCAGAAGAACGGCGGCAGGAAATTTACACCATCATCAGGGAACAAAAGAAAGTTAAAGTGGCTCAGCTTGCGGAGAAATTCAGTGTCACATTGGAGACTATCCGTAGCGATTTGAAATACCTTGAAGGAGAAGGGTTGATCAAACGTTGTCATGGTGGCGCCATACTAGGGAAACAAGAAATTAAAAAAATAAGTAAATTCAGTGATAGTTTTGATATTTCATGTTTATTGCACGACTTATTAATTGTTAGAGAACGTAAAGATAGAAAACCGGAAGGTAAAGTCTGTGTTTTAGGATCGTTTGTAGTAGATATTATCGCCAATGTCGAATCTTTTCCGAAAGTTGGTGAATTAGTTAATTCAAAAAGCAATTCGATAGGTCCTGGTGGTAAAGGAACAAATCAGGCGATGGCAGCAAGTTTTTCTGATGCCAAAGTCCATTTAATAACAAAAGTCGGTGAAGATCATTTTAGTAAATATGCTTATAAATATTTACAAGAAAGTGGCATTGATTCTTTCACTATTTTTCAAACAGAAACCGAGCCAACAGGCAGTTCGATTAGTTATTTAGCTGACAAAACACAAAACAATATTACAGCAACTTATCTAGGCGCAAATAACACTTTTTCTGAACAAGAGATTGATATTTCATTGCCGTATGTCAGTGAAGCCGATGTGTTATTGCTCCAAGGCGAAATTAATATAGAAGCCAATATTAAAGCCGCCTTATTTGCTAAGTCGGTTAATAAGATCATCATACTAAATGTTGCACCTTATAACGAAAACCTAAAACAACTTTATTTGTATCTTGATTTTATTACTTTAAATGCGAACCAAGCATCTCATTGGGCTGACTTTGAAATAAACGATATTAATGATGCAAAGCAGGCGATCAATATTATTTCCGGTGACGAAAGTAAGAAAGTGATTATTTATATGGATGAGCTTGGTGTGGTTTATTTTGATGGTCGAGCCACATTTCATATTCCACCTATGCCATCGTTACGCGTAGATACGATGGCAGCAACAGATGCGTTTAATGGCGCATTTGCATCAAAGATAGCAGCAGGAGGCACAATGCATGAGAGTGTATTATTTGCCAGTGCTTTCCTCTCTGCATTTATAGAACAAAAAGGCGTAACAGCAATGCCTGTGCTTTCTCAAGTTCAGGCTCGCCTTAAATCAAGGCTTGAAGATATTCGGCCACAAATAATCTGCAATGAGAAAAGGTGCATATAATGAAAAAAACACTTCTGGCATTTACCCTATGCAGTTCCATTTTTACACTTCCGGCTTTCGCGCAATACCCTGAAAAACCGATTACTATTGTTGTTCCTTGGGCTGCAGGTGGTAATACCGATACGGTTGCACGCTTAGCAGCAAAAGGACTACAAGAAGAATTAGGCGTTACTGTTAATGTAGTCAATAAAACTGGCGGCAGTGGTGTTGTAGGTCATGATGCCATTAAAAATGCAAAACCTGATGGCTACACATTAGGAATTGCAACAGTTGAAATTACCATGATGCATCATCAGGGAATGACGAATTTAACATATCAAGATTACACACCGATTACACGTCTTGCCGTTATTTATGGTGGATTGCAAGTTGGAAAATCTTCGCCATTTAAAAATGCACAGGAAATTATTGATTATGCGAAAGCAAATCCAGGTAAATTAAAAGCATCAGGCAGTGGCTTAAATTCAATTTGGCATCTGAATACTATTGGTATGTTGCGTGCAGCTGGATTACCAGATAATGCTATTCGCTTTATTCCTTCTCAAGGTGCGAGTGCGGCGTTACAAGAATTAGCATCAGGGGGTGTTGATATAGTGACATCTTCATTAGGTGAAGCCGATAGTATGGTAAAAGCGGGATTAGTAAAACATATGGCCATTATGTCCAATGAAAAGTCGGCTTTCTACCCAGATGTACCCTTATTCAAAGAAGCTACAGCTTATAATTGGGATCTGCAAGCGTGGAATATGTTAGTTGCCCCTAAAGGTCTTGATAAAGAAGTACAAGATAAACTTACCGCAGCCATGAAAAAAGTATATGCCTCTGGTGAATTAGCCGAATTTGCAAATAAACAAGGCTTTGAAGTTATCGAGTTATATGGCGATGATGCCACTCAATTTATGGCCAATGAAGATAAAAAGTTTGGCGAAATTATAAAGAAATAACTGAGGGAACGGCTGAGCAACAGCCGTTTTTATGCCTATGCTAAATCGTCATATTCTATCGCTCATATTTTGTTGCTTTGGTTTATTCCTTATTGTTTATAGTGCATATTCATTAGGCGATTTTAGTGAATATGGTGCTGCGTTTATGCCTTCTATTATTGGCGGTGGCATGATCCTATTTTCATTAATAGATATATTTTCACGTAAACAAGAAAGTGACATTCCATTAGTGACGTGGCATGAAATAAAATTTGTCTTATTAATTATCAGTATTATTCTTTTTTATGTGCTTGCATCTGATTATTTAGGATTTATTTTAACCGGATTAATTATTACAGCACCATTAATGATGAAATATGCAACAGTAAAATCTATATATAGTTTTATTATTTCAGCAGGAGTGGTGTTAGGTGTGTATTACTTATTTACCGCTGTACTGTTAGTACCGCTGCCTCAGCTATTTTCATAAATAGAGAACAACAGTATGGATATATTAATTAGCGCACTTGCTTATATTGATTACACAACAATTCTTGTCGTTATTGGAGCCTGTTTATTTGGCTTATTTGTTGGTGCAATTCCCGGATTAACATCAACAATGGCTATTGCATTAATGGTACCGTTTACTTTTTTTCTTGAACCCATTCCTGCTTTAGCCTTAATGATCTCCGTTGGAGCATCATCTATATTTGCAGGGGATATTCCCGGAGCCTTATTAAATATTCCGGGTACACCTGCATCGGCAGCTTATACCAATGATGCACATTCCTTAGTTAAAGAAGGTAAAACAAATCGTGTATTGGGTATGTCATTAACCAGCTCTGTGATTGGTGGCGTAATTGGTACGATTATATTAGCCTCAACAGCACCAATATTAGCTGAATTTGCTTTAAAATTTAGCTCTTACGAATATATGTGGTTGTCTCTAATCGGTTTAAGTTGTGCAACTATTGTTTCCGGCTCTCATATTAGAAAAAGCTTATTAGCTCTGTTCTTTGGTATTGCATTAGCCACCATTGGTTATGATGAGTTTACAGGTCAAGCCCGCTTTACTTTCGGTGAAGTTTCTTTAATGCAAGGTGTCAGCTTTATTCCAGCAATGATAGGGCTATTTGCTATTTCTGGTGCTATCAAATATTACGTTGAACGTTGGAAAGAAAAGCAAATTACACTAACAGAAGTGAATGTGGAAAATAACTCTTACAATATCTTTAAAGGTGTGGGGGGTGTTGTTCGTCAACGTAAGGGCGGTATTTTCCGTAGCGGAATAATAGGAACATTAATTGGTGCTTTACCTGGTGCTGGAGCCGATATTGCCGCGTGGATCTCTTATGCTGTTTCAAAGAAACTCTCTAAAAAACCAGAGAAATATGGTCATGGCTCTGAGGAAGGTATTGTTGATGCATCAGCGAGTAATAATGCAAGCTTAGCCGGAAGTTGGATCCCATCTCTAGTCTTTGGTATTCCCGGTGATTCTGCGGCTGCAATTATTATCGGTGTACTATATATGAAAGATATGCAACCGGGACCAACGCTATTCTTATTTAATCCCGATAAATTGTATGCTGTCTTTATTATCTTTTTTATTGCTAATCTTATTTTACTGCCGATTGCTTTTATTGTTGTCAATTTATTGAAAAAAATTGTTGCTATCGATAATGCGATTATTTACCCAGCAATCATTCTATTTAGTATCGTTGGCTCATATGCAATCACAAATACGATGTCTTCTATTGTGGTTATGTTAGTTATGGGTGTTATTGGCTATTTCCTTCAAGAACGAAAATTCCCAATCTCGCCAATTATTTTAGGCATGATATTAGGGCCTATGTTAGAAAAAAACTTACTCTCATCATTAATGAAATCTGATGGTGATTTTATTAATTTTGTTAATAGACCTATTTCGATGGTATTAGCCAGTGCATTTTTTCTCATTGTTATTATGCAAATTAGAGGTGCATTGAAAGCTAAATAACGCATCTCGTTTTTATACCAAATAAATTAAATATAAAGATACTTTTTAAGTATCAGGGAAAGCTCATTTTAAATAAACAAAATAACGTTTTTTAAGATGTTAGAAATCAGCAGATAAATAAAAATATCGGGTGATCGAATGAAAAAAATATTAAATAAGCCAGAAAATTATGTCGATGAAACATTAGCCGGTTTATGTCTTGCACATAGCCATATTTATCGACAACCGCAGCCAAGATTGATTGCTCGTTCAAAAAAAGCAGATAAGCCGAAAGTGGGTATTGTAACAGGCGGAGGCTCTGGCCATTTGCCAGTATTCACAGGATATGTCGGTAAAGGTTTATTAGATGCAGCTGCTGTGGGAGATGTTTTTGCTTCACCTTCAGCGGATTTAATGGCCGATACTATTCGTGAAGCAAATAGCGGCTTAGGCGTATTGCTACTTTATGGCAATTACGGTGGCGATGTAATGAATTTTGATATGGCAACTGAAACGGTTGATTTTGAAGATAATATTCGTTGCACAACGGTATTAGCTACGGATGATGTTGCTTCAGCAAAGCCTGAAGAGGCGCATAAACGCCGTGGTGTAGCTGGGATGGTTTATGGTTTTAAAATGGCGGGCGCCAAAGCAGAAGAAGGGGCATCACTTGATGAAGTAACACGTATTGCTCAAAAAACCATGGAGAATACCCGAACGATTGGTTGTGCGTTAACATCTTGTACCTTACCAGCGGTAGGACATCCTACCTTTGAAATTGGTGAGGATGAAATGGAAATGGGCATGGGAATTCACGGTGAACCGGGAATTTGGCGTGATAAGTTACGCAGCGCTGATGAAATTGCCCAAGAAATGTTCGATCGTCTGCAAGCTGAATTATCATTCAAAGCAAATGATAAGGTTTCAGTGTTAGTCAATTCATTAGGCGCAACACCTCTTGAAGAGCTCTACATTCTATATAACAAAGTTGCACAGCTTATTGAAAAAACAGGTGCTACGATTATTCATCCATTAGTCGGCCGTTATGCTACATCAATGGAAATGACGGGGGTAAGTTTAACGTTGTGTAAATTAGATGATGAACTCGAAGCTTTAATGAATGCACCGGCTTATTGTGCATTTTGGAGAGTCTAGCGATGAATATCACTCTTGATATGCTAAAACAAGGCGTTGCACGTATTGCTATTGCTTGTGAGCAATCACAGTCAATGTTGTGTGAAGCTGATAGTCGTTTAGGTGATGGTGATTTAGGGATCACCATGCAAAAAGGGTGGCGGCAAATTGCAGATGATGCACAAGATTGGCCTGACGATTTAAGTAAATCACTTTTTCAATGCAGTAAATCACTACAAAAAGCCTGCGCTTCTTCTTTTGGTACGTTGCAAGCGACTGCTTTTATGGCAATGGCGAAATATTGCAAAGAAAATCAACTGCAAGAAATAGCCCCCGCCGATATTTCACCACTTTTAACTGTCGCGTATCAAAGCATGATGGCGAGAGGAAAAGGGGAGTTAGGGCAAAAATCGGTACTTGATATTATTTACCAATTATCTGAAGCGCTAAAACCTGTTTTATCTCTATCGGAATTAAAAGCGGCAGCCTTATTCAGTATTGATAATACGCTTACTGAATTTCGTCAAAAACCTAATTTATTAGGTCGAGCGCGTATGTTTCCAGAAAAATCTATTGGTTTAGATGATCCTGGCATGTTGGCAATTAAAGTTATTGTTGAAGCAATCTGATTTAATAAAGGTCTTAATATGAAAAAATTATTTGGCGTTACAGTGGCAATGGTTACTCCGTTTGATTCGAACGATCAAGTGGATATTAATGCGTTATCTACATTAACAGACATGTTAGTCACTCAAGGTGTTGATTGCCTCTATCCTTGTGGCACTACGGGAGAGATGCTACGTTTATCAGCTTCAGAGCGTAAAAGTGTTGCAAAAACTGTTGTCGAAACAGCCAATAAACGCTTACCCGTTTTTATTCATGTTGGCGCAATGACATTAACCGAAACCATTGAATTAGCGAAACATGCCGTTGAAATTGGCGCTGATGGTATTGGTGTGGTGACACCACAATTTTTTGGTGCGACAGACAGAGAATTAGAAAATTATTTTGTGACGGTGGCAAACAGTGTGCCGGATAATTTCCCTGTTTATCTGTATAACATACCACAATGTGCGGCAAATAATATCAAGCCTGAATTAGCGGCAAAAGTACAACAACAGTGTAAAAATGTGATTGGGATTAAATACAGTTTTGCTGATAACAATACAACATTAAGTTACCTTGCTGTAGCTGATAATTTTTCAGTGCTTCATGGCTACGATAAATTATTCCTAGGCCTATTAGATGCAGGTTGTGATGGTACTGTTTCAGGTTGTGCTTGTGTATTCCCTGAACCATTTGTGAATATGTATAAAGCCTATATTGCAGGTGATCATCAAGAAGCAAAACACTGGCAACAATTTTGTGTGAAATTTAGTGATGCACTCAAATCAGGTGCAAATATGGCAATATTTAAATCAGCATTAACCATGCGTGGTTTAGATGGCGGTCATATGCGTTTACCACAACTCGATTTATTACCTGAAGAAAATCAACAATTAAAAGAGAGTTTAACGCAATTGTGTAAAGAAGCAGGGATCACTTTTTCACTTAATTAAAAGAGACTAAGCAAAAAACATCTTCGTTATCTTAATTGAGTGGCAATATATTGATGATTTTAAGCAGTATGAAAAATAATCCATACTGCTTTTTTTTAATTGTTAATAACATCTTTTTATTGTGCTAAAAAACGACCATATTGTGCGATATCGACATTACCACCGCTGATAATAATTCCGATTTTCTTACCTTTTAATTTATCACTAAATTGACGAGCTGCCGCTAAACTTAAACATCCCGTTGGCTCTACAATTATTTTCATTCGCTGGGCATAAAACTGCATGGTGGAAATTAACTCTTCATCTGTTGCAGTTAAAATATCATCCACATTGTTACGAATAATCTCAAAAGTATAATTACCAAGATGTTGTGTTTGCGCACCATCTGCAATTGTTTTCGGAGTATCAATATGAATGATTTCGCCTTTGCGTAATGATTGTTGTCCGTCATTTCCAGCTAAAGGTTCAACACCAAATATTTTACAATCTGGTGAGAGGGCTTTGGTTGATAATAAAGAGCCAGAAAGTAAACCACCACCACCTAATGGAACAAATAGCATATCTAATTCACCAACTTCATCAAACAGCTCTTTTGCTGCAGTACCTTGCCCTGCAATAATATGAGGATGATCATAAGGTGGAATTAACGTTAATCCTTCTTTTTGTGCCAGATGTTGGCCAATTTCTTCACGATTTTCTGTATAACGGTTATAGGTGATCACACGACCACCATAGCCTTTTGTCGCTTCCATTTTAGCCTTTGGCGCATCTTCTGGCATGATAATTGTTGCAGGAATACTTAATAATTTTGCTGATAAAGCAATAGCTTGTGCATGGTTACCTGATGAGAAAGTCACGACACCCATTTTACGTTGCTGTGTGGTAAATTGTGATAACGCATTTATTGCCCCCCGAAATTTAAATGCGCCCATACGCTGAAAGTTTTCACATTTAAAATAAAACTGCGCCCCGGTTAGCGCATTAATAGTACGAGAAGTTAAAATAGGTGTTTTATTAAGATAAGGCAAAATGCGTTGATGGGCCTGTGCAACATCTTTATAGGTAGGAATAGGTAGCTTATTCATAAGATTACTCCTTGATCACCACGGCTTCAATTTCAATTTTGCTTCCAAAATGTAATTCTTTTACGCCAGCGACTAATCTTGCGGGTCTATGTTCGCCAATCCATTTTGCATATAGCTCATTAACAACGGGCCATTCATTAATATCAGTCACATAGACTTTTACTTGAGCAATATCGGTTTTCTTTGCATTTATTCCGAGAAGACAGGCATTTAAATTTTCAAGAACTTGTGTGATTTGAACTTCAACTGGCTTGTTTGCCAATGGATTTCCTTGTTTATCTAAAGGCAATAGTCCAGAAATAAATGACATATTATTTGCAGTAACAACATGAGAGTAATGCCCACCAGGTGAGGCAAGGGTTTCAATATTTTGTAGTGTAAGATGTGATGCCATGGTATTTTCCTATTTCACTTAAGTTAGATAAAATGTATACTTATTTATACATAATGTCTAATGTTAGATCAATAGTTCATTTACTTATTTGCCAATAAATTTTTTTTATAAAAAAATCAAAGAATGGTTATGATCTTGTCATTGTTTTAATGTTAAATAATTGACTTTTTGAATGATATCTTCAAAAGAGATTGGTTTGATTTTATCATTATAAAACAATGTGTTATAAACACTTTTTGCCAAATCGTTATACAGATCTCCTTTTATTTTTGAATACTCGATATTTATCATCATATTATTATCATTAGAAATATTACTAATGGTATTATTATTTTCTTGAGAATTGTTTTCTATTTTTAATAATTCATTATTAAGAGTTTTAATAGCTAAATTATTTCTTAATATATCATCTATCTTTAGTGATGATATTTTCTCCATTACTTGAGTATCACGTAATAGTGATTGAATAATGGAACTTTGGGCACATTTACTATTTATTTCAATGTGATATTCCTTGCTCAATTCATCGAATATTTTTTTTCGATTTTCATCTGTTAAACGTGTACCTTTTTTAGCAAAAATATGATCAATCTCTCTATTAATTATGGCTGATATAAGCGTAACTCTTTCTTCTTGTTCCCATTTTCCTATCATCTGTTCTAGTGTCAGCTTCTTAGTTATTGGCGAGTCTAAATCTTTTACCGTGCTTTCTAGCATCATAATTGCGAGTCTTTGACTTACATCTTTAAGATTAATATCTATCTGTTTTTCTTTGTATTTCAATGTGGCAAATGTATTTTTCGCATCATTAATATTTTTTAACAACGCTTGATAGTTTGAAATTTCATCAATCTTTACTGATTTTTTCTGATCTATCTTATGAGATATTCTGCATTTATTTCCAAATAAAACATTGATCATTTCATTATCCTAAATATATAAAAATAATACTTTATTATATTATTAGACTAATAAGTAAATACGTCTTTTATAAAATGCACGATTATATTTATTTTTAATTTAAAGATAAAAAAAGAATGAAATATGTAAGCTGTAAAAAGATAATGTAAACAAAAAATAAAAAGAGGTGAAAAAATCACCTCTTAATTATTTGACTATAGAAGCTTTAGTATGAGCACCGCGTTATTTTCCACGCTGTATAAATCGCTATTAATGGTGCGAATGCTAAAAATAAGAAAAGGGCAGATGCAGAAGAAGAAAGTCCTTCCGGTGTACCGCTATTAAAGCCATTTAAGTTAACTATCATACCAGCAAGAGCAGAACCGAGTGCAGTTGCAAATAACTGTACCGTGGTAATCGAAGCACCTGCAATATCTTTATCTTGTTCTGATGCGGCTTGTAATATTCGTGTTAATAGGTGTGGCCAACCAAAACCAATACCATATCCCACTAAGAATAAAGCGAATAATATAATAGAAAGACTAACCGCATTTTCCGATTGCAGCAGTGGATTTGGAATAACGAAAGCTAACGCTAATAAACCAGCAAAAACAATAATAGGACCACTTAAAATACTAAAACGCATTTTAGCGCCTTGCCAACTTGCACTAATCACTTCAGCAACTGTCCAACCTAACGCCATTAATGCACTCATATAACCAGAAGCTAAAGGTGTTTGCATATGCAAGCTTTGTAGATAGTAAGGGACAAAGATCTCACATGTCATGCCAATCGCTAATAACGAGATAGTCAGATATAAAAGGGCATGTAAAGAAAGACCTTTAAAAGTATTTGACGGTAATAACCGAACAGAAAGGCGTTTCTCACAAAAAATAAGTATACCAATTAAACCAAATACCACCACGATACTGAGTAAGTTGATGATGAGTGAAGAAGAAAGGCTACCTGATGAAATAAGCAAAACTGCCGCTGTTAAAATTATTAGCTGAAGATAAGGTAAACTTTGTGATGATGATTTTGGAGCCTCGTTGTTATTCTTTGGTAAGATAAACCACAGGTAAATACCATAAAAAAGCATGATAGGTAACATAATACCAAAGGCATAACGCCAAGCATCTAATTGAGCAAAAATTCCACCAATAGCAGGGCCAATTAATGTAGCAACCCCCCACATTCCTGAAATTAATGCCATTGCTCTTGGCCATAATGCTTGATCATAAACGATATTCACCATGGCGTAGGAAAGTGCAAATAAAAGCCCACCGCCAAGGCCTTGAACAAATCGACCAATTAGCATGACTTCCATTTTAGGTGCTATTGTACACAATAAACTACCAATAAAAAAAAGTACCGTTGCTATCAAATAGGCACCTTTGGCACCTAATAAACTTAATAAGCGTGCAGATAATACCGAACCAATAATAGAGGCCGCAACAAATAGCGTGGTGTTCCATGCATATAATCCTATTCCACCAATATCGGTTACAACTGAGGGTAAAATCGTGGTTGCCATTAAAATATTAATTGCGTGGATCACGACACCAAAGGAAAGTGCAAATGAAATTGCCCCATTTTTCCCTGAGAAAAGATCACGCCATTGGCTATTGTTATCTGGGATCATTAGAAAAAATATCCTTCTTTTATTGCTATTACGACATAGCTTCGTTAAATTACCAAGGTAAAACTTGGATTAATAAATACTGAGACGTCTAATATGTCAAGAAAAAACTTGGAATATAATTATCCTGCTCAACGTAGTGTTGGCGATAAAATTCTGTTTTTAATTAAAAAACATGGGCCAATGCAAGCAAATGATGTTGGTCAACGTCTTGGTACAAGTAGCGAAGCGGCAAGGCAACAATTTGTAAAGCTTGCCAGCGCAGGATTGGTTGAAGCAATAACTGAGCCAAGAGGGGTTGGACGACCTATTCAATATTGGCACTTAACAGAATTAGGGCAAAAGCAATTTCCAGATACTCATGCTGAATTAACAGCACAAATTCTGATGACTATTCGTGAAGAATTGGGTGAAGATGCGATTGATAAAATTATTCTTGCACGAAAAAAACAGAGCTATGAACGCTACACACAAGCAATAAGAGAAGCTGATGAACTAACAGAACGCTTAGATATTTTAGCTTCTCTGCGTAGTCAAGAAGGCTATATGGCACACTGGGAACAAGTAAAAGATAACGAATACCTGTTTATTGAAGATCATTGCCCAATATGTGCCGCAGCTAAAGTTTGCCAAGGTTTTTGTAATACAGAAAAAGAGTTATTTTCTGAAACACTAGGGGTAGAACTACAACGTGTTGAATATATCTTAGAAGGTGCAAGACGTTGTGCTTACCGCATTAAAATCTAATCTTATTCATGCTTGAACAATAAAAGCAAAACCGCGCAATAAAGCGCGGTTACGTTCTGTCCTTAGAAAATAAGTTTATTTTTTACAAGGTAATTGCAGAAGCTTTCCAAATTCGTTGCATATACTCTGTTACCGCACGATCTGCAGAAAAATAACCCATTTGGCAGATATTTAATGCAGATTTTTTCAACCAAGCATCTCCATCTTGATAGAGAACATCAACACTATCTTGAGTATCCACATAGCTACGATAATCGGCTAATACCTGATAATGATCGCCAAACTCAATTAAACTATCGAAAATTGATTTATATCTATCAGGAGAAGTTGGATTAAAGAAGCCATTAGCGATTTGATTGAGCACTGTATGTAGCTCAACATCTTCATCATAATAGCGACGTGGCGAATAACGCTGTCTTAACTCAGCAACTTCTTGTGCGTTATGACCAAAGATAAACATATTTTCAAAACCAACATGCTCACCAATTTCAATATTAGCACCATCCAGAGTTCCGATAGTTAGCGCACCATTTAACGCAAATTTCATATTACCTGTACCAGAAGCTTCTGTGCCAGCTAAAGATATTTGTTCAGATAAATCCGCAGCAGGAATAATATGTTGCGCTAAGCTCACGCCGTAATTAGGAATGAAGATCACTTTTAGTTTATCTTTAATACGCTCGTCATTATTAATCTTCACTGCAATATCGTTGATAAGATTAATAATTTTTTTCGCATTATAATAAGCTGATGCGGCTTTACCTCCAAAAATAAATACGCGAGGCACCCAGTTTTTCTCTGGATTTTCTAGAATACGATTATAACGAGTGATAATACCTAACACATTGAGAAGTTGACGTTTATATTCATGAATACGTTTAATTTGTACATCAAATAACGCATCAGGATTAATGGTAATATTCAAGTCTTGCTGAATAATGTTAGCCAAGTTTTGTTTATTCAGTCGCTTTGAGTCTTTTAATTGGTGTAAGAAATCTTTGTCTTTCACCAGTGGCATTAATTCACCTAATTGCTCTAAATTGGTTCGCCAGTTGGTACCAATCTGGTTATCAATGACTTGAGAAAGAGAAGGGTTAGCTAATGCCAGCCAGCGACGGGGGGTAATACCATTGGTAATATTGCAGAATTTCTTAGGATAGATCATCGCAAAATCAGCAAATAAGGATTGCACCATTAATTGGCTATGAAGTTCAGAAACCCCATTAACTTGCTGACTAATAATTACCGCAAGCCAAGCCATACGGACATTACGACCATTTTCTTCATCAATAATAGAAACACGACGTAATAAGTCGTTATCATTAGGATATTGTTCTCTAACTTGCTTTAAGAATTTATCATTGATTTGGAAAATAATTTGTAAATGGCGAGGAAGTGCGCGTCCTATCATATCAACAGGCCATGTTTCTAATGCTTCACCCATTAACGTATGATTGGTATATGAAAATATGCAGATTGTTTGCTTCCATGCTTCATCCCAACTAAATCCATGCTTATCAATAAGCTGGCGCATTAATTCAGGAATGGCAAGAACAGGGTGAGTGTCGTTAAGGTGAATGGCAATAAAATCTTTTAAATTATCAAAGCGTTGATGAAGATGATAATGACGTTGCAAAATATCTTGAATAGAGGCGCTGACTAAAAAATATTCTTGCTGCAAACGCAACATCTTACCTGACATAGTTGAGTCATCTGGGTAAAGAATACGAGAGATATTTTCAGAGCGATCTTTGGCTTCTGTAGCTTCAAGGTATTCACCTTTATTGAATTTACCTAAATTAAACGCACCATTTGCTTTAGCAGACCATAACCTAATGGTATCTGTTGCTTGTGTGTTATAACCAGGAACAATAGAGTCATTAGGTTGAGCCAGCACATTCAAGGTATCAACCCAATAACTTTTATCACCTTCTTGTTGTAAACGCCCGCCAAAATCCACTTCAAATTGCACATCATGACGAGGGAATTCCCAAGGATTACCTTTCTCAAGCCAGTTATCCGCAACTTCATGCTGTTCACCATTTTGAATTTGCTGACGGAACATACCGTATTCATAGCGAATACCATAGCCTGTCACCGGATAACCTAATGTGGCACAAGAATCAAGAAAACACGCCGCTAAACGACCTAAACCGCCGTTACCTAAACCTGGGTCTGGCTCAAGTTCGATTTGCTTTTCAAGATCAAGTCCTAATTCTTTTAATGCTTCTTTAACTTCGTTATAAACCCCTAAAGAAAGCATAGCATTCGTTAAAAAACGTCCCATAAGAAATTCCATCGAAATGTAGTAAACCTGTTTTACTTTCGGTGAAAGTTCAGCTTTGGTTGATTTCAACCAACGTTCAACTAAACGGTCTCGTATCGCGTAGGAAGTTGCATTTAACCAATCTGTTGGTGTGGCGTATTTAGGGGAAGTACCAACAATAAACATCAGTTTATAAACAATAGAACGCTTTAACGATTCAACATCCTTATCTGGTGATAAATAATCAAATTCACATAACTTTTTCATTATAAATCTCTTTTGGTGATCCACAGGTCAAATAGACATCATGTCTATAAACGGTGATACAGCGCTGCATAGGTCTTAGCCGCTGTTTCCCAACTAAAAATAGTTTGGCTCATGGCATCTGTTTGAACTTGTTGCCACTGTTTTGGCATACCCCACAAGGTAAAGGCTCGATTGATAGCAAGACGCAAATCATCAGGTGTTGCTTCATGGAAAACAAAACCTGTGGCTTGATGATGGGCTAGATTTTCTAATGAACAATCATTCACCGTATCAGCTAATCCACCGGTGTGTCTCACTAAAGGAAGTGCGCCATATTTCAAGCCATATAGCTGAGTTAACCCACAAGGTTCAAAACGACTAGGCACCATAATCACATCAGCACCCGCGATAACTTGGTGTGAAAAACTTTCGTCATAACCAATATGAGTAGCAACATGTTGAGGGTATTGTTGTTGAGCATGTAAAAATGCGGATTCAAGATGGCTATCACCTGTGCCTAACAACACAAATTGACCACCTTGATCAACAATATCAGGTAATACGTCAATCACTAAATCAAGCCCTTTTTGTGATGTTAAACGGCTCACAACAGCAAAAAGAGGGGCATTATTATTAACAGGTAAACCGCATTTTTTCTGTAATGCTGTTTTATTTTCTAGGCGTTTATTGAGGTTTTTTATATCATAGCGACGTGTAATTAAGTTATCCGTTGCAGGCTCCCAAATCGCCTCATCTATACCATTTAATATGCCACTTAATCGCTGTTCATCGGTACGTTGACGCAATAAACCTTCAAGTCCATAACCAAATTCAGGGCGCGTTATCTCTTTGGCATATGTTGGGCTAACCGTCGTAATATGATTTGCATAAAATAAGCCCGCTTTTAAGAATGAAATCTGTCCATAATATTCCAACCCATTAATTGAAAAACTGTAATCAGGTAATTCAAGTTGATGAAGATGATAAGGTGAAAACTCGCCTTTATAAGCGAGGTTATGAACTGTAAAAACCGATTTTGCAGGATAGTGTTTTACAGCCAAATAAGCGCAAGCTAACCCCGCATGCCAGTCGTGAGCATGAACAATATCAGCACGCCATAAAGGATCTAATCCTGCGGATAATTCACTGGCAACCCAACCTAATAGGGCAAAACGAAAAACATTATCACTATAAGCATGTTGATATTCATCGTGATAAGGGCTGCCTGCTCGTTGATAAAGATGAGGTGCATCAATAAGATAAATATCAATACCTTGGTATTGACCATAAAGCAAAGAAATATGACCTGCAAAGGTATCAACATCAGTGACTAATTTGAGATCAGCAATATTATCTTTAATCGCAGGAAACGCGGGTATAACAACCCGCGCATCTAAGCCTATTTTTTTCTGAGCTAGGGGCAAAGAGCCCATAACATCAGCTAATCCCCCTGTTTTTAGCAGAGGAAATAACTCAGAACAACAGTGAAGCACATTCACGAAAATGCCTCCTCATTTTGAGGTTTCTGTTCTTCGTTTTTCTCAATTGGGTTTTCTTTTTTTTGATGTGCTAATTGTTCAAGCATTTCTCTTGTCACTAGCACAATACCTTCTTCAGTACGATGAAAACGAGCTGCATCATCTTCTGCATTCATACCAATGACTGTCCCTTCGGGGATAGTACAACTACGCTCGATGATACAACGTTTTAAGTAGCAGTGATGACTCACGGTAACATCTGGTAAAATGACAGAATCTTCAATGTGGCAGAAAGATTCAACACGAACCAATGGGAATAAAATAGAAGAATAGAGAGTTGAGCCATTGATAATACAGCCATCTGCAATCAAAGAGTTCATCATTTGCCCATGCTCACCATGATTATCTTGTACAAATTTTGCAGGTGGTAGCGGGGTCATAAAGGTGCGAATTGGCCAATCTTTGGCATACATATCAAGCTCAGGTGTCACTGAGGCTAAATCAAGGTTTGCAGACCAATACGCTTCAATGGTTCCTACATCACGCCAATAAGGTGCTACAGACGGATCAGAACTAACGCAAGAGAGTTCAAATGGGTGAGCTAACACATCACCACGTTCAGTGATTTTAGGAATAATATCTTGGCCAAAATCATGATGTGAATCAGGATCACGGCTATCTTCTTCCAGTAAATCAAATAGATAATCTCTATCAACCACATAAATCCCCATGCTCGCTAATGAATGCTCTGGATCATCAGGAATACACGGTGGATTTGATGGTTTTTCTAGGAAATTTAGTACTCGACGATTTTCATCGATATCCATAATACCAAACTGAAATGCATCTTCTTTAGGAACTCGAATACAGGCAACGGTAAATTTTGATTTATTTTCAACGTGATCAAGTAATAAACGCGCATAGTTCATTTTATAAATATGATCACCTGCTAAAATCACCACATATTTAGCTTTGTAGCTACGAAGAATATCAAGGTTTTGATATATCGCATCAGCCGTACCCATATACCAATGATCGGTATTACGACGTTGTTGAGCTGGTAATAAGTCAACAAATTCATTCATGTCTTCGTTAAAAAATGACCAACCGCGTTGAATATGTTGAACGAGGGAGTGCGATTGATACTGGGTTATTACACCAATACGACGGATCCCTGAGTTAAGACAGTTTGATAGCGTAAAGTCGATAATTCGAAATTTCCCACCAAAGAAAACCGCCGGTTTTGCACGTTTCGCTGTCAATGCTTTCAAGCGTGTGCCACGACCTCCAGCTAAAACGAGCGCAATCGCCTCTTTAGGAAGTTGTTGTGCCAACATTAATTTTTGGCCTTGTTCTGTTGTCATCATAGTTATAGCACTCCAATCAAATTACTTAACTTGGGAGGAAATATTGGGTAATTTTTCAGTAGAAGACTGAGTATAAAAAACGCTATTTCGCCAAAGGGTGATACTGTTAGGTTGTACTTCACAATGCTGAGATTGTGTTGGGTGACAAAGAGGCCAGCTAGCCGTATCAAGCAAGCAAGACCAAGACCCTTCAGGTAAAGAAAAGACAGCGCTGTTTCTTAATGGGTTAATCATTAAAATCCATTGTTGCGCTAAAAAAAGTTGTAATGGTGAGGGCGGAAGTTGTTGCCAATCTTCATCGCTCATTGGTTGAGCATCTTGATTGAACCAAATAACGTTTTCACTATCTTCTTCCCACCATTTAAGAGAACTTAAAGGTGTAATTTGGTGACGTAATTCAATAAGGTGGCGAATGTAATCAGTTAAGTCATAAGGTTGTTGAAACCATTTGATCCAACTGACTTTATTATCCTGACAATAAGCGTTGTTATTACCATATTGCGTATTACCCACTTCATCACCGGCGAGTAAATGAGGTGTTCCTCTAGAAAGCAGTAAGGTTGCCAGCATATTCCTTGTCGCAAGCAATCTGTATTGACCTATTTTTTCATTAACTATCAAACCCTCTTCACCAAAATTCACACTGTAATTGGTGTTATGTCCATCTAGGTTTGATTCTCCATTCTCCTCGTTATGTTTATTCTGATAACTCACTAAATCTCGCAGTGTAAAGCCATCATGGCTTGTTATCATATTGATACTAGAATAGGGAGGCCGACCGTTTTTATGGTATAGCTTTGCAGAGCCAGTAATGTTGTCTGCAAATGTTGCAATAGATACATCTCGCCATAACCAAAAACGACGAATAACATCACGGTAGCCGTCATTCCATTCTGTAAATGGAACTGGGAAATTACCGACTTGATAACCATCAGAGCCTAAATCCCATGGCTCTGCGATAAGTTTAATGCGTGAAAGAAGCGGATCTTGGCGAATAGCCGTTAATAATGGCGATTGTGTATCAAAATAAGGAACTCGGCCAAGACTGGTTGCCAAATCAAAGCGGAAGCCATCAATATGAAATTCAGTAACCCAATAGCGTAGGCAATCCATTACCCACTGCACCGTTTCAGGGCGACTTAAATTGAGAGTATTACCACATCCCGTCCAATTTTGGGCTTTATTTTCATCGTTTAACCAATAATAGCTTTGGTTATCAATACCACGTTGAGAAACAATATAACCTTCAAATTGGTCACTTAATTCAGCAGTGTGATTGAATACCACATCTAGGATGACTTCAATATTGGCTTTATGCAGACATCTTACGGCTTCTCGAAATTCATCAATAATATTTCGACCTGTGTTGGAATAATATTGTGTCGATAAAGCAAAAGGCGCTAATACGTTATAACCCCAATAGTTTTTTAAACCAATTTTATGAAGATGTGGCTCGGTTAAATGATATTGAATAGGTAATAATTCTAATGCCGTAATACCTAATTTTTTCAAATGCGAAATAAAAGCAGGGTGTCCTAATGCTGCATAAGTACCCCGTAATTTTTCAGGTATTTCAGGATGTAGTTTTGTTAGTCCCTTTACATGACCTTCATAAATAATGGTTTCTGACCACGGTGTATTTAAACGCTGATAAGTGCCTTTTTCTTTATAATAGTGACAAAAACAACCACTATCATCCGTGATAATTGCTTTAGGTGTTATTGCACTATCATCATGTTCTAATGCATTAAAAACAGGGGATGTATAAGGCAAGGTGTTATCCACTATGCCTGTGACTTGCCTCGCATAAGGATCTAATAACAACTGTTGAGGTTGATAGAATAATCCTTTTTCTGGTTCCCATTCGCCTTCTACACGATAACCATAATGTAAACCGGGTCCTGCTCCAGGCAAATACCCATGCCAAATTGAGCCAGTTTTACCCGGTAATGGATAGCGGATCTCTTTGCCTGCTTTATCAAACAGGCAGAGTATGACTTTAGTGGCATTTTCACTAAAGAGTGTAAAATTTACTCCATAGCCATCATAATGACTGCCCATAGGAAAAGGGCGACCATAATCTAAAGACATATTAATCCTTCAATCTTAAATACAGCGTCGCAAGTGGCGGTAGTGACAATGACAAGGAGTGAGGCTTGCCATTAAATGCACTTGCAGTTGTCTCTATTTCACCTAAATTTCCTACATTACTGCCGTTGTAAAACTCAGAATCACTATTGAGTATTTCTTGATATGAACCCGCTTTGTTTACACCGACAACGTAATTATGATGAACAATAGGAGTGAAATTACTGATAACAATAATTTCATTGCCTTGTGCATCTTTACGGCAAAAAGCAAAG
This sequence comes from Proteus vulgaris, assembly GCF_023100685.1. Taxonomy (NCBI): domain Bacteria; kingdom Pseudomonadati; phylum Pseudomonadota; class Gammaproteobacteria; order Enterobacterales; family Morganellaceae; genus Proteus; species Proteus vulgaris. The sequence goes on along the minus strand of NZ_CP090064.1, from coordinate 2,179,456 downwards.
ACGGAATTGTCGTGATCATCAACGGTAAGCCATTCAAAGCCTTCGCGTTCAAAATCACACTCAAAAAGCGGGGCATTGGCTTGATAGGAAAGATTTAAATCTCGTACAAAGTGTTGAACACCTTGGTGCGGGCTATTTGGCTCTTCAAGAAGATGCCAATCTAAACTACTGTCGTGGTTCCATTCACGCCACTGTGCAAACTCACATCCCATAAATAGTAATTTTTTGCCGGGATAAGCCCACATAAAGCCAAGATATGCCCGTAAATTGGCAAATTTTTGCCAATCATCACCCACCATACGACCTATTAACGAACCTTTACCATGCACAAATTCATCGTGAGAAAGAGGCAGAACAAAGTTTTCGTTATAGGCATAGAGCATGCCAAAGGTCATTTGATTGTGGTGGTATTTACGATAGATAGGATCACGTTGCATATAAGCTAAGGTGTCGTGCATCCAACCCATATTCCATTTGTAATTAAAACCTAAACCACCATCATCAGGTGGTAGGGTAACACCTGGGAAATCGGTTGATTCTTCTGCAATCGTGATAGTACCTGGGCAAGTTGTACCCAATAATTTGTTGGTATGGCGAATAAAATCAATGGCTTCTAAATTCTCACGCCCACCGTGTTTATTAGGTATCCATTCACCTTCTTTTCGGCTGTAATCACGATAAAGCATGGAAGCAACTGCATCGAAACGGAAACCATCAAGCGCAAAATGTTCATGCCAATACAATAAATTGCCTGAAAGGTAATTCAGTACTTCATTACGCCCATAGTTATAAATTAAGGTGTTCCAATCAGGATGGAAGCCTTCTCGTCTATCAGCATATTCATAGAGTGATGTACCGTCAAAATTACGTAAACCGTAGTCATCTTCAGGGAAATGTCCAGGAACCCAATCTAAAATAACGCTAATTTCAGCCTGATGAGCCGCTTCGATAAAATCACGAAAATCCATAGGTGACCCAAAACGACGAGTTGGTGAATATAACCCTAAAGGTTGATATCCCCATGAACCATCAAAAGGGTGCTCATTAATAGGCAATAGTTCGATATGGGTAAAGCCCATTTCTTTAACGTAGGGAATTAACTGTTCGGCTAGTTCACGATAACTTAACCAACTTTGATCGTCGGTGTGTCGGCGCCATGAACCTAGATGAACTTCATAAATAGAAATAGGCGCATTACGTTGATTCGTTTGCTGACGCGACAATGGCATTGGCTTAACGGGAGGTAATGTATTGATGATTGATGCAGTTTCGGGGCGTATTTGCGTTTCAAAAGCATAAGGATCAGCTTTTAATCGACGTTCTCCATTGGCATCTAAAATAGCGTATTTATAGCAATCACCAAGATGAGCTTGTGGAATAAAAAGCTCCCAAATTCCACTTTCACGACGTAATCGCATAGGAAAACGTCTTTCATCCCAAAATGAGAAATCGCCAACCACACTCACACTTTGTGCATTGGGTGCCCATACAGCAAAAGTAATACCATCAATATCACCTAATTTAGCGGGGTGAGCGCCTAAACATTGATAAGGGCGAGAATGATGACCTTGTGCTAAAAACCAAATATCCATTTCTTGCAGTAAAATACCGAACTGATAAGGATCATCAACAATCCCTTGTGCATTTTCCCAAGTAACATCTAAACAATAACTAAAACGACGTTTACGCCGGGGGATTGCACCACAGAAAAAACCACTAGGATGTTTGCGTTCTAATGTCGCGACTTTTCTGCCATTCTTTCTATCGATGACACTGACTGAAACAGCATCAGGTAAAAATGCACGAACTTCTAAACCAGCCGATGTTTCATGCATACCAAGAAGTGCAAAAGGGTCAGACTCATACCCATTAATTAGCTTTTCTATTGTTTTTTTTGTCACAGCTACAGACATCTTATCGTCCTTCGTTGCTAGCAAATAAATTAATAAATTTTATATATAAATATCAGCATAGAACGTTAATTTAAGTTAAACAATAAGTGTTTTTAACAGATTATTTAAAAACAAAATAATCATCATGGGTTAATATACTTAAAATTTGTCTTTAATTGATTGAATGCAAATACATTTGATGTGAGAGGTAGAGTAAGATCGCGAATTATAAATACAGCACAAATAGCGTTTTTACCTAATCTAAAAAAGAGGATGATATTAAATATTTTTAATTAAATATTTAAAATGGAGTTTTAAAAAGTATAAGTAATAAGAGTAAAATCGTCATTTTTATGAAAAAAAAACACTTATTTCATTAGCATAATTAACTTTTCTGTTGTGTGAGCCATTGTTCAAAATCGAGGTGTGTTTTGGTTTTTTGTACACCTAATGGTGTTAATGCATAGTAATAAAGAGGGGCTATTTGAATGTTAGGAAATAAGATTTTTAAAGTTCCACGATTTATCTCATTCGATAAAATTGAGATTGGGCCAATACCTATTCCTAAACCTTCGATAATTGCTTGAAGAGAAATGTGAAAGTGATCAAAGCGATACTGACGCAAAAATGATCGCTGAGTATTAAGTTGAGCCGCTATTAGCCATTGTTGCCAATGACCAGGTCGAGTAAGTGTATCGATGACAGGGCAATTAAAAACATCTTCCACATTTGTGACGCTGTAACGTTTAAGGAGCTTTTCAGAGGCAACTAAACAATGCACATCCTTTAGAAAAACAAGAGATGAATACTCTTGTTGCTGAGGTTGCGGACGAATAATTAAATCATCATGGCTGATTAAGTGAAATCGCTCACTATTTGCTGATGCAATTTGAATGTTGGCATTAGGATATTGAAGATAAAAATCCTCCATTCTTGGAATAAGCCATTTTAAACATAATGTTGTAGGAACACTGATATTTAAAATGTCGTTTTTACCACCATTGCCATAACGAACACCAATGTCATTTAGCTTATCAAAAACATCACTTAATTCTTGTGCCAATGTTAATGCATAGGGAGTTGGTACACGACGTAAACCTTGTTTGTTAAATAACGTAACACCAAACCATTTTTCAACAACTTGAATATGTCTGCTAATCGCACCATGAGTTACACATAGTGTTTGTGCCGCTTCTGTATAACTTTGGCTATGACAAGCAACTAAGAAAGCACGCAATGAAGGTAATGGAGGAAGGTTTCTCATCATAATTTTCTCTATAGTTTACTTATCACCAATAAGGCGGTCTTTCTGATTAAAACTCACAGTACAGTGATATTTTATCACAGGTAAAAATAAAGAAGGCAGGTATGATAAAGCATCTTTAACTTATTGAACTTAAAGGATGATAATGAGTTTTATCGCGGTTATTTTATTAGCAGTGTTTTCTGGTGTTATCAGCGGAGTGGTTGGAACAGGTTCGTCTATTTTACTTATTCCTGCATTAACTTATGTATTTGGCGCTAAAGAGGCGGTGCCTATTATGGCTCTTGCCTCCGTAATGGGAAATTTATCTCGCATTTACTTATGGCGTCATAGTATCCGTTTTAAGCCACTTTTTTATTATTTATTACCCGGTATTCCCGCGGTTATTTTAGGTGCCAATACATTATGGGTTATGCCTGAAAAATGGCTCAATATCGGGATGGGGCTGTTCTTCATTCTGATGATCCCAATTATTCATTTATTACGCCAACATCAAATTAAAATGAAAACTTATCAAGTTATTATTGCTGGCGCGGTTATCGGCTATTTAACGGGAGTGGTGTTTTCTACTGGGCCATTAACTATTCCAATATTTTCTGCATATGGGTTAACACTAGGGCCATTACTAGCAACAGAAGCGGCCGCTTCGTTTATTATTTATCTCACCAAAGCCCTAACTTTTAGCCAACTTGGTGCAGTTAATAGTTTTATCCTAATTAGTGGCGTGTTAGTGGGTTGTGGCTTAACCATAGGCAATTTCCTTGGCAAAAAGCTGGTATTAAAACTGACACCTAAGCTATTCCAAGGGCTACTAGATGTCATGTTAATTTTTGCTGGTGGCTCACTGCTTTTTAATGGTTTTTTCTCTTAAATAACGAATGTAATTACTTATTTTCTTTATTGATCATAATAATCTGATAAATAAGGCGCTAATATTATTAATGAGAGATCAGCGAGTGGCAACAATTCATCAACTGTAGCTCCTGATCTTGCTCTTAAAGAAATGGAATGCAATAACGCAATCACCCCCAATGCAATGGTGTGAATATCAGTTCCTTCTTTTAGTTCACCGGCCTCTAACACTTCTTGCAAGGCATCTTCAACTTGCTGAGTTTGTGCATTAATAACCCGATTAAGCATATTTTTGATTGCAGGATCGGCAATTTCAGTTACTGCGGTTGAAAGTACCATACAACCAGTTAATCCATCATTATCTGTATAAAAATGGATGGCCGAATTCAGATAACGATTTACTCTTGCGGTAATTTTATCTTTCGGTGACTGTTTTTCTAATTCATGGCGATAACGCGTAGAAGCAATATGATTAAAGCGTTCAATGGCTTTTTCATACAATGCGGCTTTATTACCAAATGCAGCGTAAAGACTTGGCTTATTCATTTGAGTTTCAATGACCAAGTCATCCATCGATGTTGCAGTAAATCCTTTTCGCCAAAATAATGCCATTATTTTTTCAAGAGCAGCATCGCTATCATAACGACGAGGGCGACCTTTTTTTTGCATTTTATACCAGTTAGTAAGAAATTCATTTACTCAGTATAAAACAAATGTCATTATTTTACTAACCAGTACAAAATAGGAAAGTAAAATGAATCACAATGAAATGCAGTATGGAAAAAATATGCCCTCCATTATCAAACTTGTTGAAGATGGGCGTAAACAGCAATTAAAGCCATTGAAAATAGGTATTTTTGTCTGTCCAGGCTTTATGCCTATGGATATTAATGGCGCTCAATCAGTCTTTACGATTGCAAGTGCTGAAATTTATTTGATCTGGAAAAAGAAGGAGTTAGTTGAAGGGTATATTGGTTGGCCAACAATGCCCACCATGACTTTTGATGAATGCCCAGAAGATCTTGATGTACTCGTCGTAGGAATGGTACCACCAGAAATTGTTGAAGATGAAGATACACTGGCATTTTTTGCTAATATGGGTAATAAAGCACGTTATGTTATTGGTACATGTTACGGCTCTTTAGTTTTAGGTGCAGCAGGATTATTAAAAGGTAAAAAAGCAACCAGTAATTCAAATGTCGTTCCGATGTTACCTGATATGGGGGCCATAGCAGTAGAGGGAAGTGATGTTGTTATTGATGGCAATATTTATACTTCAGGGCCAGCCACAGGTTCGTTTGATGCCTCATTATTAGTATTAGAACAATTACTCGGTACACCTTTTGCTCAATTGGTTGAACTCGCGATTGAATATGATCCTCGTCCTCCTTTTGGAACAGGTTCCCCCACACTTGCAGGATCTGAAATGACTGCTATTTCACAAAGTTTGACCGCTAATCTAAATGCTCAATTTTATCAAGCCGCACGTAATGGTCTTAAAAAATGCCGTTAATTTAGGTTAATCCACGCTAGAATGAGGTGATAAATATTGAAGTTTATCTAAACTGTTTTATTCAATTTCGGAGTATCACAATGACAGAATACGAAAAAATGGTATCAGGCCATCTTTATCATGCATGTAAAGATGATAGTTTAGAGCCACTTAGAGTAAAAGCTCGCGAAATTATTTATGATTTTAATGTAACGCGACCATCTGAAGTTGAAAAAAGAAAGGCATATTTAAAACTGCTTTTGAGTAAAACAGGCGATAGCTTTACTATTGAACCCCCGTTTCATTGTGATTATGGTGAATTGATTGAAATTGGGGAGGGATTTTATGCCAATTTCAATTTAACGATATTAGATTGTGCGCCTGTAAAAATTGGAAACAATGTAATGTGTGCACCTAATGTTAGCATTTTAACTGCAACTCATCCGATCGATCCTGAAATACGCAGCAGTGAGCTCGAATATGCATTACCTATTACTATTGGCAATTCTGTATGGTTAGGTGCAGGGTGCATTATTTTACCCGGTGTAACTATTGGTGATAATTGTGTTATTGGTGCCGGCAGTGTAGTAACAAAATCTATTCCAGCTAATTGTGTTGCTGTTGGCAATCCCTGTCGTGTAATAAGACAAATCAGTGATAAAGATAAAACAGATGCAGAAAGAAGGTTGAAACTTTAATTACTAAAAATCAAGGCTCAATAAGTCTATTGAGCCTTATGATAAGGTTACTCTTTAATAAAACTTAAATAGTTAAAGAGTGATTGAAAACCAAACTTACGATATAGCGCTAAACCATCTGCGGATGCATCTAAGAAACAACGCTCTACACCTTGCTCACGGCAAAACTCTAAAACATGTTTAATCAAATGAGTAGCATAGCCATTGCCTTGATAAGCAACATCTGTCCCAATATCATCAAAACGCGCTAATTTATCATGTAACGTCAGCGTTAATGACGATACGGGCTGACCATCAACTAACAGAGCATAATGGAAAATAGCCGCACCATTATCTAATGCTTTTTGGTGATAACGAATATATTCATTAACAATCGTATCATCGCTATCATCTCCCACAGGGAACGCTGTTTTTAACGGATGCGCCCATTGTTCTAGGTTATGATTGGTGAGAATAATATCGCATGGATTATTTCGATAAGAAGGGTAAACCGCTTCTGACAATGTTAAATACATTGCTGTTGTCATACCGTCACCGGTATAGCCTGCATTTTTTATAATTTCTTCAAATTCAGGCAATAATGATTCAGGTAAAACCAGAATATGATCTTTTTTTTGCGATGAGAAAAGGGTACTGGCCTGCTGAAACGAGCTTTCTGTTGCGCCTTGACGTAAATAAATAAAGTTAAAAATTGGCGCATCCATTGGTGTCATAAAGCAATGAGTATGATCACCAATACGAATATTATTTTCACAAATTTCTGACCAAAAGGCTTTTTCTACTATTTTAAATTCTTTATACAGTTGTGCATCCATAATGGTTCTCTAGCTAAATCGTGATAAGCGATAAGGAGTTAATAAAGGATTCGCTTTTTCGTAAATCAGTTCTTGTGCAACCAATTTACATAATAAAGGTGACAACGTCACGGCGGCGTGCATAGTAACAAGATATAGTCCCTGATAAGGAGATATTTCTCCAATAATTGGCATTTCATCTTTAGGCATGGGTCTTTCACCAACAGCAACCTGTTCAATCGTTAGTTTACCTGTTTGCGTAAAATTATCATAAAAAGTCGCTTGTGCATGGAATGCAATGTGCTCAGGGTGATGTTCATCACTATTATCAATGTAATCCTCAGCCGCAATAATCTCATTTTGAGCAAAGTGACGTAACTCCATTTCTGGTGTTGAGATAATGCAAGGTAAAAACGGCGTTTCAGCATCTGTTGTTAATTTGAGTAAAATACTGGGTGATGCATATAAAGGTAAATTAATACTTTTTTCAGACAATAACGCTAAAGCGCCCACTCCCGCGGTTAAAATAACATGATCAGCATGCATTTTAATATTTTCTGTTTCTACACCAATAATGCGATGATCTTCTTCTATCAAACGAATGACTTCAGTGTTAGCTCTGTATTTTACGCCCATTTCTTGGGCTTGCCGTAATAATATGTCAATAACATGAAAAGGGTTCACAGCACCTTCATCACTTGCAAAAGCTGCTAGTTCAGGGGCTTTGGATAAGTTAGGTACTTTATGGATCAATTGTTCTTTATTTAATGCTTGGACATTAAAGCCAGCTTGGTGATGTGATTGAATAAATTGAGCAGTTTCTTTGTCAGAAGACATCCAACTTATTGCACCTGCCCAATCAATATTTAATTTTCCTTGAGTCTCTTTATCAAGTTCTCGCCAACAATGGATCGCTTCTGCTCGTAATTGTTGATAAGCATCTGGTCGCCCATAAGAGACATTTAGCCAAGCAAATGAAGCACTTGTTGCACCAGCTCCTGCATTGGTTTTATCTAATAAGATAATCTGCATGTTACTCATTTTCGCAAGATACCAAGCTTGCATTACACCAACTATACCAGCACCAACAATAATAATTTTCTTTTGTGTTTTTTGAGATAGCGATGAGGCGCTTATATCCATTTTATTCTCTTAACGGTAATAGGAAGTAAGGTAATTTTTATGCTAAATATAAAAAACAACACAGAATAATGGTTTTGAGAAAAATAATCTTATTTATCCTCTCACTTTTTGTGCTAATACATTCAATGATGCATTTATAAAAATCATTATTTTTCATAAAGATATTGACTGTTATTGCTTTTATTTTGACAATATTGGGTAGATGCAGATCACAAAAGGAATAAAAAACCATAACACAAAATAAACAATGGGATATTACCTCTTATATTTGTCTTTTTTATAGTTTATAAGACTATAATTATTTTTTATTTTGAATTTTATCACTGTTTAAATTTTAATTTCAGCATCATACTATAACGCACAGTCAAACTAGTTTTTTAATCCAATATGAATAAGTAAAAAAGACTTACAAACTGCTTTTTATTAACGAAAGCAGAGCAATTAACTTATTTTTAGTTTATATAAAGATTATTGTTTTACAAAAAAATTATTGTGGATATGATAGCTCATATATTCAGCATGTTATTTTTTTAAAAAAGGCGTCGTATGTTAGAAAGTATCGGTATTTCAAATATTTGGACATACCTTTTAGGCGTTATTTTTATTACCTTAGTACCTGGTCCAAACTCGATTTTCGTCCTTACTTCCAGTGCGAAGCATGGGGTAAAAGGGGGGTATAAAGCCGCTCTTGGTGTTTTTACGGGTGATGCATTATTAATCTTTTTGGCGTTTTTGGGGGTAGCTTCATTAGTCAAGACTTCACCCGTTTTCTTTATTGTTATTAAATATGCAGGTGCTCTTTATTTAACCTATTTAGGTTTGAAGACATTATATGCAACGTTTCACAAGAAAAAAGAAACAACTGAACAAGTATCAGAAGTGGCAATCAAAGCAAAAGATGGTCTTTATGTTAAGGCGTTATTTTTGAGTATGCTTAACCCAAAAATGATCATTTTTTATGTTTCTTTCTTCATTCAGTTTATCGATCCTAAATATGAAAATGCAGGTGTTCCATTCTTTGTATTAGGTGCGATTTTAGAAACATGCAGTATGCTTTATTTATCAGTTCTTATTTTTGGCGGTGTTGCTATTACCAATAAAGTAAAACATAACAAACGATTAGCATCATTATCAAATAGTTGTATAGGTGCGGTGTTCTTACTTTTTGGTGCCAAACTTGCTTTAACAGCATAAGAATATAGTTTTAGTTAAAAAGGTCACTATAAAGTGACCTTTTTTGATCTCTCTAATTTATTAGAGAAAAAATTTTATTATTTGATAACTACTTCTAATATTGAATTATATGTCTCTGTTTTGATAAATTTATTAATTTTCAAATCTGCTTTATCTAATAACTTAATAAATTCTTCTTCAGTGCGCTCTCCTGATTCAGGAAACGCACTAACACAAAGAAGATCCATGTATTTTGCAATATCAGGAATATTCTTCTTAAAAACGACAGGTTCAATAATAAGTATTTTTGAATCTTCTTTCATTGCCTCACGGAAATTTTTAAATATTTTAATGACACTTTCATCATCCCAATCATGAATAATATACTTAATTAAATAAATATCTGATTCAGGGTATTTACCAAATAAATCTCCAGGGACTAATTTCCAGCGGCTATCATCACCTAACTCTACTAATTTAGTGCGTTCTAATACATGTTGACGATCAAATAACTGACCTTTTAAAGTTGGATTATTTTTTAATACTTCTAATAATAATCCTCCTAAACCTCCTGCAATATCAGTAACAATTTTATTTTCAGGAAATTCATAATATTTAATAATGAAGTAATTTTCTATTTTTGAAAGTGAGCTCATGCCAGCCTGAAAATCATGATCTTCTCTTGTATTATCTTGCCAGTATTGATAAAAGGACATTCCATACAAGTTTTCAAAAGCCGGGTTACCTTGCACTGATTCAGTTATATCGCCGACAGGTCGCCATAATGTTTCATTCGTTAACATTAATATGGCATCACGTAAGCTATATTCGTGATCACTTAATAAAAATTGCCCGGCAGGAGCAAGAGAATAATTAAGATTTTCAGATTCATAAAGTATGTTCTCTGACGCTAGCATTCTTAATATTCTATTTAAAACTGAAGGAATAGAGTTTGTTTCTTCTGCAATCTCATTGATATTTTTAGGACCGTCTTTCAATAAATCAGCAATTTTTAATTTAGCAGCAACTCTTAACGCACCAGGTACGGTAAAACTCATTGATTTTTTCATTAAATCTAAAGCTGCTGATTTGTTTTTTAAATTCAAAGTACTATTTCTCATATTAAACCTTATAATTAGATGTAGTTAATAATTGATATAGAAAATCATTAAAGCAAATAAATTATAGATGATTATTTAATATTTTTTATTTTATATTTCGTTTTTAAACTTAATGGTTTTTAATTGTAATAATATTTATGTTCTATTATCATATAACAAAACAAGTTCCTCTCGTTAATGTAATAATATGAAAAGATATTAATTTAATTATTTAATATCTTTTTATTCTATTGATAGAACAGTAATGCCTACACTAGGAAATTGTTACTATCTTATTAGATCTACATAAAGGAAAAAGCAAAAAATGGAGTGCATAGTATCTCTACTTTCACGTTATACTAATTTTAATGTTTCCAGTTTATCTGAGTGAATTTATGTACTTCCAATATGGTGAAAAAGAGATAAAAACCTTAAAACAGCGTGATAAGCGTTTAGCTGCACTCATTGAAAGAATGGGGGATATTAAGCGTCCTATTACACCTGATTTATTTACAGCATTAGTTAAAAATATTATCGAGCAACAGATTTCTGTTTCTGCTGCCATAACGGTGCATCAAAGGCTATTGAATTTATGTGAAGGTGTCTATACACCAGAACGTATTAGTATATTAACTGAACAAGAAATTCAGCAATGTGGTATGACAATGCGCAAAGCAGGTTATATTATTGGCATTGCAAACTCAGTAATCTCTGGGGAATTAAAATTAAATAAAATTCCTGATATGACAGATAAAGAGGTTATTGATACTTTAATTCAATTAAAAGGTATTGGGGTTTGGACAGCAGAAATGCTATTAATTTCTTCACTTAATCGACCAGATATTTTGAGTTGGGGAGATTTAGCTATTCAACGTGGGATTATGCGTCTTTATCGTCATAAAACATTAGATAAAACACGCTTCGAACGCTACCGAAAACGCTATTCACCCTACGGTTCTACGGCATCACTTTATTTATGGGCATTATCTAAAGAGCCAGAGTAATTGAGCAATAAACGGAGTTCTTTATTCATTATGTCTGCCGATAATAGCCATAATTCCGCATTTAAAGGACTACCATAATGGAAAGTAAACATAATCAACTTATTGAGCAAGCTTGCCGTTTTATTGAAAAAAACAACGGTGATGTTTCACTAGCTCGTATTGCTGAGCATGTTATGGCTAGTCCATATCATTTTCATCGTTTATTTAAATCAACGATGGGGATCACGCCAAAAGATTATGCTAATGCTTATCGCCAAAAATTAATAAAAAAAGCATTGGTTCAAGATGGCAGTATTACAGATGCGATTTATCAATCAGGCTTCAATGCTAATAGCCGTTTTTATGAAAATGCAGCTGCAATATTAGGAATGACGCCAACAAATTGGCGTACAGGCGGTAAGAATATTGCTATCTTTTTTGCAATTGCATTGTGCTCTTTAGGCAATATTCTTGTGGCTCAAAGCGAAAAGGGGATTTGCGCTATTATGCTAGGAGATGATGCAGAACAGTTATTAAAAGATTTACAAAAACAATTTCCTCTTGCTGAATTAATTGGTGCAAATAAAGAATTTGAACAAATAATAGCCCAAGTTATCGGTTTTATTGAATTACCCAAACAACCGCTATCTTTACCTCTTGATATTCAAGGTACTGTTTTTCAACAAAAAGTATGGCAGGCATTATTAGATATCCCTTTCGGCAGTACTATGACATATCAAGAAATTGCCAATAAAATAGGTTCCCCTAAAGCATATCGTGCGGTAGCAAATGCCTGTGCAGCTAATAAACTTGCTGTGGCGATACCTTGTCATCGTGTTATTCGTCAAAATGGTGATTTATCAGGTTATCGTTGGGGAATTGAGCGTAAAGCTAAGTTACTTCAGGTGGAGGCATTAAATAACTCGCCAATAGCCAAAAAAGAGTAAAGAGTAGTTATTGCATGATAAGATAATTAGTAATTTATCAATAAGTATATGAGTTAATATTATGTCGGCAATACCAACAGAAATTACTTTTTTTGAACGTTTAATTCCTTCTATTCTTGAAGAAAAAAAAGTGATTACCATCCGAGATGAAAACGAAAGTGATTACAAACCAGGAAGCATTGTTGAATTATTTGCTAACGAACATCGCACTTACTATGGAAAATTGAAAATCATAGCGGTATCGCCTTTATGCTATGATGATATTAATGAGTATCACGCACAACAGGAGGGTATGACACTTCCTGTGTTGAAAGCGCTTATCAAAGATATTTATCCGACAATTCAGTCTTTATATCTTATTGAATATGAATTAGTAAAATAAGAACAATAAAAAAGGATCACGATGTGATCCTTTTTGTTTAAACAAAATCCCATCTATCTTAAATCAATTTAAGTGCATGTTTTAGCTGGCTAATCTCTAATTTCCATTGAGTTTGTAAAGCCGGTTTTTGATGACTTGTTTTACGCGCTAAATCAGCCTCTAACTTATCTTCTAGCTCAATTAACTTAAAGAGTTTTTTATCATCATCATCATGTGAAACTAATGGCATTGATGAGATATTCTGCGAGTTATTGAGTTTATCCATTAGCAGAACTTCTGGTGTTTCTTCTTCTGAAATAAGCTGATAAATGGCTTCAATATCATGATGTTCTGTTAAGACACCGTTGTGAATATACCAAAAACGATTACAGCTATTTTCAATCAATTCTCTATCATGGCTAACTAATAAAACACCACCAGGAAATTGACTGATCTGTTCAGCTAATGCTTTTTTACCTTCCATATCAATATGGTTAGTGGGTTCATCTAGCATAAGAAAAGAATACTTAGCTAAACTTAGTCCAACAAATAATAAGCGAGCGCGCTCACCACCACTTAATGTACTAATTTTTTGCTCATGTCTAGTATAAACAAAGCCTGCACTAATCAGTGCCATTTTACGTTGTTCATCTGTTAATGGAGCAAACGGTTTTAATGCATCAGAAAGAGTATCATTATCAATTAATTGAGCAATTTTTTGATCGTAATAGCCCAGCTCAACACGAGGATGCAACCTTATTTCACTTTGTTCATTTGCTTTAACTGAACTAAGTGACCAGATCATCTTCAATAGTGATGATTTTCCGGTTCCATTAGCACCGATTATTGCCACCCGATCACCACTTTTGATACGCTGATTTTCGACAGTGTATAAAGTTGGAGTGTTTTCAGCAGGAATAACAGCGAGCTGATTTAATTCACAAAGTCTATCCGCTCGTAACGTCGTTCCAGAAAATTGTAATATCCATTGATTTCCGTCCGTCACTTCAGTTTGTTCATCTTTTAAACGAACGATATGTTTTTCCATCTGTTTGGCTTTACGAGATAAATTTTCGTTATCATAAACATGACCCCATATTGCGAGTTGTTTTGCACTTTGGGCTATTCTATCTATCTCTTTTTGTTGTGCATTATGACGATGTTGTGCACTAATATCTTGCTCTTCTTGCGCCACTCTAGCTTGAGAGCAGGGTAAACGAAAAATAGATAGCGATTTATCACGAATGATCCATGTACAATTCGTTACGTTGTCTAATAACGTATTATCATGTGAAACCAAGATAAAACTACCACGCCACTGTTTTAAAAATGTTTCTAACCATAAAATAGTCGGCAAATCGAGATGATTACTCGGCTCATCAAGTAATAATAAATCAGGCTCAATAATTAACGCTCTCGCTAATAATAAACGAGTGTGTTGACCACCACTTAATTGTGAAACAAGTAGATCTTTCTCGTGAAGTTTAAATCCCATTTCACTTAGCAATAACTCAGCTCGCCAGCCTTCAGATAATCTGTATTCTTCAGGAAGTTTATGAAGTACAGCATCCATTAATGTCATTGGCTGTAGCTCTTGGGGAAGGTGTTGCTCTATATAGGCCATTACGGTTTGATTAGCAATGGAAATAACGCCTTCATTCGGTGTTAATTGATGTGATAAAAGTTTTAATAATGTACTTTTTCCACAGCCGTTATGGCCAATTAAACCAATTTTTTCACCTTTAATTAGAGCTAAAGAAATATTATTTAATAACAAACCGTAGTTATTATGGAAAGACAGATTTTGTGTAGATAATAATGTGCTCATAGCTTACTCATTTTTAGGCGTAGCAACGCCTTGGGTAATATCTTGCGATAACCCTGTAAGCTGAGGAGAGGTAATAGTTAACGTCGCTCAGGCAGGTTAGCGCAGTAAAATACTGTGAGAGCCTGAGCTGTGGCGATTACCAAAGAAGTGTGAGTATTCAATAAGATCACACAAAAGCATAATTAGCCTCCTTCTCTAAGTTTAAAAGTTAATCGGTAATGTAATTCTATCAAGATAGATTTCTGATATGCAATCCTGCAAGAAAAACAAAAGGTATCATTTTGTGTGAAAGTCCGCTATTTAAGCGGACTTAAGATAATGACGAACAAATAAAGAACAATTTCTATCTATTATCGGTATTCGTTGATTGGCGCGAAGTAGAGCTATTTCATCTAAAGAAAAATGAACTTGCTGTGACAGCTCAGAACATCACGATGATATTCACGCTTAATTCCTTTACGTCCTATCAAGTTAATAAGTTCTTTTTCTCATAATAGCGGATTGCTAAAGAAACAATACCCGTTGTTTTTACAACCTCGGTAATATCCATTTCAATCGATTGTTTTATATCAGACATGGCATTTAGCTTATGCGAATAACTTTGTTGTTATCGCTTTAAAGAGTGATGTTTTTACACTCTAAATCATAGAATTTCATCATTTTATCGTGATTTTTCGCAGATAAGAACTATCTACCTACATTGGGGGTTTTTATCATGATATATTGCTACCTATTCGCTATAGCTGTCCTATAAAAGGTTAGAAAATGAGTAAATTAAGAGTCGCTATTATTTTTGGTGGAAAATCCACAGAACATCAAGTTTCATTACAATCAGCAAAAAATATTATTAATGAATTAGATCGAACGAAATTCGACCTTTGCTTAATCGGTATTAATGAACAAGGCCAGTGGCATGAATATTCAGAAGCTGACTATCTACTCAATAGCGATAATCCTAAAACTATCTCATTAAGTAATCCGTTAAGAGCAGTTGCAATTATTCCAGGTAGTGAAAAAAATCAATTCATTTCTTTAGAAGACGGCCAAGCACTTCCTCAAATTGATGTTGTCTTTCCAATTGTCCATGGCGCTTATGGCGAAGATGGTACATTGCAAGGTTTATTACACATGATAGATATGCCGTATGTTGGCCCAAATATCATGAGTTCCGCTGCTTGTATGGATAAAGACATCACTAAACGCCTTCTTGATGGCGCGGGATTAGCGGTCGCACCGTTTATTACGATCATGGCGCATCAAATTGATGATATTCCTTACAATGAAATGGTTCGTCAATTAGGACTTCCTTTATTTATTAAGCCTGCGAATCTAGGTTCTTCTGTAGGAATAAGCAAAGTTAATAATGAAGAAGAATTTAATGCAGCATTAGCAATGGCATTTGAGTATGATCTTAAAGTTATTGTTGAAAGTGCTATTGTGGGTCGTGAAATTGAATGTGCCGTTTTAGGTAACGAAAATCCTGAAGTCAGCCCGTGTGGCGAGATCGTACTAAACGATGCTTTCTATGCCTATAACACAAAATACATTGATGACGATGGTGCAAAAGTCGTTGTTCCAGCAATAATGAACGAAGATACTAGTTTACATATTCGCCAAGTGGCATTAAAAGCATACCGTGTTCTTAATTGCTTAGGTATGGCTCGTGTTGATGTATTCTTAACTCAAGATAACCGAGTTGTGATTAATGAAATAAACACATTGCCAGGGTTTACAAATATCAGTATGTATCCAAAATTATGGCAAAGTGCTGGTTTAGGCTATCAGTCGTTAATTACTAAATTAATTGAGTTAGCACTGGATCATCATAAAAAAACGGCTGCTTTGAAAACGAAGTGTGAACTTTAATTAAAATGAAAACACGCTAAATAAAAATATTTAGCGTGTTTTTTAGCTTTAATTCATTGATATTAATCAAGCATATTTTCGTGAACCCGCAACGCAAAAAATAACACCAACAGTTACAAGCAACATCAATAAATTGACAGATTCATGAAGTAATACGGCCGCTAAACCTAATCCAAAGAAAGGCTGTAATAATTGAAGCTGACCTACAGCTGCTATCCCACCTTGCGATAATCCTTTGTACCAAAAAATAAAACCAATCAGCATACTAAAAAGTGAAACATAACCTAAACCAATCCATGCAGAAAGGCTAATTTTTGTTAATTCTTCTGGCATAAGAATAAAGCTAAGAATAAGCATTGGAGGCAATGATACAATTAAAGCCCAACAGATAACTTGCCAGCCACCTAGTTGTTTCGTTAATGTTGCGCCTTCTGCATAACCTAAACCACAAACAATGACTGACGCTATCATTAATAAATCAGCACTGATAGATGATGCTCCACCTTGAGAAAGGGCATATCCCATCACTAATAAACTGCCAACAATAGAAAAAAGCCAAAAAGTAGGACGAGGCTTTTCACCACCACGAATTACAGCAAAAATTGCCGTAGATAATGGTAATAAGGCCAGAAAAACGAGGGAGTGTGCGGATGTTATCTCTTGTAATGCAATAGCGGTTAACAGCGGAAAACCTACCACGACACCTAATGAAACGACTGTTAATGAAATCCATTGTTTAAATGTTGGTAATTTTTCTTTATATAACAACAACATTACTAAAGATAATAATCCAGCAATACTCGCTCTTGCTGCTGTTAGAAATAAAGGTTCAAAACCTAATACAGCAGCTTTTGTAGCAGGTAAAGATCCACTAAAAATTAGCATACCAATAAAGCCATTTATCCAACCATTAGTTTGCGTTTTTTGTTTTATTTGTTGCATACGATGTTCCATAATTATTATTAATTCTCTTTTAAAAACAAATGATTATATTTTTTACAATAGGAAGAAATATAAAATTCATTTTAAATAATTGTATCTATTATGTACTTGCTGAGTACTATCTTATGGGTCACAATCATGACAATCAAATAATTGTCATGGATACAATTTCTATGGTTCAGCCCCGTTATAAATCTTTAGTTGATAAATTGGCGAACGAAATACGTATAGGAAAATTATTACCTGGTACACGTTTACCCACACATCGACATTTGGCCGCAGAGCATAAAATGTCTCTTGCAACGGCAAGTCGTGTCTATGCTGAATTAGAAAATATGGGTCTAGTCATTGGTGAAACAGGAAGAGGAACATTTGTTCGTGAGTTATCACTTCCAACAAACCATGGAATAGAAAATCCTACGGCAACGGATATGTTGGATCTGAATTTCAATTATCCATCATTACCTATTCAAGCTGAATTATTACGCTCTGAACTAAAAAGATTATCAACTTCAGGTGAAATTGAATCATTACTTCGCTATCAACCACATAGTGGCAAATTACACGATAAAATAGTGATTTCCCAATACCTCAAAAATAAAAAAATCACCGTTGAACCTGAAAATATTATTATCACTAACGGTGCACAACAGGGTATTGCGATTACATTATTAGGTGTATTAAAACCTGGTGATGTCGTTGCTGTTGATGCATTAAGTTACCCAGGATTTAAATTAGCAGCATTAGCTCATCATTTGGAAATATTACCGATCCCCATAACACCTTTAGGAACAGATTTAGATAAATTAGAAGAACTATGTAAAAAAAGGGCAATTCGCGCACTTTATTGTATTCCTACACTACATAATCCAATGGGATGGGTATTAACATTAAAACAACGCCAACAATTAATTGTCTTAGCGCGAAAATACCACTTTATAATTATTGAAGATGCAACTTACGCTTTCTTAGTTCAAAAAGCACCGGCTCCCATTGTGACTTTAGCGCCAGAGATTACCTTTTATATTTCAGGATTTTCTAAAAATATTGCATCAGGGTTAAGAGTCGGTTTTATGGTTGCTCCTACAAAGACCATTGCATCATTAGAGCGAGCGATGAGAGTGACAACATGGAATACACCAGCACTGATGACATCGATTGTCTGTCAATGGGTTAAAGAGGGTGTTGTTGATAAATTAGAGAGATTATTACGCAAAGATGCACAGCAACGGCAAAAAATTGTCAGCGAAATCTTTGAAGGAATAGCTTATATTCATCATCCTACTTCTTACTTTTTATGGATCCCACTACCAGAAGAAATTAGAGCTGATAAAATTGTCGCTTCCTTACATCAATTACAAATATCTGTCGCCACTGCTGAACCTTATGCCACAACACCCCATATTCCTCATGCAATCCGTATCGCATTAGCTTCAGTTGAAATTAGTTTATTACGTGATGCACTAATAAAAATAAAGGATATTATTAAATATCACATTGATTTATGACTGTTACTAGATAGCAACCTAAACAAGCGCGGGTAAATGAGTAATACATAAAAGCTAAATTCATTAGCTATTTTAACGTGTTATATCAATAACTAAAAAATATAAAAAGCGTTCTATTTTGTTTAGTATTTTTTTAAATAACACTTATTGTTAAAGAAAAAAGGTATTTAGTTATCATTTTTTTAAATTTGTTTTAAATAAATATTTTTTATGAAGAAAATAACAGTATAATTACTAAACATTAATATTTTAATCTTATTTTGATTGTCTTAAATAGAAAGATTTTGCATTATCTTCAAGTAATTGTTATATGATAAATATTGCTAAAATGATAAAGGTTTTACTTTATCCTCACCCCTTAAATTAAATATTAAAGGAGTGAAATGAATATTTTAGCGATGTTTTTAATCAAAAAATGGACGGTGCGATGAAAAAACTTATCCTATTAAGTGCAATATCTGGCGGTATACTCTTTTGGTCTATACATTTACAAGCAGATAACTTTGATTGTCGAAATGCGGCAACGCAAACTGAAATAAATCAATGTGTACATCAAGACTTTCAGCAGAAAGATGAAGAACTTAACCACATTTACCAGCAATATTACGCCAAGCTAGATAGCACTAGAAAAGAGCAATTAAAGCAAGCACAGTTAATATGGATTAATTTTAGAGATCTCTCTTGTCAGTATGAAGCTGACTATTATCAAGGGGGGAGTTTAGCACCAATGGTATATAGCAGTTGCTTAAAAGATAAAACAAAAGAAAGAATTAATGATCTTAAAAATTATATTGCTTTATATTAAATAAAAAATTAAGCCTTAAAATCAAAAAAATCATTTTATAATAGTCAAATAAGTAAATTCATTAGCATGGAAATATTTCATAAGTGATATAATTGTAAATTCTGTATTATTTTGAAACACAAAACTCCTTGACTAATCATTGCCACAAAGTAGTCTGATGCTCAAGTAATAAGCAAAAAAAAGAAGCGAATACAATGAATAAGATATTAAAACTTGGGCTAGGATTACTTTTTGCATCATTACCTTTCACTTCAATATCATCTGAAATTAAACTCGAATATGGAGTAAATCTTATCGATTTTAATGGTGATGGTGTTCCTGATGTCGTGGTTAAGTCTCGACGCTCATTAAATGATTCATCATCTTTTGATATGACGACCGTTTATATCAAAGGTAGCGATCAAAAAGTGTATATTGTCCCATCCATATATTCTAATGCATTAAGTCTTTATAACAATAAGATTAAAGGTACTAATATCACTATTTCTGATTTTGAATTCATTGAAAAAAAAGGTCGGGTTGTATTGTTAAGTGCTGAAAAAGTAGGAAATAATTTACAACAACCAACTCCGATTCGTTTTTCTAGTTATGAAATATCAGAAAAGAAACAAGGGGATGAAATTCAGTTCAAATGGCAATTTAATACTTATTGTGTCACTGAATTATCCTATCTTAGTGTTGAAGACTCATATTCTGATGCTTGTATAAATAAAATTATCAATGAATAAATCTACAATTTGCTAACAAACACATCACATTTTAATGTGTTATTTTTTTATTTTATAAAACAATGAATTGTAAGAAGACAAAGAATATTCCTTTCTTTATATTCATTGAGTACTTGTATCATTTCTTTTTCCTTGTTATTAATCTACTGTTAGGATATTTCTTAATCAAAATGATATTAATAGTGCTGTTCTTATCGGGGGCTGTTTAAGAGGGAAATATGAAGGAGATTATTACGGGTTTACTTCTAGCCTCAATATCACTATTTACCGTATCTTGTTCACAAGAAGATACACATAAGGTAAAGGTGGCAATTAATACAGGACCTGATCAAGTGATTTGGGATGAAGTTATTCGTTTAGCGAAATTAACAGAAGGGTTAGACGTTGAAGTTGTCGCTTTTAATGATTATGTACTTCCTAATAAGGCATTAAATAATAAAGAAGTTGATGCGAATGCATTCCAATCCATTCCTTACCTTCAAACGCAAATCAAAGAAAATAGTTATAAATTTCATATCGCGGGTAAAACTTATATTTTTCCTTTAGCAGCATACTCTAAAAAAATTAGCGATATAAATGAGTTACAATTAGGATCTCTTGTTGCTATCTCAAATGAAGCCAGCATGAGAGGTCGAGCACTTCTATTATTAGCAGAAAACCATCTTATTACTCTCAATGAGAATGTTGGTTTCACCCCAACATTGGATGACATTATCTATAACCCTAAAGAAATTAAGTTTATTGAAGTCGATACGCCACAGCTCACTGAAGCACTAAATGATCCAGCAATTACAATGGCGATTATTAATAATAACTTTTCGTCTCAAATTGGGTTAATTGCAACTCGTGATGGATTAATTCTAGAAAATAAAAACTCACCTTATGCCAATGTTATCGTAACCCGCGAAGATAACAAAGATGATGAAAATATAAAGAAGTTGATTTCAGTACTTCACTCACGACAAATCGAGTTGAAGTTTAAAGAAATGTATAAAGGTGATGCAGTAAGAGCATGGTAACGTCTTAACTTAAAGATAGAGAGAATGCTTTTTGTCTTTAAGTTTTTATTATTTTCCCCTAGAATGTTCCACTCTTATTTGGTGTGTTTTCTTGGCTAAATATCACTCAATTCTTATAATTTCATTATTAATCCTTATTTTTATTCCTAATTTCGCTATTTTCATATAACTGCTAGTTTTTATACTTTATAAAACATTCTAACAACATGAATTTTTTTCAGTATGATAACTCATCCTCCATTACACAGAAGAAATAAAAAAATGGCTGACTCTCAACTAAAAAAACAATATATCGGTGAACACAAACTATCGCCTGAAACACTTATGATGAGTTATGGATATGATCCATTACTTTCTGAAGGTTCAGTAAAACCGCCAGTATTTTTAACATCGACCTTTATTTTTAAAAGTGCAGAAGAAGGCAAAGCTTTCTTTGATACAGTAAGTGGAAGAAAACCTTTACCTGAAGGTGAAAAAGCAGGTTTGGTTTATTCTCGTTTTAATCAGCCCAATAGTGAGATTGTTGAAGATAGACTTGCTGTGTATGAAAATACACAATCTTGTGTATTATTCTCTTCAGGTATGTCAGCAATCACCACAACATTAATGGCCTTAACTCAGCCTGGAGATGTCATTTTACACTCTCAACCTCTTTATGGTGGAACAGAGACATTAATTGCAAAAACACTTGCTAAATTTGGTATTCAAGCCACTCCATTTACTGACGGATTAAACCTTTCTCTGATCCAAGCACAAGCCGATAACGCTAGCCAAAAAGGGCGTGTTGCCGTTATTTTTGCAGAAACTCCTGCAAACCCAACTAATTCATTAGTCGATATTAACGCATTAAAAATTGTTGCTGATAAACTAGAAGAAAAGCAGGGCTATCGTCCCATTATTGTTTGTGATAACACATTACTTGGCCCAGTTTATCAACACCCAATTGAGCAAGGGGCGGATATATCTGTTTATTCTTTAACTAAATATGTTGGTGGTCATTCGGACTTAGTTGCTGGTGCTGCAATGGGCTCTCGTGAACTAATTAATCAAATCCGATTACTACGAGGAGCAATAGGAACACAACTTGATCCTCATTCTTGTTGGATGCTTGGACGCTCTTTAGAAACACTACAAATTAGAATGGAAAAAGCGAACCAGAATGCTTTATTAGTTGCAGAATTTCTGCGTGATCATGAAAAAGTAAAAGCTATTCACTATTTGCCTTTTGCAGATAAAAACTCAGTTGAAGGCCAAGTATTTGCAAAACAATGTACAGGTGCAGGTTCAACATTCTCATTTGATATTGTGGGTGGAGAGAGCGAAGCTTTCCGTTTTCTTAATGCTATGAAAATTTTTAAACTGGCAGTTAGTTTGGGAGGAACTGAGTCTTTAGCCTGCCATCCAGGCTCAACAACTCATTCTGGCGTGCCGATAGCATTACGTCATAATATTGGTATTCAAGACACTACCATTCGTTTATCTATTGGTATTGAAAATCCTCAAGATTTAATTGCTGATTTATCCCAAGCATTAGCAAGTGCTTAATTAAATAAGCTTATTAATATTAAAAAACACCAGGTAATGTAGATTTCATTATCTGGTGTTTTGGTTTAATAGGTCTGTTTTTGGATTTCAATCCATTCATCTTTAGTTAAGCGGCAAATATTTTCAACTTTCACTTCATCTAAAAATTCTGCGTATTGCTCTTCAATAATGTGATGAAATTTAAACCCACATTTTTCTTGTGCTTTTTGTGACTTATTATTATCAGCAAAATACCCACACCATAGATTATCTAACTCCAAAGTTTCAAAGCTATGGCGACTAATTTCTCTCACTGCTTCAGGAATTAAACCTTTCCCCCAGAACGGAACTCCAATCCAATAAGATACTTCAGCATCATTATCGCCTATCGAGAAATTACTCTCTTTAGCAAAAGATAGGCCCACTAAGCCGATAGCGCGATCATCATCGATTAATGTGACAGCATAAACTTCATTTCGCATAAATATAGTACGAATTATTTCAGCACTTTCTTCAACACTTTTATGAGTTGGCCAACCAGCGATAGGGCCAACTCGTTCATCTTTAGCGTATTCATACAGGCTTGGCGCATCAGAAAGTTTCCATGGCCGCAGTATGAGTCTTTCAGTTTTTAATGTTTTCATTTCAATCAATTTTCTTTTTTATCAATATGTTGCTATTTATCTTACGTTTTTAAGATATGTGCATTCTAAAGAAAAGAAATAAAAACCCGAATGGCATAAAAGAGGTAAAATCAGTACTTTTGAAAACTAAATTAAAGGAAATACTTGTTATTAACTGTAATATCATCAAATATAAAAACTATCAAATTAGAATAAAAAGAGAACAATAGATTTATGTTAAGCCAAGTATTGTCACAATTGAATACCACATCCCAACACGCCATTATGGGTGAAAGCAGTATGGCAAATGAAATTAATTACCCATTACCCTTATCTTACATCGTGGTCATGGTTTGCTTAGAAGGAAGGGCTGTAATTAATATTGGTTTTCAGAAACAGACGATTAAAGCGAATGATATTCTTATTTTAGGCGATGATATGATGACTGTTTTGAGCCAAAAATCAGCAAATTTTCGCTTATTTTATTGTTTTCTTGATAAATCTTTTGCTTCAGAAATTGCTTATTCTCTTTCTAATACTTTATTTGCCTTTCTCCATGAAAATCCCATTTGCTCCCCAAAAAAAGAACAAGAAGAAGCCTTAAATAGATGGGTAGAACAACTAAAATATATAGATAATCACTATTCTGAACATCGAAAATTGATGTTAAAAAATCATCTACAAAATCTCTTCTTTGCGATCACAGAATTAATACCAACACATTTCTCTATCGCTAAAAAAGAATTTAGTCGCAAAGAAAAGCTTTGTTGGCAATTTTGGGAGTTAATTGGAAAACATTGTTTAAAGCATAGAGAAGTTACTTTTTATGCAAATTGTCTTAATATTACGCCGTTTTATTTATCACAAATAACAAAACAATTTTTTAATGATTCACCTAAGACGTTGATTAATCGTCAAGTTATTCTTGAAATAAAAGCATTATTAATGCACACTTCACTTTCAGTAAATGAGATATCAATAAAGCTTCATTTTGATGATCCTTCTTATTTATGCCGATATTTCAAAAGAGAGACGGGGCATTCTTTATCTGGTTACCGTAAACAACATCAACGACAATAAAACAGATGATATTGTATTTATTGTTCTATTTTTAACTAAAGGAGGTAATTATGTTGAAAAAATATCACTATACAGACCGAGGGAAAATACTTTCTTAAGGTTAAGATTTTTATTACTTATTAAGAAATTACTATGATTTATTTTACTTCTGATACACATTTTTGCCATTCAAATATCCTCAATCTTTGTGATCGTCCTTTCAATAGTGTAAGCCATATGAATGATACATTAATCCATAACTGGAACGCTTATGTATCTGATCATGACGAAATCTATATTTTAGGTGATTTTCTCTATCGAGGAACAGGACAGGATGCCAACCGAATTTTACGTCGGTTAAACGGTAAAAAGTACCTTATCCGTGGAAATCACGACAAATTTCTCGATGATCCGGAATTTGATGCATCAGTATTTGAATGGGTGAAAGACTACTTTGAATTGGATTATAAAAAACGAAAAATTGTGATGTTTCATTATCCTATATTAGAATGGGGTGGTTTTTTCCGTGACGCTATTCATTTATATGGTCATGTACACAATTCACAAAAAGATCCAACTCAACGTAAACGTTTAGATGTTTTAGGAAAAAATGCAATTAATGTTGGTGTTGATGTCAACGATTTCTTCCCAATTAGCATTGAAACAATACTCAAAAGAACATCGAAATAATCTTACTTCTCGGTGTTTTTTATTTAAAACTCAATAAGGTAATGGTATTAACTAACCATGCAACTCAAGATTAAGAAGAAATATGCCTTACTTTATCTATTGTAGAAAAAAATAGAGACAAAATCAGTCATCTACAAACCATAAAAAAGACACCTTTAAGGTGTCTTTTTAGTTTGTGAAGTCTTCAGAAATTAGAGTGCAATAGCTCTTGTTTTACTGGCGTTCATTCCTTGGATCATACAAAACCAAGCCAATGCAGAAACGGCCATTAAAATTGCAAATAAAGAAATAGGAGGGAATGACGTTAAAATAAAACCGCTAGCTAATGGATTTAATGCTGCACCTAACCAACCTAATGACTGAGCAGAAAAATAACTTGCTTTCATTCCTAACGGTGCAATGTTATCAATCATCATATACTCACCGGGCGCATAAATTAACTCACCAAAAGTAAAGACGGCAATGGCTAATGCCCAAAATATTAAGTTATCACCCGCAAACATAAAGCCAAGTAAGCCAGTCATAAAAAATAACGTGCCTAAGGTCATTAATTTACGCAATCTATCGGCTGTAACATGCTTACCCACAATATATTGCAAAGAAACGACAATAGCGGCGTTTACAGGTAATACAACCGCAATAACGGACTCTGCTAATTTAGCGTCATAGACGACTAAGATATATTGCGAAATACATGATGCAAAAGAGCCAAATGTTAAAGTACCAAAAAAAGTCGAGAGCACAAACCAACTTAATGCTCTGTCTTTTAGCATTATTTTCGGATCCCATTTCACACTATTTTCTTCACCAGTATTTATTGCTTTAGAACGCTGAACAAACAACTGGATCATAAAAAGTGGAACACTGGCAGAAATAGCAGCAAGCCAGAAGGGTAATTGTGTTCCATACATTAATAATAACGTACCAATAGGCGGGCCGACCGTCCACCCCATATTGATAAAGGTGTAGTTTAGCGAGAATATTTTAGGTTTCGCTGAAATCGATAAAGTTTCAGAAAAATAGGCTTTCAACACGGTTGAAAACACTAAATAGGAGCAGTTGATTACCGAGAAAAAAATAACCACTAAAACCGTACTATGAACCATAGGTATTGCAGCAAAGCCAAAGATGAACGTTATAATAGATAGCAACATATAACGTTTTTTCTCAAATTTATCCGCAAGCATCCCGAAGCCAAGGCTGAAAAAAATACCGGTTGTTAATGCAATGGACATGGCAATACCAATATCATCAACAGGTAATTGATATTCCCGTGATAAATAGATTGCCATAAACGGTAATGTTGCACCTCTTCCTATCGTAAGAAGCAGTGATGAAAACAGCAGTGCAGTTGTTGATCGTGTTTTTTTTGAGAACATATTATCTTTATTCTAATCATTTGTATTTTATGAAGTGTTTTATAATTTATGCGATCTTTTACGGGTGCAAAAAGAACAAAATCGCACTGTGTATTAATACATGACTTAGTAATTACTGTATAGATTAAAATGAGAGAAAAAGCTCTTTTTAATCCTGTCTTTTTTCTTGCTGATCTTATAGTAAGATTTAATTATCCCATTTTTGATAATAGTGTTTATCAAATTCCTCTCTATCGCCATATTGTTATTTTTTCTAAACTGAGCTAATTATCGTTTTATTTACTGCATTAAATCCGAGGTCGTTATGTCTTTTATTCATCTTGAATTTGAAAAACCTATTGTTGAATTAGACGAAAAAATAGATGCATTGCTCACCTTTAAGCAATCTCAAGATGAACCCACAGGTATTAATTTAGATGAAGAGATTGCTCGTTTAAGACAAAAAAGTCTTTCGCTGACAAAATCTATTTTTACTGATTTAGGGGCTTGGGAAATAGTGCAACTTGCTCGTCATCCTATGCGCCCATATACCCTTGACTATATTAAAGCGATTTTTACTGACTTTCAGGAGTTAGCGGGTGATAGGGCTTATGCCGATGATAAAGCGATTGTGGCGGGTTTAGCTCGATTAGACAAAATGCCAGTCATGGTGATTGGGCAACAAAAAGGCCGTGATACAAAAGAGAAAATTCTTCGCAATTTTGGTATGCCATCACCAGAAGGTTATAGAAAAGCATTACGTTTAATGAAAATGGCTGAACGTTTTCATCTACCCGTTATTATTTTTATTGATTCTGCGGGAGCTTATCCTGGCGTTGGTGCTGAAGAACGAGGGCAAGCAGAAGCCATTGCTCGTAACATTCTTGAAATGTCACGATTAAAAACACCGATTATTTGCACTATTACTGGTGAAGGATTTTCTGGCGGAGCGCTCGCAATTGGTGTCGGTGATAAAGTTAATATGTTGCAATACAGCACTTATGCGGCAATTTCACCAGAAGGCTGTGCTTCTATTTTATGGAAAAGTTCTGATAAAGCGCCAATAGCGGCAGAAACAATGGGAATGACGGCACCTAAATTACAATCATTAGGCATTATCGACGCTATTATTCCTGAGCCATTAGGTGGTGCTCATCGTGATCATCAACAAGCGGCTGAATTTCTTAAACAACAATTATTAACCGACTTAGCCTTATTAAAAAGCTATTCAACCGAAGAGCTTTTAGATAAGCGTTATCAGAAACTCATGTCTTATGGTTACTGTTAATTATTAACGAGAGAAAAGAAAATGAATGATACACTGCCTACATTAAGCAATAGAAATACAGTAGGCAGTGAATTATTTATGCAAATCGATCTTAATTTATTACGTATTTTTTCTGCCGTAGCCGAACAAGGACAATTTGCCGCGGCTGCTCGACTACTATCTATGCCTACTTCAAATATCAGTCGTGCAATTAAACAGCTTGAACAGCAACTCAATTGTAAACTTATTGATAGAACAACGCGAAAGATGCGCCTTACTGAACAAGGTAAATTACTCTATCAGCAAGGAAAGAAAACCTTAACTGAGTTAGATAATGTTGTAAGTAACATCACCAGTGATGGCCCATTAACAGGAACATTCCGCTTAACCATTCCAAGTGAATATGGCAGCGAACTACTGGCTGATATTTTAGCTGACTTTGCCGTTCTTCATCCTAATTTACTTATTCAATGTGACACCCAATTAATGCCAAGAAATATCATTGATGATGATATGGATTTACTATTAACTTTTCATCGCGGAAATCTAGCAGATAGCAGTTACCATTCACGGTTAATTAAATCGTGGCGCAGTATTGTTGTTGCCTCTAATGAGTTATTAGAAAAAACAGGAGTTCCAACTCATATCGAACAATTAAGCCAAATGCCTTGTATTTCTAGTCTAAGTGCACTAGAAGGGCAACCTTGGATATTTCTTGATGAACATAAAAAACCAATAAAAGTTACTATTAATAGCCATTATCGAGTAAATAGCGCTATATTAGCGAGAGCTGCGGTATTAAAAGGATTAGGGTTTGCTATTTTAGCTGAGCATTGTTGCCTTGATGCAATTAAAGCAGGGAATTTGCGAGCTATTGAATTTCCTCAACAGCCCGCCAGTATCAATTTAATCGCAATATATGCAAGTCGTAGTACACTTTCTCGTAATATTGAATCTTTTCTTGAGTTTCTCACTCAACGTTTATAAATATTAATCCGTTATTTGCTGAGAAAGTGCGCTATGTTTTGCTTTAAAAGGAAATAACACGATAAATAAAGTGACAAAACATGAGATCCCAGCAGTTGCGATTGCATAAGCAAACCCAGAATTAAATGCCTCTGGTAACATGGTGATGAATCCTTTGTCTAAATTGCTCGTAGCATTTTCAGTTACTAGACTGACAATATCGATATAGTTTACAGATATTCCTAATACCTGACTTTGCATAACCATATAATGGATTGCTTGTTGCACCATTAATGTGCCTAGTAAAGCAATTCCCATCGTCATTCCTGTTTGTCTTAATGCATTCATGGTTGCAGACGCCATACCAGAGCGAGATGGTGAAACACTTTTCATCACTAACGCACCAATTGCTGGTGTTGACAAGCCCATTCCAGCACCTAATACAAATAGGTAACTTCCAGTTAATCCATAGTGGCTATTTGTTGCCAATGTCGCTAATAAGCAAGAAGAAATAGCAATAAATAAGAAACCACAGATCATGAGTTTTCTGACTGAAAAATATGCAGATAAACGCCCAAAAGACATTGAAAATAGGGCCATCGCAATAAATTCAGGTGCCATTCTCCAGCCTGTTTCTAATGCACTCCAGCCTTGTGCTTTTTGCAGAAAAAAGGCAATAAAAAAGACATTACTATAAGTGGCAAAGCCCAAAGTGAAAGAAGAAAGGTTATATTGAAAAAATGCACGATCTTTAAATAAAGTAAGTGGTAATAAAGGGCGTTTAACACGTTTTTCTATCATTAAAAAGAGGGCGAGGAATATAACGCCTACAATCAATGTCGATAAAGTTCGATAATGCGACCAACCAACCGATCCGGCTTCAATTAAACCATAAGTCAACAAGCCTAATCCTAACATACTGGTTAATTGACCAAAGGGATCGAGTGCCACATTTTCAGGATCAGCACTTTCACTTAATCCATACCAACCTAGTAATACAGTAATTATGCCTATAGGAATATTAATAAGGAATATACTTGCCCAACCACTAGTGTGAACTAATACCCCACCTAAAATAGGACCAATAATCAGTGATAAAGCACTGACAGAAGACCAAATACCTATAATACGGACACGCTCAATATCAATTGGAAAAGCATGTGTAATTAGAGACAATGCGCCCGGAATTAGTGCTGCGGCAGCAATACCTTGAATAATACGACCTAAAATAAGCACTTCATGTTGCTGTGCAATCGCACAGATCACAGATCCCACTGTAAAAATAATCACCCCCCATAACCATACTTTTTTTCGCCCAAAGCGGTCACTTAAAGGGCCTGATGACAAAATACAGGCAGATAAACAGAGCGCATAAGCATCGACAATCCACTGTAAGGTTGCCATATCAGCGTGAATATCATTTTGAATAGTGGGTAATGCTACATTAACAATACTAATATCAAGTGTTGCCATAAAAGTGCCTAAACAAATGGCACAGATAAGTGACAGTCGTTTCAAATAAGTCATAAGTTTTATTGCCTTAATGATGAATAATAATGGCATAATAATACTCGACTGACCGTCGGTCAATGGTTATTGATAATGAGTTTCATTTATCATCATTGTGGCTCGCTTTAATATAGAGTACTCTTTACATGCGACTTTGAGGGAGATAAGCAATGTCATTAGAAGAACAAACTACAGATAAACCAAGAACAAAACCCGCAGAGGTTCGTTTAGAAGAGTTAATGAATGCGGCAGAAACATTGTTTTTAGATAAAGGCTTCGATGCAACAACTGTGAGCGATATCGTAAAAAAGGCAGGGGTAGCCAAAGGAACATACTATCACTATTTTTCTGCTAAAACAGACGTTCTTGATGCCTTAAGAACTCGTTATATGGATTGGTACTTGGATAAAATAGACAGTGCAATGGATGCCTGCTCAGAGCAAGATCACCGTGAAAAATTAAAACAATGGTGTGAAATTAGTGTAATTGCTTATGTTGAGAAACAGCAATTACACGATATGCTTTTTCATCAAGTTTTTCATCAAAGCAGTAATATTCATGAAAATAGGGCATTGCAGCAAATACAAACATTGTTAATTGCGGGAACTGAAAATAAAACGTGGCACGTCACACAGCCTGAATTAACCAGTACATTGATTTATCACGGTATGCATGCCGCTGTTGATAACTTAGGCCATAGTGAAGAATACACCGCAAAAACACTGGGCAATATGCTATATCAACAATTTACCCAATTACTAAAATAAAACGAAACATTATATTGTGACAATGTCACATTAAAAACCTACTTTTATAGAAAAGGGTGATCATAATATCATGATCACCCTTGTTAATTTATATTGAAGGCATTTTGTTATTTAACCGCGTTCTTTGTGAGTCTTGAGAGAAGAACACAGAATAAAGCCAATATAATAAACAAGTTAGTAATAATTAGTGTTGAATTTAAGCTGTAGTTATCAACGAGCAAGCCACCTAAATAAGCTATCCGTATTGGAGGGAATGACGATAGTCGATTAATGCGTAAGGTATTAGCACCTCACCGTTTAATAACCTGTGCATCTCCCGATTATTTTGAGCGAAATGGTAAGCCTCAATCTCCTAATGCATTATCAGAACATCAATTAATTACCTTTTCTCACCAAGGTTCAACAGTGCCTTGGAAATATCAAGTTCATCAAAAAGAATTCACTCTTCCCGTTAAAGGTAAATTACGTTTAGATAATACAGAAGCTATTTTAGACATGGCATTAACGGGTTATGGAATATGCCAGTTAGGTGAGTTTTTAGTGGGTGAATTTATTAAATCTGATAAATTAGTGCCTATTTTATTAGAGCATACAATTGTTCTTGCACCGATTTGTGCCGTTTATCCGTCTAAACGCCATTTATCTCCCGAAGTACGCTATTTGCTTGATTTTATTGAAAAGCAATAGCAAGGAAAAGCGATATGGCAAATAGCATAATCTTTGATTTGAATAATAATTAATGTGTAAAAAATCAAATAGACAATAGCGAGGATTATCACCGTGATCCTCGCTATATTTTATTTATTCTGCAAAATACGTAAACGATTTAATAAGGTATCTAATGTAGATTTAGCATGTTCTAGCTGAGCCTTACCATCGAGACTATTTGCTATCCATAAAGCAGTGGCTTCTAAACTGCCATAAATGAATAGAGCCAACATTTTTGAGTCAGTCTTTACAAGTATTTTATTCTCGATAAGTTTATCAATCATACTACTCATAGATACTACACAATGAGTGGGAAGTTCAGTCACTTTATCACTTAATACAGCGCGTGAATCTCTCATAATAATACGTTGAATTTCAGGCTCTAAAGCCATTTCTAAATAGGTATGACAACGCATTGAAAATGCCAACCAAGGATCGTCAATAGTATCGGAAATAGCCTGCAAACGAGCATCCATCTCTGCATCTATTTGTGCAACAACAGCCGATAACAATCCTTTTTTATCACCAAAATGGTGATACAACGCACCTCGAGTTAAACCTGCTTGTGCCGTTAAGTCATCCATTGAGGCTTCTGTATAGCCTTGTTCACAGAATACTTTCCTTGCTGTTTCTAGCAATAATAGCCGTGTTTCTTCCATTTCAGCACGAGTACGTCTAGCCATTTTATCTCCTTTTTTAAACATACATACGTATTGTTTGTATATTTACATTCAGATCGTATGAATATATGATTTATACATACGCACTGTATGTATTATCTTTAACCCTCGCTAAAATGGCAAGGGTAAACATAAGGAAAACTATGATAAATACTTATCGAACACTATTTAGCTATAAAGGCACGCTATCTTTTACCTTAGCGGGAATGGTTGCACGATTACCACTACCGATGATGGGTATTGGTATCATTATGATGATTTCACAACTTACAGGCAGCTATGCATTAGCGGGAACAATTTCTGCCAGTTTTGTATTTACTTACGCGATGCTATCACCGCAAATATCACGTCTAGTTGATACTTATGGGCAATATCGAATTTTACCTTTATTCACATTAATCAGCGTTATTGGAATAGGGGGCATGTTATTGGCAACATGGTTACAATGGCATATTAGTTTATTATTTATTTTTGCAGTGCTGATTGGCTTTATGCCGTGTATTTCTGCAATGATCAGAGCAAGATGGACAGTAATTTATAAAGAAGATAGTCGCTTACAAACAGCTTATTCGTTAGAAAGTGTGTTTGATGAAGTTACATTTATTATTGGTCCACCCATTTCAGTCACATTAAGTGTCGTTTTTTTTCCACAAGCTGGGTTATTAATGTCTGCTGTTTTTCTTATCATCGGTGTATTTTTACTCGTTTTACAACGTGATACAGAGCCTGCAATAACACCAATATCTTCTGAATTAATACATCATAAGACACAATCTGTGATCCGCTTTTCTCTCGTAAAAATCTTAACTGTTATTATGATTTTTATGGGTGTAATTGTAGGCACCATTGATATTTTTAGTGTGGCTTTCGCCAATACCCAAAAAATGCCTGCAGGTGCAAGCATTGTATTATCCGCCTATGCTATTGGCTCTTGTTTTGCAGGTCTATTCTTTGGCACGTTAAAATTATCAACACCGTTACACCGTTTATTATGCTTAGGTGGCATCGCAACGTTCCTCACTATTTTACCTCTTGTTTTTGTAGACTCAATTTATAGCTTAAGTTTAGTGGTATTAATTTCCGGGATCTTCTTTGCTCCCATGATAATAGTGACAATGTCACTTATTGAGAAAAGTGTACCCGAAAATCAACTTACAGAAGGAATGACATGGTTACTTGCAGGATTAAATGTAGGCACAGCAATTGGTGCAACATTAACAGGGCAACTTGTTGATTATTCTGGTGTTCAATCTGGTGTATGGATTGCAATTGGAGCAAGTACTTTAGTGATGTTAATTGCATTTTTAGGTTTTCAACGCATTAATCATAAAAACAGTAAAAGTTATGCGTAATTAATAACGATCAAAGCCTAAGAATATCAGCAAAAATAACACCAATATCTTAGGCTTTTTCAATCAACGGCTACGATTTAACAGCATTAAGCAAAGGAAATAGCTACCACCTAAAATAGCGACTAAAGTTCCTGCTGCAATTTGTGCGGGATAAATAAATATTTGTCCAAGCCAATCAGCCCAAACCATTAATGTTCCACCAATTAACCCTGAAACCATTAATTGTGCGTTGATTTTTTTAGCACCAAGTAATACCGCCATATGAGGAGCAACTAAGCCAATAAAGGCAATAGGGCCTACCGTTGAAGTGACTAAAGCACATAATAGTGAAACGATGATTAATAAAATAATACTGGCACGTTCAGTATGTAATCCACGAGCTAAAGCAAAACTTCGACCAATTGATATTAATGCAAGCCAGCGCGTTAATAAAAAGACACTTCCTACAATCAATGTGATTGCGAATGCAAAATAGAGAGCCTGTTCACTATTAACACGATAAGTCGAACCTGATAACCACAGTAATATTTTATAGCTGCTTAATGAGCCTTTCGCTAAGAAAAATTGAATAAAGGCTTCTAAACTCGCGGTTAAGGCAATACCCGTTAATATTAAGCTGGCTGGTGCATATTGGTGTTTCTTGCCTAAGACTAATAGAGCAATCATCACAATACAGCTACCTAATAATGCAATTCCCCACTGTGATGTTTGTAAGGTACTCCCTAAAATTAAGCTAGAAAAAACCAATGCAAAAGTAGCACCAGATGAAACCCCTAAAATATCAGGGCTAGCTAATGGATTGTAGATTAAACGTTGTAAAATAACGCCAGCAATAGCCAGTGCAATACCTGCAAATAATGCAGCCAATAAACGTGGCGATCGTAATGCCCATTGATAAACAGAAGGTATTTCCCAGAACCATTGTTGTTCATTAATATGAATGAACAGAGTAAGGGCTAATCCGAGTATTAATAATACAAATATTCCTATCACGGTATATTTTGATACTGTTTTAGCCTGAGAATGAATTGAAATCGAAAGTTGATCTTGAGCTCGCATTTTCTTGCGGCTAAACCAAATTAGTGCCGGTGCGCCAATTGCAGCCGCGGTAACACCACTTGGAATAACCGTATTAAGCCACTGACCAATCCATATCGCCAAGCTATCCGTAAGAAGCAATAAACATATTCCCATTAGTCCACTGGCAATAAGCTCTTGACGAGGCGTTCTTGCACCTAATGTTCTGACAATATTAGGTGCAAGTAATCCGATAAAACTAATAACCCCAACAACAGTAATTGAAACAGAAACTAACCAAGTGCTTAATATAATAAAAAATGCAAATGTGGGTAAAACAGACAGCCCTCGAGCCGTTGCACCTTCATGCCCTAATCGCAATAAAGTGAGAATACGGGGTGCAAACATAAAAATAAGTAAAATAGGTGCAATTCGAGGTAATAACCAAAAAAAAGTATCCCAACCATCTTGAGCTAAATCTCCAGCTCCCCACATAAATATATTCTGGGCGAATTGAGAATTTAACGTCACTAATGCAGTTGCAATCGCACCTAATAAGATATTCACTACCATACCAGAAACAACAAGGGGCAAGCCGGTCATATTGCGAATACCTGCAATCATAATCACCAAAAAGAAAGCCAATAACGCTCCCATTGTCGCAGCGAATGCGCTGTGATCAGCAACCCAATCTGTAAACCAGATATTAACAATAACTAAAGCTAACCAAGCGCCTGAAGAAGTTCCTAATGTTAACGGTGATGTCAGGTTATTTTGTGTTAATTGTTGCATTAAGCTGCCAATAACACCGAAAATTCCTCCAATCAGCAGTGTCATAGCTAAACGAGGTAATTGTGCATGAATAAAAAAAACATCGGCAAATAGGGTGTTTGTGTCTAAATGCCCTAACAAATACCATTGACGAGATAATGAAAGAGAATTATCAATTTGTAAGCTAGTAATGCTTAATAAGATGATTGCCAAAAAATAGAAAGTAAATTGCTTAATGTTCATTATTCTGTGCCATATCTAATAAACTTTCTGTAATAGCTTCAGCCATTAACGTTAATGATGCCACTCCACCATAATTCCATACTGGTTTCACTGAATGAAAATGCCCATTCTGTACAAATGGCATGGCTTGCCATAACACGGATTTTTGCAGTTTACTTTCATCAGGGAATGGCAACATATAAAGAACATATCCTTGTCTAATATGCTGCAATATATTCATTCTTCGCTGATCAATTCCCCAAGGTTGAGGAGGTAATGATATGGCAGATTTTAGACCTAACTTATTAACTACATATTCAGTTGTTGAATTTTCGGTGTACAAAAAAACAGATGTTAATGTAGAAAAACGGATCACTTCCACTTCAGGTAATGTAATAAATGCTTGCTGTAATTTGCTCTTTAATTGTGTAAAAGTGCTATCCATTTCCGCTAACTTTTTTTGTGCAAGCGCTGTTTTTCCTAAAATAGAGGCTAGGGTATTAAAATGCGCCAAAGCAACTTCTGCGGCATTATCTTGACGAGAGAAGTTAGGCAGATATACGACAGGGGCAATAGTTTTTAATACAGGCAATAAATCTTGTTGTGAACTTGATGCCAAAATAAGATCTGGCTTTAACGATGCCATTTTTTCTAAATTAGGCTCTGCTCGCATACCCACTTCTTCAATAGTATTTGGAGCAACAGGGTGAGCTACCCATTGGTTATACCCAGCAATTTCAGTTGCCCCCACAGGAATAACATCAAGTGTCAATATTTGTTCCAGTAAATCCCAATCTAAAACAATAATACGTTGGGGTATTTTATTGCTATTTTGCGCAGCATTAACAAGGGGAGTGATAAATAAAATAGCCAGACAAAAAGGCAGAAATCTAACTATTTTTTGTAATATTACACGCATACCACTGCCACCTTATGTTGTTGTAAACCTTGATTATCAGGGTGTTCAATCAGCTTAATAGGTGTTTCATAAAGTGCTGAAAGTCGCTCATCATCAAAAAGTAGAGAGGCTTCACCTTCAAATGCAATTTTCCCTTTTTTAAGCGCGATAATATGAGTGGCATAACGCAAGGCAAGGTTGAGATCATGCAAAATAACAATAATACCAACATGTTGAGTTTGATTTAGCTCACTTAAGAGTTCCATTAGTTGATATTGATGATGTATATCTAAAGCAGAAGTAGGTTCATCTAAAATTAAAATGGGTGATTGTTGAGCCAGTAACATTGCAACCCAAGCACGTTGACGTTCACCACCAGATAAATCATCAGCGAGTGTGTCTGCAAAGGGCAGAACTCCCGCTTTTACCATTGCTGTTGTGATTATTTCATCATCTTTTTTATTCCAACGGCCTAATGTTCCACGCCAAGGAAAACGGCCTAAACGCACTAATTCTCTTACTGTTAATCCTGCAGAAGCAGGAAGTTTTTGAGGAAGAAAGGCTATCTGTTTAGCTAGGTCACGTGGTTTATAGTGTGAGATATTGCAATTATTCAGTGTAATATTTCCACTATCTGGGGCTTGCTGACCAGATAATAAACTGACTAAAGTCGATTTACCTGAACCATTATGACCGAGCACAATAGTTAACCCAGAATCTGAAATACGCAGTGAGGGGATTGATAAAATAGTACGTCCACCGCGATCCATTTGAATATTTGAGAGTTCAAACATGGTCACTCATTTATAAAATAATATTCCCCCATTTATTGTACGATGAGCAATAAATGGAGGAATAAGAAAAATTTACCAGCGATATTTAGCATTCAATAAAACAGAACGGGATTGACCGTAATAACAGTAATAATCACAACCAGAGAGATATTCTTTATCAAGAATATTGTTGATATTTAACTGTAATTGCCACTGTGTATTGACGTTATAGATTGCAGCCATATCCCATAATGTTGCACTTGGTACAGTTAAATCACTACTCTTAGGATTATCTTTAGATTTACCTAAATAACGAACACCTGTTCCTAAGGTTAAATCTTGAGTTCCAGTAATTGGAATAGTGTAGTTACCCCAAGCAGATGCGGTATGTTTAGGAATTAAACCTGCTTGTTGTTTACCTTTATTACCTGTGTCATCAGTTTGCATATCGGTATAGGTATAATTGGCTTTTAATGCAAAACGTTCCGTTAATTGCATTTCACTTGTTACTTCAACACCTTTTGATGTCACTTTACCAGTTTGTGTTGAAACAGAAGTCGTTGGGTTTGCTACAAGAGCATTTTTTTGTGTGATATCAAACCAGGCAATATTAAAGTAACCATCCATAAAATCAGGTGTGTACTTTATCCCTGCCTCAATTTGATCGCCTTTTAACGGTTTATACAGATCTTTCGTCGCAGGGTCGATAGTGCTCATCACCTCAAAAGACTCAGAATAGCTCACATAAGGAGAGAGACCATTATCGGCTAGATACATTAATCCTGCATTGAGGCTAAACTCACTATCGGTACGTGATTTGTCCTCATTTTTTGTTTGTGCTTTATTTTCTGTTTTTACCCAATCTTGACGTACACCGGCTACTGCAACCCAGCGACTATCAAATTTGGTTTGATACTGTGAATAAAGGCTATATTGTGTTTTGTCGATGGTGCGATTGACATTATTAGCAGGATCAAGAGGAATATATTTACCGTAAACAGGGTTCCACGGATTAATCGTACCAAAATTGTAATTATCTTGTTCATCACCTTTAGTTTGGTGATATTGCAATTCAGCACCCGCTAATAATGTATGCTCGAAATTATCTGTATCCCATTCACCAACAACATTATTATCAAAAGAGATACTTTGGTTTTTACCATCACGGAAAACGATGCCACGATTCAGTTCTGTTGCGGTAATATCTGAATTAGGGAAGGCATAAACGCTACGCAATAACAGATCGTTATAATCATAATTTAGACGTTGAGAAAAACGCCAAACATCATTGATATTACTTTCTAATAAATAACCCGCTGAAATTTGAGTACGTTTATACTTATCGTAACCTGGTTCACCTAAATTTGTTGAAGGCTTAATTTTACCAAAAGGAGATGAAATCAAAGTGCCTGCGGCAGGAAAGAACGGGTTAGTTGGTGTGCCATCATCATGCAAATAAGTTGCCATAAACGTCAATGATGTATCGTCAGTCAAGTTAATCGCAACACTTGGTGCCAGATAAATACGCTCACTATCTGTGTGAGATAATTCTCCGTCTGATTTTTTCATTAACCCAACAAGGCGATAGCGCACACGTTTATCATCCGTGGCACTTGAAACATCAAAACCTAACCCACGTTGATCATTATTTCCAACTTCAAGAAATACTTCATTTTGGGGTTTAAAGCTGGGTTTCTTTTGTACTACGTTAACAGCACCACCAGGTGTAGATTCACCAAATAATACAGCTGAAGCACCTTTTACAACTTCAATTTGTTCAAAACCATAAGGTTCAAGTAGCCATGTATAATAACCATCACGAAAGAGACGACTGTTATCTAAATACGTTGCAGCTTCAAAACCGCGCACACGAAGCCAGTCAGTATCGTTATCGGCACCAAAGGGTTGAGAAACGACACCTGACGTATAACGTAAAGCTTCATCAAGTTTTTGAGGCGCATGTATTTCGAGATCTTTTTGAGAAATGACAGAAACGGATTTAGGCGTTTCTTGCAAACTAGTATTTACTTTTAATGCTTGAGCACTAACGACAAGCTTTTCTACTTGTTCTGTCTTTACTGCTTCTTCTGCAAAAGCCTGTGTAGCCAAAACAAAAGGAAGGGTGGCAGAACAGAGCAATGCCACCGGTTTTAATTTAAATGCATAAAGATTAATCACAATAAGCCACCGAATAATAATGATTACTATTAGCACTATTATTCATGCAATCGATACTAAGGTAAATTAATTTATGCAAAAATGTCTATAAATAATAATTTTTTAGATTAATTAACTGGTTGTATCAATCCAAGCAAGGCGACCACCGACAGAAGTGCTGCGATGTGATGCATTGTGGCTTAAACACAAAGTTCGCATACCTGCAGCTTGTTGTGAATACCAAGCCCCTCCGCGCATTAAAGAGCGTTGACCATAATTTCGTAAATAAACCTGATCATTGTCCTGTTGGTTTATTGCTGGATATAATCCTAATTCTTTAAATAATGTAGGTATTTCAATACTATTTTCTGCTGTTATTGCATTAAAATCACCATCCATTAATCCCGCAGGATAACCATTATCTGTTGGTGTGCCGTTATAGTGTTTTATTGAAGTTGATAAAATGGGAGTGCCTGCATTTTTGTCACAATGATCTGAAGGGGCATCGTATTTTGCGCTATCGGGATGATTGATGGGCAATAATTGCCCCGTTGATAATGCTATTGAATGCCATTGCTCTGTTACAGAGGGATCACCACAGAATACTGAATCATTATCTTTAATTATCTGTATTTCTCCGGCATTTAATTGCATACCGCTTTGCCATTCCCAAAGGTTGCCACATAAATCACTAATACCAAACTCACTATTATCATGATACCAATTCGACCATTGCGGTCCTGTTATTGTCGTGGGATCACCTGTAGTAAAGTCAGTATCACCAGCTTCTTTACCATCAACGCGATTAACAGATTGCTCTGGATGAAGAAAACTTCGTCCATAATCTGTATTGCCATCTTCAATCATATTGTGGTGGCGACACCACAGCATTAAAGCAGCCCATTCTGCATGGGTACTTAAATGAAATCCCCGCCCTGTATGTTGTGCATATTGCTGAAAACTCAATAAATCTAATAATGTCGCCGGTTTTTGGTTAGGCAAACTTAACAACTCACCTTGATGCAATGAAGCGGGGTAACACGCATAGAAAAATCCATTCTTAACTTTTTCATTTACAATAAATGCAGAGTGAATAGTATCATCAAGATTATCTGATACCTCATTTAATCGAAAATAAGGAACAACGTACATATAGTTAGGTTGGCCTTTTGCTGAGTATAAAATAGTTCTTTTTCCTGCTGACTGTGACTCAACTTTTGCCCGTAAAGGATCGGGTGAATAGATATCAAACATGATTATTCCTTATCTTGATCAAGTAATGTTACCCAATAGCCCGTTTCCCATTTCACAGGTAAAAATTGAGTATGGTAATCATAAAAAATAGTGTCTACATCGAGGTGAGAAAAGCGATCAGGGTGTAGCCATTTAGCCATTTGTAAGATTGCAATAAAACCAAAAGGGCTGTCATAAAATGAATGCCAAAGGGCATATACTTGTTTATTTTTAACCGCATCGAGTGTTTTGTAGGCAAGCCGTTGCATTAAAATTTCAAGTTGCTGTTTTGCCAAATCTAAATTTGCACCAGGCCCTAAGTTAATCCAATCACCTGACGGGTTATAGCCACTCCAATCAGCCCCTGTTAAAAAAATTTTATCGGGTTTGGCATAAATCACCGTTTCTTGGTTCAAAACCCCATAAGTGCCTTTTATATATTCTGAACCTAAGTTTTGCCCACCTGCATTTTGTAGCATTTGTCCCATACTGCCATTGCCATAAGAAAGACAACACTCAGGTGTAAAGCCCGCTGCTCGTTCAAATAACACATTAGGGCGTTTAAATGTTTTTTTTCCTAATTGCTGAGAAATATAAGTGAGTTGTTTTTCACGAAATTGATTCATGGCTTGGCTTTGTGAAATATTACCCAGTAAATTCCCCATAATAGATGTGCTAATTGGCGTGTTATTAAGTGGGTCGATACTCAAATCAAACACCACAACAGGAATATTCGCTTTCGTTAATAAATCCAGCACACCATTAACACTAATTGCACGATAAGTTCCAACCGCCACAATAATGACATCAGGTTTTAGCGCGATAAGTTTCTCACTATTAAAATGCCCACTCGACATAGCCGTAAATTCAGGTAATGCCAATAATTGGGGGAATGCTCGCGTATATTGATGATATAAACTTAAGTCGGCGGTACGAAATGCAGAAGGCATCCCGATAAGGCGCTCATAAAGAGCGCCTTCATTTAATGAAGCATAAAGTAAAAATAACCCACTATCTGCCACATAAATACGTGTTAATTCTTGTGGTAATACAATTTCTCTTCCCAGAATGTCAACGATTTCTCTCTGTTTTGGTTTTGCATAAACAGGAAAAGGGCTTGCTAATAGTAACGATAATGCACTGGCACCTTTTAGTAATGAACGTCGATAGTTATCCATGTTCATTTCCTAAAAATAGTAATTGAGGACACCAAGCACAACACGGTCGCTTCCCACACTGCAATAAGTCGAACTAGTACAGCTAGAAACATAGGATTTATTCGTGATATTGCTGACAGTTAATCCTAATTCTAAACCCTGTAATTCACGATTAATTGCCGATAATTGGTAGCGGAAACTCACATCCCCTAACCATACTGCGGGTACTTTAAATGTATTTGTATTATCGCCGTAAGTTGAACCTAAATAACGGACACCCGCACCTAATAATGCACCGTCTAAATAAGGCTGATGGAAACGATAATCTATCCATGCAGATCCCGTATGAGTAGGTACTTGAACAGGATGTTTATTTAAGGTGGTTGGATCGCTAGTCGATGTCACAATATTATGAAGATAGGCATAATTGAGCATCATATTAACTTGTGGCGTTAGCACTAATTTACTTTCAAACTCAAGTCCACGAGAACGAATTTCACCTGATTGCTGATAATAATCAGGATTTCTAGGATTATGTGTTGTGACATTTTCTTGGGTTAATTGATATACAGAAACACTAACCAGTTGTGTTAACTCAGGATTTTGATATTTAACGCCTGCTTCATATTGTTTTGATTTCATTGGAATAAAAGCTTTTCCATCTGCATCAGTGCCCAATACAGGATCAAAACTATCAGATGTACTTATCCATGGTGAGAACCCATTATTAAATTGATAACTTAAACCAACACGATGACTCCATGCTGTGTTATGGCTTTGCTGTGTCGTACCTGATATTTGATTATGTGTATCTAAGTCCGCACTGTCATAACGGCCACTGAGTAATAAATTCCATTGCTGCCAACGCAAGTGATCTTGTAAGTAGTATCCATAGCGATCAAATTGTTGTTTTGTGGAAGTACGAGAAACCGGGTAAGGCTCAAAATCAGGCTTGTGATGTGATGCCCACGGATCAAAACTAACCGTTTGTGAGCCCCACCAATCTTTTGTCATATAGCCATGCTGGTAATCAAAACCAGCCATCACAGTATGATTGATATCCCATGTTGCTAATTTACCAATTAATTGTGAATCAGTTACCCATGTTTCTGATTTACTTGGTGCTTCCTGATAAACCGCAGTTAATAAGCGATCACCAGGTAAAAAACCACGGGTATAGTCACGGCTTATTTCCGTATCAACCTTCATAAAACGAGTGTTTTGCTTAAATTGCCACTGTGGGGACAATTCATATTCAAACAATGAAGTTAACGACTGTTGTTTACGATGTGAATTATCATGACTTTGATTATTATAATTTCGATTAGGATCAACTTTACCATTAGGATTCGGTAATAAACCTAATGCTTGAGCCGGTAGCGTATTGTAGTAACCTAGGCGAGGCTCTTTTTGATATTGTCCCAATATTGTCCAACTCAGTGCATCATTCGGTTTCCAAGTGATAGCCGGTGAAATAAGAAAACGAGTTTGACGAGAAGAGGGAATTTGCGACTCTTGTTCAAGCGCTAACCCTGAAACACGATATAACCATGTTTCATCCTCATTAAGAGCTGATGTGGTATCAAATTTAATACCATGATTTTTATTATTACCCGCTTGTAATTGCACTTGGTGTTGCGTTTCTGCGGAAGGGCGACGCGATGTCATATTAATCACGCCACCTGCACCACCTTGTCCATATAAGGCAGATGCCGGGCCATGTACGGCTTCAATACTTTCTAAACTCCAACTATCAATCTGTGGCGCCCAAATACCACTATTACCAAGCATTCTTAAGCCATCTAAATAATAATCAGCATCAAATCCGCGCATTTTTGAATAATCAATACCGCTTCCAAAAGCGCCAAATTTTTCACTCACAACCCCTGAGCTATAACGTAATGCTTGACTAATAGATTCAGAGGGCAAGTTATCTAGCTGGCTACGATTAACAACAGAAACCATTTGTGGTGCTTCTAATAAAGTGGCATCACTTTTAGTTGCCGTTGTCTGTTGTTTTGCAACATATCCGTAAGGTTGTGCATCAGACGACGAACTTGGCGCAGAAGTAACAATAATTTTTTCAATATTTTCTGATGCGAAAGAAGGTGACATCACGCTTAGTGAAATTAATGTCGGTAAAACAAAAGAATAGCCACATTTCCAATAATTTTTTAATTGCTTATTTGGACAATGTATTGTTTGAGGTAGTAGCAACATAATGATCCCAAAAAATGAAATAAACCATGATTGACTCGTGGTCGGTAACATACACTAACGACTGACTGTCAGTCAATATAAATGATAATCATTTATATTTGTATTGCCGTAAAAATAGAATGAGTCATAAATGAAATAAAAATAGGAGGGCGAAATTATCGGGATCTTTTGATTACAATAAAAAAGGCCTGATAAATAGTTATCAAGCCTTTGTTTGTTTATTACTTTAATTCTGCTGTGAAATTAAAGTGTAACACCTTTTTTGGCAAGGAACTCATCATAAGTACCTTGGAAATTAGTCACTTTTTCAGGTGTAATTTCAATAATACGATTTGCTAATGAACTTACGAATTCACGGTCATGAGAAACAAAAATCAGAGTACCTTGATAAAGTTCTAATGCCATATTCAGTGATTCAATAGATTCCATATCCAAGTGGTTGGTTGGCTCATCCATAATCAGAATGTTTGGTTTTTGCATCATCAGCTTACCAAATAACATTCTGCCTTTTT
This sequence comes from Proteus vulgaris, assembly GCF_023100685.1. NCBI lineage: Bacteria > Pseudomonadati > Pseudomonadota > Gammaproteobacteria > Enterobacterales > Morganellaceae > Proteus > Proteus vulgaris. Next base: position 2,134,598 of record NZ_CP090064.1, on the reverse strand, counting down.
CACCACCAGATAAAACTTGAACTGATTTTTTCAAGTCATCTTGAGAGAACAGTAAACGACCTAATACGCTACGTACAGATTGTTCGTCGTCTTCTGGTTTCATCCATAAGCTCATCCAATCAAATACGGTCATATCTACTTCAAAATCAGTTGCATGATCTTGTGCATAATAACCGATATTTGAGTTTTCAGACCATTTTAAACGGCCTGTATCTGGTGTTAATTCACCGACTAATGTTTTAATCATCGTCGATTTACCCACACCGTTATTACCTAGAATGGCAACTTTTTCGCCCACTTCAAGCATCATATTGACGTCTTTAAACAGTGGGGCATTATCATCATAGCCTTTAGAGATATTTTCCACTTCAAGCGCATTACGGAATAATTTTTTCTCTTGTTCAAAGCGGATGAATGGGTTTTGGCGACTTGATGCTTTAACTTCAGCTAATTGAATTTTTTCAATTTGCTTAGCACGAGAGGTTGCTTGGCGTGATTTAGATGCATTAGCACTGAAACGACTTACAAAAGATTGTAATTCATTAATCTGTGCTTTTTTCTTCGCATTATCCGCTAATAAACGTTCACGCGCTTGGGTTGCAGCAAACATATATTCATCATAGTTACCTGGATGAACGGCTAATGCACCGTAGTCAAGGTCAGCCATGTGCGTACAGACCATATTTAAGAAGTGACGGTCATGGGAAATAATGATCATGGTACTGTTACGTTCATTTAGCGTTTGTTCAAGCCAACGAATAGTATCAATATCCAAGTTATTCGTCGGTTCATCCAGTAACAAAATATCCGGATCAGCGAATAGGGCTTGCGCTAATAACACACGTAATTTCCAACCTGGTGCGACTTCACTCATAGGGCCATTATGTTGTTCTAATGGAATGCCTACATTTAATAACAATTCGCCAGCACGAGATTCAACGGTATAACCGTCCATTTCACCGAATTTTACTTCCAGATCGGCAACTCGTAAGCCATCTTCTTCACTCATTTCTGGTAAGTTATAGATGCGTTCGCGCTCTTGTTTAACTTCCCAAAGTTCAGTGTGCCCCATAATCACAGTATCAAGCACTGTATATTCTTCATAAGCAAATTGGTCTTGTTTTAATTTACCAAGGCGCTCATTAGGATCAAGAAATACGTTACCGCTACTTGGCACTAAATCGCCACCTAAAATTTTCATAAAGGTTGATTTACCGCTACCGTTAGCACCGATTAAACCATAGCGATTTCCGCCACCGAATTTGACAGAAATGTTTTCAAACAGTGGCTTCGAGCCAAACTGCATAGTGATATTATTGCTGATTAACAAGACGAATACTCATTATTAGTGAATGACAAAAGGTAATGGGGCCGCATTATGCCACAAGTTACCCCCATTAAGACAGTAAAGTGACAAATGTCTATTGAGGAAATTTCATTGTGAGCAGAAAACTCATCATAATGTGAGTTATTGACCACAATAAAAGCAAGAAAAAAGAGATAACACATAGGTTATCTCTTAAGCTAATTGTGTTGATATTAATATCTATGATTTAGTTGGCACCAAACCCGGTTCAACCACTGCATAAACTTGATCATCTAGAAGATCGGCTTCAAGAAGTTGAGTCACCAAACGCGCGACATCACGACGATTAACTAAGCCGTGAGTCTCTTCATATTGATAAAGCTGAGCTTTACCCGTTTCTTCACCATTCAGTAATCCGCCAGGTCTTACTATCGCATAATCAAAACGGCTAGTTTGCAGCCATACTTCAGCTAATGATTTTTCTCTAACGGCTTGCCCAAAAGCGGCTTTTGCTCTGTCAGATAAAGCAACCCAACTATCGCCACAGCCTAAAGAAGAAACCATGAGCATCCGTTGAAACCCCATTTTTTCCGCAGTATCAATCACGGTTCTATGCGCAAGATAATCATTTTCTCCGCCCATTGTGGAGATAATGTCTGCTTCTTTTCCTGCTAGTGTTAAAACAGCTTCAACCGCTTTAGCATCAATCGCATCACCAATAACTGTTTTGATCCCTTTTTCTTCTAAACGATTGGCCGCATCTTCGGAACGAACTAAAGCCACAATAGGGCGTTGTTGTGTAACGCCAATATCTGCAATATGTGCGCCAATCCCTTTACCGCCAGCACCAAAAATAACCCAAGTTTTCACGTGCAATTATTCCTTATTTAATTGTTGTGCTAATTGACGGAAGGCTGATAGTTGCTCTGGCAATAATTGACGATGTTCATCTCGTCCAAGGAAAATTTTAAACATAGCAACGCCTTGTTGATTGAAAAATAAAATAGAGGCGGTATCCATACCCATAAACTTACGTTCGATCATTGCGATGGATTGGCAATTTTCGGCTTTAATATGGCCAGTCATTCCTTTTTTACCTCGTAAGTTAAAATAGCCATGACGATGGAAACCACTTGGCAACTCACCACTAAACTCTAAGATAACATCTTGAGTATGCACAAGCGTGGTGACATTACCCCATTTCATCACACTATCCCATACAGTATCGAATTGTTCGCCACTCATTAATGAGCGTGATGGTAAATGTCTCACAACCTCCAACAATGTGGTATTAAATTGTGTAGCAATAGTTTCCAATGTTCCATCAGGCTCAGTCATTAAAAATTGTTGTAATTCAGTATTCATGATGTTGTTTCCATCTTCTAATTAATATTCAGGGTAATAAAATTAACGAGGTGTATTTAATTGCAAAATTAATTGCTGTAAGGATGTCAGTAAGTTACTTGCCCAAAATCGACCTTCATTGGTCAATTTCATACAAAGAAAATCGTCTTCAACAAGACCCGCTTGATACCATTGATTTAATAAAGGGGAGAGTAAAGTCGCTTGTGGGCTTAACTTGGCTAAGTCAACACGTCCGCACTCAATGCCAGCTTGTAACTCATGACGCCAACGAAAACCACTATCGGTTGTACGACTCATCATCATTAAGGGCTTTTGGTTATCTGTGATTTTTTGATAATAATTATCAAGTGAACGTTCAATCATCCATGAATAACCATTCACTGAGCCACCAGCACCAGAACCAAAAGCTAGGCAATCTGCCCCTTGCTTGATTAATAGGTTGTAAAGATTGCGCTCACGGGTTGTTCTTGCCCAATGGCTATTACTGATCTGACGCCAGCCCACATTTTCCATAAAGTCACAACCTTGAAGATAAAGATCGCGTCTTTGTATTGGTGAAGGCACAGTAATTCGTTGATTTTCAACCGCTTTACCTAATGGTGTATTAGGCAATAAATTCAATGCATAGAGATCGACACCATCTAAACCAATATCATGAGCAATAGTGAGATCTTCTTGCCAGTTCGTCGCATCTTGCCCAGGTAATCCAAATAACAAATCACACACCACGGCAGCACGATCGCGCAAACAAAGCCCTTTCATAAATTTGGCTGCTTCTTCACCCGTTGAGGTTCTTGCCATTCGTTTACGAATTTTACTGTTAAAGGTTTGAATACCAATAGAAAAACGGTTTGCGCCTGCATCTAAACAAGCATCAATACGATTATCATCAAAATTTAAAACGCGACCTTCAATGGTGATTTCACAATCTGGCGCTAAAGGGAGGGATTGGCGCAAATGCGTGATCACACGATAAAGATCTTTAGCTGATAACGCAGAAGGGGTTCCACCACCAAAATAAACCGCATGGATTGGTGCTGATTGATAAAGTAAACTATCTGACTCAGCCGATATCTCACGCAGTAATGCATCGGTATAGCGTGCACAGGCTTCTTCGTGATAGTTATTTTGATAAAATCCACAAAACGTACAATGAGTCGCACAAAAAGGAATATGAATATACAACAAACGTTTGCAGGCTGGTGTTTTACTTTCTAATAAGGCTTGCCATGTGGATTGCTGTTCTTCTTTCGCAATAGGTAAAGAACCTCGCCATGGCATGGTGGCATGTCTATCTCGAAAAGGGCTATCACCTTCTAAAGCGAAATGAGCAGTGAGATCAATTTCAGTAGAAGGGGGCATAATATGTGTTGCGACTGACTCTTTCATTATTAAATCATTCCTACTTATTATTCGACCTTATTACCGTTTACTAGATCAGCGGGGTAAAATTGTTGATGCAATAATTCTACGGCATCCACAATACGAGGCCCCATTCCTAAAATAAGGGATTGATCAATTTCGATAATGCGTTGATTTTTCCATGCTTGAGTCATTGACACACCGGGCACAGAAGCTAATCCTTCAGACGCTCTTATTGTACCTGTTTGGTTTTTCTGGCTTTGTGTTGTAATAACAATTAACTCTGGATCAGCGGCAATAATGGCCTCTGCGCTATAGATACGATAATTCTCGTGTGTTGCGATATTCTCACCGCCTGCTAATTGAAGGATCGCATCTGCGACACTGGTTTTCCCTGCAACTTGAGGAATTCCACCTCCCGGTGAAAGAAAGAACATCACTTTTACTTTCTGTTTAATTTGATTGTTTTTGGCTTTAATAGTGTCTAAGCGGGATTGTAATGAATCAATTAATGCATCGCCTTGTGCCTGCTTATCCAGTGAAACGGCTAACGTGCGGATGTTTTGAAGCATTAACTCAAAGGTTGCTGGCGTTCTTGGTAAAGAAATCACCTTAACGTTATGCTGTGCAAGCTGACGTAAGGCCATTTTCGGCTCAGCATCATCCCACGTTACAAAAGTAGAAGGACGCAAAGACAAAATGCCTTCAACACTTAATTGTTTCCAATACCCTATATGGGGTAATGCCTGAGTTTGTTCTGGGTAAGAGGTAGTTTCATCAACACCAACAACCTTATTGCCAGCATCCATGGCATAAACTAATTCCACAATAGAACCACCCGCAATGACCCAACGGTCATTTTTTATATTCTCTTTTGCCGTTAAGCTAAAAGGTAACAATAATAAACTGAGAGTAATTAATATTTTTTTCATTGTTAAAACGCCCATGTCAGGCCAACTGCCGCATTAATACCCGCAGCAGGAATAGATTCATGAGCCGTTTGATAACGTTTATTTAAAATATTATTTAAATCAAAGTTAATACGATATTGATCGTTATGACCAAACTCACTACTAAGTGAAAGATTAACCGTTGTCCAGCCAGCGTAATGCTGTTTATTTTCTGGATTGCTATAATCTTTAGCTTGCGTTGCAGATCTTAAATATAAATCTGACATTAGATTCATATTATTGAGTAATAATAGATGTTTAGCACCAATACGTGTAGTGACTGTAGGTTCCCCTGTATCCCATGTTTTTAGGGTTGGGCTAATAAATTGACGACGCATCACATTGGCAGAAACATAAGGTGTAATTGACCAGCCTTGGTATTGGGCCATTACCTCCATACCATAAGTTTTCGCGCGATCGATATTGTCATAATAGAAGTAATCTGCTCGGCCTGTTTTGCTATTTCCTTCACAAATACGTTCTCCAGCACAAGCGACTGAGGTGATGTAATCTTTTGCTTCAGAATAATAAATGGCGCTATCAACATACCAATTATTCCCTTTATAACGCGCACCAAATTCCACGTTATTAGAATGTTCAGCCTCAAGATCACGATTGCCATAAGTCACCGCACCGCCCGCCGTTGTATTCATAAATTGCTGAACTAACGTAGGGAACACATAACCTTGTGCAAATGCAAGGCGCAATTCAGTATCTTTAAATCCGGAATAACGCAGATTGGATGAAATAATAAAAGCGTTATCTCTCACAGAGGTAGAGGATAATGTCTTATAGCTTGTGCCTGTTTTATTATGGTTAACAGTCTCATCACCATCTTGTAATTCTGATTTTAACCAATACTGCCTAGCACCCACAGTCCATGACCAATCTTCTGTTATTTTCCAATCATTTTGGGCAAAAACAGATGCATTAGTTTGCTGACTGCGATTATGTAACAGAGATTGTTTTTCATAGTTTACGGCAGGTGGGAAACCCGTTGTACTATTTGAAGATGTTTGGCCAGCAGAGGTTTGTTTTACTTTATCTTGTTGATATTGTGCGCCTAAAATGAGTTCATTATTTGCAGGTAACGTAAAGTTTGCCTGCATAGTCATTCCATAAGTATTCTGTGTATCCTCCGACTGTGTTCGGTTTTTAACAGTTAAATTACCAATCATTGGGCTACCTGTTGGCGTAACGACACCAACGCGGTTCTCAAATTTTCGCTCAATTCGCTGTGTATAAGCATCTATATGAAGTTTCTTAAAATAATCAGCATCAATATCATAATCATAAAATAAGCCGATTTTTTCACGCTCAAGCTTAGGTACTTTAACGCTAAATTCTTGATATTTGCCTTCATCAGCATAATAAGATTGCGTAGATAAATCATAGCGATCAAGTGAAAGCCCAAATTTATGTTTATCAACTTTATAGCCTAACCATGCCCCTTGACCATTATTTCTAAAATGCGTATTAGTTAAGCGACCATCTGGCGTATCGCGATCACCATGATCGGCATAACTCCCATTAAAACGGTATTCAAAATCACCTATTGTGCCTGAAATTAACGCAGACTCACGCCATCCCATCGTTGCTGAGTCATAAACAACTTTAACATTGCCACCAAAGGGCTTATCGCCACCTTTTTGGGTGATTAAATTCACCACACCGCCAATAGCTTGTGAACCATAAAGTACAGAATAGGGACCTTTAACCACCTCAATACGCTCTAGGGCAGATTCATCAATTAAAATACCCGCACCAAAGTTTTGACCACCTCGTTGATAGGTGACTTCTTGCCCATCAACCAATAAAAGTACACGTGATGAAGATTCGCCACGAATACGAATTTGTTTACGGCCCGCGAGGCTATTATCAGTCACTTCAACACCAGGAATATCACGCAATTGATCCGCAATAGAAGAAGCTGTTGATTGACTTAATGACTCTTTATCAATGACTTGAATGGTCGCAGGGCTATTCCATAAAGAGGAAGCACTACGTGTTGTAGTAACAACTAGCGTTTCTTCTTTAGGTGACGCCGTTTCAGCAATGGCGTATTGAGAAAGTGAGAGAGTTAGAGCAGATAAGACGAAGCAAGATTTAAATTGAATGCACATAGTTACAGATCCTAATGAGATCAATAATGATTATCATTCGCTTTATAATTTAACTTTTGGTATTCAGCAACCTAAAAATAGTAAATAGAATACATCTTTGATTTAAATCAAAGTAAAAATGTGACTTCATGCACATTAGGTGCCTAAATAAACAAAAACGGCATAAAAAGAAGGGTTTTTAAGCAAACAAAGAAAAGAAGGTAAGTAAGAACACTCGGTTTCTGTACTTACCTTTATTATTAAATATCTTGCAGAAAATAGAATAGGGGGAAAAATATTATTCTAGGGAATTAAGAAAAACTTTTAGTAATGCATTTAATGCTTGCTGTTCTTGTTGTGATAAACCCGCTACCAAACGTTTTTGATTATTAACATGAGCTTCAATAACTTGATTGATTAATTCCAAACCTTGTGGTGTTAAAGAAACTAAAAAGCTACGACCATCTTCCGGATTAACTTTACGAATAACCCAGCCTGCTTTTTCTAATTGATCAATACGGTTTGTCATTGTGCCCGATGTAACCATCAATGTTGATAACATTTCACCAGGAGAAAGAGTATAAGGATTTCCTGCTCGTCGTAATGTGGCAAGCACATCAAAACTTGATGTATTCAAGCCAAATTGGGAAAAAACTTTCTCCATTTCGCGGGAAAGATGCAAAGTGATATTACCCAACCGGCCAATTAACCCCATTGGGCTAATATCAAGATCAGGTCGTTCACGTTGCCATTGTTCGGTAATTCTATCTATTCTGTCCATGCATTTATCATGTCAATTATTTATCTTGACGTCAAGGTATTATCAATTTATCTTGACCTCAAGATAAATCACAATGACAAATAAATTGAGTCACTTTATGAATCGATACACAACGCTTTTATTAACAGCTTCAGCTCCCATTGTTTGGGGAAGTACGTATATTGTGACAACCGAAATGTTGCCCGCTAACGTACCAATGACATTGGCTGCATTACGTGCATTACCTGCTGGTATTTTATTATTAATAATTATGAGACAACTGCCTCAAGGGATATGGTGGTTACGCGTAATCATTTTGGGTATTTTAAATTTCTCACTATTTTGGTGGTTATTATTTATTTCTGCTTATCGTTTACCTGGTGGTGTTGCAGCAACTGTAGGAGCAGTTCAGCCTTTAATTGTCTTATTTTTGTCTCGTTGGTTATTACAAACACCTTTATCATGGCTTTCTATTTCAGCAGCATTAGGTGGCATATTAGGTGTGGCAATATTAATACTTACACCTAATGCAACACTTGATCCTATCGGAATAATGGCAGGATTAGGTGGCGCCTTATCAATGGCAGCGGGTACTGTATTAAGTCGTCGTTGGCAACCGCCAGTTACTCCTTTAACGTTTACCGCGTGGCAATTAACTGCTGGTGGCGCTGTATTATTACCTTTTGCGTTATTATTTGAACCTGCATTACCTTCATTAACGGGGATTAATCTTTTAGGCTTAGCCTATTTAACGTTAATTGGTGGAGCATTAACCTATATTTTCTGGTTTAGAGGACTGGCATTATTAGGGCCAAGCTCTGTAGCATCATTAGGATTTTTAAGCCCGCTTAGTGCTGTTATTTTAGGTTGGGCGTTATTAGAACAACAATTAACTAGCTTACAAATTATCGGTATGATTGTGATATTAGTGAGTATTTGGGTTAATCAGCAATCAGAAAAACGAGCAAGAGCAAAGCTTCAATCACTTAGTTAGGATTACTGTGTTATTTTAACCTCCTTAACCATGCAATATTTAATACAGAATAATCAAGAGAGAGTTGTTATGCCTATTTGGGTTGATGCTGACGCATGTCCTAAAGTAATCAAAGAAGTGTTATATCGAGCAGCAGACAGAGAAAAAATGATCATTACTTTTGTTGCTAACCAACGATTAAGCGTACCTGCATCGCCTTTTTTACGCACATTACAAGTTTCTGCTGGATTTGATGTTGCGGATAACGAAATTGTTCGCCGTACCAATAAAGATGACTTGGTGATCACCGCAGATATCCCATTAGCGGCTGAAGTGATTGAAAAGGGGGCGGTTGCTCTAAATCCTAGGGGTGAACGTTATACTGAAGCCACTATTCGTGAACGCTTAAATATACGTGATTTTATGGATACGATGAGAGCTAGTGGTATTCAAACGGGGGGGCCAGCAAGCCTAAACCAACGCGACCGCCAGCTTTTTGCTAATGAATTAGACAAGTGGCTATTAGAGCAAAAAAGACGCGCTTAATTTCACAGGTTATCATCTCTTTAAGTAAATAAATAAAAAACGGGCATTTTAATCATTGCCCGTTTTCCTTTTTTAGGACAAACGCTAAGTTATTTCTTTTTTATAATAAAATTAAACATAACGTTTTTTGCCTAGAATACTTGGTTTCTTTCCTTTAAAAACATGAGGGCCATCCATCGTTAATTTAAGTTCATCACCAATACGTGTTAACCAAGGAGTGGCTTCACTGCCTGCTCTTGATGTCACACCTGAAGGTTTTAACGTAATACTGTCTTGATCGATTTCAATAATACCAATGACATAGGTGTAAATCATATTATTGAAAAAGCCTTTTTTGTATTCACAAGAGCACTCAACGATTTGATTACCATATTCCATACGCATTGTTGGTTTTAATGATGCAACAGAAACACAACCATTACTAATGGCAGAATAAACACTACAAACTAACGCCACTTTTCCGCCCATTAATTGAGAAATAGCGGGGTTTATTTCAACTGTTTCACAGCCGGGCTGATCTTGACTAACACTGACCACATCACCCGTATGGAAAACAAAAGGATCTGCATTAAAAGCACCACTTTTATCTGGCGCTTGAATTATAGACATTTGACCATTGGGACGCAAAATACCCACACGAAGATCTAAATCATCATTATCCTTACCATCACCATTATCTATCCATGTTGCACTGACTAAAATGCGCTTAGGTGCATCACTCCCTTTTAGTAAAGAAACACGGTGGCTACTATCTGGTTTCGTCAGTTTCACCACACTTTTTTGTATATTAACAGGTGGTGTTGATGCAGGCACAATAACTGGGGCAGGCTCTTCAACTTCAATGCCATAAAGATCGCATAGCCCAGCAAGTCCAGACGCGAACCCTTGCCAAACAGCACGTACTTTATTTTGCCCATTTCGAATATACAGCTCTAAAACAATAATGCCCGTTTCTTGCGAAAATTGGCTTGGTGCTAATTCAATAACATCATTATTTATCAATACTTGCGCTTTTAATTGATTAACAACAGCAAAACCGCCAGCACTTCCATCTTGCGTCAAGGTAATGGCAATTTTGGTAATATTGGCGGGTAAACGAGATAAGTCAAAATCAATACTATGAATAACCGTTGAGCCTTGAGTTATCGGTGAAATAAACGAAGCCGCACCAGAGGCATGATGAGGAGCGTTAAAGAAAACCATATCGTCGTCATTAACGACTTTTCCTGATCCTGTTACTAAAAATGCCGTCAGATTAATATCAAGATTATCGCCTACTGCATGAGAGACTTTAACTTGTCCTTTATTTTCACTTAGTGATGTATTTTCACCAGGTTGCAACGTTTTACTCATTAAACCACTCCTTGATTGATAAGACTAACTGCAAGAAATTTAGACACCGAGCGCGATAATAACTTCGATTAATTATTTATTCGGTGATCTCATTCACTTTCGGTTGATATCAAAAGCTGATGAATTTATCTATAATCTTAGAAAAATTTTCCCATCAAGACGAGAGGTAATGATGTCATTTTCTAAATCTATGCTTGCTTTGGCTGTCATGGCAGTCTCCTTTTCTAGTTACGCGGCAAAACAGGCTGATTTGATGATTGTTGATGGTACTGTTCTAACTATGGATCAGCAAAATAAAATCATTGAACAAGGTACTGTTGTCGTAAAAGAAAATAAAATTATTGCCGTTGGTGGCCCTGAGCTTTCTAAAGAATATCAAGCCAATAAAGTATTAGATGTTGATGGTGATATTGTGATGCCGGGTTTAATTAATACCCATACACATGGTTCGATGACGGTATTTCGTTCATTAGCCGATGATGTCCCAGACAGACTTCACCGTTATATTTTCCCACTTGAAAGCAAAATGGTTTCTCGCGAAATGGTCAGAGTTGGCGCTAACCTTGCCAATATCGAAATGGTAAAGGGGGGAGTAACGACTTATGTTGATATGTATTATTTTGAAGATGAAGTTGCTAAAACGGTTGATAAAATGGGCAATCGTGCGGTATTAGGAGAATCTGTTATTAATTTCCCTGTTGCAGATGCGAAAACACCAGAAGAAGGTATTCAATATGCGGTAAATTTTATTAAAGAATATAAAGATCACCCTCGCATTATCCCAGCATTTGCACCACATGCTCCTTATACAAATACCACTGAAAACCTTCAGAAAATTGCTAAATTATCAATAGAACTTGATGTTCCTGTTATGATCCATTTAGCCGAAACAGACCGTGAACAAGAAGAAATAGCCAAACGTACAGGTGGTAAAAGCCCTGTTCAATATATGGCCGATATTGGGGCGTTAAATAACAAAGTTATTGCAGCACACGCAATTATGGTTGATGAAAAAGATATTGATTTACTGAAAAAATATGATGTTGGTGTTGCTCATAATATCAGTGCGAATACTAAATCAGCGAAAGGTGTAGCACCTGTCGTTGCAATGCTAGAAAAGGGTGTCCGTGTCGGTTTAGGGACTGATGGTCCAATGTCGAGTAATACGCTAACAACCATGAACGAACTCAATCTTGTGGGTAAAATCCATAAATTAGAGAATAAAGACCGCGCGGCAATGCCACCTTTAACCGTTGTAGAGCTAGCAACTATGGGTTCAGCAAAAGTCTTGCATATGGAAGATAAATTGGGCTCATTAGAATCAGGTAAGCTTGCTGATATTATCGTTGTTGATACAAAATCACCTAATATGGTGCCTATGTATAGCCCTTATGCAGCATTAGTGTATGGCGCAAATGGCAGTAATGTTCGCCATACCATTGTAGATGGCAAAATCTTAATGGAAGATCGCCAACTATTAACCGTTGATGAGAAAGCGATTATTAAAGAGGCACAAGATTTCTCTGATAAAGTACGCAAAACTGTTATTGATAGTGGTGAAGTTGTTAAATAAAAATTGATAACAAACATCTTTATCCTAGGCAGTTTATTTTTAAACTGCCTTTATTTAGTTTTATTGAAATATTTATCTTATTTCTATCTAAACAAGACGATATAAAGCAAATAAAAGCTAAATATCTCGCCATCATTAAGATAATCCTTATCATTCAAACATTCATTTAATTTAAAACAATAACATATTGTTTTATCTATTGTTTTTTATCCTCACATTATTAGATCTTTAAGTTTATTCTGTTATCTAATTTATTAGAGATGCAATACTATCTAAATATACTTGTGCAACAGTGCATCTCTATTTTGCGGTTCTTACAATACTGCTCATCAACTATGGATAGAATGAAAATGATGATTAAACCCAATAAATTAACGTTATCGCTTATTACATTATCTATTATTAGTACAACTAGTGCTTTTGCTAATGAAATCAATTCCGTAGATCCCACTAAACCACTTAATTATGATATAAAACTCAATCAAGCAACAATTTTTTTACGGGGTGCTGAACTTGAAAATAACGTCACTCTCAACTTACCAGCGGGGCAGAGTGACGTTGTTTTGTCTAATGTTGCAAACAATATTGATCCTAGAAGCTTATCAATTAGTATTGATAATGAAGATGTGATTATTAACACCATTAACGTTAAAAAAATTCCTATTGCCCCTAGTTACCCAGCCACCATTACGACATTAATGGATAAACAAAAAGAGATTAATAAACAAATTGAAGTATTAAACATCAACATTAGCGTTGGTGATGAACAAATTATTTTACTGAAAGATCAATCCTTTTTTGGTAATGGTGAAACGCAAACATTAGAGCAATCATCACAAAAATTTGATTTTATTAGTCAAAGAATGACTTCTATTTTAAATCAACAAAAAATGGCGCGTGAAGAAATTGCTAAATTAACAGAACAATTAGAAGAATTAAACCGACAATTAGAAATTGATATGCCAATTATTGCTGAAGAGAAAACACAAATTGTTTTATCTTTAGGCACGTCAAAAAATCTAACTAGTAAGATGCGTATTTCTTATATAACACCAGATGCTGGATGGTCACCTGCTTACGATATTCGAAGTCAAGGAATGGATAAGCCGATATTACTCACCTATAAGGCGGATGTTATTCAAAATACAGGCCTAAATTGGGATAAAGTAAAACTGGTTTTAACATCCACTAATCCATCACTTAATATCACTGCACCAACATTATCACCTTGGTATTTATCTCTTTATAATGATAATTCAAAATTTAGAAAAGACAGTATGAGAATGGCGATGCCTGCACCAGTCGCAGTTATGGAAGAAAATGTTTCAGACCTAACTCGAGAAAAACAAATAAACAAAGGAGTGACTCGATATGTTACGACGAATAATAATGGAATTAATTTAAGCCATGCTATCGCGTTACCTTACACCTTAAAAAATAGCACCGAGCCTAACACATTGGTCATTAACCAAAAAGAAGTCACCGCTGATTATCGCTATTTAGCCACACCGAAATTAGTAGAAGAAGTTTATTTACAAGCTGAAATTAAAGATTGGGAAAATTTAAACTTACTTAATGGCCGTGCAAATATCTACTATATGAATAGCTTTGTGGGTAATAGCTATATTAATACAAATGAACTTGAAGAGTTACTTAATATTCCGATGGGGATAGACAAAAACATTCAAATTAGCCGTATTAACAATGAGAAAATAAGAAAAGAGCCTATCTTTATTGGTACCACGATTGAACAAAAAGAGAGTTATACCATTAAAGTAAGAAACACTTATAACTCTCCTGTAAAAGTCACTATTTACGATCAGCTACCACTTAGTCAAGAAAACAATATCAATGTAGCAGATGCCGTTTATAAAGATGGCGTACTTGATAAAGATACAGGTGAAATAGAGTGGAATATCACACTAGAGGCAAAACAAGAAAAATCCTTACCATTAAATTATACGCTTTCTTATCCTAAAAATAGACAAGTTATGGGGCTATAATTACGTCATTTCAGGTTGATAAAAATAGAAGGGGGTGCAATTGCACCTTTTTCTATTTTAAAGAGATCAATTTTATATTTTTCATTGTGTTATTTTTATTACTGCTAACATATCATCCCCATCTTTATCCATACCAGTCTCTTTAAAACCGAAAGAGCTATAGAATGTTTTAGCTACTGGATTTAATGGGTTATAACAAATTTCAATTTCATTGATTGTTTTATCTTGCTTAATTTCATTTAAAGCGATGTGTAGGGCTTCTCTACCTAACCCTTTATTTTGGTGTGCTTTGTCTATCATAAAACGCCAGATAGCAATTTTATATGGGCTTTCTTTTACCCACATAAAGAAACCAACTGGTTTATCTGATAAATAAATACCTCTGACGACATAGTTCTCGTTATAAGCTGCTTCAACTAAAGACCACATATTAGAAGCAATATAGTCTTCTTGATATTCTTCCACTTCAAGTAAACTAATTTCTTCATAATTATCTAAAGTGATAGGTTTTAAACTGATATCCATCATATTTTCTTTTTTTAATCACTAATTAAAGTATCAATATAAGTTTACCTCTTATTATCATAGATAAAATTTAAGAAAGATTAAGAGAAAATTTAGATAGCACTATACTTTATCTAATTAAAAAAACGGGATAAAATTTTTATTAAAAATAATCTTAATCCCGCTCATAATTTTCAGTAAACACAGAAGAAACCAAATAAATAGCAGTAAAATTTTTAATGGCCATTTTTCTGCATAAATTGATTGACACTATTTTTGATAGTTTCTCTTAACCACAATATTTTAGAGTTGTACGCATGGCGTTTATGCCACAGCAAAATAAATGAGATATCAAGCTGTTCAGAAACACTGTGTGGCAGTGGTAAAGGTAATGTCACTAAATTAGGTAAAGCTCTAGAGAGATAATGTACACAATATCCGGGCAAACAAGTAATAAGCTCATGATTAGGTTGAGAAATCATAAATAAAGTTTGCTCAAATGACGTGTAAGTTATGGCAATATTACGTAAACGTCCATGCTCTGCCAAAATATCATCTAATGCCCAATGAGGCCGTTTATCATATTCTGTTGAGATGTGAGAATAGCGCAAAAATGTCTCTAAATTCCAAGGCTCTTTTAATAACGGATGATCTTTTCGCACATAAACTAATGGTGTATCACGAAAAAGCTCTTCACAATCGATAACATCAGGTAATAGATGTAATGCTTCTTTAGAGCCCGAATAATATTCACGACCTAAAAAAGCAATATCAGCATCACCGTCAATAATGCTCGAGAGTGAGTTATATTCCCAATTTCGTATTTTCACCATTGATTGAGGATAATAATTCAATATTTCTAAAGGAAATTGATTTAGTAACACCTGATGTAAAGGAGATTCTAATATTAAACTGAAATGAACACCTTTAGGCGTTTCGCTATTTTGCTTGCCCGCGATATGGTTACCAATATTAATAAAATCAGAAAGAGATTCTTCAATACTTAATGTCAAAGGTGTCGGAATTAATCCCTGAGGGCTACGAACGAAAAGGGGATCATCAAACCAAACGCGTAATTTAGCCAATGCTTTACTCACCGCAGAAGGTGAAACAGACAACCATTTTGCAGTCAATGTGACACTACGCTCTTGTAAAAGAATTTGAAAAATAACTAATAAATTCAAATCTATTCGATGTAATGGCTTATGCATCACAATTCACCTTTTGTTGTTGTCCTGAAGAACGAAAGAGATGCAAAAAGGTAAAACCAATAAAGCTACTTGCAAACAATATAACAATCAGCATATTAATTGCAGATATTCCTAACCATCCCATAGTCCAGATATAGAGAGATGCAAAACTCAATTGCGAAATCCCTAAAATCGAACTGGCGAGTCCAGCTCGCTGACTAAATGGAGAGAGAGCTTGACTCATTATAATACCAAATAGTAACGCAAACCCCGCGCCACATAATGAAAATGAGACAAAGAACCAGCGAGGATCACTGTTTTTTCCGATAAAAAGAAAAATAGCCGCACCTAAAAAACCCGATAAACCAGTATATAAAATGGTTTCATAACGAAGTTTTGTTAATATTTTCGGCATCATAAACGAAGTGGCCATACTAACCATCGAAAGCAATGTGATTGCTGTTGAATACTGCCCAGTGCTGTAATGCATTTGCTGCATAATCACGATTGGAGAGATATTAACATAAGTCAGGATCACGCTCATCCCCAAACATGAAATAAGCAAACGACTTAAAAAGAAGCTATTTAAGAAAGATTCATCGGTGATGGTGGTCGTTTTATTTTTACTTTTGGCCAACTGTTTTGGTTTGGTTTCTTTTATTACAAAAAAACAATAAATAAAGATTAATGATGCATAGATTGCCATGGCATAAAACATGACTGGCCATTTAAATTTTAATAAGATCAGAAAACCTAAAACAGGCGCTAATACAGGAATAATACAAGTAATGCCATTTATCATAGAAAGAACTTTAGCACGTTGTTTTTCGGCTAATGTATCTCGCAATATCGCAAAAGTAACAACATAACAAAATCCAGCGCCAATACCTTGGAAGAAGCGTGCGATCAAAAAGTTATTTTCCGTTACCGAAACTCCAGCACCAAATGATGCCAATAAGAAAATAACGGTTCCAAGCAATACAACAGGTTTACGACCTAAATTATCACTACACCATCCTGCAACTAACATGGATGAAACCATGCCCATTAAATAAATTGAAAAAGCTTGATGTAATGTCACTTCCGATGCGTTTAAATCATTTGCAATTGCCGTTAAGCCCGTTAAATGTAAGTCCACACCAAGAGGGTAAATCAACACTAAACAAAAGCTAAAAAGGATATATTTTGTCATCCAGCCACCTCAATTATTCTAATGAAGAGGCATTTTAGTCGTCAAAGAAACTGAAACCTAATGACAAAAAAGCAATCTCTAATTTCCATTTTGGAAATAATATATTTATCTCATTATCAAGAATAATCACGCCTTCTTAGGGATATACACTAAAATCCGATTATATTTTTCCAAATCAAACGCTAATGATGTGTATTCATAATACTCTTTTTTATTATCAAAGTTTAAGGTTCTTACACCATCACAAGGGGGATATATCTCATGTTTTTCCCACATTCTCTTAAATTCAGGTGATGAACAATTTAACGAGGCAATTAATTTACGAATATTGGGATCATTCTTTGTTCTTGCATGGTCACGACGAAAGCTTGCCAATAATCTCTCCGCAATATTTTCCCAATCATCAATACGCGTTTTGTAACGGGGATCCATAAACAACAAATAAAGATAATTACGATTTTCGGCACTATAATCTGAAAAATGAAAATAAGTATCTGCTTTTTGATTATAAGCCAATACATCCCAATGTAGATTTAAAACATAACAGAGATATTCTTGTGGAAAGTCAGCCAAAATCCGCAAAATAGTTTCAGGAACCTGATGTTCTGTTATTCCTGTTTCTGTCGGCTCTCTCATATGCGATAACAAATAAAGGTGCTGCCTTTCTGCACTATTTAAGCGTAAAGCGGTGGCTAAACTATCTAAAAATTGGCTCGATACGCCAATATCTCTTCCTTGTTCAAGCCACGTATACCAAGTTAACCCAACGCCAGAGAGTGCTGCAACTTCCTCACGACGTAATCCTGGTGTACGGCGACGCCCAGTACCAGGTAATCCCACGGTTTCAGGTAAAATACTTTGCCTTTTAGTTCGTAAAAAATCAGCTAATTCAGGACGAGTTCGTTTTCTTTCAGTCATAGCCTATTGCTTTTAGTAATAGTATAAATGGTTAAATTGTATCAGGATAAATAACTCATTATAGTCTCATTTCTTTAATCATTGAGACAAAAAAATGAATACCCAACAACGCATCGCCTTATTTGTTCTGCTATTAGCGGGATTTGTCACAATATTTGATTTATTTGTCGTCAATGTCGCTATCGTGAATATTGAACAAACGCTCAATGCAACACTAACAGAACTTACATTAATTATCGTAGGATACGAATTAGCCTTTGGTTTATTATTAATTACAGGAGGGCGACTCGGTGATATTTACGGCCGTCGTACCCTTTATCGCATTGGTATGTTTGGTTTCACTTTAACATCTGTATTGTGTGCAGTTTCTCCTAATGCAGTCAGTCTTGTTATTGCTCGTTGTCTGCAAGGATTAACCGCAGCGTTATTGTTCCCCCAAGTTTACTCAAGTATTCGCCTCAATTTTGATGATATACAAGCTAAAAAAGTATTTGGTTTATTAGGAATGACATTAGGATTAGCAGCAATAGCAGGGCAAGCATTAGGAGGGCTTTTAATATCGTTAAATCTTTTTGGGCTTGAGTGGCGTACTATTTTTTTAATTAATCTTATCATTGGTATTATTGCATTGGCACTTTCTCACTATTTAACGCAAAGTGAGACTCTAGATTATATAAGATTAGATATTGGCGGTGTTGTTTTATCTGCTTTAAGTATAACGTTCACATTACTTCCTTTATTAATGCTACCTATCTGGGGGTGGAAATTACATAGTACGTTACTTTTTCTTTTCGGACTAATATTGTTAACACTGTTTATTTACAATGAAAATCGATTAAAACAGCAAGGAAAACAACCGCTTTTTGATCTTATTTTATTTACTAATCGCCCTTATGTAATTGGGATCGGAATTGTCGTTTGTGTATATGCAACATCATCGGCTTTCCCTATGATGATGTCGATATTATTACAAAGTGGATTTAAACGTTCTGTTCTCGATTCTGGATTAATTTTTGTTCCATCAAGTATAGGTTTTGTTCTTTCATCATTATTAGCACCTAAATGGATAAGAAAGTTTGGTGAGCAGATTATTTATTGGGGAGCTGTTTGTTATGCTTTAAGCTATCTCTTTTTAATTGGAGGTATTTATTATCTAATATCGCCAGAAAATAGCTCTCTTGTGATCCCATTCCTATTCTTAGTTGGCTTTACACAAGGCATGATAATGACACCCATGCTTAATTTAGTATTAACAAAAGTTAAATCCGAATTTGTTGGTATCGCTTCAGGATTAACTGCAACATTACAACAAGTTGGCGCAGCTATAGGAGCAACTTGTGTTTCAATTATTTTACAATTTAGTCTTAGTCACACACTTTCAACAAATATGATTGAGCAATATAAGATTGCATTTAGTTTTAGTATGATTTTCAATTTTATTATGGCTATATGTGCCACATTGCTATTAAGAAAAATAGTCATCAAAAATAGATAAATTAGCTGATATAAAAATACCTTATAAACACTTTTAATAAGATATTTTTATTTTAATTAAACAGTGACTTTATCGTTATCTTCTCTTTTATTAGTTCTATTTTTTGTGCTGGTGTTTTACTCTCATTGGAAAGGCAATAATTATAATAAAAGCTATAAATAGACAATAATATATTTACTGTACTAGGCGATAGCTTTCTTAAAAACACATCAGGAAATTTATCTTTAAATGACTGAATAAATAGATGGCTGTAATCAAGAGAAGGGGAAATTTTAGTATAAAAACTAACGTCATCTGTTTTATTTAACCCCAAATTACATAGGTAGAATAACTCTCGATTATCTTGAGATATAAACTCATACCATTTATTATTCCACCAACCCAGCGTATAACTTCCTTTATAAATAAAATCTGGTGTTAAGCGAGTTCCCGTTGAAACCACATAATAAAGGTTAGATATTCTTTGCTTTATTTCTTTGCCATAGGCAACCATACACCCACCACGGATAAAACTATCATGATAAATAAAATGATGTTTAATACTTATTGGGAGAATAAACTTTAATTTAAGAAAGTGAAAATGTGATAAAACAACAGGTTCAATAATATGCTCAGAGCAAATTTTTTCTGTGTATTGAATTTGACCGAAACTTTTCCTACTATTTATTTGCTCATATCGCATAATAATATTATCGAGTAATACACCTTGAGTATTATCTAATGTCTCTTTTTTAGTGTTGTTATGATATTGACTATCAGAGCTCACTAATATTTCACTCCAATTGACACTCGAAATAAAAACATAACCTGTTTTAGAACAACAGGTTACCATTCCAAAAAGTTCATTTGAAAAGCCTTTTTTTGTGTTGTTACGGCAACTCAACGTAAATACATTTGTTTGCAAATCATAAGTTTTATTTTTATCTAATAACTTTTCATATTGCCTTGTTTTTATTTCTATTATCTTTTCAATAGCAGATAGTTTTCTATAAAAAAGAGCAGGGGTAATGTTTAAATTCTTAATAATATAAGTGGGTGTTTGCGAATGTAAAATAAGAAGCTCTATTATTTTATTATTAAGAGATTTTAAATCTATATTATTTTTAAGAGAAAAAACCGTATTACACTGTTTACATTGATAGCGTACCGTTCCTTTTCCCGTTTTGCCATAAAGTATTTTTTCTGATGAATCACAATTTGGACATAGTTCATTAATATTTAAATTAAAGAAATCAATATAAGGATTTAATAATTCCTTTATATCTTCATTATTAATTAATACACTACTACCACCACAACAATTACAATAAACGGCAGGAAAACCTAATTTAAAAGACGGGATCACATAGGCATTTTCTACAACTTCAGAAAAATGCTCACAACTCTCTGTTTTACATACATTAACATTAATTTCTTTTACTATTTTCATCAGCTCTTATCACGAAAAACCAACACGAAATGATAATAACATAATTCAACTACACGTAATGCTAACGCACTGTGATAATTATCATACTTTTAACAAGTCAGGTGTTATTAACTGAATACCGAACATCAACCAAGTTATTTCAGTATTTTTATTATTACAGGATATTATTATGAATAAGCCCGTTCTTATATTACCTCTGTTAATTGGCGCTTTATTAGGAAGTTCTTCCGTATTCGCTCAAGAAATTACTATTTATCATACTAACGATTTACACGCGAATGCCGTTCCTTTTAAAGCACCTTATGTTAGTAAAGATAGATTAGTCGGTGGGTTTGCAAATATTGCGACCATTGTTAAAGATGCTAAAAAAAATAATCCAGGCGTTTTATTTCTTGATGCTGGCGATTATTTTACAGGACCTTATTTAAGTACTTTAACCCAAGGTGAAGCCATCATCGATATCATGAACGAGATGTCTTTTGATGCGGCTTCTGTGGGTAATCATGAATTCGATCACGGTGTAGAAAACATGGTGACTCAACTTAAAAAAGCAACATTCCCTGTACTTTTAGGCAATGTTTTCTATCAAGATAACGGCAAAGCTGTCTGGGATAAACCGTATATTATAATAGAAAAAGAAGGCGTGAAATTTGGTGTAATTGGATTGCATGGTAAGTTTGCTTTCTATGACACGGTTAATAAAGATAAACGAGAGGGTGTTGAAGCAAGAGATGAAGTTGAATACCTTAATAAATATCTTAATGAACTGAAAGGAAAAGTTGATATAACCGTATTACTCGTTCATGAAGGCGTTCCAGCAAGACAATCTAGTTTCGGCTCAGCTGATGTCGCTCGTATGCTACAAAAAGATATTGAATTAGCACAACAAGTAAAAGGACTAGATATTTTAATTACTGGTCATGCCCATGTGGGTACACCAGAGCCTATTAAAGTAAACAACACGCTGATTGTTTCTACGGATGCTTATGGCATTAACGTTGGAAAATTGGTGTTAGATATAAACGACAAAACTAAAAAAATTGATAACTATAAAGGCGAGTTAGTTAATATCTTTGCTGATGAACACAAGCCTGATCCAGATACACAGAAAAAAATAGAAACATGGACTAAAAAATTAGATGAAATTGCACAACAAAAAATTGGCAATACTCAGAATGAACTAACACGTTCTTATGGTGAGTCTTCTGAAATTGGTAATTTAATTACTGATGCTTTTTTAGTCACAGATAATCGAGCACAAGTTGCTTTTGTTAATAGTGGTGGCATTCGTAACGAGATCCATAAAGGAGATATTACGATCGGGGATATTATTAGTATGTTCCCATTCCCAGATGATTTAACTTACATGGAGTTAAGTGGTAAAGACTTACGGGATTTAATGAACCACTCTGCAAATTTAACTAATGGTGTATTGCAGGCATCTAGTGGTTTTGAAATGAAATATGACAGTACTAAACCTGTAAATGAACGTGTTGTTTCAGTTTCTATCAATGGAAAACGTGTTGAAGATAATACTTACTATCCAATTATTGCTAATTCATTCTTAGCGAGAGGCGGAGATGGTTTTACAGCCTTCACTCAGGGTAGAAATGCTAAAGATATTCCTAATACTAGTGCGGCTACAGCAGTGATTGAATATATTAAGCAAAAAGTCACTATCAACATGCCTAAAGAAGAACGAATTATTGATATCTCTACAAAAAAATAGTGTGTAAATAATCAATAACCCATCATCTAACGCCATTAATATTCTCACCATTAGTGGCGTTTTTGTATTAATGACAATGAACCTCTTTAATCTTAATAATCGTTGTGATATCAGATAAAGCTTAGCTAATCTACTGATATACTCATACTAATTTTTGTTATTCATCTTCATATTATAGAGATATTCCTATGCCGTGGACTTTTTCACATCCTTCTATTGTTTTCCCCATAAAGCAGTCCCAAATAGGAAAAAACCTTAATTTACCTGCATTAATTGTGGGAAGTACTTCACCGGATTTACTCTATTCTTTTGGTTTATACCAATCAGCAACAACAGCACATGATTTATTAGGTTGGTTTTATACTGCATTTCCTTTTTGTATCTTCGTTTTTATCTTAAATTACTTATTCAGAAATCCATTAAAATATGTATCGCCCATACCTTTATATGACCCTCTAAAATTCAATCTTCGGACATTGAGTCTATTTGTTTTATCCCTGTATATTGGCGCAGTAACGCATATTGTATGGGATTCATTTACCCATGAAACAGGAACTGCCGTCAGATTTTTTTCTGTACTACAAGCACAGTTATTACAAGGAATGACCGATAGCCAAGAGATTGCGATTTATAAATTGTTACAACATTTAGGCTCGGTATTAGGGCTACTTTATTTGTGTTGGAAATACATTCAATACCAGCGTAAACAAGACCATCTAACACAAAAAGAAAACCGTATTAAATTATATCGTTTAGTTGGGATCGGCTTTCTGTCTGGGTTATGTGCTTTGCCTTTAGCTTTGCAATTCTCAAATAGAGGACAGGGGATCAACATTAATCGATTTATTTTCTTAGAACTATCTTTAGCTGTGCCTTTTTTCTTTGGTTTAATGATAATCTTAGGGTTATGGTTATATCAAACTAAAACTTGACCAAGTAAACTAGAAAAGCCCCATAATATAAATTTATGAGGCTTTTCTTTGGTGTCCGTATTTAATAGAGAAAATCTTAGCTATTTATTAGTTTTTAAACCACTGCATGACTTCTTCGTAACTTCCTTGGTAAATAATTTTATCTGCCTTTTTGCTTAATTGATAACGATACATAGGATCGTAATACTCTTTCAGTAAAGGAGTTAACCAAGTAAAGTGTGCTTCAGTATTAGCTTCTTTTTTTTGTATTTCTAAAGCATTATCGAGTAATTGTGTTAATTCCGTAGCGCGTTGAGATCCCAATCGACGGCGGATAGCAAATAAACCATGATGTAAATAATCGCTATAAGCTTGCCAGCCTTTATCTTCGCCATATATCTCTAAAAAATCATGAGTCATACGATCAAAATACTCCGCTTTTAAACGCTCAATACGTCGCTCTAAGGGATCATCAACAACAACGATTGATGCCTCGGCCATTTTTGCTCGCAAACATTCAGGTAATCCATTAGCCCCAATAGCACGACCTTCATCCTCAAGCACCCATCTCGGGTATTTTTGTGATTTTTTCAACATTTCAATACCAAGATGGTTTTCAAATGTCGCTTGAGGAAATTGATCTTCAACAGTACGGCCAAAAGAAGAGCCTCGATGATGGGCAATACCTTCAAGATCAATACCTTCAGGTAATGAACGCACTAATGTCGTTTTTCCATTACCAGTACATCCACCAATAAGGATAATAGGGCGCTGAACTAATTCATTGGTCATTTCAATAACAGTCTGTCTTAACGCCTTATATCCACCTTCAATTAATGGATAATCTATACCGATTTCTTTAAGCCATTGCTGAACGATATGAGAACGCATTCCTCCACGAGCACAGCAAATATAACCATTTGGAAATTGCTCACAAGCTTCACGCCAAGCTGCGATACGGTTATCACGAATTTCACCACTAACCAATTGATGTCCTAAATCAACCGCTTTTTGTGAGCCTTGTTGTTTATAACAAGTTCCCACGGCCGCGCGCTCTTCATCATTCATTAAAGGCAAATTAACCGCATTAGGGATCGAACCTTGATTAAATTCAATAGGCGCACGCACATCAATAATAGGTGTGTTAGTAGCAAGAATATGTCGAATATTTTGAGCAGAAAACGCTGATTCCATAATAAAAATTGTAATATCTAGTCGGGCTGAAAGATTAGCTACTATACTCTTAAAATCATGTAACGCCCATAATTACAGTCATATTTGAAAATGGAGTCCTTCTTTCAATAAAAAAATTTAAGATAAGGCTATAGATTGATAGATAAAAAACATCTAACATCTATTTGATGGGATGTTTTAGATTAATTCATTGATTAAATACTATAAATAAAAACACTATCGTGTTGAAAACGGACCATAAAATTTATCGAAAAATGACGAGTGTATTACCTTGGATATAATAAAAAAATATTATCGTATTACTAGCTTGAGCATAATGATATTGCTGTTATCAGGTTGTTCTCGAGGCCATTCTCCTTTTATTAGTATGTTAGGCGCCTATTTCCCATATTGGATGTTATGTACATTTATTGGCTTATTAGGGGCTTTGGTCATACGTGTGTTACTTATCTATTGGGGTATTGATGATAAATTGCCACTTCCTTTAATCTTTTATTTTGCAATATTGTTATCAATTTCTTTAACCATCTCTTTATTTTATTTTTCTTATTAAAAAATTATGGATAAAAAAATCAAAAAAAAGCTGGCACTTATAATCACGGTGAGCGTTTTTGTGATTACACTCATCTTATTATGGAAAAACATTCAATTATCAGCGTTAAATCCACTCAGTGAAGATGCAATAATTGATGCCAATAAAATTAACATATCATCAACTGTGCCAGGTCGAATTAGTGCTATTTACGTCAAAGAAAATAGCAAGGTTAATAAAGGGGATTTACTGTTTACTATCGATCCCACTATGTACGCATTAAGAGTTCAGCAAGCAAAAGAACAACTCATGATTGCTGAAGCAACATTAAGTAACAAGCAACGTATTATTATTGCAGAAACATCAAATTCAGAAGTTGCAGAAGCACAAATAAAACGTGCTCAAGTCAATTTATTATTAGCGACTCAATCACTCAATAGATTAGAGCCATTATTAGCAAAAGGATTTGTGACCGCACAACAAGTTGATGATGCTAGAACATTAAAACATGATGCAGAAGTCACATTAAAACAGGCACAAAAACAAAATGTCGCCTCAGAAGCCTTAATTAATAATACAGATTCAGAAGTAGCATTAGTGAAATCGTTAAAAACCTCATTGGCAATGGCTGAATGGGAATTAAGTAATACTGAAGTAAAAGCACCAAGCAATGGCTACGTTGCTGGATTAGTGCTATCACCAGGTGAATTTATTATTTCTGGACAGTCTGTTTTTACCTTAATTGATACTGATACTTGGTATGCTTCAGCTTATTTTAAAGAGACCGATTTAAATAATATAAAAATAGGCAACTGCGTCGTTATTTATTCAATGATTGATAATAAACATCCCATTAAAGGCAAAGTAGAAGGGATTAGCCGAGGGATCATGTCAACTGATCTTATTAATATTCCAAGAGACTTACCTTATGTACCTAAATCATTAAATTGGGTTAGAGTTCAACAACGGTTTCCTGTTAAAGTCACTATCACCAATCCACCAGAAGATCTTATGCGGGTTGGCGCTACAGCAACTGTTAATATAATAGCTAACGACGATGATTGTTAAACCCTCTCTAATAGTGAAACAAGTCAAAAAAGACTTGTTACCCTTTGATTTTCGTTTAGCAACTACTTGGCGCATTGCATTGCTTTGTGCATTAATGGCTGCTATTGCGATGATTTATGAAATTCCCGAATCCGCAATAAGTTGCTATTTAATTATCTATTTAATCAAAGCTGATGCTGTACAAAATATATTATTATCTGTTGGCGTAATTATTTTATGTTCTATTGTTGTGTGTATTATCTTTGTTCTTTTTAATCTCACGATACAAAATATTATTTTACGATTCTTCTTTATGGCTTTATTTTCAGCTGCTTTTATGTATTTAGCATCGGCCAGTAGCCTTGGTGATATTGGTAATTTAGTCGCTTTAGTTATCGCCTTTTTAATGACTTTAATTGATGATATCCCTGTAGGAGATGTTGCAACAAGAGCATTACTTTATGCATTACTGATGGCAGTATCTCCAATGTTATTGGTTATTTTATTTAATTTCTTTGTTGGCATTAGCCCAAGAAAATTACTGTTAAACAGAATCGCCAAACGCTTTTCTACTGCAAGTGATTTCTTTTTAGGAAGAAAAGAAAGCCAACTCGAAATTAGTGAATTACTGAGTACACAAACAGAATGTAAACGTTATTTAATGTTTATTAAAATATTTTATTTACGGGGAAGAGAAGATATTCAATGGCTAGAAAATATTATTGATAACTCTTATAAAATATTAATTATGTCATTAACTTTTGATAAAAACACACCAACTTCTATACGTTTTCTTCTTTCTAAAAGATGTTTAGAAATTGCCGATTGTTTTACACATCATCAAATAGATAAAATAAAAGATAAACAACAAGAACAATATACAATAAGCAAACTTCACTTATTAAATATTTTTGATAAGATTTTATCTAATAAAAGAGAAACTAAACCAGTACAGAAAAAAACACCTTTTTTTGTTAGTGATGCATTTACAAATCCTAACCATAAATACTTCGCTTTAAAAACCACTATAGCCGCTATTCTATGTTATATTTTTTATGATTACTTTAAATGGCAGGGTATTCATACTGCAATGATCACTTGTTATGTTGTGGCATTAACATCTGTCGGTGAAACAGTTCATAAATTAACATTGCGGATCACCGGATGCCTAATTGGGGCACTAATTGGCATGATTTCACTGCTCTATATTATCCCTAACTTATCTGATGTTTTTGAATTAATGGTGCTGATCTTTTTCTGCTTATTACCTGCAGCTTGGGTTGCTGTTGGTAATGAACGTATCTCTTATGCCGGTGTACAAGTCGGTTTAGCATTTTTATTAACAACATTACATGGATTTAAACCTAGTTTTGATATGGACGTGGTCTCTGATCGTATTTTAGGTATTTTGTTAGGTAATATTGTGATGTACATTATTTTCACAAAAGTATGGCCTTCAAGTATTGTTAATACAATATACAAACAAATCACCTCTATTTTAGATAATTATATAGACCTAAGATATTCGACAAATAAAAACGATATGTTAGATTTAGTTTCATCCGTAAATGAAGCTATCACACAGTCAAAAGACAATATAAACTTACTCATTTTTGAAAAAAAAGATAGAGAAAGAAATAAAAACCTAATGCTCTTTTTTAAGGAGTCATTAAATAAAATTTCTTATATTAGTTATCATAATTACGCTCATAAATTTATTTTTGAAGATAAATTTTCTTATTCAAATATCGATGAAAATTCAAAATATGAATTTAAAAAAAACATCCTTAATAAAGAAATGAAAATATTACCAGTAGATGAAAGAGAGCTTGTATTTAAACATTTAATAAGAGAAAAACTATAATGATAAATTTAGTCATTAATAATAAGAAAAATATTCTGTCATCTCTGTTAAGCCTATTACTTGTTGGTTGTGTTGACACAAGCAGTTCATTTAAGCAATATTCTCAAGAGCCTATCGCTTATGATAATACTCAATATCTTTCCTCACCGGCTGAGCAATACTTATCGCTCCCTCAAGAACGAACGGTTAAATCTCACTATGCTTTAGCTGACCTGATAGATTTAGGGCAACAAAATAACCCAGACACACGTATTGCATGGGAATTAGCCAAAAAATCAGCCACTGATATTGGTATGGTAGAAAGTACATATTTGCCAATTATCACAGCAACAGCACTCGCAGGATATCAACATGGGAAAATTGATTTACCTAAAAATCCTATTGTTGATGATATAAAAACATCTAGTAGCGCTTTTATTCCAGCACTCACATTTAGGTGGCTTATTTTTGATTTTGGTAAAAGAGGGGCATTAGTCGATGCTGCCAAACATACTTCATTAGCAATAAATCTTAATTTTAATCTGATGCATCAGAAGATTATTCATGATGTCTCGGTTGCCTATTTTAGCTATGGTGCTGCACAAAAAAAGGTGAATATTACTCAAATGGCCCTTCAAAGAAGTAAAGATATTTTATATGCCGTTGAGCAAAAACGAGTGAAGGGATTAGCGACCGTATTGGATGTAGCATTAGCAAAACAACAAGTTGCACAAATTGAATTACAAAACGTGTTAGCTAAAGGTCATGAAAAAGATCAATATCAAATCTTATTGTCTGCTATTGGCGTTTCACCTTTTGAAAAAATAACCATTAATTATGCCGATGATAATTTTCTTCCTGATGATATTTCACCATTAACTCATGATGTGATAAAAAAAGCACTTGCACAACGTCCTGATGTTTTAGCGCAATATGAATTACAGCAAGCCGCAATTAAGGCTGCTAATTCTGTCGAATCTGACTATTTCCCTAAAGTATATCTTGCTGGTGCACTTGCAGGAGGAACAGGTAGCTTTGATGTTCAGGGACTTCCTGATATTAGCCAAAGAACGTCATCTTCTAATATCTTGATTGGAGTCAGTATTCCATTATATGAAGGCGGAATACGTCAATCTAAAATGGCAAATGCACAGTCAGAAATTAGGCTAGCTCAAGAAAATTTACGCAAAAGCCAAGATCTTGCAATAAAAGAGATTTCAATTAGCGAAAATACACTCAAGTCGGCACTTGAGGCAAATAAAGCGTCTAAAAATTTAGTAGAGACAACACAATTAACCTATACCGCCAGTGTAGAATTTTATCGTAACGGATTGGGAACAGTAACCGAAATTAATACCGCAGAAATTGCATTATTAAATGCACAAATGTCTCAGATTGATGCCTATACAGGATCACAGATTGCAGCCGTTGATTTAGCATTTGCATTAGGTGAAATAGGTAGGGCATTGCCTAATTCAGCATCATATTAAAAATATTTCTTTTGTATATTGTTATCTTAGTAGAGGCGGCGTTAATAATAAGTCGCCAGCCTCTAACACAACGATGAAAGATTATTTACTCACGTTAATCTGTTCAAAAACAGGTTTATTCATATCTTTAAACTGTGAAAGAGAATATTCGGTATAGTTGATATCGTTATAGCCTCTTATTTTCATTACACCATTCGTTAAATCAGATAACGTTGTCCAAACCGTGTATTCCGTTTGCAGTTGATTACTGGTGCTTTGACTTTCTCCCATGATATCAGCCGTGATATTTTTTGTTCTATCAAAGCGATTCATAATGTGCGCTAGAGTATTCATCGCTTCAGGTGTCGATTCGGTTGTTGGTGCATAGGTTGAAAAATAAACCGCGCGGATAAAACGGCCGACAGACGTATCTGATGAAGGTAATTGAGATGTTGCAATGCCACTATCAGGCTGTACGACATTGATATTAGCCAATTTACCTGAAGATTTATCAATATTAGTTAATTGGCTATAATTATTAAGGTTAGTTAAATGCCAAGGAAAGTCTGGACCATTTGTCATTACACGGGTTGGATTTTGATAAACGTGTAATTTACCGTTTGTGGCTTCAACGACGATACTGCCACCTTTTTTATCATAGAAGGCATAGTGAAAAGGCGATTTTAGATTGCCAAAGTTTTTTAACACGGGAGCCCAAAAATAACCTGACTCAACCGCTTTTTGTACTTCTTCAACTGTTGAAAAATTAGCTAATGCCCATTCACCGATAGAAGTGACGGGAATGGCTTTATCATAATCCTTTTTATCAAGCGGTGATAATTCAGCTTCTGTTATCATATTGGCGCTAAATGACAAACCCGCACTATTTAAACCTTGTAATAAGTTATGATCATCACCATCAAAAAAGATATCGGTTGTAACGGCTAATATGTCATATTTATTGCTATAACTTAGGCTATTTTCACCATTAGGAGCTTTTTTTGTAAATTGTGTATTTTTAGGATAAAAAGTAACCCATGAAGGTAAATCTGCCGTCAGTTCAAGTGTTCTACCTTGGTAAACGTTATTATTTTTATCAAGTATAGCCAAACTAGAGCAGGCTTCACTCGCTACTGAAACAGCGAGTAATGAGGATAATAAACCAACCAATATTGTATTGCGTTTCATTATGAATTCCTTAATTAAAAAACTCCTTTAAAGTTAGTTCAAATAAAGAATACAACAACTATTTGGTAATTAAATAATAAATATTTTTAGAGCATTGGGGATCTTGTGATACTTGAAATTTTTAGAACACTTTTACACTATAGCTTGCATTTTCTGGCACCCATTTTATTAGGCTATTTTTTCTGGCGTAAGGATTGGAAGATAGCCTCACTGCTTATGATCGGAACAATGGCCATTGATATTGACCATTTGCTAGCAACACCTATTTTTGATCCCAATCGTTGTAGTGTTGGATTTCATCCATTACACACGGGTTGGGCCGCTTTGGTTTATTTGGGTATATGGTTTTTACCTTCATGGAAATTAAAAGCCATTGCAGTAGGATGTTTATTCCATTTATTTACCGACTCGATTGACTGCTATTTAGGTGGATTAAAACCCAATCTAACAATAACGATGAGTTGTGATAAAAATTACTTTATATCCAATTTCAGTAATAACTTTATTAGTCAAAAATAGGAAAAATAAAAAGGAAGGGATAAACCTTCCTTTATTTTTTATTTAAATTGCTTAGTAAATTTTATTAATACACCACCAATAATCAATAAAATACCTATTATTTGCAATAGTAGGTTATTGCTTTCAACACCACTGCATATATCAATAATCAGACTTGAGATCATTTGTCCGCAGATGGCTAAAACAGAAGTTAACATGACACCCAACAGCGGTAAAACATAACTATTAATGACAACGAAGAACGCGCCAATAATACCACCAGCAAAGGCAATTAAAGGGATCGTTGATAGTTCAATAGAATGATAATCTTTTATCCATAAAACAAAGACAGTTAAGAATATAAAACCAATTAAGTGATTGATTAAAGAGCTATAAAAAGCATTACTATTTTGTGCTAACTTACCATTTAAAGTACGGCTTGTTACAATACAGACACCATTAAACAATGCAATTAAAATAAAAATACTCATTAGTTATCTACCTATAATTAATAATGTGCTACCAGAAATAAGTAAAAAGCACATAAACAAATCGCGTAGGATAATTTTTCTTTTTTCAACCCCGAACCATCCCATTGCATCAACAATAACACTAAAAAGAATTTGTCCTGTTATCATTAAAATAATACTACCTGAAAGTGATAATGAGCTATTTACTGTAATTGCAGCTAATAACACCGTAAAAGCACCAGGTATCCCACCCAAATACCATAGAATTTTTATCTTATTATTATTTTTCTTGTTCTGTTGATTCTTTCTTAAATATAAAATATATATAATTAAAGAGAAAAGAGTTCCTATAGCGTGTGTTATCCATGATGCGGTTAATGGTGTTGTAAAACTAGCTAAATAGCTATTACTCATAATCATTAATGAAAGTAAAACGCCAGAAAAGACCGCAACAAGAGAGAGAATATACTTGTTATTCATAATATTAAATTTGTATAAATTATTTTTGTGTAGGCTTAAAATATTCCTTTTTGAGAATACTGGCAAGGAAACACACTGTTTACTCTAGGTTGACAATATGAATGATATGAACGTTTTTCCCATTCTGATTGCTGTGGCTGAGCATTTGAGTATTACCAAAGCAGCCAAAACATTGAATATGACAAAATCAGCGGTCAGTAAGGCCATCCAAGGTGTAGAAGAGAAATTAGGTATACGCCTATTTCATAGAACGACAAGAAGTGTCAGCTTAACTGAAGAGGGCATTGTCTATATTGGCTATATTCGGGGATCTTATAAGTTAGCTGTAATGGCGGAAGAGGCCATTTCACAATTTAGCGATAAAGCCAAAGGCAACATTAAAATTTCAGCGCCCATGTCATTTGGTACGTTACATCTTGCTAAAATAATGCCTTTATTTATGCAGAAGTACCCAGAGCTTGATGTACAACTTTTATTTGATGATAAAGTAACGGATTTAGTAGCAGAAGGGTACGATCTTGCAATTAGAATTGGTGAATTACCCGATTCCTCATTAATAGCGCGTCAATTATCACCTTGTCATAGCCAACTTTACGCTTCTTCAGAGTATCTTGAAAAATATGGTGAACCCACACAAGTTTCTGAGCTAAAAAATCACAATTGCTTATCGTATTCATTATATCAAGCTGGCTTAGAGTGGATTTTTTATCAAAGAGGTAAAAAATATAGCCATATTCCTAAAGGTAGTTATCGTGCCAATAACAGTGAAGCATTATTACAAGCCGTTTTGCAGGGAATAGGTATTGCTTTACTCCCTCATTTTATTACTCAAACAGCCTTATCAAATACAGATAAAAAACTTATCCCAATATTGACGCACTTCGATTTACCTGAACACTTTATTTATGTAGTTTATCCTGATAAAAAAAATCTTCCTCGCAAGATAACGCTATTTGTTGATTTCTTAAAAGAGCAGTTTGGTGTTCATAGCGACTACCAACGCAACATTGAAAGAAAATGATCACAATAAACGATTATCATCACCGAAAAAGTCACCTGTTAACCACTGCGTTACGGTTTTAGCATTAATTTGATTTGCTTGTAGCTTTTCAATCGCAAAGTATTCAGGGAATGAGGTATCTGATTCATCAGACTCTCTTTCAAGTTGTTCTAATTTAGAGAGGGCATTTTCATAGTTATCAAAAATAACTTTAATATCTCGATAGATCTGACCAAAACCTTCACTAAAACGTGAAACAATATAATAAAAATCTGAAAGAGGGATATCACAACTAAAAGTGTCTAATTTCACTTCTTCAACTTCGATCCATCTGTCCTTTTCAGTGAGAACTTTAACTTGATTTTCGTCGTTTTGATTATCTTTAATGAAAGTCATTTTTGCTTTTTCAGCAGCATCTCTGTTGTCAAAAGCCCCTAAAATAAAATCAGGGCCTTCATAATCAGATATACCTATAATGCATAAATAAATTATCTTCATGTTTTTTGCGCCTTCTTGAAAAAATCTCTAATAATTTTATAACCATTTTAATTTTGTTAAGAATATTATAAGCCCCCCATACACTAAATTACTTGGCTCATTGACACTCTTTTTGACTTTATAATCTGGTGGTAATTGCAAAAATCTTGATGTAGAGTGCTCAGTCTTTTTTTAATGAAGTCTATTGGGGAGGCTGAATGTTTATAGGCTTTGATTACGGAACATCGAATTGTTCTGTTGCAATCATGAAAGAAGGAAAACCGACTCTTTTGCCTTTAGAAGGTAATGATGTCTATATTCCATCGACCCTTTGTGCGCCAACCCGTGAATCTGTTTCTGAGCACTTATTTCGCCATTTAAATATTAAACCTTCCAGTGAAATTGGCGAACAATTACTAAGAAAGTCGATTGCGTTTAATCGAGAAGAAGATATTGAATTAGTTCCTGAAGATATTCTTTTCGGACAATCCGCACTAAGTTTATATCTACGTGATCCGCGCGATGTCTATTACGTTAAATCACCGAAATCCTTTTTAGGGGCTTCTGGCCTGCATGATATACAAATTAGCTTCTTTGAAGATTTAGTGTGCGCCATGATGGCGAATATTAAACATCAAGCAGAAAAAAGCACACAAGAAGCAATTACAGATACCGTTATTGGCAAACCTATTAACTTTAATGGGTTAGGTGGTGAAACGTCAAATAAACAAGCAGAAAGTATTCTTATCCGCGCAGCTAAAAGGGCTGGCTTTAAGAATATTATGTTTGAATTTGAACCAGTAGCGGCTGGGCTTGAATATGAATCAACCTTAAATAAAGACCAAACAGTGCTCGTCGTTGATATTGGCGGAGGTACAACAGATTGCTCATTAATTCAGATGGGGCCGAGTTATCAAGGAAAAACTGACCGTTCAAACACCTTACTAGCCCATAGTGGACAACGTGTTGGTGGTAATGATCTTGATATTTACCTTGCTTTTAAACAGCTTATGCCTTTATTCGGTATGACAGGATTAACTTCTTCTGGTATTAAATTACCGCTGAAACAATTCTGGGATCCCATTGCGATTAATAATGTCGAAGCACAAAAAGATTTTTATTCTCGTCAAAATTTAGCCGCATTAAATCAACTTAGACGAGATGCAAAAGAACCTGAAAAAATAGCTCGTCTAATCGAAGTGTATAATGAAACACTGGGTTATAGCATTGTTCGACGTGCTGAAGAAGCTAAAATTGCTTTATCAGATTCTCCTGAATATATTGCTAATATCGCCTTATTAAGTGAAACATTAGAATGCACCATTGAACGTGAACAAATGGTGGAGTCGATTGAATCCCCTAAAAGTAAAATGATTGAATTAGTTAATGACGCTGTTCAACAAGGGGGAATAAAACCGGATGCTATCTTTATGACGGGTGGCTCAGCGCGTTCACCGATTTTATGCCAAGCAATAGAACAACAATTACCTAATATTCCTATTGTGAAAGGGAATGATTTTGGATCGGTTACCGCAGGATTAGCACGCTGGGGCGAGGTCTGCTTTAAATAACTTACATTTTCAAGATATTAAAGCGCTTTACATTTAATCGGTGTATTGATTAGATGTGGAGCGTTTTTATTTATAAAACACAATAAAAAAATACAACATTTGACAGGAGAACACATGTACCGCTTCCAAAATGATTATAATGAAATTGCACATCCCGCGGTCATGAAGGCAATCACGGATACAGTGGGTCAACGCTATGATGGATATGGCATGGATACGCTTTGTCATCAAGCTGCTCACTCAATAAAACAGCGTATTCAACAACCTGATGCGGATATTCACTTTTTTAATGGTGGTACCATCACTAATTTAACCGCGATTTCTCATTTTTTACGCCCACACCAAGCTGTTATTTCTGTGAGTACAGGACATATTGCAACACATGAAACCGGCGCTATTGAAGCAACAGGGCATAAAGTTATCACCACATTTTCGGCTGGTGGTAAATTAACCCCTGCATTATTAAAACCTATTCTTGCTGAACATAACGATGAACATTGGGTTCAACCTAAGCTTGTTTATATTACGAATGCCACCGAAATTGGTACGGTTTATCGTAAAACAGAACTACAAGCACTCCGTGATTTCTGTAACGAGCATAATTTGTGGTTGTACCTTGATGGTGCGCGTTTAGCCGCAGGATTAATGTCAGCTCAAAGTGATCTGACTATTGAAGATATCGCCAGTTTAACCGATGCGTTTTATATTGGTGGTACTAAAATCGGTGCAATGTCAGCTGAAACGCTAGTGATTTGCCATCCTGCATTAAAATCTGATTTTCGTTTTAGCTTAAAACAAAAGGGTGGATTACAAGCAAAAGGTTGGTTATTAGGTGCGCAATTTGAAGCTTTATTTAAAGATGATCTCTATTTTAAATTAGGCAAACACCTTAATGAAATGGCATCACAATTAACCGAATTCTTTACTGCACAAGGTTTTGAATTTTTAGCACCGCCAGAATCTAACCAAGTTTTTGTTATTCTGCCAAACACGATTGCGGAAAAATTAACACAACAGTTTGTTTTTCATCGTGTATTACTTGAAGATCCTAATTTGAGTTGCTTACGTCTTTGTACTTCTTGGGCAACAACACAGCAAGATATCGATGGATTTAAAACAGCATTTCTGCAATTAGTTTAATTTGTTATTTACAGTTATTGTTTATGCATTACGCACTTATTCAGGCGTAATGCATTTTTAATGTAATAATAAATTAATTTCTCCAATTTTAAATATAATGATGGAGAGGAATCTTAATAGTGTTATATTAATCTCTCCTCACTCAACATAAGTAGGGTAAAAGAATGAAGAAACTGACACTCCAAGAAATGACAGATGCCCAACGAATGCGAGTAAGAACCCGAATAGCTCAAGAGAAAAAGAAGTTCGGACGTGAATTAACTAATGCTGAAATGAACAGAACCAAAGACTCCATTATTACCGAAATCTCCCTCGAAGTTGAAAAAGCCACCAAAAAAGCACAAGCCCTCAAGAAAAAACAGAAATTAGCCCCTAGTGATGAAACTTATAGTTGGTCAGCCAAAAACCATCGTAGCGGGTATCGTTAATTTTTTCCTTGCTAGTAAGCCCTATTACTAGCAAGGAATTACCTTGAAAGTCGTATTTTCAATTACTATTGTTAAATAAAAAAACACGATATAGTATGATGAATATATCAGTAAATTTTAGAGAATGAGAGCTTTGAACATGTATATTAAAAATATTTTAAAAACTAATAATATAGAGGATTTAAAATTATTAGGTTCTTTTAATGAGCTCGTCAAAATTATCGAAAATGAACTTGATACAAAAATTATAGTTACAGATTGGATTTCATTATACAAAACTATAATGTCAATTAATGACTTTATTCTTTGGTTAAATTCAGGTGATTCATTAAATTATAAAATGGGATCTTTTTTAGATACTAAAAAACAACTATCAGGAAAACTGGGATTTACAATTAAAGCAAAGAGTTGGAAGGCGTTAGAAGTAAAAATAGACAAATTAAAGAAATTACCTGTTTTAAATAGTTTTGATCCCTACGAATATTATGAAAAATATAAATTAGAGAAATTTTGTGATAGTTCAAGATTAGAGGGGTTAGATATAAAAATTCCTGATGAATCAACAAGTTTAGAAAAAATTCTAGCAAAGTATTATCAAGGATAACATATGGACAAATATGACGTCATCCACGACCATTATTGTTATTCTGGCTCAAGTACCTTAAAAAACAAATTAAACATAAAAAATATTGAACTCCTAGAGGAAGCAGAAAGAGAAATTACTGCCATTACAATTAAAAATATTAGATTTTTCCTTCCTCCTTATAATTTAGATTACCTTTGTTATATACATTATCAACTTTTCTCTGAACTCTATGATTGGGCGGGAAAAATCCGAACAATTGATATATCTAAAGGAGGAACACGATTTTGTACCAATACAAGAATTGCTATCGAAGTGAATAAATTATTTTTACAACTAGAAAAAGAAAACTGGCTAATTAATCTAAAACGACACGATTTCTGTAAAAAACTTGCTGAGTATTATATTGAGTTCAATATGATCCATCCTTTTAGAGAAGGTAACGGAAGAGTTCAGCGGCTATTTTTTGAGCACCTATCGTTAGCTGCAGGTTATGATTTAAATTGGAAAAATATTGAACCAGAAGAATGGATTCAGGCTAATATCGATGGAGTAAATATTAATTACGTGCCAATGGAAAAAATATTTAGCCGGATCATAACCCTTCCAAAAAATTAATTCCCTGCACTCTGAACAACAACACCCAATAAAGCGCCTAATGGAGCCAGTTTTGGTGTGCCTTTTAAATCATAAAGAGCAATATTAATAGGTTTAGGTAACACTTTTTCTACGATAACCACATATCTCGTTTGGTTACGTTCAAAAACATTGGCATTGATCCAAAAATCAATACACCACTGCAAGCTACCATCTTGTGCTTTGCACTCTTTTTTAAAATGAGCCTGTTCTAGCTCTTTTATTTCACTTTCCAGTAGTTTTACTTCAGGATTGATTGAAAATAAGAAAACACCTTGAATATCAGAAGCTAAAATATTATCGCCTTTATTAACGTGTCTATTTTGAATTTCAAAAGGAACGGCACCTTGAGATGCTATTCTGGCGCTAAATTTCATTTTTGGCATATATTTATAGATAACTTTTAATGGGTAATCACCATAAGAGATATTATAAATTCGGGTTTTACTCGCTAGTGACATCCCTCTAAGTGAAATAGCGCTACCATCTCGTATAACTAATGGCTCTTTATCTTCTTTTAATTCCAATTTAACTACTTCAGTAATTACATCTTTATATTCTTCTTCATAATGATAAGTAAAATCTGAAACAGGATTATTGTTCCATAGAGATTTAGTCATACAACCCGTTAGCAATGATACTCCGATGATAACTAAACCTAATTTTTTCATTTTGCCTTCTTATCTATTATGTTTTCAATATAGAGAGATCTCATAGTGCATCTTATCTTACAACTGTAAGTGAAAAATAAAACCACTCTTTATTGAGTGGTTTTAAGTATTACCCTGATATTGACGCAATATTGCTATATTTCCATCGTATCAATCAATGAATATAGCTTTTTAAAAGCATGATATTTTTTTTCGTATGTTTTATGTTTTTCTAAATTGGGTGTATGGCGTTTTTCAAGCTTAGGTTGAGAAAGAATTACTTGTGATGAATGAGTAGGGTTTACTGCTAATTGTGCCAGTCTTGCTGCACCAAGTGCAGGGCCAACATCACCACCTTGGCGATAATCAAGGGTTTTTCCTGTAATATCTGCCAGAAGTTGTCGCCAATATTCGCTTCTTGCACCACCACCAATTAACGTAATGTTATCCGCTAATTGCCCAGCATTATCAGCAACTTCAATCCCTTGTCGTAATGCAAAACTTACACCTTCAAGAACAGCTAGGCATAAGTCAGCACGTTGATGTTCATGAGTTAATCCCCAAAAAACACCTTTGGCATTAGGGTTGTTATAAGGCGTCCGTTCACCTGAAAGATAAGGTAAAAAGAGTAGAGGGCTATCAGCAAAAGTAGCGTGTTCAATCTCTTCAAACATCGCACTCACACTCTCAATTCCTGTCAATTGACACACCCAATCAAGACATGATGCTGCACTTAACATCACTGACATTAAATGCCAAGTATTGGGTAATGCGTGACAAAAACTGTGTACTGCATCGTCACTATTTTGGAGAAATTTTTCGCTAACAACAAAATAAACACCAGAAGTACCTAAAGAGAGCATCGCCTGACCGGGTTGGTAAACGCCAACACCGATTGCCCCCGCAGCATTATCACCGCCACCCGCAATAATAGGTACTTGCTTCATTTGCCATTTTTTAGCCACATCAGCTAATAGATAAC
Source organism: Proteus vulgaris (assembly GCF_023100685.1). Taxonomy (NCBI): domain Bacteria; kingdom Pseudomonadati; phylum Pseudomonadota; class Gammaproteobacteria; order Enterobacterales; family Morganellaceae; genus Proteus; species Proteus vulgaris. The sequence goes on along the minus strand of NZ_CP090064.1, from coordinate 2,094,749 downwards.
CGGTGATTTGATTACCTTCAAACAATGTTGGCATCTGCCGACGCGTTAAGCCTGTTGCACCTAAAAGTTCATCACTCCAGTCACGCTTTTGCATATCCAACCAAAGCGTACCGGCGGCATCCGACATATCACTGGCAAAATTACCACTCATCTTCCAACGTAAAAAATCTTTCGGTAATAAAACATGCGCAATACGTTGAAAATTTTCAAGCTCGTTTTCAGCAACCCATTGTAGTTTTGGTGCCGTAAAGCCGGGCATAACTAAGTTACCAGTGATTTTTTTAAACTGAGGATATTTAGCCTCAAGCATCTGACACTGTTTAAAACTACGGCCATCGTTCCATAAGATCGCAGGGCGTAAAACGACTTGTTGAGCATCAAGTAAAACGGCTCCATGCATTTGTCCGCTTAATCCAATTGCCTCTATTTGTTCCATCGGATAATTGCGACCAAGCTGGAGAATAGCTTCTTCCGTTGCTTGCCACCATTGCAGTGGATCTTGTTCTGACCATTGAGGGTGAGGGCGTGATATTGCTAAAGAAACAGAATGGCTGGCAATAACATCGCCTTGCTCATTCATGATGATCGCTTTAACGCTTGAAGTGCCTAAATCTAGCCCTAAATACATGAAATTACCTCATGACCTGTATCTAATTAATAAACACAGCGGAAAACCCGCTGTGTTATTACGTTTATGCCATTAACCAAAAATATAGCGATTCACTAAACTTTCTAGCATTTCTTGACGTCCACTTTGTAACTGTGGCGCTAATGTATTGCTTTGTGCGTATTTCGCCACATCTTCAAGGCTTAATTTACCTTGTAAGATATTTTGGCCAAATTCAGCACTCCAACCTGAATAGCGCTGTGCCGTGAATTTATCAAGGCCACCATCTTGGATCATTCTTGCCGCAATGCGTAATGCCATTGCCATTGTGTCCATTCCTGAAATATGCCCGTAGAATAGGTCATATTTATCATTGCTTTGGCGACGAACTTTAGCATCAAAGTTTAATCCACCTGTAGTAAAGCCACCAGATTTAAGAATTTCATACATGACTAGTGCATTTTCTTCTACACTATTTGGGAATTGGTCTGTATCCCAACCTAATTGCGGATCACCACGGTTAGCATCAACTGAGCCTAAAATGCCTAACGCAATCGCAGTTGCAATCTCATGGTGGAAGCTATGTCCTGCTAATGTTGCGTGGTTTGCTTCAATGTTTACTTTCACTTCTTTTTCAAGACCAAACTGCTTTAAGAAGCCATAAACGGTTGCAGTGTCATAATCATATTGATGTTTTGTTGGCTCTTGAGGTTTTGGCTCAATCAATAATGTGCCTTGGAAACCAATTTTGTGTTTGTGCTCAACCACCATCTGCATAAAGCGGCCAATTTGCTCTCTTTCTTGGCGTAAATCAGTATTTAATAGCGTTTCATAGCCTTCGCGTCCACCCCATAATACATAGTTTTCGCCACCCAGCGCTTTTGTCGCTTTCATCGCTTCACACACTTGTGTTGCGGCCCATGCAAAAACATCAGGATCAGGGTTTGTTGCAGCACCTGCGCCATAACGAGGATTAGTGAAGCAGTTTGCAGTTCCCCATAATAACTTAACGTTAGTTTCTTCTTGTTTTTTCGCTAATACGTCGGTGATCGCCGCCATGTTAGAAATATATTCATTGATGCTATTCCCTTCAGAAATTACATCGACATCATGAAAACAGTAGAAAGGAACATTGAGCTTATGAAAGAACTCAAAGGCCACATCTGCTTTACGCTTAGCTTGCTCTAAAGCTTCACCAGGTGTTTGCCACGGTCTATCAAAAGTGCCGATACCGAACATATCAGAACCATTCCAGCAGAAGTTATGCCAATAACAAGCTGCGAATCTTAGGTGATCTTCCATTCGTTTACCCAAAATAATCTCATCAGGGTTATAGTAACGAAATGCTAATGGGTTATCGCTTGTTGTGCCTTCATATTGAATTTGTTCAATTTTATTAAAGTAAGACATGGAACCGTCCTTATTTAGTATCAAGTTGTAATTCTGAATGTGATCCAAGCTCAGCAGTCATTTCTTCCTGCTCTTCTGGTGTTAATTTGGCAATGCCAAAGCCCGTAAAACCCCACAGCATGGCAAAGAAGATGCCACTCCAGCACAATACAGCCCAAGGTAAGTAACTTAAGGTTGCAACACCTAACGTACCCGCCATATAAGCGCCTGCAGCAGTCCACGGTAAAATAGGTTCAAAGATAGTGGCGGAGTCTTCTACAGTACGCGCCAGATTTTTAGGATGTAAGCCTCGTTCAATATAGGCACCACGTAACATTTCAATAGGAATAAGGATTGAGATTTGTCCATTACAGGTCACGCCAATCATGGTTAGTCCGCAGGCAATTGTGGCTAAGATCATTGAACCTGTTGAGTGCACCATTTTTAACAATGCATGGACAATCACTTCTAATGCGCCACTTAGCGATAAAGTACCAGCAAAAGAGAGGGCGCAGAAACAGATAAGCAGAGTGCTCATCATGGAGTTCATGCCACCACGATTTAGCAAATTACCTAACAATTCAGGAACTTCTTTACCTTGGATCATCGAGACGTTGAAACCATCAACCGCACTTTTTACGATGTCATGTAAACCAAAACCTTGAATAAGATAAGCGTTAAGCATCGCAATTGCGGCAGAAGCTAACATCACTGGGATAGTGGGTTTTTTCGTTACTGAACCATATAAAATCACTAATACTGGAATGAGAAGAATAAGATTGAAGTTATAAACATTCTCAAGACCATTAGTAATTAATGTCACTTTTTCTGGCACACCTTGACCCGCTAAATCGCCATTCATGCCATAAACCGTCATCACAATCGCCGTTAAAATCAGCGAAGGCAGTGTGGTATAAAGTAAGTGCCAAATATGTTGATAAAGGTCGATCCTTGCTGCCATTGCGGCAAGGTTAGTATCACCTGATAATGGTGAAAGCTTGTCACCAAAATAAGCCCCAGCAACTACGGCACCCGCTGTAGCTGCAAGGTTTGCTTCCATGCCCACTGCAACGCCCATAAATGCAACACCGATGGTTCCAGCAGAACCCCATGATGTTCCTGTACAGACCGACACCAATGACGTGACCAATAACGCTGTAACATATAGCATTTCTGGGCTGATCATTTTCAAGCCGTAATAGATCATCAGTGGAATGGTGCCACCAATCATCCATGTGCCTATTAACAAGCCCACACTGATTAAAATCAGCAATGCTGGCATAGTTTTAGCAATCTTTTGTGAGATAGCTGTTAAGATTTCGTCATAGCGATATCCCAACCGTTTTACTAACAGTGCAGCCACAACAGTCGAAAGCACCATTAATGGTTCTGGTGGTAAATCAAAAGCGGCATAGCCTCCTCCTAATAACACCACCATAGTGAGAATAGGAAAGAGCGATTCAAGAAGCGTAGGCGTTCTTGGGCTGTTTATCGTTTGCGTTTTCATTGTAATTTATTCCAAACTGGCGTGAGGTAAGGTACGAATAAGCCGAGTGAAAACGGTTTCTAATATTGAACGAGGTGTCGCGATATTAATGCGGAAAAAACCATCCCCAACCGCACCAAAACCACGCCCCCAACTCATTTCCACTTCGGCTAATGAAACAAACCAATGTTTTAGTTGTTCTTCGGTTAACTGCATTTTTTGGTAATTAACCCATAGCATGTAGGTGCCATGACTTTGTGTGATAACCCAATCGGGAAAGTGACGTTCACATTGTTCCTTTACCCAACGTCGGTTATCAGCAAGGTACGTTTTTAATTCACCAACCCATTGTTGGCCTTGTAAGGTATAGGCTTGTAAAAAAGCGGGAACAGAAAAATATCCTGGATTATGAATACCAGCGGCAATCAAACACTGTTTAAATTTTTCACGATATTCAGGGTTAGCAATCACAATATTCGCTATCTCTAGTCCTGCTAAATTGAAAGTTTTAGCTGGAGATGTACAAATAAAAGAGTGCTGTTCTACATAGGTGTTTAAAGATGAAATAGGGTGATAGAGAGCATCATCAAAAACAAAATCTGCGTGCACATCATCAGAAATAATAAAAACGTGATATTTTTGTGCAAGCTTTGCTATTTTTATTAAGTCAGTTTGTTGCCATACCGTACCTGTTGGATTGTGTGGTGAGAGCAACATAAAACAGACCGACTGTTTAAACTTATTTTCTAGATCGTCAAAATCAATTTCATAATAACCGTCACGATAAATTAATGGGCTTTCTAATAACTCGCGGTTATTTACACAAACAGCATTACTAATAGGATGATAAGCCGGAGACAGCGTTGTGACTTTATCGCCTATTTGTGTGAAATTCTGGATATAAAGTGAAACCGCTTGTATAACACGAGGACAAAATACAATCGTCTCAGGGGCAACTATCCATTGATATTGGCTTTTAAACCAATTAGCGGCAACATTATTCCAATCATGGCTAAGATCGGTATAACCATAAATTCCCTTGTGATTAAATTCAGCAAGTTTGTTTGTAATAAAATCAGGTGCAGCAATTTCCATATCTGCAACAGATAATGGAATAACATTGGCGTTACTATTACACCATTTTGCGCTATAGGTATTTTGCCTAGAAATTAATTTATTAAAGTTATTCTGATACATGAAAAATCTCCTCGGCAATCGTGTTTAAAAACAAAATACTCGTTGTTCTTAACATTGGTTATTCCTATTTTTTACTTTGCTATTACGAAATTTGGCTTGTGTGATAGTAATCACATAGCGATGAAAGCAAGTTCTTACAAATCTAAAGCTATGGTTTAATGCCAGCCTTGGGGAATAGGTAAACAAAAATGAAAAAAGATACATACTTTCGTATTGTGCTGTTATTCAATGCTAATAAAGTGTACGACCGTCAAGTAGTTGAGGGGGTTGGAGAATACCTTCAGGCATCACAGTGCCATTGGGATGTCTTTATTGAAGAAGATTTTCGTACTCGACTGGATAATATTAATCACTGGGTTTGTGACGGTATTATTGCAGATTTTGACGATCCAATTATTGCTAAGCATTTAAGCCAATCATCGTTAGCGGTAATTGGTGTAGGTGGCTCTTATCACCAAGAAAAAAATTACCCGCCAGTACCTTATATCGCCACTGATAATTATGAATTAGTTCAGCAAGCCTTTTTGCATTTAAAACAGAAAGGGCTTAAGCATTTTGCTTTTTATGGTTTACCCGCAAAAGATCATCCCCATTGGTCTAATGAACGAGAGCACGCTTTTCGTCAATTAGTCACCAGTGAAAAATATCCAGGCATTGTTTATAACGGCATGGATATTACCCAAGAAAATTGGCAACACGCACAGAATCGTTTATCTGATTGGATACAAACTTTACCGCCACAAACAGGGATTATTGCGGTCACTGATGCAAGAGCGCGTCATTTATTGCAAGTTTGCGATAATTTAAATATTAATGTGCCTGAAGAAATAAGCATTATCGGAATTGATGATGAAGATATGACACGCTATTTATCCCGCATTGCATTATCTTCTGTTGTGCAAGGTTCACGGCAAATGGGATATTTAGCTGCAAAATTATTACATCAAACCCTAGAAGGGCATGTAACAGATAAACAGCAAAGAATATTAGTTCCCCCCGTTAAAATTGTTGAACGGCGCTCAACTGATTTTCACTCATTTAACGATCCCACTGTTGTTCAAGCTATGCATTATATTTATTACAATGCCTGTAAAGGGATAAAAACAGAGCAAGTTTTAGATGCAGTTAATATGTCGCGTTCTAATTTAGAGCAACGGTTTAAAAAGGAAATTGGCAAGACAATTCATACTGTTATTTATGAAGAAAAACTCAAACGCGCTCAAAATTTATTAGCCACGACAACACTCGCAATTCAAGAAATTTCCGTGATGTGTGGCTATCCGTCATTGCAATACTTTTACTCTATCTTTAAAAAAGAATTTGGTATGACGCCAAAAGAGTTTAGGGATGAGTGAGAGTAATATCTTCAGTACTATTTTATCGATTCTAGATATTTTACTTTCGACGGCTATTCGCCCAAGGATCACAATCAGGATGGTCGATCACTTCAATCACATCATCAATATCAGCTTCAAGAGAATCGAGATAGAGCGCTTCTACTTCAGCGCGTGCCCAAGGAGTTCTGCGCAAAAATTTCAAACTTGATTTCACGCTAGGATCACTTCTAAAGCAGTTAATCTTGATAAGTTGACCTAATTTAGCCCAACCATATTTAGCCACCAGCGCATTTACCTGCATTTCAAGAGTGACGCCATGTAGTGGATCTTTAGAAATATGTCCTGTCATGATTTTCTCAAATACGTATTATTAATTTCAAGGTAAGAAGCGGTGCAGAGTACAAGAAAGCCGTGGAAGTGGCAATAAAATGGGCTGAATAAAAATAGAGATGAAGCGTTATTATCCAGCATGACTTGTAATATAAAAAACTTCCCATTTGTCATCGCCAGTATGCCTTAGCGTGATCCTAAGATCAGTGGGGCCTTTAAATTCGATATTGATATCCTGCATTTCGACTTCAGTGCCATTAAACCAACGACGTAGTCGGTTTCCATTTGTTTGTTTTGGAAAACTATAAGCAAACTGATATCCAGAAGCAGGGATTTCTCTTATCGCTTTAGCTTTAAACTCTTCTAATGTTTTCCCTGTGTACATGTTTCGTTGTGTCAGATTAAATGCCTGTTCATATTCTTCATTATTGATATTACTAATAAAATTAGTAGCCAGTTGACGCTGATAAGAAAAAGAATAGGGTAGTTTAAGCCAATAGTAGGCACCCAATGCCGAAACAATAAATAAAAACGAAAAATAAGTGGCCATCTTCTTATATTGTTTTCTCATGATACTCCCCATTCTCATTTTTAAGTTTAACATTCCATTATAACCACCGTGTTTAAAGCTTGATTACAACAGAGTCATTAACTCTTTAGCCACAATGAATAATATCATTTCTTTGCACCATCGCTTTATTTAAATAAAATTAATCTGTAATACAGGTTATTAACTTTTATTTTATTAATACTAGCGATTTATACGTAGAGCCTAAATTTTATACTGCGCGTGATCAAACATTTATATTATTTATCTAATATAAGGATAAATCCTAAGAAAGCGTTAAATTCTATGTCCTCTGAAATTTTACGTTACAATTTCGAACATTATATCAAGCACTCACAAGATGCTTATTATCAGATTTTAATATTATATGTAAGTTAAAAATCAGACTAAATCACCAAAAACAAAGTACAAAAATGATATTTAAAAATTTAATATTTCAAACTACAGCAAATTTTTGAAAAGGTATTGCAATGTAGATCTCATAAGGAAAAGTAAATATAATTTCTTCGAGTTGAACATGCCGGCACATATTTAATGTTTAAATCTTCGAAATATTGCCGACTAAATAAATAAACATTATTTAATTTAACGAGAAAACTTATGACTTTTTCTAAAACACTTTTAATCACATCTATTATTGCAGCTTCATTTTCTGGTATTGCAAATGCAGCACCTGCTGATGGTAACACAACTGGTGTTATTCATTTTAAAGGTCAATTTATTGATTCAACTTGCACAGTTGAAACTAATAACCAAAATCAAAATGAAGGCACGGTCCAATTAGGCACTTGGTTAACAAATACCTTTAATACTGTAGGTGAAAAAACAGAAGCAATGCCATTTACCATCGGCTTAAGTGGTTGCCCTGCAACATTAGGAACCGCACGAGTGACATTTGAAGGAACTGAAGATAATGAAAACCCTAGCTTATATAAAGTAAGTGACGCAAAAGGTGTTGGTATTGGTCTTTTAGGTGATCCTAACAGTGAGACTTATTTCACGCCAAATACTGAAGCAGAAGGTATTACACTAAAAGGTAATCAAGGTCAAAAAACATATTATGCGCGTTATGTAACCACGGCAGAAGAAGTATCACCAGGAAATGCTAATGCGGATGTTACTGTGACAATTAAATATACTCAATAATTTATTACTCTATATTTAATTACCCCATATTTACGTCAAAGGGGAACGTAGGTTCCCTCTTTTTTTCAAAGGAAATATAAATGAAAAAATCAATTATTGCCTTATCACTTTTAAGCATAGTTACTATTAATGCTAATGCGAGTGTAGTATTAGGTGGTACTCGTGTTATTTATGAAGGTGACAAAAAAGAGGCATCAATCTCCGTTAGAAATAATGAAAAAATACCTTATCTAGTTCAATCATGGATTGAAAATTTTGATAATAATGACTCAACTAAACCGCCATTTTCAGTAACACCACCTTTATTTAGAATTGAAGCAGAATCAGCAAATGCAGTGCGTATTGTATTAACAGATCCTCGTTTATCAACAAATAAAGAATCTGTTTATTGGTTAAATATAAAATCTATTCCACCAACAGATCCTAATGCTGTCAATAATTTGACTATTTCTGTTAATAATAAAATTAAGCTTATTTATAGACCTGCAAACTTATCGAAATCAGCGGCGGCGACAGCTTATGAAACCTTAACGTTTGAAAAACAAGGCGACCAATTAAAAGCTAAAAATCCAACACCTTATTATGTTTCATTTGGTCAATTAGTCGTAGGTAATAAAGAATTAGATAACCCAGGCATGGTACCTCCAATGGCTGAAGCCTCGTGGAATATCTCTGGTATTCAAGCCAACCAAGTGACATGGAATGCAGTTAACGATCACGGTTCAATCACGGATAATAAAACACAAACATTGAAATAATAATTGGATGATTATTCATTATGCGCCTTATTACAAATCACAAAAAAACAGAAAAAAATTGTAATAAATACATTATCTCTTCGCATAATGGATTATTTACATTTCAATTAAAAAGAATATCTCAAGCTATTGCTACTATTATTATTGTTGGAGCAACAGCGAATTATTCCATTGCAAATGACTATTTTAGTCCAAATTCATTAAGTATTATTGATGGACAGAACATTGCAGATATAGAAAGCCTTGACCAATTCTCCAAACCTGGAGGGCAATTAGCTGGAAATTATCACGTCGATATTATTATTAATAATATTGTTGTTGATGCAAAAAACATTACATTTATTAGTAATGAAAAAACAGGTCAATTAATGCCTGTATTAAAAAAAGAAGATTTAAATGATTGGGGTATCAAAGTTGATTCTATTTCTGATTTGGCTTCATTAGCACCAACACACGAAATTACTGATATCAGCGATTATATTGCTGATGCAAAAACAGAATTAGCATTAAATCAGCAAAAATTAATGTTTTCTATCCCCCAAATTGCGATGGAAAAAATAGTACCGGGAACAATTCCAAGTAGTAAATGGGAAAATGGGTTACCAGCATTAGTTTTAAATTACTACTATAGCGGTTCAAATAACTGGAGCCGTACAGGAGGTCAAGACACTAATAATCACTATGTAAACTTTCGCAGTAGTGCAAATTTAGGCCCTTGGCGCTTAAAAAACTATTCAACTTTTAGCGAAAGTTCAGCAGGTAGAGAGTGGAAAAGCATCGAAACGAGCTTAGAGAGAGGGATTAATAACCTAAAATCACAATTAATTATGGGTGATACCTCAACACCAAGTGACGTATTTGACAGCTTTCAATTTCGAGGCATTCAATTACAAAGTGATGAGGCAATGTTACCAAGCTCAATGCGTGGTTTTGCTCCGGTGATCCGTGGTATTGCACAAAGTAATGCAGAAATTACCATCAAACAAAATAATTATGTAATTTACCAAGCTTATGTCGCGCCAGGTGCTTTTGAAATTGATGATCTCTATTCAACAGGAACTAGCGGTGACTTAACGGTGCTAATTAAAGAAGCGGATGGTACAGAGCGCTCTTTTGTTGTGCCATTTTCATCAATTGCCATTATGCAACGTGAGGGGCAATTTAAATATTCACTCACAGGGGGAAAATTTAAATCTAATGCTGACAACGCCAAAGAGCCAGAATTTGTGCAAGGTACGGCCATTTATGGTTTACCTAAAGGTGTTACAGGTTATACAGGCGTATTGCTCTCAAAAGATCATCAATCTTATGTTGCTGGTGTTGGTGTTAACTTAGGTAGTTTAGGGGCGTTCTCAACAGATATTACCCATGCGAATACTCAAAACTTAGCAGGTAAAAATAATAATAGTGGGCAGTCTTATCGCTTCCAATACTCTAAAAATATGATGACAACGGGAACCTCTGTCACATTGGCTAATTATCGCTATTCAACAGAAGGTTATTACAGCTTTACTGAAGCCAATAACCATTACAGCGATGAGTTACATCATGACAATAAAAAGAATCGCTTTCAGATAACATTGAGCCAGTCTTTAAATGACTACGGTAGTATTTATTTTTCTACCTATCAGCAAGATTATTGGGATCGTTCAGGAAAAGAGCGCTCCATAAGCTCTGGCTATAGTAATAATATGGGCGGAATTTCTTATAATTTAAATTATAGCTATTCAAGCACACCTAATCAGCGTAAGTCAGATAATCGATTTGCGTTCTCTGTTTCTATACCTTTGGATAGCATGGCGGGAAGTTACACGTCATTAAACAGCAGTGTAACAACAGATAATAACGGTAATGCTGACATGATGGCCGGTATTAGTGGCAGTTTACTTGAGAACAATAACCTAAATTATTCAGTCCAGCAGTCTTATGGCAATAAAGAAAATAATGCTAGTGGTAATGCATCTGCTTCTTATCGCGCAAGTTATGGTGTCGCTAATGTAGGCTATGGTTATGACAAACATTCACAACGAGCTAATTATGGATTAACAGGTGCTGTGGTTGCTCATCCTTATGGCGTGACACTGTCACAACCTATTTATGATTCGTTCGCCATTGTTAGAGCACCAGATGCCAAAAATGTGCAAATTCAAAATCGCACAGGTGTTTCCACCGATTGGCGAGGCTATGCCATCGTACCTTATTTAAACGCATATTCTAAGAATGAAATTACATTAGATATCAGCTCATTACCTGACAACGTTGAATTAAAGAATAATACCGTCACGCTTATCCCAACGAAGGGAGCCGCTATGCTTGCTGATTATCAAACTCATGTGGGATATCGCGTGTTATTTACCGTTATTAACAACGGTAAACCTGTTCCATTTGGTGCTTTAGCTCAATTATCACAACAAACCAATGAACAAGAGGTAAGTACAGGTATTGCCGATGAGAATGGGGATGTCTATCTCAGTGGAATGCCAGAAAAAGGACAGCTTACCGTGTCATGGGGCAAAAACACGCAAGATCAATGTATTGCAGATTATCATTTAACGGCAGAGCAATTAAAACAGCATTTGCCAACCTTAACTGTTAATTGCCGTTAATTAAGAGGATCTTCATTATGAATATTAAACAATTTATTATTGCTACTTCTTTAACCTTGTTTTCATCTCAGGCATTAAGTGATGGTACTTTTTACCTCGGTATTAATAATTTTATTATTGATGATATAGCTCAAAAAAAACCATCAGGCTCTCTTTTAGGTAATGGTTGGCAAACATTCAGCGCAAGCTCTGATGAAAATTTATGCGAGGCGTTTACACCTGGCAAATATAACTATGTAACAAAGATCACAACAAATTTATCAGGTATTTCTGCAATACGCGAAGATTCACAATCTTATCCTGTTTTTAAAACCAACATAGATGGCATCGGTTATATTATGGGATATCGTCAACAAGGAACATCACAGTGGTATCCCATTACTTCTGCTGAAACCTATCGTGAGACAAAAGATAATACCGTAAAGCTTTATTTAGAAATGAAAATTGCCTTTGTAAAGACGGTATCTGGCGAAATAAATAAAAGTACATCTAATAGAATAAATTTAGAATCATTAAACTTTCAATGTACTCGAGGAACAACATCTTTGGTTATGGGGGTGGGTTTAATTGTACGAAGTTCACCTGCTGTGACGTGGAAAGAGAGCAGTTGTGAAGTAAAAACCAAACGTGAAACCGTTGATTTAGGGACTCATGAGCTGGCGGCAATACGCAAATTGGGTATTGGTGATAATTTTGGTTATGCACAACAATCAATGACGGTTGAATGCCCTGAAAATATGATTGTTGATTACACGATTGCTGATAATAACAACCCAAATAATATTGGCTCAGATATTATTTATTTAGAAAATCAGAGCAATAACCCCGGCTTTGGTGTGCAGATGTTTGAATCAGGAAGCTCTGAAGCTTTAAAACTCGGTGGCGATAGAAAAACACCGGGTAATTATCAATATTCTTTTGCGAAAACAACCAATAAGAAAGAAGTGATAAATAAAGATTTTGATTTTAAATACGTAAAATTATCTGACAATGTCAAGGCGTCTGATGGCAATGCTAAAGTCACTGTAACGTTAGTTTATCGCTAATTTAGAAGGAACTATCGTGAAAAATAAATCAATTTTAAAAAAGAGTGTTATTCAGTGCATTTTATTCGCATTAGTATTCTTTTCTTTCTCTGTCTTTGCTAGTGATAGCGTTAAAGTCAATTATACGGGTTCGATAAAAGCGGCGGCTTGTAGCATTGAAACAAATAATTTAAATGTCGAATTAGGTACTTGGTTATTAACAGGAAATGGCAATAATTTCTCTGCGGGCAGTACAACTGATTGGGTTGAATTTGAATTAGTCTTTAATTGTAAAATGCAAAGTAGTCAAGTGGTAGGTTCATTACAAGGAGCACCTGCATCAGATAAAAACTTATTTAAGCTTGACGATATCGCCAATGCTGCCTCAGGAATGGCTATTCAAATTGAAGCCTATTCTCCAGAGCGCAACCACTGGGAAGCTAAAAATGCCAATGAGTTAAGTGTGTTATTAAGCTCGAAAGAAGTTACCAATGGTATTAATAAATTGAAATTAAGAGCTCGTTATAAACAGTTAGAAAATACGGCAACGCCGGGCAAAGCTAATGCTTCAATTACCTTTGTTGTGCAAAGTAATTAAGGAATAATGATGAAACCAATCCAATCCATAATCCTTTTTGTCTCTTCCTTATTATTTTCTTCACAAGTAATAAGTTATGACACCTTATTTGATATTAAAGGAAAGGTGCAAGCTAGTACCTGCATATTAGAGTCATCAAAAATCAAAGAGGTTAACCTTGGGCATATTTCCTTAAGTAACAACGGATTTGGCGAACAGATACATTCAACAAGCGAAAAAATAGACTGGAATATAACCCTAGAGTGTCCTGAAGGTTTGCCCGTTATTTTAAATCCTAGAGGAACTGCCTTTTCTGGCGACAATACTGTTTTGGCATTAAATCCTTCATCTGATAATGCCAAAGGAGTTGGTGTTGAAACACAATACAGTGTAAATGGCAGTAATTGGTCTACATTAGAATTAAATAAACGTAATACCGTGATTAGCGCCACCCAAAATGAAGGTGAAGTAACTTTAAATTTTAGGGGTTATTACAAACAAATGGAAAAAGACGTTTTCCCTGGGACAGCAAATGCTACATTAGATCTTGAAATTGTTTATCAATAAAACGTTTATTAAACTAAGCCATTAAGCTGAGACAATAACTCTTCGTCCAACACCGTTATCGATTTGCTCTTTAATTTAATCGCCTTAATACTGACTAAATGAGCTAAAGCGCGGTTTAATTGTCTGGTTGAGATCCCAAGCATTGCCGCTAATGAGTCTCTTTTTTCTAATTGAAAAGAGACTCCTTCTTGTTGTGTTTTAAAAAATAAATATCGGCGTAGTTTAAATTCTGAAGAATAGGGTGACTGAGAGTGTCTTAATGAAGATTGATAAAGTTTTTGGCTTAATTGCTGGCAAATAAAGGTGAGAAAATTAGCATCTTGTAATGCTTTTTGTCTGATTATGGAAAGAGGTAATGCTAATAAATAGGAAGGAACTAAGGCTTGTACAGTACTAAAGATCATTTCATCTTTGGTTGAAAAAAGCTCTAAATCACCAATAACACAGAAAGCTTGTTCAAAAGAAAAAACCACATGCTCACCGTTTATTTCATAGCGTTCAATTTGTAATTTCCCTTCCACTAAGCAGTATAAATGTGTTGCTTGGCAATTTTGTGTAATTAAATACTCACCTGTTTTCACTTCCATTAACCGCAGAGAAGACAATAAAGTATCAGATAAATAAGTATCAAGCTGATGCTTTAAAATAAAAGCGTTACGTTTTTTTTCATTATTAACTACTTTCACTTTTATTTTCCTTCCACAATTACGGCTTCAATTTATTATCGAAAATAGCATACTTTGCAAAAAAGGACATATGTCCTTTTTTAGGCTGGTGGAGATTATTACTATCATGATATTCCTAATATTTAGAGATTATATTAATGACATTCAATCCCCGTTTATTGCCTAAAATCGAGCTTCATGTGCATTTAGATACCTGTTTAAGCTATTTTTATATTAAACAGTTAGATCCAACGATAAGCTTTGATAAGTTTAATCAGCAATTTGTTGCTCATAAACCTTGTTTTGATTTGGGTGATTTTTTAAGTAAAGTCACGCCTCAAATTGATCTTTTGCAGACTAAATCAGCAATTACACTGGCTGTTGATGATCTATTTCATCAGTTGAAAGCAGATAATGTTATTTATGTTGAAATCCGTTTTGCTCCGTTATTACACACCAAACAAGGTTTAACAGATAAAGATATTGTTGAAGTTGTTATTTCAGCAATGAAGGAAGCATCTCAAAAATATAATATTAAAGCGGGATTGATTTTATGCACATTACGTCATTTTAGTGCGATAGAAAGCCAGCAAACCGCTAATCTGGTTGTTGAATACCTTAATAAAGGCGTGGTTGCACTTGATTTAGCCGCTGATGAGGCCCGTTTCCCTTTAGATAATCATATCGCTGCTTTTGATTATGTTAAAAAAGCAGGAGGTAATTTAATTGCTCATGCAGGAGAAGCAAAAGGCGCTGAAAGTGTCACCGAAACATTGGATAAACTGCATGTTACTCGAATTGGTCATGGTGTAAGAAGTATTGAGGATAGCGAAGTTATTAATAGGCTTAAATCTCAAAATATATTATTAGAGGTTTGCCCAAGCTGTAATATTATCTGCAATATCTATGAGCAAATAGGCCAACATCCCGTTAATCAGCTAAAAAAGCAGGGCGTTAAATTAAATATTAATACCGACGCACGAACGGTTGCCAACACTTCATTAAATAAAGAATATCAATTATTACATGATATTTTTGGTTGGTGCGAAAAAGACTTTCAGCAATGTAATATCGATGCTCTTAATGCCAGTTTTATTTCAGATGATATTCGTAAAAAGCTAATGGATAAGCTTTGCTACGTTCACAAAAAATAGCGATCCACACATAATAATCACCAAAGAGAACACTTTATTTTTAAAGTGTTCTCTTTGCTTTTAAGCAAAACTACTTATTTATCAGATTGTGATTATTCAATCTAGATAAAACAATGTGATATAAAACATAAGAACGGTGAAATCTAATCACATCCTTCCTGTTTTAAGAATAATTACATTCAATAAGTAAAAATAATTGCTGACTATGTTGATATAACCATTATCAATGTAAGGATACATCATGTCAGAAAAACGGTGTCATAAAATTGATAGCTTAGTTAACCTTACTCAACCTTATGCTGTTGATAGTTTTGATGATGCTCTTTTTACTGCATCTATGGATGAAGCAGATATCTGGCATCGTCAATATAATGCTAATTATCAATCGCTATGGCAAAAAATGCCTCAACCAGTTATCCCCGTTAATTTATTTAAAACCATGGATTTAGCGACACCAACACATCGCAATGGCATTTGGCTAAATAGCTCAGGAACGGGACAACAAGGAAAAACGCAAGTTTTCTTTGATGATGTCAGCCTAAAGCGCATTGAAACGGCAATGACACAGATTTTCTATCACAATAGCTTAATATCCACAAACCCAGCCCATTTTCTGATGTTATCGCCCGATCCTCAATCTGGCGATCATGCTGGTTTTGCCACTGCTTTCTTAAAATTTACCCAATGCGCACCGATTAAAGAGCTTGTTTTTACGGTATCAGAACAAGGCCAATTTGATACAAAACTAGCATGGTCAACATTACAGCGTTGGGCGAGTGATCCGGCTCCTATTTATATTCTTGGGTTAACACTTTTCTTTGAGCACTTATGTTTAAGCCGACCAGAA
Source organism: Proteus vulgaris (assembly GCF_023100685.1). NCBI lineage: Bacteria > Pseudomonadati > Pseudomonadota > Gammaproteobacteria > Enterobacterales > Morganellaceae > Proteus > Proteus vulgaris. The sequence goes on along the minus strand of NZ_CP090064.1, from coordinate 2,078,490 downwards.
CCCTTCACGCTGTTATCGCCGATTAAAGGCTTAACGGGCGGAGGATGGAAAGGGATGACAAAACAACTTGAACGACCTGATATTATCCAAGGATTAAAAGAAACCTTACATGCTCCTAATGTTGATATTCGTGATATTTATGGCATGACAGAACATCCTCTACACTACATTAGTTGTAGTGAAGGGCATTTCCACATTCCAGCTTATTCTCGCTTTGCCATTATTGATGAAACGGGTGATCGGGCACCAGAAGGTAAAACAGGATTTATTCAACTTGAGAATCCTTTTTTTGATTCTCTGCCTTCTCAACGTCTGTTAACTCAAGATTTAGGAATATGGGGAACACAATGCGCTTGTGGTCATTCTTTACCCTATATTCATTATATTGGAAGAGCTACTTCACCAGAGGGCACTTGCGCTGCACAGATAAAATGATAGAAGCTATACTTGTTCGTTTAGCAAACATTAAACTGTGTTTAATACACTGCCTTAATGAAAACTGGTTATTTTCTGATGACGTTTTGACGCAAAAATTCTGCCTTGAACGTCTGAAACAATGGGCTTATAGCGATGTATTAGCACAAAAAGTGGCTAACGAATTAGGAAATAAAAACTGGCGAGCGCCCAATAAATTATTAATTGTAGTCTCTGAAAAAGATCCCCTTGGTACATTAGAAGCCTTACTTGCAGGCTATTTAATTGGTAGTCCCATCAGAATAAAAGCACGATTATCAACACAATGGCTTTATCCATTACGGGCATATTTAGGCTTAAATGAAAATCAGTGTGAAATTCTAAATTGGTCGAGTGAAAATCAAAACGATGAGCTTGTTCTTGAAGGTATCGAGGCCATTTTATTAGCAGGTGGTGATGCGCTTATTCAGCATTATCGCCAAATCACACCAGCACATATTAAATTAATTGAGTTAGGTCCCAAAATAAGTGGGATGGCTATTTTGGGTGATTCATTACCTGATATTTCTTTGGTGTTAAATGATGTTTGCTTGTTTAGACAGCAGGTTTGTAGTTCACCTCGTTTTATTTTATTAGAAAATAAAACCTGTGCAGAACAACTCTATCAGCAACTTTCTATCGCATTGCCCTCATTACCGCCATTGCCTGATGATCTAAAACTTCAACAAATGGCACAAGCGCATGAGTATTCACTGTCTCGTGAGCGACTCAATAATGAAAAACCAACACACTATGATGCAAAATCAGGCTGGGCAGTCACTTATCACACTCAATTTATGCCTCAATATTGGCTTAATTTTGGCTTTCAATTGATTGTTGGCTCTGTGGAGCATCATTTGCAATTAGCCCAAAAAGAGTGGTTTGCACGCTTACAAACGCTTGCTTATCACGGCGATCTCTCTTCACTTTCACTGCAAAATTACTGTTTCACTCGTTATTGCCCAATTGGCACGATGCATTCTCGGCCAATGACAGCTACGCATGACGGCTTTTTTATATTGGCTGCACTGGTGTTCTTTGTGAATAAAGAAGGATAACAACATTGAATAAACGGAAAATATTTATCACAGGCGCTAGTGGATTTATTGGCTCTTACTTATTAGCTAAACTTGCAGAACTCGGTGATGAATTAACGATATTATGTCGCGAACCCCGTAAAAATCATCCTTATCGTCCAGCATTACCCAACGGTATTAAGGTGGTGAAAGGCGATTTATTGCAACCGAATACCTACCGAGAAGCGCTGATTGGGCAAGATATCATTATTCATTTAGCCGCGGATTATCGAGTCGGCATTGCGCCGACACGTTCAGAACATCAAAAAATGTATCAAACCAATGTCACTGGCACATTGAATTTACTAGATGAAGCCAAAAAAGCACAAATCTCTCAGATTTTATATACCAGCACAACAGCAGCATTAGGAGAAACAAAGGGGTTATTACTTGATGAAACTCATCGTCACAATGGTTATTTTCGCAGTTATTATGAAGAAACCAAGCAAATTGCTCACGTATTCGTTGAACACCACCAGCAACAAGGTATGCCGATAAAAATTGCGATTTGTGGGGGTGTTTTTGGACAAGGTGATAATAGCGTTTTAGCCCAAACTTTATCCGCATTTTTTAATAAAAAAATTCCTTTTCAAATCAGTACAAACAGCACATTTCAACTCTGTCATGTTGAACGGCTTTGTGACGGATTATTGCGATTACTGGCCTTAGATAAACCACAAGAAACTGTTCTTTTCACAGGTGATGTTTTTTCTATGCCTGAAATTTTCACACTATTAAGTGAAATACAAAAAACACCCTCATTACCGACAAAAGATCGCCGTAGTTTGCGGCCATTAGCATGGTTGATGGATAGACTCTCTATGCTAGTTCTAACCATGCCACTTTCTTGTGAAGCACTAGGTATTATGGATGGTAGCACTTATACCTATTCATCTTATAAGGCAGAACAACTATTAGGATGGACAGCAGGAGAGCCATTAACTGAATTTAAGGATTATATCTGCAGCATAGCTCATCAACAGACGTTGATAAATAAGGAGCAAAAATGAAGCCAAGGACACTAACCAGCCCATGGGGAGCGGTTTCACTCTCACTTGAAACTGAGCAACTATTAAGTATCAAGGGTGATACAGATAATGCGGTTTTCTATGGTCAAGGTTATGGTGCAGCTTATTTGCGATTGTGGCAATTAGACTTATCACGCCGAGTTGCCAGTGGTCGCTTAAGTGAAGTCATGGGAAATGGCGCCCTTAGAACAGACATTTTTCAACGTCGATTAGGATTAGTAGAGTTAGCCAAAATTGCAGAACTTAACGATAAAAACGCACCGTCGGATAGTTGGCAGGCGACTCAATTTCAACATATCACTGCATATATTGCAGGTATTAACCAAGCTATTAATGATTTAAAAATCAGACCTATTGAATGTTTATTATTGCGTTATCAACCTGAAAAATTTACCACGACAGATAGCTATCTCTTAGGGCAATTGAAATACTTTATTAACTCAGCTTGGCAATATGAGTTATTTAATACCCGCTTAGCGAATCGACTAACAACATCTCAACATCAACAGCTTTTATCTACCTTTAGCCTAGAAGGCAATCAAATTCCACCATTACCTTTAAACGAGCAGGGGGAATATCACCCTGAAGTGATTGCAGCGTTTAAAGAAGGGTTAAAAGGCCTACAGCACTTAGGACTGGCTTCACCTGATACGGGATCTAACGTGATTGCAGTGAATGGCTTGTTTACCGCATCTGGTAAACCGATGTTAGCTGCTGATCCGCATATGGGACATGTTAATCCTAGTTTTAATCTGTTATGTCGGTTAAAAAGCGATGAAGGATTAAGCGTAATGGGTTCACATTTTCCAGGATCACCGGGCATTATTGTGGGACGCAATGCCCATGCAGCGTGGGGAATGGTTGGCATTATGGCGGATAACCAAGATTTATATTGGGGACGCATTGATTTAGAAAATGAAAAGGTTGAAACCACACAGGGATGGGAACCTTTAGTAAAAAGAACACATAGCATTGGTTTATCTTCAAAACGCCAACAGAGCTTTGTGACTTATGAGTATTCACAAGGTCGATTGATGTCAGAAAAGGAGGGCTATGGTTTATTTCTACGCTGGCCCGCATTAGATGATCCAAGTGGTGATATTACTTTTTATCAGCTCGCAAAATGTCATAACTGGGCATCATTTAGAGAAGCGTTAAAGCATGTAAAAAATTCCCCCATGATGGTGGGATATGCAGATATTCACGGCGATATTGGCTTACAGAGTATGGGGTATATTCCTAAGCGTCATCGTGAAATTGGCAGTTTAATACTGAGCCTAACGGAACCATTGCATCAATGGCAAGGTTATGTTCCTTTTGATGATTTACCCACCGAATATAACCCTGAACGGGGATATGTTCTTTATGCCAATCAATATAGCGAATCTCTTTTTAATGGGAAACCTGCGCTATCTAATCGCTGGCATCCACCAACAAGAGCGTTGCGTATTGAAGCGCTTATTCAGCAAACAAAAAAACACACTGTTGAGACATTTTGCCAACTTCAAGATGATAAAAAAGATGTTTTTGCTCAACAAGCACTCGCTTTTTTGCTCCCTTATGTGCCTGAAGATAAAATCCTTTCTCAGTGGGATGGCAATACTCAACAATTAAATGCCTCACGATTTTTTGATGTGTGGTTCCAACATCTTACTGACAAGGTATTAGGCAAGGTATTAAAAAGAGGATCACGCGCACTGTATACGGATTTTTGGCCAAGTTGTCGCTGGAGTATTTTGAATATTTTGCAACATCATCTACAAAGTTGGCAGTTTGAAGAAAAAGAGATACCCATATTAATTCGTGAAACCTATGCCAGTGCATTAATTGCCAGTCAAAAAATGGAACGCCCTTATGTTGAATTCCAACATAGTATCAAAAAGCCATTGTGGCTTAATCGTCTATTAACTGGACGTTATCTCTATCAAGGTGGTAATCGTGAAACTATTCACGCGACACGACAAAATGCAGATTTCTTAACGCAATCTCAAATAGGGAATAACGATACCATTAAAATCAAGCCATATACGTTTGGTCCCGGTTTTAAACTAATTTCCTCTTTAACGCCACAAGGCGAATGCCATTATTTAATTAATACACCGGCAAAAGGCCATCCTTTCTGCTGGTCACTACGTCATGTTTTGAAATACTGGCAAACCGGTATTCGACAAAAAACCACTTTGCCGCTTCATGAAAATAATCATCATTGTAATGATCAGAAGGAATAACTCATGGTAAGAATGAAGCAATGGCAACAAACAGGGAACCCAGCGCGCTTATGGCACCCAATTTCAAATAATCGCATTCAATGTGAGCTTTGCCCACGAGCCTGTAAAATTAATTTAGGTCGCACAGGAACTTGCAAACTAAGACGCAATGAGAATGGCAGTTTAGTGACGCTAAACTACGGTAAATCGGTACCCATGACACAAGAGTCGATAGAAACCGAAGCGGTTTATCATTATGCACCCGGTGAACGCATTTTATCGTTAGGTAATATTGGCTGTATGTTACGTTGTGATTTTTGCCAAAACTGGAGCACCAGCCAAGCACGTTATGTACAAGACAGCAGTGTGGCGTATTACAGCCCTGAAGATGTGGTCAATTATGCGTTAAAACATAATATTCGTGTTTTGTCGTGGACTTATAATGATCCGATTGTTTGGCATGAGTTTGTCATGGACACAGCGAAGCTTGCTCGTGAACATGGCTTAAAAAATCTGTACAAGAGTGCATTTTACATCAGCGAAAAAGCCATTGATGAATTACTAGGTGTAATGGATATCTTTAGTATTTCATTAAAATCAATGCTAGATAGTTTTTATCGTAAGCATACAGGAGGGCGTTTACAGCCCGTTCTTGACGGTATTAAACAAGTCTATGATGCACGCAAAGCTACAAATAGTCCGCATCTTGAAGTCTCTAACTTATGCGTGACGGGACGTAATGACTCACTAGAAGAAGCGAAAAAAGTCACAGATTGGATGCTTAAATATCTTGATGCAGATATTCCTTTGCACTATGTTCGTTTCCATCCTGATTACCAATATCGACACGTTGAACGCACATCAATTCCTTTTTTAGAGCAAGCTCGCCAGCAAGCCTTAAACGAAGGTATGCGTTATGTTTATGTCGGAAATGTGTTTGATACAGACAGCGCAAACTCTTATTGTCCTGAATGCCATGCCTTATTAGTTAAGCGAAGTGGATTAATTGCACAATCTCACTTAGATAATGGGCAATGTCCTCATTGTCATTTTCAGCCGTCCATTATTTTGCCTTGGGCTAGATCTAATACTGACAAATTATCAGAACATATCCCTGATGATTTTATCTGTATTACCCATCCTTTCCGTGGTCCTGTTCAGGCTTGCCATATTGAACAAAAAAATGATTCGCCTATTTATTATCAATTTATTACAAAACAAGGTGAGCCTATTGGCCCAATCAGCACCAACAGTTGCCATCGCTTTATGTTGTCCAAAAGTAGCCCTAAAGCAGAGGGGATCCGCCTTTATCATCACCAAAATGAACCTTGCCAACTATTTGAGGTTTACGATCGTGCTCACTTTCCTGTTACTGAGGCCGAAAAAACGCATCTTGGTAGCGAAAATGTGCCGATCACTCTTATTCCATTAAAAGGACGCTAAAAATATGCCACTCAATAGAGGATGGTCATTAATCCGTGCTCAGCTTATTGCGGCTCAAATTCGTAAAGCACAACTCGATGATAAAGTACCCAATCTTCCTATTATCTATTTACCAGGAATTTTAGGCACTAAGCTTTTTGATAGACAAAAGCAGGCCTTTATTTGGGGTGATCATCGTAGTGTTTTTACAAAAAGTGATTATGAATATGAACATCCCAACGCTCAACATTCACCTCGCGTATTAGCCACCGAGCAATTGCATGCCTTTTCGATTGTCCCTTATTTAGTGAGCACACTTGTCACTCAAGAGCTTAAAGATGTACTTGAAACCGCATTGGGTTATCGTGAAGGGCAAGATCTATTTTTCCTTGCTCATGATTGGAGAGCCGATCATCGATTGCTGGTGGATACTATTGATAGAGAAGTTAATCGATTAAAAACGATTTTTGGCGAGAGTCAGCCTTTTATTTTTATTGCACAATCCGCGTCTAACCTCGCAATACGCTATTGGTTACGTCATACCACACCAGAAAATAGAGCATTAGTGGCGAAATGGTATGCCTTTGGCCCACCTTGGCACGGTACATTCCAAGCGTTATCAATGATGGAGACTGGCTATTATGCCGGAAGTGGTTATCTTCATGGCTTTTCATCCGATGATGTCTGCGGTTGTCCTTTTGTATACCAACTTTTACCGCCTAATCCTGTGGTTATGGATAGCTACGGTAGAGCATTAAGTGATTTTGATATCTATGATGAGACATGTTGGGAACGCTACCGATTAGGTCCTTATAAAACATCAATCAGTTCAGCACAGAATCAACGGGTAAGAGAGGCTTTGGCACAAAATCTACAATGTGCTAAACGCTTTACTGATGCGGTTTCAGGAATTAATACTGATGAACAATCCGTGCCACAAGTGTGGTATTTGAGTGATAACAATATCACGTTAAAAGCAGCTATTTATGGGAGAGAACGCTGGTATTTACAAGCCAAAGATATTAAACGTGAATTTCCACAATTAGTTACTCAAGCATTAACCGTTGGAGACGATCACTTGCCTTTAGAAGGATTATTGCAACATTGGCGCGCACCTATTGTACGTGATCGTTATCAACACCCTTGGGGAAAAAGTTTTGCCTTTATCAGCCAAGCGTCAACACATCGTGCATTAATAAATCATTCACCTAATTTAAGAAGCTTGGCATTTGATATTGCCACTGAGAGAAGGAACAAAAAATTATAAAATAAAAACCTCTTTCCTTTTATTTTGTGTAAGATACTCTTTTAAGCTGATTTTTAGGAATACTGTATGATTATAAAGTCAATCAATGGCATCATTCCATTTACAGAACAAAACATTTCAATTGATTTAGATGATAAAAAGAGTGTAGTAATTATAGGTAATAACGGCTCAGGAAAAACATCTTTATTGCAAGAAATAAATAATTACTTTGAAAGTATTTTCTCTAACAAGACTGGTAATTTTATTGAAAAAATAAAAAGAGATATTGATAACTACACTCAATGGATGAATGAAGCAGAGTCAAAAAATGACTATACTTCTTATTATAGATATAAGAAAAGTATAGATCAAGAAAATTTAAAATTAAAAGAATTTCAATTCAAAATAAATGTAGAAATAGATGATATTGATGAGATGGTTAAAGAATCTTATTACAAAAAGTTTATCTATTTCTATTTCAGAGCATCAAGACAGATAAGCATCAATGAATCTCATGGTACAAAACCCATTTCGGAAATAAAAGAATCTTGGTTGTCAGTAGATCAAAGTGCAATGTTAAATAAGTACGCAAACCAAGATTTAGAATCCTATATCATTACCTTGTATACGCAAGAAGCGCTTTATAATAAAAACAATGAACAAGAAAAGGCAAATAAATTATCATTATGGATAAGTGAATTAGAAGAAAAAATATCTATTTTAATGGAGTGTCGTGTTAATTTTGAATTTGATTATGAAAATTATAAATTGTATATAGTAAGAGACCAATATTATAGTTCATCATTTAGAGAGTTATCTTCTGGCTATTCAGCAATACTGGATATATTTACCGAAATACTATTTAGGGCAAGCCTTTACTCAATAGAACCTTCTAAAATGAAAGGTATTGTATTAATAGATGAAATAGATGCCCATTTGCATTTATCGATACAAAGAAAAGTATTACCTATGTTAATATCAACTTTTCCTAAAATACAATTTATAATTACCACACATTCACCTTTTGTACTTGGATCCAGTGATGATTTTATTATTTTTGACATAACAAAAAATATAAACATTCCATCATTAACCATGTATTCTTATGAAAATATAGTAAAAAACATACTTGATGTGGATGTTATTCCTAATACAGTGAGAGAAAAAATACAAAAATTAAAAGAACAAATTGAAGTTGGAGGTAAAGATAAAGATTTATTGAGCTCTATTTTTTCAGAATTAGAATCTTCATTAAGCATTTTAGATTCTGAATCAAAAGCAATATATTATACAGCGTTAAATATGTATATAGGTGAGTGATTATGTTTAATACAAAAAGAGATAATATCACACCTCAAGGTTGTAGAGATAAAACAAATTACAAATCACCTGAAATAATAGAAGCATTAAATAAAATGTTTCATGGAAAATGCTATATATGTGAAACTAAGAACTTACAATCACCCAGAGTGGAACACAGGGTTCCACATCGAGGTGATGATAATATAAAATATGACTGGAATAATTTATTTTTATCATGTGAACGATGTAATAGCATTAAATCTGATGATTTTGAATCAACAATAGATTGCTGTTCAGAAGATTTTATTATTTCTGATAATATTTTTATTAAATTGGAATATTGCCCGCACTGGAAAATCATCGCTAGTGAAAAACAACAGGATCCCTCTGAAGAACTATTAGAAACCATCAAATTAATCAATCTGTGTTGTAATCAAGATAACACACCTACCAGAAAATTAAGTAAACAAACACTACAAAATGATATTAATGAAAATTATTACTTATTTATGCTTCACAAAATGAAGATTATAAAAGGGAATGACCATCCGGATGAAATAAATAGATCTAAAAAATTTATTATTAATATGAGAAATCCATCATATCCATTTTCAGCAGTATGGGATGGCATGATCCAATGTGATAGTATTTTGAGTGATAAATTAGATGAAATAAGTGAGACTAGTGATAACTAGTGCTACTGAATGACTCTACACTTTTACTTTCAGCTTGTGGCTCAAGTAATACTTTTTTTGCAACAAGCATAATGCAGGTATCTCGTCGTTAAACTCTTAATTTGTGCATAAACATATGACATCACATATAAATGGAATTATCGATAGCATTCGTAAAGCTATACAATGCTCAACACAAGGTATGATTGGCCGTGAACAACTTGCTGAGTTAGTTGTTTTAGCTGCCGTTGCTCAGGAGCATTTGCTAGTTATTGGCCCTCCAGGAACCGCAAAAAGTGCTGTTGTACGTAGAGTTTCTCAAACATTGGGTGGGCGATATTTCGAATATCTTTTAGGGCGCTTTACCGAGCCTTCTGAGCTATTTGGGGCGGTTGATCTCAAAAAACTCAAAGAAGGTAAAGTTGAAACCGATATCACAGGAATGTTACCTGAAGCAGATATCGTGTTTCTTGATGAAGTCTTTCTAGGATCGACTGCGATTTTAAACACCTTATTAGGTATTTTAAATGAACGCCGATTTAAACGTGGTCATACCGATATTATTAGTCCATTAAAAGTGTGTATTGGTGCTGCTAATAGTTTGCCTGATGATCCAAACCTTGCCGCATTCTCAGATCGCTTTCTTATTCATCTTTTTATAGATCCTGCACCCAATCACCAATTAGAAGCTATGCTTGAAGGCGGATGGGCCTCAAGTTTGACTCCACTTTCAGTGCAACTCGATATTATGCGATTAGATGAACTACACCTTGCAGTGAAAAATGTCGATTTAACACAAGTCAGACCGTTAATTGCGAATGCTGTGCGTTCATTAAGAAATGCAGGAATCACGCTTTCAGATAGACGTATTGTTCGTGTTCAGCGTCTTATTGCTGCCGCAACCGTACTCAATAATCGAGAGATTGCGACAGCGCAAGATCTCTGGCCTTTACTGTATGTACTGCCTACTGAAGATGCGCAACAACAAGGACGTGAAATCTTACGACAAGAACTTTCACTTTCAATGAATTCTCGGTTATTTAGCTCCGTAGAAGAGGCAACATTACAACCTCAATCTCGTATGAACCGTTTAATTGAAAGAGCAACAGATGTTCTAAATGCACAACCTGTTTCTAAAGCGGATATTGAACTGACGTTACGAGAAATAGATGCGAATTTTTCGACAGAGATGTTAAGTGAAGAGCTTGCCACATTACGTACCCAATTAGCGATACAGTTTAGTCACTTATTATGAGCCTAACATTTCCACTGACTTGGCAACCTAATGCAACGCCCACTAAACCACAAGGGGTGTTTGCAACAGGTGTAACGGCTAAACAGCTTATTGAGCGCATTATTCATTTACCTGATGTTCAGCAACAACGGCTAAAAGTGATCACCAGTCAACATCGGCTTATTGTGTTAGGAAAACAGACTGATTTACCTTGGGCTGAAAATATAACGCTGATCGCACCGTCTACTGAAACAGCAAAATTATGGCTCCCTATACATCAACAGCTTTTATTACCTAATGGGCTGGTGGAGCAAGCCTTAGTGCAACATTTTAAACGCCAACCACTATTACTTTTACCATCACCTCAAACGGTGATCCCTTTAGATAATCAGTGGACGTTAACACCAACGCTACGGGATACACTCACCCAATTGTGTTTTGAGTGAAATATAATGTGATACAAGGATCGGTTTATCATCATGTCATTACCCACAACACAACCCACCACGTTGCCCAAAGCGCTACAACCTTGGCAAACTTGGCTTAGCTGGTTAGATCCTGAATTAATTCCTGCCTTTTCTGATCTATTACAACGTCTAAGTCGTGCATTAGGTCCTGTACAGGGAAAGCAACTCGGTGGTTTACCTGAACAAGATGGTATAGGGCAAATACAGCGTAAAGGGGATTATCAGAACCTGCTACTTAGTGAATGGTTAATGGCTGATGAAGTGCCTGATGAATTTATGAGACGTGCCATTAATGCAGAACATCTCTTTTTGGCACCAAACTATAAATCCCAACAATCTTTAAATCAGATCACCGTACTTTTTGATACGGGTATTTCGCAACTAGGTGAATGCCGCTTAGTGCATATTGCAATGCTTATTATACTGGCACAACGGGCAGAAAAAGTGGGTTGCACATTAATGTGGGGAACGTTGCAATCAATCATTCCATTAATGCCGTTAAACAGCATTAATGATCTATACGAATTATTGACACGTCGGACTTATTCGCCTGTTTTAAACGAAAATATTACACATTGGCAAAACGTTATTGCTGAAGATATAGATGTGCAAAACGGTGAGATTTGGTTAGTTACGGGCGCTCATCAACAATCTATATTAAAACAACTTATATTGAAACAGACTGCATCAAGTCATCATATCGAATTAATGGCAGATGATTGTTTCAATAAAACGATTGATGTCAAAATTCGCACGCCTCATTTTCAACGCCATATTGTATTGCCAACGCCACCTAAAGCATTAAGTTCACAATTATTGAAAGGGCAATTAAGACCGCCTTCTGTGCAAAATACACATCAACATGAACACAAAATATCACTGATGTTTTCACCCGTTATCTCATTTCATGGTAGTGCGGTTGGTGTCACTTTATTAGGTAAACCCGGATTAATGGTTATTAAAATCCCACCGCTCAATAGATTAAATCCAAACAGTTCACTTAAAAAAACGTTTGTATACCAAATATATCCTGATGGTTACACTATTTTAGCGTTACAGTGTCATGGGAAAAAGGTAGGTGCATTACTTTCCAATAACAATGGCCTCTATTTTTGGCAATTACCCAAACTCTCTTATATACCTCGACCTTCCGATGAAGAGTTCTCTGCGGGTATTGGGCGAGGTAATACGCTTACCAGTGCTTATTTATCTAATCGAGAATATACCAGTTTATTTGTTCATGATAGAGCAAGGCGGTTAGTCGCTTTCTCATCCAATATTTATGCTGAAGAAAAAAATAGCTTTAAGATTGTTGAAGAGAAAGTCCTTGGCATAGAGAAAATAGCAGACAACCTACTTGTGTATATTTATCTCAATGGCAGTAGTGAATTAGTCCAAATGGTTACTGGTGCAGACTTTTCTCGAAATAAATACCAACATCGACTCTATTTTACTCAATTTATTTCCTATCAAAGAGCTGTCTTATTTGCTTATCGCCATAAATATACTGATGGTTCTAAATCCGTATCTTGCGCCATTTCATTAGGCACTAATCGACAAAGTTGGCATGTTTATAATATGGAAATTGATGAGGTTTATGGCTATCAAATAGATTTACCTCAAGGATGGCAAGGTATAGGGCTTTTTTATCCAACACTCGATGGCTCCTCAGAAGAAGATTTAACCACCTTAAATATTTTGATGATCAGCCCAAACAAACGAAATATTGCCAATTATTCAAAAGGTGAGATAGAAATCTTATATCGTGCAGATAATCCGTTTACACGTTACTCATTTAGCCCCTCTAAAGGCCTTTTTGCTGCATTAACGGATCATGCACAAGTCGTTGTTTATGATGTATACCAAAAACAATTACGCCTAAATCTGTATACCATTGCACAAGAAGGTGATATCCAAAATGCATAATGATTATATTCGTCATCCAATGTTATTAGGATATCGTCAAATCGAAGGTTTATGGCTGCCGAATGACTGGTTTAACGAGACTCAACGGCTGACTTATTTAATAAAACATTGGCAAGCTAATTGTCGTATTTATCGATTCGAACAAGGGGATGTTCTCTGTTTTACTGAAAATAAAACGGTGAATTGCTCATCCATTGAAGGATGGCCTTTAATTCGTTACGGTCGCCTTTATAGCACAGCACCTTTAGATAATGATGAGATAAAAAAACTGCCTTATGCAGATCTTGCTTTAGTTCGTAGTGGTGTTGTAACAACGCTTCTATTTTCACAAGCTGAACCTCTATCACTTGCTAATTATCTCGATATAAAAGAGATTAATTTTGAAGAAACAGATAACTACGCCAGTCTGTATGAAATAAAACCCCAAGCCTTGTCAGAAGAGAAAAATATTAGAACGATTATAGGTGACAATATTCCACTGGCAGATGATAAACAAAAACAATTTATAAAAACGGTATTTGAAAATACTTCGTCATCGTCTCAAACACAGACACCTCGCGTAAAAACGTCATTATCACTGACTCAGAAAATCATTAATAAACTTCTGACACCTCAAAATCATGAAGCTATGCCTTATTCGCCTGAAAAAACAATTCAATTATCCCCATGGCAACGCTGGCTAAATAAACTCTCAGTAAAAAGCGGCTTAGCGTCTGTAATGAGTAAACAGCAGGCTGATTACATTAAAAAAATGATGAAAATGTTTGAAGACGGTAATGTCGATCAAGCATTGCGCCATGGTATTCCGCTTAGTCAATATCAAGAAAACCAAGAAACAACGCCTTCACCTTATTTGGGGAGATTAAAAGGGCGAAATAAACTGGAAATATCAGCCAATCAACAAGGGCGTAAAAGTCTTTATTTTGGAGATGAACTGCAAAATTATTTAAAACAACTTTATCGTCAACAGTTTATAAAGCTAGATAAAGCTGGTTGTAATGAAGAAGCACTATTTGTTCTCGCTGAATTGTTACAAGAAAAAGAAGAAGCACTGAGTTATTTAGAAAGCTTTCAGCGCTATCAACATGCTGCGGAACTGGCGCGGATGTGGGGAATGCGGCCTGATCGTATTATTCGTTTATATTGCTTAGCGGGCGATATTGATTCTGCTGTTATTTATGCTCGCCTACACAATACTTTTTCCTACGTCGTATTACAGTTACAAGAAAAACATCCTGATATTGCAGATAAAATGCGTGAAGAGTGGGCTGAATATCTGGTGGACTGTGAAGATTATTTACAAGCTATCGATGTTATCTGGCAATTAAACAATGAGGACAGCCACAATAAAGCCAAGCATTGGTTAGAAATTGCCTATCAAGCTGGTGGAGAATTAAGCCTACGCAGTCTTGTGAAATCAATATTTTTATTACCTGATACTTTCCATTTATATCAAAGTGATATTAAAAAGACATGTAACGATCCTCTTGCAACTATTCAACGCGCCATTTTAGCAAGAGAGCTATTAGCATTACCTAAGCAGACTAAATTAACAGAACAACTAATTAATCAACTTATTCGACCCATTATTGTTGATCAATATGGTGCTAATTCTGTGCTAGAAAAAAAAGAAATTAGCCAACTTATTCATAAAAGTACCAATAAACTATTAAAAACAGATATACCTCATAGTGATATTCCAGAGGCTAAACGCTATTCATTAGATGCGCAAAATCACTTTATTTCAGCGACTATTCCCGAACAAGGCCTTTACGCAATTTATGATGTGATTGCCTTAAGTGATCACCGATATCTTATTGCGTTAGGTGAATCTGGGGTGTTATTAACCGATAAAGCAGGGAAAAAAATTTGGTATAATTTAACGCCAACTTATCATATTGTTATCGCAGAAAACCACCAAAGCGCTTTATTATTAGCACCTAGAGGCGATTATTTCCAAATTAATTCATTAGCACTCACAACACAGTCCATTCAAGAGCTTGGTACATTGAAATGCACTGTTTTTACTCGTATTTTTGATGGTATTTTTTGGACTATTGCCATTAATAATACGGTACAGGTTGTTGATACTAAAGGTGACTTTAAAATCGTTTGGAATGTAGATACCTTGAATGGTGATGTTGTTGAGCTTCTGCGCCACAATGATACTGAGCATTGGCTAATTAATAGTGAACCCAAAGAACGCTGGTCGTATATTTTACCTGAACGTCGATTAACTCAACGAGAAAACCTGCCTCATCATTTAAATGAGGGATTAAAATATGATCTTATGTCTAACTCATATTATGGTGTAAAGCATGATAAATGCGTGCTCACATCAGCAAATTCACACTATACCCAACGTTTACAGCTGCCTAATACTCAATCTATTGAAGAACAGCAATCTTTTCATTTAACGTCAAGAACAGCGAAACTAATTGATTGGCAAAAAGATGAATTAACGATCTTTCGTTTATACAATAATAAAAATCACTGTAGCTTTGAATTAAAGTGGCCGACAAAATTTACACCCAGTTATCGTCATGAGTTTAACCAGTGGTATTTTTTCGATAACACAGGGCGTTTAGTGCATTTTAATTGGGATAATGGACGAGTAAATACATTGAGTTTGCTTTGAAAATAAAGACCAACCAAAAGAAGAATTTGATTTTTTATTCTTCTTTTAAAAGCGCCACAATGGTATTTCTTAACCAATTAAGCGCATTGTCATTATCACTACGTTGATGCCAGATCATCTGAAATTCTAATTCGGGAATATCAATGGGAGGGGCAAATATAGAAAATTTCTGGCGCATATCTTGAGGGATCGCTTTTTCAGCAATAGTTAATATTAAATCGGTATTTTCTAATAATTGAGGAGCAATTTGCCAATAAGGTACTGTAACCGCAATGCGGCGTTGTTGATGTATTAATTGAAGTTGATGGTCTATTTCATTGGCATCGAACGGTTTCATACTGACTAAAATATGGGGTGATAACAGCCATTCTGTTAGATTTATTGTTTTTTCGGGATACACCGTTTTATCGACCACACTGACCATTTTATCAGTAAAAATAGATTTTGAACGTAATGTATTATCGAAAATATTAAACACCCCAAATGCTAAATCTAAACTTCCTTCATTTAGCTTACTTTGCATTTCTTCTCGGCTACTGTGCCAAATTTTTAAATCAACATCAGGTGCATGAGTATGTAAATAATGAATTAACTTGGTTGAAATTAGCGTTGCACCATAATCAGACATCGCAATATTAAATCGTCTTTTACAATCCTTCGGCTGAAAGTCTTGTTGTGCAATAAGATTATCGAGTTGTTCCAATGCTTGAGTCAGCGGTTGATAAAGTGATTCCGCTTTACTGGTTAATTGATATTGCCCATTTTTTCTCACTAAAAGCGGATCTTGAAATAACTCTCTTAAGTTATTGAGAGTATGGCTTACCGTTGGCTGACTTTTATGTAATCGCTCTGCTGCACGACTCACATGGCGTTCTCGTAATAGATAAAAAAGAGTAACCAATTGATTTAAATCTAGTTTCCGTAAATTATTCATATCACGAATAGTGCCTTATAAAATTGTTCATTTCCTCAAAATAACATCATTGATTAACATCCCCTTAATTTATTTTCATCCGTAATTAATTAAGAGGTTATTATGTCAACACTTTCATTATCTGGGCTTTTACTTGCTGCTTTGGCTTTACTTGCTGGTGCAGTAGTGCCCATTCAAGCCGCCAGTAATGCTATATTAGCACGCCAATTAGGCCATCCTTTATGGGCAAGTGCAATATCGCTGTTAATCAGTATTGCGGTTTTAATTCCACTCTTATTTATTTTTAAAGTTCCTAAGCCTAATTTCAGCACTGAGCTTTTTAGTCAACCTATTTGGATCTGGTTTGGCGGTATTGCAGGTATGCTTTATTTAACGTCTGCTTTAATTCTAGTGCCTAAAATTGGTAGTACGACCTTTTTTGTGATGGTGATTGCAGGGCAACTGATTATTTCTGCTTTAATTGAACAATTTGGTTGGTTTGGTATGAGCCAAAACTCTATTCCATTGAGTAAGATCTTAGGGATTGGTTTGGTTATTTTAGGGGTTTTATGTGTCCAATTCTCACGAAAATAAGACTAAGTTATAGTGCAGATCTCTATAAACGTTGTACGCTATTAGTAATAATTTGCTGTTAAATTTACTGAGAGTCTATATATGTTGCAAAAAGATCACCAATACCACCTAACAGATCTTATATTGGCAATGAAACAAATTGAGTCGCGAGATGATAATTTTTGTTTATACGGCGAAGATGATATTGAAGATAAATTAAAAATAGGGCAGCAGTATTTTATTGCAGATTATCCTGACGTTGATGATAGCGATAACGAAATCTACCCAAATATTGTACAAATGAATCATCTCGTTTATTTATATTCTGGTCAGCAGTTTGCGGATGTTATTGATTTAGCATTAGAACAAAAACCATCTGCAACATTAGATGATTTAGTTAATGCACTTAACTATTATTCAGAGCATGATGATTTTATGGATCTTTAATTATCTTAGAGCCTCGGCCACAAGGCACAGCATTAAGTACACCTTAAGTCAGTGGTCTTTGCTATCTCGATGATGGTCACTTATCTATGTGGAGAGGATTGATAAAATGGCTAAGGTTCCCTTAAAAAATAGATTATGGTTTAACTATGTAATTTGTATAATTTTTTTTGTATTCACAAGATATATTTTGCAGATTATAACTAACTATATATTTAAAGATCCTCAACCAGGCGTGGAAATGCTGTATCTTGTAAACATTATCTTTTATGTTTTATTATTTTTTTGTGGTTGTTTAGCTGGTTATTTAATAAATAAACGAACCATTCTGCATGCTTCATTAGCTCCTGCTATCGCTATTATGTTTACTATTCCTCTTATGGGAATAAATTTAAGTAATTATACAGGACTTATCTATCTATTAATACTTGGCACTGTTATAGGTGGAATTGGAGGTGCAACAGCATTATTAGTGAAAAAACTTTGTCAATCACATCAGAAGATTTAGTTTCATCAGAAGATGTTCATAGTATCTTTCTGCTTTATTTTACAAATCGATAATTGCTCTCATTTCAACAATGAGCGAAGTGTTGTTTATTTTTTATCAATACACTCACTATAAACCAATAAAGGAGAGCACTAATGATTGCCGTGATATTTGAAGTAAAAATTAAACTAGGAAAACAGGATCGTTATTTATCTTTAGCTGCCGATTTAAAACCATTACTAACAGATGTTGAGGGGTTTATTTCAATAGAGCGTTTTCAAAGTTTATCAACCGAAGGAAAATTATTATCACTTTCTTGGTGGGAAAATGAAGAAGCTGTTTTGCAATGGAAGAAAAATATTTCACATAAAAGTGCGCAACAAGAAGGTCGAGAGTCTATTTTCGATTTCTATAAAATTAGTATTGCTTCTTTGGCCCGCGAATATTCATTTGATACAGAAAGTCTGTAATTAAATAGGCTCCCGATCTTGCTACAATAACGTTATTACACCATTCATGACATGCTACTAAAAGGCTCAATTTTTAAATGGCTAAATCTGAGATAAAATCGGAATATCAGCACACGGTAGAATCCGCAATAGCTACTGTTGGTGCAGCGATATCTGATATTTCTAGAGTCAAAATACTTTGTGCATTGATGGATGGAAGGGCGTGGACAGCTACTGAGTTGGGTGTTGTGGCTGATATTTCTGCTTCTACAGCCAGTAGCCATTTATCAAAATTACTGAATAGTGGTCTAATTTCTGTAATATCCCAAGGTAAATATCGTTATTTCCGATTAGCTAACGATGAAATTGCAAAAGTTATTGAAAAATTAATGAGCTTTTCAACTGACCATATTTCACAAGCAAAAATCACAACGCCGAAAAATCTAAGAAAAGCAAGAACTTGTTATAATCATTTAGCAGGTGAAGTGGCCGTTAATATTTATGATTCTCTTTGCCAGCAAAAATGGATAACAGAAGACGGCCGTGCTATTACAACGCTAGGTATTGAGCGATTTAAAAATATGGGTATTGAATTTCAAGCAAAGCATTCACACAATATTTGCTGTCCATGTTTGGATTGGAGTGAACGTCGTTTTCATTTGGGTGGGAAAATTGGTACTGCTTTTCTTCATTATGCAGAAGCGCAAGCGTGGTTAACACGACATCAAGGATATAGAGAAGTGACTATCAGCGAGAAAGGTTATAAAGCGTTGATGTTCTACTTTAATATAAAAAAGGAATAACGCGAATTTGAGTTATAAAACAAAAAACCGGCTTTCACTAATAATAAAAAGCCGGTAGCTTAATTAAATTAGATTATTTTAAGATTTTAACCTTACCATCTAACACCTGACCTTTGTTAATAACTTTTCCGTTTTCATCATATTGAGTAATGACGCCAATAAGAGCTCTGTTCTCCATATATCCCTGCAAATTAACGTTATTTTTAGGTGTGTTATGATAATATTTAAAAGCACCATGAGGTAAGCCATTACGCATAGCGATTTCACTGTATATGTTACCATTAGTCTGATAACTTTTTACCACACCATTAACTTCACAATTTTTCAATGGTATGACCATTTGTAGTTTACCATTTTCATAATAAGCATTAACGTAACGGTCATAACAACCTTTAGTTACCCATGACTTATATTTTAATTGCCCACCTGGATAATAACGTAAATATTCACCATCTTTTGTTCCTGGCGGTATAGCTGGCACTTTTAGTTTAGTGGTATTTTCCATCAACTTTACATTACTCAGTGACATTTCTGGATTACTACCTAAGCTAAAAAGGAAGGCAGAACAACCAGAGAGCAAGAGTGTTGAACTCAAGATCAAAGCAAGTACAATTCTCATATTCATCCTCGCACAATATAAATAAAAATAATTAATTTCCGTTTATAAATATTTATTTTCACATTAAATATATGTATCAGCGTAAAGTAGGCTAATTGAATTGAATATAGGAAATAACTGACACTAGCGTGTTTTTTTTGTGATTTTTAGGTCATTAACAATAGAATTAAACAAATCCGACTAGTAAGTTGATAACAGGCTCACACTTAAATAAATATTCTTTATTTTTATGTTTATAATATAGTTATGAAACTTATTCCTTTAATGATTAGTTATGATAAATCATAAAAATATCACCCAATATGTTAGTGAAGTATAAGAGGTAATCATATGACTAAAAATTTTGGTGTTTTTACTCTAATGCTATTTTTTTCGTTAAACGTTGGAGCCAAGCAAACTAATACATCTGATCTCGCCATCCATCAACAAAAAGAGAGCGAAAGCATAAATAAACAATTTACGGCTGATGATAGGAAAATTATTTTAGATATCCTTGCTCAAATTCTTAACGTTATGAATAAAGAAAAAGAATTAACGGAAGCAGAACCTCTATTTGGTAGATATATTCATGTTGAGCCTAAAATGGGAATTTTAAAATGGATGCGTTATAACAATAAACTTGCTTCCACAAATTTTTATAGAAAAAATAGGGAATTAGGGTGGATTTATGCCAGTTTGTCATTAGATATAAATAATTTCACTATCACAGACTTTAAGCAAAATGATTTTGACTCACTCGATTTAGCTTTTGATAGTATCTTTGAAGATACTTATGTTGCGATCAAAGCGCCCAATGGAATGCGTTTGAAAGAATTAACAAATTTACCATCTTACATTTATAGGTTTAGATTTAAATCCAATAATAAAATTAGGCTGGAATTTAGGGTATTTCCGGAAATGATGAACATGAACGAAAAATTCCCTCGAAATTTCACATCTGTTTCAATTTATAAAGAAGAATAGAGAGGGTATTACTTGTAATATTTCAACTTATAATTTATGTAATATTACTTCCCTCTAAATCTCAATTTTTCAAATTAAACGGTAAAGCCAGATCACGATGAATACCGTTTAATTATATTCTTTATTTTTTACGAGTTGATAACAACCTTAATGTCTTCAATTAGCTTATCTATTATTTGCAAGATAAAACCCCAAATATCATTAAAAAAATTACCTTTTTCAATACGTTCGGTGGAAATTAATTCTTTTGTTGCTATTTGTTTATCATCAACAAGAAATTCAGCATAGCCAACAACATCTCCTTTATTAATAGGGGCTGAAATATAGTTATCGTTAAATATAAAGTTAATTTTTATTTTATCTATATCTTTCTTTTTTATATCTATCGCAGTACCTTCGGGATAAGTCACTTGCATTTCTGTTTTATCACCGTACCAAACTCGCACAGGTATGGTATTTGTAAGATCTGGTTTATAAACAGTGTAATTATCGAACCCCCAAGACAGTAATTTATCCGCCTCATTAAATCTTGTTGCGGATGAATCTGCATCTAATACAACAGCAATATATCTAATATGATTGTTTGTGGCTGATGAAACAATATGATATTTATTATAGGATGTTGTTCCTGTTATTAATCCATCAACATCAAGTTTGCTTTGATATAAAAGTTTATTGCGATTGTACTGCTTAATTCCATTATGTGAGAACGTAGCCTCTTTATATAATTGGTAATCATTAGGCGAATCTTTAATTAATTGTTTGGCTAAATATGCCATATCTGAGGCAGAAGTGTATTGATTACCTGCATTTAATCCATGTACATTTTGAAAAATAGAATTTGTCATGCCAATATCTTTGGCGGTTTTATTCATTAATTCAACAAAGCCATCTTGACTATTGGCCATATACTTCGCGAGTGCAATTGCGGCATCATTAGCGGATTGGATCATTAATCCTTTTTTCAGAGAAGCCACATCGACCTGTTCACCAGCCTTAAGAAACATTAATGGCGAACCATTTAAAACGGGATTAGCATAAGCCCATGCTTCTTTATCTATAATAACGACATCTTCATTTTTGATATAACCTAATGATGTTGATTTTGCTACCAAATATGATGTCATTAATTTGACTAAACTTGCTGGTTCAATATGTTTTGTCCCTTCTTGTCCAACTAATATTTCTCCTGTTTCATAAGACATTAGCACCCAACTACCAGCAGAAATAATCGGCTTTTCTTCATTAGCATAAAGTGTCGTGGCAGAGATTAGGGCGATTAAAGGAATAGCAATTATAGGGGTGATTATCTTTTTATTCATAGTATTCAGTTTTTATTTAACAATGGGAAGGTTAGTGATCGAGATATTTTTAGATTTCACTGACTGACATTGGATACGTTCTCCATCATGAAACATAATCAGATGAAACTGGCTATTATCTATTTGATTAATATACATATCTCCATTTAAAAAAGGGTATAGGCTATATTTCACACCATTTATCATTTTTGTTTGCGAGCCTGGTGATACATAAAATTCATTATTATTTTTCAGTGTGCTGATTTTGTAATTAGTATGAAAAATAATAACTTCCCCTTTATTCATACAATCCAGTGTGATTTCCTTCATGGCATATGAAGCACTGCATAAAAAGCAACAAGAGAAAGATATTAATAATAGTAATATCTTATATTGGTACATTACGTATTCCTGTTTATTACTTAGAACAAATAGTGATTTCATTACTACTTGTTTATTATGAAAATATTTTTCAATAATAGATAAAATGAATCTCTATGTGAAAGTTGTTATTATGATGAAGATATAGCCTAAAATCTTCAACAGTAAATAGAGACTATCTAATATGAATAAAATTGATATCGAGTCAGTTGATTTAAATTTAATGAAAATATTTGAAGCGCTATTTGAAGAAGGTAGTGCGACAAGGGCAGCAATTAGGCTAGGTTTAACTCAATCTGCGGTTAGTGCATCATTATCAAAATTAAGAGTTATTTTTCACGATCCTCTATTTGAAAGAACAGGAAGGGGGTTAAAACCTTCGCCATACGCTAATGAGTTAGCGCCGATAATCGAGAGCGCATTAAGTCAATGTCGTTTAGTGGTAGCTTATGCTGTACCCAAAAATTATTTTGAAGGAAGAACCATTACGATTGGATTATCAGATGATTATGAAATTTCGATTGGTAAGCAGCTATTAGATACAATTAATGATGCATTACCAGGAATTCATGTTATTTATCGGCAAACACACTCGCGTGTTGTACAGGATATGCTCTTACAGCATCAAATTGATTTAGCCATAACTGCCGGCGGTATAGCATCTCATCTCATAAAAATACATCGTTTAGGCAAAGGTAATTATCTTTGCATTACAGATAAAAAAAATCCATTACCTCAAACTATTGAACAATATGCCGATTATCCTCATTTATTAGTGTCGTCTGGGGGATTTGTGGGGGTAGTGGATGAGGCACTAAAACCATTAGGACTAAAGCGAAAGATAAAGGTTTCTACGACACATTTTTCTGCTGTACCATTTTTGCTATCAGGTAATTATTTATTAACAACCATTCCATCTCATGCTGCATTAGCCATTGCTAAATTAACAGGAATGGTCGTGTTTGAACCGCCAGTTAATATGCCTTGCTACGAATTAATGATAGGTAATCGTATTGGAGGAAAACATGATGATGTTATCGATAAGATTAAAAAACTGATCATTGAAACATGTTCTACCTCTGAGTATCTAACGCTAAATATATAAAAATATTGATAAAGATCGAATGTTTGTGCTGAACAATCTATTATTCGACGCTACAACTATTACTTTGATGACTTTGTCAGAAATATATGATGAGTGAACAGGTAAGGGTACTTATCCAATGAAGCGTTTTATTCTCTTCATGGTGATAGGAGATAACCACATTTAGTAATTTTATTTACCATCAATGTTTGGGTAATAAACTAAAACATATGTCATTGTAAGCTATGTACTATAAGCGTACGATCATTGTTTTAGGTGGAAAATTTAATGAATAATGTAGATCTTTTATTTAACAGATTATCCAAATCAACTTTTCGACAAAAGTTTAAATTAGGGCCAAAAGAGCGACAATACTGTATTGATAAAGGCCCTGATACTATCGATCAACACGCTTTAGATTTTATTCAAAAACGCTTAGCTGCTGAAGAACCCAAAAATGATGGTAAGCAAACTCCAATGCGAGGACATCCTGTGTTTATTGCTCAGCATGCCACGGCGACTTGTTGTCGAGGATGTTTAAAAACCTGGCATGGTATAGAAAAACATCGTCAATTAACGGATGAAGAGCAAATATATATTGTTCAAATAATTCATCGTTGGCTAGTTAATCAAATGAATTCTTAAATTAATCAATAGAGTTAGATAATACATTTCTTAACACGTATCTGAGGCAAGAGGGTTTTAAAGCTAAATCCTTGAAAGGATCCATCTCATGATGGTTATTGGTTATTATATTCAATTTAACATAATATACATTATGCGAATCTTGGTATCTAAATACAGATAGGCTCTTAAATCTCTGTTTTGGTCTGGTTGATTATGTTGGTTCATTCTTAACTTAAGGCTTATTCGCCAATGCTTTTTCTAAGTCTTGAATATAGGTTTTCTGTCTTTTCTTCAGATACCACTTCACTAAGGGTTTTAATAAAATCTTTTTGGATATCACGACTTCAGTAAAATCCATTTCAGCAATTCCATTATCAGAAGTAAAAACACCAATCCAATGATGACCTTTGATGTTTTCATTTTCCATATCAAACTCCCATCGCTGATCTTATTCTGATAAGTGTTATTGACTGGCATTTGATGCCAAACAAAAATATAACCACACATTACTTCTATAATTACCAGCTTATTCCTTTACACAGATGTGGTCACATGGTTAACAAACTGAATCTTAACTGGCCTGAATTTTTAGAAAAATACTGGCAAAAAAAACCTGTTGTATTGAAAAATGCATTTCCTAATTTTGTCGATCCTATTACTCCAGATGAATTAGCTGGTTTGGCAATGGAGCCAGAAGTTGACAGTCGTCTTGTCAGCCTCACAGACAACAAATGGCAGGCAAGCCATGGTCCATTTGAAGATTACAGCGAATTAGGCGAAAAAGGATGGTCACTACTGGTACAGGCTGTCAACCATTGGCATATGCCGTCAGCTGAGTTGGTGAAACCATTCCGTGTGTTGCCAGAATGGCGTCTTGATGATCTAATGATCTCCTATTCAGTACCCGGAGGTGGTGTCGGACCACATATTGATAACTATGATGTTTTTATCATTCAAGGAATGGGTCGTCGTCGCTGGCGTGTAGGTGATGCCCTACCAATGCGCCAGTTCTGCCCTCATCCTGCATTACTGCATGTTGATCCATTTGAGCCCATTATTGATGTAGAAATGGCACCGGGAGATATTCTGTATATTCCACCTGGATTCCCTCACGATGGCTTCACTTTCGAAGATACCATGAACTATTCTGTCGGCTTTCGTGGACCAAATGGCCGTGATTTGCTGAGCAGTTTTGCAGATTACGCACTGGAACAAGATCTAGGTGGAATAAATTATAGCGATCCTAATCTGACAGTACGCGACAATGCAGGAAGAATGGAAGCTCACGAAGTTGAACGCCTACGCGCCATGATGATTGAAATGATCAATAAACCTGGTGATTTTGAACAATGGTTAGGTCGTTTTGCTACCACTCCACGCCATGAACTGGACATTGCCCCTGCAGAACCACCATATCAGCCAGAAGAAGTATTAAGCGCGCTGAATGATGGTGAAAAATTGATCCGACTAAGCGGACTGCGCGTCCTACATATCGAAGATAATTTCTTTGTGAATACAGAAGCTTGGGCTACCAAAGAAACAAAAGGCGCAGATGCGCTGTGTCAGTTTACGGAAGTTGGAGCAGATGAACTCGGTGAAGCATTGATGGTTCCAGCCTTCGTTGCAGAATTAACCGAATTTATCAATCAAGGATATTGGTACTTCGACGAATAAACAACGCTTACCACATATAACATAATAAAACACCTGCTTGCGGGTGTTTTATCGTCTACGCATTCCTTTTACCTTATACCTCAAGCTATTTGGTTTTAGCTTAAAGTTCCTAATATTGCTTCTTATATTCCTTTTTTTGCCAAGATATTTAGAAACTCTAGCAGAGATTAGATGGATCACCTTTCCTCAAAGAAAGCATATCCTGTTGACTTATATCAAACCAACCAAAGTTAAACGAATCGATTCATCTCATTGATGAGCTACCTCTCTTGACTTAACAATCAATGAGGTGAGAATGCACTAATACTTTAATTTATCTGAATAATAATCTGATATTGGAAGGTTTATCATGAGCTATCGTATGTTTGATTACTTGGTACCGAATGTTAACTTTTTTGGTCCTGGTGCTATCTCTGTTGTTGGCGAACGTTGCAAACTATTGGGGGGTAAAAAAGCCCTGCTGGTAACGGATAAAGGCCTAAGAGCAATAAAAGATGGCGCCGTAGATAAAACTATTGGTTATCTAAAAGAAGCGGGTATTGATGTTGTCGTATTTGATGGCACAGAGCCTAACCCAAAAGACACTAATGTGCTTGAAGGTCTTGCAATGTTCCGTAAAGAACAATGTGACATGATAATTACAGTAGGTGGCGGTAGTCCACATGACTGTGGTAAAGGTATCGGTATTGCAGCTACTCATGAAGGTGATCTTTACAATTATGCAGGTATTGAAACACTAACAAATCCACTGCCACCTATTATTGCCGTAAATACTACTGCTGGTACAGCAAGTGAAGTCACCCGCCACTGTGTTCTGACCAACACAAAAACTAAAGTCAAATTCGTTATTGTGAGCTGGCGTAATCTCCCTTCCGTTTCTATTAACGATCCTCTGTTAATGATTGGTAAACCAGCAGGACTGACTGCCGCAACCGGTATGGATGCGTTAACTCACGCAGTTGAAGCTTATATTTCTAAAGATGCAAACCCCGTCACTGACGCTTCAGCTATTCAAGCAATCCGTTTAATTTCTCGTAACTTGCGTCAAGCCGTAGCCTTGGGGACAAACCTAAAAGCTCGTGAAAATATGGCTTATGCTTCACTTTTAGCAGGAATGGCATTTAATAACGCTAACCTTGGTTACGTTCATGCAATGGCTCACCAATTAGGTGGTTTATATGATATGCCTCATGGCGTAGCTAATGCGGTGCTATTACCACATGTACTGCGTTATAACCTGATTGCTAATCCAGAAAAATTTGCTGATATTGCTGAATTTATGGGTGAAAATATCACAGGGTTATCAGTGATGGATGCAGCAGAGCGCGCTATTGCAGCTATCGCTCGCCTATCTGCGGATATTGGTATTCCGCAACATTTAGGTGAATTAGGTGTGAAAGAGTCTGATTTTCCATATATGGCAGAAATGGCACTTAAAGACGGTAATGCATTCTCTAATCCTCGTAAAGGTAATGAAAAAGAGATCATTGAGATTTTCCGTCAAGCATTCTAATTTTTCTGAAAAATACCCGTCAGCTATGTTTTCTGTTGGCGGGTTTTTTAATGATATTTTATCTGTTTCTACTAGCCTGTATATTTAACTCATTAATATATAAAAATATATGTATATTATGTTTATAATAAGAGATAAATTAACGACTGTTTTATTTTCTTTTACAGGGAAATTCAATGAGTAGAAGTGGTAAAAATTATACCAAAGAAAAAATAACACGTCATAACATATTGATAAAAAGAAAAAATCACCCTATTCGTCTTTTTGTTAAAAGTTGGGATTTTTTAGGAAAACTACTCCTTAGCCTTTTTATTTTTATCCCTTTGATTTATGCATTAAGTGATCATGGAGATAAATTTATTTTAATGATTGTTTATGCTTGCCTTTGTACTCCGTTATTTCCATTTGCTAAAAGATGCAGTGATAATATACTGCTCCACTATTTTTCAAAATATACCTTTAATGAATATATTAATAACTCAGGTGCTAGAGGTGGGATAATATTTTACATTATCCTAATTATTCCATTTATTATTCCATTGGCAATAGGCTATTTTATTTATCAGATCAAAAAATATAATTCAAAACATCACATCTAATTATAGAAACTCATGCATTTACTAAAATTATGTTTTGATAAAAACAGATGATATGAGGTAAACAATAAAAAAAGAAATACTACAGATATTTTCAGTTTTCAGGGATATATTTTCCAATCTAAGGAACAAAAACCTTCGACAAAATCGAGTAAGTCTAAAATAGTGTCTTCATCCTCAATAACTCGTAATTGATTTAAACAATCTCGCATTATATCTTGAGTCATTCCATTGTATTTATAGGATAAAAGTAATTCCCTTAATACTAGTAAATCTCGATTTAAAGCAATGCCCTTTTGTATGTCATCAACGAGAGCTTGCTGTTGCTGGTAGTATTGCTGTTTTATTTTATCCATATCTAACCTAAACCTGTCTTTTTACCCTTTTATTTTTTAAATCATTAATAATCAACAATAAATTAGCTTTATTCTGACTCTACTGGCTTTATAAATTTCAAAATGCTTTCCATTGATCTTGGTATTCTAATGGCACTAACTCTTTGTTATAAATTTTATCGTGATAAATCACGCGTCCATCATGTCTACATTGAGGCACCGTCACAACACCAGCCTCAAAAGTGGCATGGCGCCAATCTTCTTTAATTAAATCGCGTCGCCATAAGCGATAATATCGATTTGCTTGTGACTCTAATTCACTTTCTTTTAAAATAACTGTTAGTGGTGCAAATAGTTGTTGTGAAAGGTGATATTTTTCCATCAACCAACGTTTATTTCTTTTGACTAGTTTTCTTTTCATCGTTATTAGCCCTATTTCCCCTTATACTCTTCTTATCTTAAAGCAACTTATTGAAAAAGAAATGAAGATTTGCATTATGGGCCCTTCTGGCGCAGGGAAAACAACGCTATCTAAAGAACTCGCTATCGCATTATCTTTACCTGTATATCCGTTTGATGCCATTTATTGGGATATGACTGGAGATGAATTCCATAAAAATAGTGAGAATTTTATAACATCTCAAGTAAATGCTATTAGAGAAACAGATAAATGGGTCGTTGAAGGTGCTTACGACAAACGTTTATTACCCTTTCTTAATGACTGCACTGTTATTTTTAGAATAGACATTCCTTATTGGAAACGTGTTAATTACTTAATAAAGCGTTTATTTATTAATAGAATTAAGCGCCAATTACCTAAAGAAACATTAGTGAATACGTGGGAACTTCTTTGCTTTTCAAAGCAATATGATAAACGTTTAGATGCTTTCTTTAATAACCACCCTGAATTATCTTCAAAAGTGATTGTTATTAATGATATTTCTTTATGCGTAGAAATATTTAATAAGAAATTTAAAAATAAATAGATAATTAATAATGTCACATTTTTTAAATATTAATGAGTTATTTACCTATATGTGTATTTATCTATTTCAATTTATCGCTATAATTTAAAATCTTATCTTTATAAAAATATCATTACTCATTGTGTGCTTTATTTGACAAGGAAAATAAATAATGAAAAGTAATATGATGTCTTTTACTTCTGCATTATGTTGGTTAAGTTTTTGGTTTGGCTCTGTTCTTGTAGGTGCTTCATGGTTATATGCAAGATTACAAGAAAAAGTATTTTTAACTGGATTAGATAAAGGGTTTTTAGAATTAACATCACCAGATCCCACAGTGGCATTGATGTTATCGATTGGTATTATGATGGTTGCGTTAGGTTTGATTTATGTTCCTTTATATTACTCTGCCATGTTTATCGGTAATACTGTCGCTATTTTAAGCAGGAAGCCTATTAGAATTTAATACATGATAATATTAGATTTCTAACTTATTTTTTTGATTATTCCCTGTATTAAACAAAAAGAGCCTAATTTTTTACTTAGGCTCTTCTCCTTTTTTATGTGATATTCATACCACTTTAGAAGGGCTATATAATTGTTTCAATCCTTTAAAAACCCATAATAATGAATGAAAAATAAGTAATAAAATAATGGCATTAGCAAAAACAAATAAAGCCATTGATAATAACTGCATAAAATGACTATTAGATGTCATGCTCATATTTAATGAGGCTTTTGCTAATGCTGAAACACCAAAAGAAAAACTCCAAAATGGTAATGAAAACGGTTGTTTCACAAACCAAGGAATTAATCTCATCATAAATAAGAGTTGTAATAACCCATAACCTAATAACATTTTTGCGAAGAAATCGATATGGTTGTCGTTGATAGCCAAATAAGCACTACAGGCAACCAAAGCGGGTGCTAATTGAATACCAAATGATAGCCGTGATTTTTCATCCATTAATCCTTCACTACGTATTCTTTTTAAAATAGCAGGTTCTAAACTTAACCACGAAAATACGCCAGCCCCAAAAAATAAAATACCCAAATCATTAAAACCAAATGCACCACATGCCATG
Organism: Proteus vulgaris; assembly: GCF_023100685.1. Lineage (NCBI taxonomy): Bacteria > Pseudomonadati > Pseudomonadota > Gammaproteobacteria > Enterobacterales > Morganellaceae > Proteus > Proteus vulgaris. Next base: position 2,048,005 of record NZ_CP090064.1, on the reverse strand, counting down.
GCACAGATAAAGTTATTAGCGACAGTTGGTAAATATAACACTGGTGTGGTCGCCATTTTAGGATATTCACCCTTCCATTGATAACCAATCAACCAACTGGAATACCCAAGCTGGGCAATAGCTCCGATGCTAAACAGTATCAAAGAAAATAAAGGTAAATATGGGCTTAGTCCTATCGAGACTAAGACTGTCGTTGCGGGAAATAAACTAGTAAATCCACTGGCAACCGGATGTTTAATTTCATTAAGAATTGCTTGTCGATGAAATAGCCATTTACTAAGCAAAAACAGCGTAAGCATTAACCAAACCAAGCAACCCACACCAATAAATATTTCACCAATATAAGCTGGATAATTATGCTCTTTAGCTGCATAGCGCCATGCCATTCCCGTACCAATCATCCCTAATACAACACCAAAATAGCCTGATGCAAACTGTGAAGAGAGTGCTTTTAATTTATTTATCAATATCATATTGTTACGTTAACTCATGTAAATGACATAATACATTGATGCTTTATTCTGAACATCAAATAATAATAGAGATAATAAAATTTATTTTTATAAAATGCATTTAAAATATGTGTTATCAATAACAACTCATTTTAAGACTATTCCCTTTTTGTGTTCCCGAATATTCTGATGCTTGTATGAATACGATAACGATATCTTTATATTGTCCTTTATTTTGGAGTTTATAAAAATGAATATCATGCTAAAAAAGATTGGAACACTGTGTGTCGCTTCTGTTCTACTTTTTTCTCTTGCTGGCTGTTCCAGCATGACAAAACGCGACCGTAATACAGCAATTGGAGCCGGTGCAGGTGCTATTGGTGGCGCTATTTTAACTGACGGTAGTGCATTGGGTACTATTGGCGGTGGTGTTTTAGGTGGCGTTATTGGCCATCAAGTTGGTAAAAAATAACCTTTCTATCCTTATTCTCTGCTAGACTGGGTCTTCATTATTTCGGCTCAGTCTAGCAACGAGTCACAATCAGATAATCTGCATTTATTTTGGTGTGATATGAATAAATCGTTTCTCTTTCAATTAAAAAAAACTGCCGTCGTTTTATATAAGTCGTTTAGTGATTTGATTCATATCGTAGTGACCCTTATTTTGTGTTACTTCTGTTTTCTTTTATCACCCACCTTGGTAATTGCCGTAATTGGCAGTATCATTATTATTATCGCCCTATTTTTACTTAGTTTATTTGTTTTGCCGTGATGCAAGGCATTCTCTTTGTCTCCCTTATTTTTTAATCAAAAATTGACTAAATAAACACCTCTTGTTCTGTCAGTTAAAAACAAAAATACAAGTTACTATTAAAGATAAAAATCTTTCACATCATAAAAGAACCTTGTTTTTAGGCTGATTTATCACAATCCTTACTTTTAAACTTGACTCTTTTTAGTGATAGCCTTTTACTTTCAATTATTATAACTATCGAGGGTAATTAAATGATTATTTTTATCACGGGTGCTTCTGCTGGCTTTGGTGAAGCCATTGCTCGTCATTTTATCAGCCATGGACACAAAGTTATTGGTACTGCTCGCCGTTTAGATAAGCTTAACAACTTACATAAAGAATTAGGTGAGCAATTTTATCCATTACAGTTAGATGTTACAGATAAAAAAGCCGTTAGTGAGGTTTACACTCAATTACCTGAAAAATGGCGCGAAATCGATGTGTTAGTGAATAACGCTGGTTTAGCGTTAGGCTTAAACACCGCAGATAAAGCCAGTCTCGATGATTGGGATACGATGATCGAGACGAATAATAAAGGTCTTGTTCATGTTACTCGTGCCATTCTTCCTTTGATGGTGGAAAGAAACAAAGGCCATATCATTAATATTAGCTCAACCGCTGCATCCTGGCCTTATATGGGAGGTAATGTTTATGGGGCAACTAAAGCTTTTGTTAAACAATTTAGCTTAGGGTTACGAGCTGATCTACAAGGTAAAAAGGTACGTGTTACCGATATTGAACCTGGCCTTGTTGGTGGTACCGAGTTCTCATTAGTTCGTTTTAAAGGTGATAGCGACAAAGTTGAACAAACGTATGCAAATGCAAATGCGTTAACCCCAGAAGATGTTGCAGAAGCCGTGTATTGGACAGCAACATTACCTGCCCATGTTAATATTAATACCTTAGAAATGATGCCCGTTAGTCAATCATTTGCCGGGTTAAGTGTTCATCGTCAAAACTAAACGCACTGAAAACTCATTTTTTATTAAGGCATCAGCTATAATTATTAAGATATAATAGTCATTGACAGTAATAGCGACATAACTTTAGAGGATAGCAACTATGATCAATACACTAACTAAGAAACCAACGGTAAGAACCGTATTGTTCTCCTTATTTCTTGGTTTATCTGTGTCTTCTTTTTCTTCTATTGCCGCCTCTACCAATGTAACCATTAATGGTAATGGCTATGACAATGTCTTAGATAAAGAACAAGCTCGACAACTGAAAGAAGACTGGGATCAAAAGCGTGAGCTTCGGACTCAAGTCAATCAGCGAGAAAAAATTGAATTTAATAAAGTAGATAAAGCCATTGATGAGCGAGATGCTTGTCTGAAAAGTGCAAATGTCTACGCTTATTGGGAGCCTGAAACCCGCCGTTGTTTAGACAGTAATACTGGGCGCCCTGTTAATCCATAAGAAAATCGTGTAAAACAGTGATGTTTTGCGTTGTAAAACAAGGAGAATGTAATATGAAAAAATATATCTTTGCAGTAATGGCAACCCTCGTAGCATTTGCCCCTTTAGCAGCAAATGCAGGTTGTGATGAAGTCGTTGAATCTATTCAACAAAAAATCGTTAATAACGGTGTGCCCGCAGCTAACTTTACTTTAACTGTCGTTGAAAACGACCAAGTTGCACAAACAGAAGGTAAAGTGGTAGGCACTTGCGAGAATGACACTAAGAAGATCATCTATACTCGCCATTAATGTACTGCTGATAAAAACTTGTAATTAAAAAAGGGCGCAATTATTAGCGCCCTTTTCTTTATCATTCAATATGAATGAGTATCTTACTGATTTAAAATCATTTTATTTATTTTTTTCCATATTTACTTTAATTCTGTCGTTTTTTTTCATCATTATTCCAGTTTTAAGCAAAGTTCAGAAAAAACAAAAACACCCAATGAATTTACTCATCAGGCGTTTAAAAGTAACAAGTTTGGCTCCGTTAAAAAACAGGCAACTCAATCCACTTCGTTACTTATTTATATTCTCTCTTAAGCAGGTACAGCGATTTCCAACTGACTTAAATCAAGGTAACAAGAGAGATCACGTTCTTCAGGACGTAATAAATACGGGATTTCACCAATCAGCGGCGCAGGAATATGCTGAGACAGCCTTTCCACAATTTTCGCATAATAAGGTAATCCTGGATTTATTCTGTTAGCAACCCAACCGACTAATTTCAAACCATCGTTGATAATAGATTGTGCTGTTAATATTGAGTGATTAACACAGCCTGGTTGAATACCAACAACCAAAACAACTGGAATTTGTTCTTTTACCACCCAATCAGAATAAAAGGTATTATCATCGAGTAGATAACGCCAACCGCCATTACCTTCGATAACAACACACTCTGCTTTTTTACTTAAATTATCGAGCTCATTTGAAATTTTATTAAAATCAATTTCATTTTCGCTAACATAACAATTATCAAGCAAAATAGGATTAATTTCGTCGTAGCGAACTTCAACTGGCGATGAATTATGAATAATCATTGCATCACGATTACGCTCACCATCAGCCGTTTCATGTAATTCTGTTGCAATAGGCTTATAACCCACTGCCGTTGACCCGCCACGATTTAATGACTGAAGAAGTGCTCGGGTTACAACAGTTTTACCCACGTTGGTATCTGTCCCCGTAACAAAAAAGCGTGTTAACATATAATTTACTTCCGTTATGACAGATAAATCAGGTTCATAAAAAATGACAGAGATTAGAGTTTAGGGTAACACTGTTTCTGGTGGCTTGAGGTAGCTCAATTTTTTAGTTAATTGGTCGAAAATAGAGAATTCGTTAATGATCAATTGAGGTATTTACGCTTGCAAAACACTTCTGTTACGATTTTTTGCACTTCATTTAGCCTTGCATCAACTCAATTAACAAAGAACCGTTGTACAGAGCCTCTTTAACCAATGAGGCTGCTGGTAAAGTACCTTTATTTCTTAATTCTGTTTCTTCAATAATTAATGATTGGGCGTAACGAGGCATGGCCTGATTTTGAACATGACTTAAAATCAATGGAAAAAGAATAGATTTAGCTCGACAAAGTGGCGAACCAATTAATATTTTTTGTGGATTAAAGATATTAATCATCACAGAAAGAATAAAACCTAATCGCTGTGCAACTAAATGCACGACTTCAAGGGCTTGTTTATCTCCAACTAATATTGCATCACACAATGTTTCTATGGTAATAGGATATTTGTTTAGCAACGAGGTGGGATCTTCTTGTGCCAATAATTGAGCTTTTTTAATTAATTGAGGAATAGCAATTTCGGTTTCTAAACATCCTTTCGCCCCACAATAACAGCTATTTTCAGAGTCGATGACTTTAGTATGCCCAATTTCAACCGCACTGTGACTATGAGAATGTAATGTCCTCCCATTACTAATCACTCCGGCACCAACAATGTCATCAATGACAATTTGCAAAATATCTGTATTGTTTTTTGCCGCACCATATAAAGATTCAGCCATTGTCCAGGCCGTGACACTATGCTGTAAGAAAACAGAAACGCCTGTTTTTTCATGAATTTTATCAGCAAGAGGAACATCTTTAATATCATAATAAGGAGAACTATGAATAACCCCACTAATGGGATCAATAATCGCATTCATAGTAATACTGATGGCCGTCAGCCTTTCAACATGTGATTGATAGCGTTCGAAAAATTCATCAATAGCAAGTAAAAAATGAGTAAGAAAGTTATCACTGTTCTCTTTAGGAAAATCAAACGTGTCTTCAGTAACAAGTTTACTGTCTAGTTCTCTTAAACTAAAAAGTAAATTACCTTTATTGACTCGGATACAGAGAAATTGCCACCCTTGGCTTTCTAATTTTAATCCGACCGCAGGTCGGCCACGAAATCCCACATCCGGAAACTCTGTTTCATGAATAAGATGAGCTTCAACTAATTCCCGCGTAATTTTGGTAATACTCGCTGGAGCCAGTTCTGCTTTTTTTGACAGTGAAATACGGGAAATGGGGCCATGTTCATCAATCAAACGAAAGACTGTGCCAAGGTTAAACTGTTTCACGTGATCGATGTGGCTAGGTTGGTTCCCCATTGAATGTCATCCTTAATTAAGAAGCCATAATTAATTCGAGGCTCCAAATAATTCATTACCGATTATGTCGTCAATTTGTGATAATTGTACAATACTTACATAAAAAGCGTGATCAAAAACACAGATAAATCAATATTTTTGGTGATCTAAGATATTTTTTAACAACAATTGCGTTAATCGATTTGCTGCCGCGGGTATTGTGCGTTTTTTATGAGAAACTAACCAAACTTCAGAAAATGCTTGTGAATTAGCGAAGTGTAAATAATGCACACCATCGACTTTCATTCGAGTAAAAGATTTAGTCACAATTGAGATGCCTAGTCCTGCAGCAACTAACCCTAAAATCGTCATAGCTTCACCGGCTTCTTGTGCAATAGTTGGCGTAATTCCTGACAAACTTAGTAATTGAATAATTTCATCATAAAGGGCTGTACCAACATCTCTTTCAAAGAAAACAAAAGGATACTGCCCAATATCTTGAATATTAACGCCTGTTTCTTTGTAAGCAAGTAATGGATGCCCTTCATAAACAGCCAAAATAAAAGGCTCTCGAAACAATAGCTGGTGGTGTAAATTTTCGGGTAACGTGGTGTTTCGCATGATACCCAGATCAATACGCCCTGTAAGCAATGGTGATATTTGTTGCTTTGTATTCATTTGATGCATATGAATACCAACTTCAGGATAATTTTCTCTAAATTGCCTTAAACTCAACGTTACTAAATGCATAAAAGGTGTCGTTGATGTAAAACCTATAGATATTTCACCTAACTCACCTTTTTCCATTCTAGCTGCACGTGTTGCAGCTGCGTTGACCTGCGCCATAATTTGGTAAGACTCTTTTAAAAACATTTGCCCTGCTGGTGTTAGTGCAACAGAACGATTAGTTCGTTCTAAAAGCCTGGCCCCTATTTCACTTTCAAGTGCTTGTATTTGTTGGCTCAGCGGTGGTTGAGAAATATTTAATCTTTCTGCTGCTTTGCCAAAATGAAGCTCTTCCGCTACAGCAATAAAATAACGTAAATGCCTCAATTCAATATTCATATTTCTCTCACTTTAGCATTGATACTTTAAAAGTCTTATTTCTAATGATTAATATATTAGACAAAAAAATCAAATATTTCTAACATTGACATAAATCAAATTTAAGTAATGGAAGTTTAATCAATATGGATACTCACGAAATAGACAGTAAAAGTATGAGCTTAGGCACTGATATTTCAGACAATACATCATGTATAGAAAAGCCAGCTCATCGCCAATCTAACCCAAAACACTATATTCAACGTGATGATGCACTGTATATAAAAGTGACAGTGTCATTTTTTATGGTGGGTTTAGCGACATTTGCCTTACTCTATTTTGTGCAACCCATATTGCCAGTGTTATCTAACGAATTTTCTGTTAGTCCAGCAACCAGTAGTCTAGCGCTCTCACTTTCAACCGCATTAATGGCATGTGGTTTATTAATCACAGGTCCACTTTCAGACGCTTTTGGGCGTAAAAATGTCATGGTCATTGCATTATTTTGCGCTGCATTTTTTACATTATTAAGTGCAACAATGAATAGTTGGACAGGCATCTTAATTACTCGCGCCTTAGTGGGGCTTTCATTAAGTGGCGTTGCTGCGGTGGCAATGACTTATTTAAGCGAAGAGATCCACCCTGCCTACTTAGCTCTATCAATGGGGTTATATATTAGTGGTAATTCTATTGGAGGAATGAGTGGTCGTGTTATTACTGGGGTATTAAGTGATTATTACTCTTGGCGTTTATCTGTCGTTATTCTCGGTATTTTTGCCCTTTTTGCTGCGATTACTTTTTGGAAGATATTACCTGCTTCAAAGCACTTTAGACCTACCACATTAAAACCGCGCAACCTTCTTATTACCACAAAATTGCATTTTAGAGATAAAGGATTACCTCTGTTATTTATCGAAGGTGGTTTATTAATGGGCGGATTTGTCACTTTATTTAACTACATTGGCTATCGTTTATTAGATGCCCCCTATTCATTAAGCCAAACAACTGTGGGATTGATTTCCATTGTCTATTTAAGTGGCACTTATAGTGCATCAAAAGCGGGATTACTAACCACTAAATATGGCTTAGGCAAAGTATTTATTGCGGGTATCTCTATGATGTTAATAGGTATATTGATTACCTTAATTGAATCATTGCCAGTTATCTTCGTCGGTATGCTTATCTTAACAACAGGTTTCTTTGCTGCACATGCTGTCGCAAGTAGTTGGGTTGGTCGCCGTGCAAAACGAGGACGAGCTCAAGCCTCTTCACTTTATCTTTTTACTTACTATGCGGGCTCTAGCCTTGCAGGTACTCTAGGGGGATTATTCTGGGTGAGTTTCGGTTGGTTGGGTGTAGGATTATTTATAGCTCTTTTAATGTTAATTGCCTTATTAATAGCATTACACTTAAACAAAGTTGCCCAGTAAATTCATTGATAATGAATAAAGTGCAAAAGCGGATTAATACGGTTTAATGTTGTCGATTTTGCACTTCTTTCTTAAGGTATAAACTTATTCTTTAAGAAGGAACAACGATTATGCCAATTATAAAACTATCCGTTACTCTGCTATTTCTCTTTTTTACATCTCTTACGAGTGCGTTTACAGAACACTGCCCACCAACAAAACCAGATTGTGATGTTACTCATGATTCATTAGCACAACAGAGTGAAAAACAGACTGTCTTTGATTTAAAAACCATCAAATAATCCCTTTTTAGGAAAAACACCATCCTAATATGCCCTTTTTACGGTATGCTGTATAAATAAACAGTATACCGTGTTTTTGACATTTCCCTCTGCTAAGCGATGTACTTTTCACTGAATTCAATGTATTGTTTTAAATAAAGGCTAATTGTATGTTGTAACTAAATAAGGATATTAGATGAGCAAATATGATTTAATTGAACAATTTAATCTCTGTTTTAAGCAGTTAGAGAACGAGATAAATACTCTGACAGAAAAGCTACAAAAACTAACATTATTACCTTCTGCTGTTTTTGAATTACCCGATGTAACGAAAGAAGAAGAACATGATGATGTTATACACGTGACGGTGTCACCTAGTTATGATGAAGAGGCCCGCGAGATTGCCTTAAAACTAATGGCCAACCTATTTATTTATGATAATGCACCGCATATCAGCAGTAAGCGTGCTATTCGTTTACCTGGTGTGCTTTGCTTTAGTACCAGTAACAATGAATTTAAGTCAGTAAAAGAAGACGTTGAACGTATTAACTCATTAAAAAAACAGCTTTCTGATATCGTGACTAAAAAATCTGGGATTTCTAAAGAAGAACGTTTTGATTTTGTTCATAATCAGTTAAAAGGCTTAATTACGCTAAATGCTTATCGCACCCTCACCTTGTTGTCTGATCCTGATACTGTACGCTTTGGTTGGGCAAATAAAAATATTATTAAAAATTTAACGCGCAATGACGTATTGGCTCAATTAGAAAAAAGTCGTGAAGCCAATCGTGCGGTTCCGCCATATACCAGTGAACAATGGGCAGAACGTATTGATAAAGAGATAATCACCCTTTCTCAATTACCTGAAAATGCAAAATTAAAAATAAAGCGCCCTGTAAAAGTACAACCTATTGCTCGTGTTTGGTACTCGGAACTTCAAAAACAAGTACAATATGCTTGCCCATTGCCTTTATTGGCTTTCTATATTGATAAAGAGAGCGATTTTAAACCGATTATTGGCGAATTACCTGATTATGATGCCGATAACATTCAAATTCGTCATCGCCCTAAAGCTAAGAAACTACAACTGATTATTCCAAGAATGCATTTATATCTTGAAATATAATCAATTAAAAAGTTAATTAATGAGCTTAATTGAACTTCCTTTAAGAATTTGTATGAGATAATCATTAATATGAGCAAATTGATTATCTTCAATTTTCAAATCAATAGAGATCATGAGATTATTCTTTAATACAAAAATAATTTTCTCTCGTGTTAATGTAATATGTTCAAGGCTATTAATGGCTTCTATATCAGATAAATGCGTCATTAAACCGATGGAATTATCAATATCTTCTTCTTCCTCATCAAATCTTGAAAGAATGACAAAGTGCTCAGGTGAAACAGGATCATCCCCTATTCCAATAATAGTAACATCATCTTCAACGTAACAATTTACTTCGGTTGCAGTAAAAATAATTTCTTCATTCATTATTGTCGTCCCAAAACGATCTAAAAATCCCGCCATGATAGCGGGATTTAATTTCTGCATTAAATAAGTGTTATATACACTTATTTTTTCATGCTACCAACCATATCTTCTGGACGAACCCAGCTATCAAATTCTTCCGATGTGAGGTAGTTCAGTTTCAGCGCAGATTCTTTCAGCGTTAAGCCTTCTTTATGCGCTTTTTTCGCAATTTCAGCTGCTTTATCGTAGCCAATATGCGTATTTAATGCAGTCACTAGCATTAATGATTCATGCAGTAATTTATTGATACGCTCACGATTTGGTTCAATACCAATTGCACAGTGCTCATTGAAGCTACGCATACCATCAGCCAGTAAACGAACTGATTGTAAGAAGTTATCAATGATCATTGGACGATAAACGTTCAATTCAAAGTTACCTGACGCACCACCAATATTAATAGCAACGTCATTACCCATTACTTGAGCACATAACATTGTTAATGCTTCACACTGTGTTGGGTTAACTTTACCTGGCATGATGGAACTACCTGGCTCATTTTCTGGAATAGCAATTTCGCCAATACCACAACGAGGGCCTGATGCTAACCAACGCACGTCATTAGCAATCTTCATTAATGAAGAAGCCAGACCTTTTAATGCACCATGTGAATGAACTAATGCATCACAAGTTGCTAAGGCTTCAAATTTATTAGGTGCAGTGACAAATGGTTGACCTGATAATTCAGCGATACGTTTAGCCACACGAACAGCATATTCAGGATGAGTATTTAAACCTGTTCCAACGGCTGTACCACCCAGTGCTAATTCGCAAACATGAGGAACAGAGTCATCGATATGTTTGATGTTGTGCTCAAGCATAGCAGCCCAACCAGAGATCTCTTGGCCTAATGTCAGTGGTGTCGCATCTTGCAGGTGAGTACGACCAATTTTAACGATGTCATGGAAAGCTTCTGCTTTCTCTTTGAATACTTTCAGCAGTGATTTTAATTCTGGCAATAAATCCTGACGTAATGCAATAACAGCAGCGACATGCATGGCAGTTGGGAACACATCATTTGAACTTTGACTTTTATTAACATCATCATTCGGATGGATTTTGCGCTCCATGCCACGGATACCACCAAGTATCTCACTACCACGGTTAGCTAACACTTCATTCATATTCATGTTTGATTGAGTGCCAGAACCGGTCTGCCAGATTGCTAATGGGAATTCAGTTGGGTGTTTACCTGCAAGCACTTCATCTGCGGCTGCGATAATTGCATCAGCGCGCTCTTTTGGTAATAAACCTAAATCCATGTTAACACCTGCGGCTGCTTTCTTTGTGATAGCAAGCGCATGGATAAGTGCAACAGGCATTTTCTCAACTGAAATACGGAAGTGTTCAAGAGAACGCTGCGTTTGAGCTCCCCATAACTGGTCAGCTGGTACTTCGATTTGTCCCATTGAGTCTTTTTCAATGCGAGTGGCTGCCATTTCAATCTCCTTAAGTACACAGAATAATTGATTAATTCCGAATCACTTTCTAGTAAATAACTCGGATACCAGTATCATGCCATAAACAGAATAATAAATATGAGAGCTAAAGCGAGCTTATGAAATTTATAACAGAATGAAATCTGTTGATTTTTTGGGGAAAGTACGATTAGCAATCTTATTTTATTGCCAATGTTATTATTTAAGCTTTCATATTTATATCCATACTTATTATGAGCCTTTATTATTCATCATAAATAGAATCACATCACAATTAAATATTGTCTAAATCGAAAAATGAGTAAAAAAAGAGAGTTTTAATGATTATTTGAATTATCTTATAAATCATATCCATTTTGCTTTAAACTCATTATGTTAGCGAGTAACTAAGTAAGTTCTGATTGCGATTTTATTCCACTAAATCTATATTTACAGTTAATATAGGTGGCGATGTATATATGTGGATTATCTATATTTAAATTTAGTAAAATTTATCACCAATTTATCGGGTTGTTTAAGGGTTACAAAACAGCCTTTATAACGTACATCGCCAGATGTACACAGAGGATGGACTAGAATTATGAAGAAATCGCTTGTCGCTGTTGGTGTTATCGTCGCACTAGGTGTTGTTTGGACTGGTGCGTCGTGGTACATGGGCAGCAAAATTGAAAGTCGCTTACAGGAAGAAACGAAACTAGCTAATGTCCAATTAGCGCAACTTGCTAAAAATGCACAATTTGGCGCTGATATTAAACTTGAAATTCGTGACTATAAAAAAGGGGTATTCACCTCTAATGCAGACTTTGCTGTCGTGATTTCAAAAGATGCTAGTGAAGTCGTTGAAGACCAGGATAAAAAAGTAGAAGAGATTATCTTCACTACTGATATTGATCACGGCCCATTCCCTCTTTCTGATTTGGCTAAATTTAATTTAGCACCAAAATTAGCGGCCATGAATAATACGTTGGTCAACAATGATACAACTAAAGAATTATTCAAACTGACTAAAGATAAATCTCTTTTTGATATCCATACATCTTTAGCTTTTGATGGTGCAGTATCAGGTGAAGCTAAACTAAATCCTATCGATTTCGCTGAAAACGGTGGCACAGTTAAAACGACACCATTAACAATTGAATTCTCATCAGATAAAACCGCAACCAACTTCACTACCTCTGTAAAAGGTGATCAAGTTGTTGTGACTAAAGATGGCGAAGAAACTTTCACAATTAAAAATATTGCAGGTTCTGTTGCTGGAACTAAAGTTAATAACGATCAATATTTATTTAATGAGCAGTTATTAAGTTTTGCTGAAATTGCACATACCAGTAAAGACAAAGCCTCTGATTTTTCACTGAAAGATTTTTCTCTGACAACCAAAAGTGATATCAAAGATAAGCTCTTTAACATTTCTCAAACTTATTACTTTAAGTCACTGAATGTTGCAGGACTTGAATTTGGTGCAGGTAAATTCGGCTATTCAATTGATAAAGCTGATACTGATGCAATGTTGCTATTAACCAAAGTTTATAACAATTCGTTATTGCCTTGGAATAAATACCATTATGGCAACGATGATATTGTAGAAAAAGCCGTTCGTGATGTACTGGAGAAAGGCTTAGTTTTCCGTATCGATGAGGCGTCTTTAACCAATAAAAGCGGTGTAAGTAAACTAAACTTTAACTTAGACTTAAATGCATTTAACGTTAAAGTATTAGAAAGCCAAGAAAAATCACCAGCAGAATTATTTAACTATCTGTTTAAAAACATCGATTTCAATATTGATTTATCTCTTCCAATGTTAGCTGAGTTCCGTAACACCACTCAATACCTTGATGCAGCTCGTTACCAAGAAACCGCATTAACTGATGAAGAGAAAAAAGAAATTGAAACAGCAACAGCGACTGATATTGAACAGTTAAAAACTGAATTACAGCAAAATATCAATCAAATTTCTCAAGATGAGAAAGATGCATTACCTCTGATGCTACTTGCACAAGATGGTAAAGCATTAAGCCTGAAACTGAACTATGCTGCTGATAAATTTACCATGAATGGTAAAACCTATACTTTTGATGAGTTTATGGATGTTACTCAAGCTCCTCAAATGTTAGGTTTAGCAGCTATGTTATTCGGCATGGGTGCATCATCTTACGATTACGATGATTCTGATTATTCAGAAGAAGGTTATCAAGAAGAGATGACTGAAGATCCAGCGATTATCGAAGAGCAAGAAATCTTAATTCCTGAGCAACAACCAGCACAATAATTAAGTTTCTGTTAAAATAAATAAGTAAATAGAAACACCCCATTTGTCAAAACACAATGGGGTGTTTTTTCTTCGTATTTTAATTAACAATCACAATCTTTAGCTGGAAGATGACGGTTGCCCCATTCATCTTTACAGCAAGAATCAATGGTTTTATTAATTATTCCTGCAAGTGTATTTACTGTTGAAATAATAGAAGTTAATTGTTCACAAACATGACCACAGTTAGATTTTTTATCATTCGGTTTAGGAATGTTTGGTAGTGTTAAACTATCACAGAGGATCTCTTGTAACACTAGAGAGAAATTCGCAATACCTGTAGTGTAAATATAAGAGCGCCCCCCTGTCTGCTCTGCTAAACGCACATACTCTTTTGTTACACGATCTCTATCAGCCACACTTGGGAAACGATCGAGGTTCGTTGCACTATCGTCTGGCGTTCCTTGGTAGGTATATACTTTGACTTTTTCCTGTTGGGCAACGGCAATCGCTTCATCATTTTTTATCTTTGCTGCGTTGGTCAATACACCTCCGCCACCTTCCATACCTTCATCACCCAAAACAAAAACTGCACGACGAGCACCATCACGCCAATCAAAATATTTACTTAAATCAATCACTGCTCGGCATAAATCTTCTTTATTACCCGCATGATCACGTCCATCAGCTTCTTTAAAGGGTTTTCTTGCCTGTAAACGACTTTCGGGTACACCTAATGCTTTTAAGTAGTCACTCGCTGATTGATCAAATTTAGTATCATCCCATGTACCTTCAATACCTAAAAAAGTTACCCGAAGTTTTGATGGGCAATTTTCCAGCGCTTTTTGTATTGCAATATCAATATCTTTACTCAAATCTAACGACTCATCAGCCATTGAACCACTGGTATCAATTACAACAACTAGATCTAATGCAATTGCACCATCACCAGTAACGACTTGCGATCCATAAGTGAGATTATTTGCCGATGAAGGAGGTAGTATTTTAGAAACTAATTGGTGTTGTATTGCATTATTTCTCTTTCCAAGATTTAAATTTGAATTCTCATTCATATTTATACGCCTTAAGTTTTAAACAATTAGGATTTAATTAAAAATAATTATTATGCAAATAATTATTTGCTGTTAAATATATCCATCAAACAGCAATTTATTATGGCGTCAATTTTCTATTCTTTATTCCTTATTTAATAAAAGAGATATATTGTTTTTTATTTTAATGAATAAAATATAAGCATAAATAATTTTTTATATTTATAAAAACATCTCACTATCGTTTACTCAAAAGTATTAGAAATCATAAAATGAGTAACTCATTGGGTAAAGTGATAAGAAAATCAAGATTTAAACTGTTTTTTGCTTAACCTCCACTTTCAAATCTATCAGAATAATTGATAAGATATTTCAATTATCATGATAACTCTGTTTTCAGCTTAATTTTTAATGTATCAGTTATCTTGATAATACACGTCAATTGCATTGAATATTGTAGCTAATAAATAAACATCTCTCTTTTTCGTTTTCTATTTTTTAACTTAAAATTGAGAAAAAACGGCATTTTTAGTTTTAAAAATAACCAATTTAAGTTTATTCATTAGTGAATAAAATAAAAATCAGTCATAATAATCTGCAACTCATTTATATTTACCCGATTATAAGAAAATCACTATAAACGATAGATTTTCATTATTTCTATTAAAAGGAAAATAACACGTGATTGACACACAGTTGCCTTTAACCGATTTACATCGTCATTTAGATGGTAATATCCGCCCACAAACTATTTTAGATTTAGCAAAACAACACAATATTGCGCTCCCCGCTTATGAATTAGAAGCTTTGCGTCCTCATGTGCAAATTACAAAAAATGAGCCAAGTCTTGTGAGTTTCTTACAAAAATTAGATTGGGGAGTAGCAGTTTTAGCAGACTTAGATGCGTGTCATCGTGTTGCTTATGAAAACGTGGTGGATGTGGTTAATGCGGGTATTGATTACGCTGAACTGCGATTCTCTCCTTATTATATGGCAATGAAGCACCAGTTGCCTGTTGAAGGTGTCGTAGAAGCCATTGTTGATGGTGTACAAAGCGCACTGCAATCACACGATGTAGATATTCGTTTAATCGGTATTTTAAGCCGTACTTTTGGTGAAGATGCTTGCCAACAAGAATTAAATGGATTGTTGAAACATCAAGATAAAATTACTGCGCTCGATTTAGCGGGTGATGAATTAGGTTTTCCGGGTCACTTATTCCAACCTCATTTTAATCGTGCTCGTGACACAGGCTGGGATATTACAGTTCATGCCGGTGAAGCAGCAGGTGCTGAAAGTATCTGGCACGCAATTAAAGAATTAGGCGCAAGTCGTATCGGTCATGGTGTTAAGGCTATTGAAGATCCTCGTTTAATGGATTATCTCGCAGAGCATCAAATTGGTATTGAATCTTGCTTAACCTCAAACATTCAAACCAGCACTATCAATTCATTAGCAGAACATCCTCTAAAAACTTTCTTAGAGCATGGCATTATTGCATCGCTTAATACAGACGATCCTGCTGTTGAAGGCATTGAATTAAAACACGAATATAACGTTGCAGCACCAGCTGCGGGATTAACACTAGAGCAAATTCGCCAAACTCAAATTAATGGTTTAAAAATGGCGTTTATTAGCCAAGCTGAACGTGACGCATTAATTAAAAAAGTAAGCTTACGTTAATATTTAATGCTTTTTTCATCAAAACCATCTGTTAATCAGATGGTTTTTTTATATTCATAAAAAATAGATAGGATCATTAATGACGCTTAGACTAAAATTAATCTTCGTCAGAGATTATTTATCATTAAGGAAGAATTATGTGGAACATTCACCCAACAAGAGGTCATTATAAATTATTAGCTCAATACTTATCGCCGATTGATGCTTCAATTGAAGCAGGACTTCTCCAATCTGAAGGTATTGATGCTATTCTTTTAGATGAAAATATTGTTTGGAACAATCAGGTTTATGCTCAAGCAACCGGAGGTGTAAAACTGCTCGTTAATGATAAAGAATTTGAACAAGCACAAACCATACTTAATGAGCTTTACCAAGGTAAATATAATATAAACGATCAACTAGAACCGATTGATTGTGAATTAGAGACAACGGTAAAAAATAATAAAACAGATTATTTGAACATAGGTTTTGTTTTCTTAATTTACTTTGTGTTAGGTTTGCCTCTTCCGTTAAAGTCACAACCTTCTTCATTGCTAGATAAAAAAGAAAACAACAAAGATCATAGTGAATAAAAAAAGCATCGATAAATAATCAAATCGATGCCTTTTTTATATTTGGCTCATAATCAATATTTAAACAATACTATTAATTATCCATCCAACTTAAATATGTTATTTCTTTTCAGCTTCTTTAGCTTGATTAGCGTAGCGCTGTGCTAATACAGCACAAACCATTAATTGGATCTGATGGAATATCATTAATGGTAATAACATTACCCCCACCGTTGCCGCAGGAAATAACACGTTAGCCATTGGTACACCATTTGCTAAACTCTTTTTAGAACCACAAAAAACAATGGTGATCTCATCTTCTTTATTAAAACCAAGCAACCTTGCACTGTACACGTTCACAAAAATGACAATCGCTAATAAAATACAGCTCACTACAGCAATCGTTAGTAACGACCAGCCGTCAATTTTATGCCAGATCCCTTCAACAACCGCTTCACTAAACGCCACATAAACCACCAGCAAAATAGAAGAACGATCTGTTCTATTAACTAATTTCTTATGCTTATCAACCCAACGACCAATTAAAGGGCGAGATAAATGACCAATAATAAAAGGCACCATTAATTGCAGTAAAATCGACTGAATTGCTCCAGCAGTATCAAAATCATCTGCTGAGCCTTGCGTTTGCATTAAAAAACCCACCAGCACCGGTGAAAGAAAAACACCTAGAATGCTCGATGCTGATGCACTACAAATAGCTGCGGCGACATTTCCCCCTGCCACAGAAGTAAAAGCAATGGCGGATTGAACGGTTGCAGGAAGAGCACAAAGGTATAAAAAACCCATATAGACTGTTGGTGACATCCATTCAGGCACAATCACTTGTAATCCTAGCCCCAAAATAGGGAAAAGAATAAAAGTGCTAGCAAATACGGTTAAATGTAATCGCCAATGCCCAAGCCCTGCCAGTATTGCTTCTCTAGAGAGCTTTGCACCATGCAAGAAGAAAAGTAGCGCAATAGCGCCTGTTGTTAGATATTGAAACAGGACTTTAATATCCCCTTGTGCGGGTAATAGCGTTGCTAGGGTTACCACACAAATCATTATCATGAGAAAAGGATCAAGTTTTAATTTTTGCCACCAAGACATTAGATTTAGCGCTCCCTTTAGCTTATAGCGTAATAGTTTGTTTTAAACGATTTGAAATTTCGCCCGCTTCAATCAAACGCATAATGGCAGTTGCTTGTATTGGCGTAACGGGGTTTTCTTCACCCAATGTAATTGCACGATAAATTTGTTGATAATACGCAGGATAATTACCAGGGAGTGTAGCAAGCGTGGTTGTTTCTAACTCACCGGATGCTGATAATGTTGTTAATTCACCATCTTTATTATCCATTCCCCAATTATAAGTTTGATTAGGAAGATAACCGGCTTTTAAGGCATCTTCTTGAGTATCTAAACCGTATTTAACATAACTGCCTTTTGTTCCATGAATAGCAAAAATAGGTGTTGGAGATGCGACTAGCATAGAAGCATGAAGAATAACTCTAAGATTGTCATATTCTAATAACGCATGAAAGTAATCGGCATTTTTTGCATTAGGACGTAATTGAGCAATATCTGCCGTAATTGCTTTAGGCTCACCAAATAGGCAAACGGCTTGATCAAGAACATGGGGTGCTAAATCATACCAAAGTCCGCCACCAATTCCGGCATCTTCTCGCCAACGTTGACGCACGGTTGGGCGAAAGCGATCAAAATGAGCTTCATAGGCACTAATCTCACCGAGTGTTTTATCTGCTAAAAGTTTTTTAACCGTTAAGAAACCCGAATCCCAACGACGATTATGAAAAACAGAAAGTAGCTTACCGGCATTTGTTGCTTGTTGAGATAATTTTTCTGCTTCTTCCAGTGTTAGTGTAAACGGTTTATCAATAACAACATGTTTACCTTTTTCCAAAGCCTGTGAAGCTAACGAATAGTGAGTATTATTCGGTGTAGGGATAATAATTAAGTCTATTGAAGGATCATTAATAAGTGCTTGAGGAGCTGCATAAACCGTGATGTGAGGAAAATCTTGTTTGACTTTATTTTCATCAGAGCTTGAAATTGCACTGAGGTTTAAGCCTTCGGTAGTTGTAATTAAGGGAGCATGAAAGGTTTTACTTGCATAGCCATACCCGATAATCCCAACATTGAGTTTATTTGCCATAACCCTATCCTATTTTTATCTGCTTTTTTATTAATAAAAATCACTTTCACTTTTGTAGCTAAATAAATAATAACAAAGTTTGTGATAATATCTCGTTTAGTTCTATACACACGAGTAGGAATAATTAATTAATGAAATTTGATCTCAAAGCAAACACGCAGAATAACCTTTCAGGAAAGGCGCCTATAACTGGATGGCTACTTGCGCCATTGGCTTATATGATCTTATCAATTATTGGCTCTGGCTTGATGTCTGTTCTCTACGTTCTTAAATATTTTGCGGATTTTTCGATCCTCCACCAGCTTCCTTTTCATTTAATATCAAGTTGGTATCTCTCTGCGTTAACCACGTGGGTGATGTTTGGTTTTACGGTATATCTACTACGCCAGTTTTTTTATCGCGCTAAAAACTTTCCACGTTTATTTATTTTATGGTTACTTATCAACTTACTATTAGCGATCAAAAGCTTTGGCTTTGCGCCTGTAGATGACCAAACAGCGTTAAAATCTCTTCTATGGTCTGTCTTCTCGACTGTCTGCTTTGTGCCTTATATCAAGTACTCTAAACGTGTTCGTGAAACTTTCACACAAGTTCGATAACTTCGTATCTTCACCCTTGATATTATATACGCTTGTTTAGCCTCTTTATTTCAGGAGGCTTTTTGTTTCTCTGTTTAACAATTTTGGCATAACAATGACTGATTACTTGCTTCTATTCGTCGGCACCGTATTGGTGAATAACTTTGTACTCGTCAAATTCCTAGGTTTATGCCCATTTATGGGTGTATCAAAAAAATTAGAAACCGCGATCGGTATGGGATTTGCGACGACCTTTGTTATGACTCTCGCCTCTATTAGTTCATGGCTGATGGATAACTTTATTTTAGTTCCTTTGGACTTACTTTATTTACGCACACTGAGCTTTATTTTAGTTATTGCAGTAGTTGTACAATTCACTGAAATGGTTGTAAGAAAAACAAGCCCGACACTCTATCGTTTGTTGGGGATCTTCTTACCTTTAATTACCACAAACTGTGCTGTCTTAGGCGTTGCGTTATTAAATATCAATCAAGCACACACGTTTATGCAGTCGGCTGTTTATGGTTTTGGTGCAGCAGTAGGTTTTTCTCTTGTGATGGTATTATTTGCCGCCATTAGAGAAAGGTTAGCAGTGGCAAATGTCCCTGCGCCATTTAAAGGTGCATCAATTGGTTTAATTACCGCAGGTTTAATGTCTCTCGCCTTTATGGGTTTTAGTGGTTTGGTGAAACTGTAATGAATTCTTTATGGATAGCAATTGGCGTACTTGGTGCGCTAGGTCTTATCTTTGGGCTAATTTTGGGCTATTCCGCGCGTCGTTTTAAAGTGGAAGAAGATCCTATTGTTGAAAAAATAGATGCTATTTTGCCACAGAGTCAATGTGGGCAATGTGGACATCCTGGTTGTCGCCCTTATGCCGACGCGGTTGCAAACAATGGTGAGATGATTAACCGTTGTGCGCCGGGTGGCGAACAAGTGATGTTAAAAATCGCAGAACTAATGGGTGTTGAACCTCAACCGCTTGATGGTGACGAAGAAGCATTAAATCCCGTTAGAAAAGTCGCCTTAATTGATGAAGATAATTGCATAGGATGTACTAAGTGTATTCAAGCTTGCCCTGTTGATGCCATTGTAGGTGCAACACGCGCAATGCATACGGTTATTGAAGACTTATGTACTGGATGTGACTTATGCGTTCCACCTTGCCCTACTGACTGTATTACCTTAGTGCCAGTCAAAGTAACAACCTCAAATTGGAAATGGGATTTAAATACCATCCCTGTTAAAAATATTCCAGCAGAGCCTGAAGAAACACCTGAAGATGAACCGTCATTAAAGACGGAGGATAACGCTCATGTTTAATCTCTTTTCGTTATTTAAAAAAGATAAAATCTGGGATTTTAAAGGCGGTATTCATCCTCCTGAAATGAAATTACAGTCAAGTCGCACACCAATGCGTATAGCACAATTGCCTGATGAAGTAATTGTCCCTATTCATCAACACTTAGGCGTACCTGGTCAACTTTGTGTTAGCGAGGGTGAACATGTTTTAAAAGGCCAACCTTTGACTAAAGGTGTTGGCAGAACACTCCCTGTTCATGCGTCTATTTCTGGTACTGTCACTGCTATAGAGCCTTTTCCAAGTGCTCACCCTTCGGGATTACCTGAAATTGCCGTAAGAATTCAATCTGACGGTAAAGATGAATGGCGTGAACAGTTCCCGCTCACTGATTACCAATCGCAAAGCAAAGAGACTTTACTCGCTCGTATCCATGAAGCGGGTATTGCTGGATTAGGAGGCGCCGGATTCCCGACTGCTTCAAAATTAAAAGGCGGTGGTGATTTAGTTAACACACTGATTGTCAATGCAGCAGAATGTGAACCTTATATCACAGCGGATGATCGCTTAATGCAAGAGCATGCTGATGAAGTGATTGCTGGTTGTCAGGTATTAATTCACCTTCTCTGTCCTGATGAAGTGTTAATTGGTATTGAAGATAACAAACCTGAAGCTATTGAAGCATTGAAATTGGCATTAAATGCCGTCCCTGATGAGAAACGAATTTTTATTCGTGTCATTCCCACAAAATATCCCTCTGGCGGTGCTAAACAACTGACCAAGATCTTAACAGGTAAAGAAGTGCCATCAGGTGGTCGTTCATCTGATATTGGTGTTTTGATGCAAAACGTGGGTACTGTTGTTGCTATCAAGCGTGCCATTATTGATGATGAGCCTTTAATTGAACGTGTTGTCACGATCACTGGTAATGGTGCCAAAACACCGGGTAACTTCTGGGCACGTTTGGGTACCCCTATTTATTCATTGCTAAAACAAGCGGGATTTGTTGCAGGCTCTGAACAAATGGTGATTATGGGTGGGCCATTAATGGGCTTTACCTTACCTGACTTAAATGCCCCTGTTGTTAAGATAACCAACTGCCTACTTATCCCTTCAGTTGAAGAAATGGATACAGATAATCTTGAAGAGGCGTGTATCCGTTGTGGTCATTGTGTTGATGCTTGCCCTAGTGGTTTATTACCTCAACAACTTTACTGGTTTAGTAAAGGTAAAGAGCATGAGAAAGCACAACAGCATAATTTATTTGATTGTATTGAATGTGGTGCTTGTGCGTTTGTTTGCCCAAGTAATATTCCGTTAGTTCAATACTATCGCCAAGAAAAGGCTGAAATACGTGAAATTGATGCAGAAGCAAAACGAGCAGCTGAAGCTAAAGCGCGTTTTGAAGCCAAAAAATTACGCATGGAGCGTGAAAAACTTGAGCGTGAAGCAAGGCATCAACGTGCGGCGGTTAAACTTGATGATAATGAACATAATGAAGTTCAATCTGCGCTCTCTCGTGTAAAAGAAAAACAGAGTATCGGTAAAATTATTTCTGTGAAAGCAGGTGAAGAGCCAGATAACGCAGCTGCTATCGCCGCACGTAGAAAGCGTAAAGAAGAAGTCAGAGCAAAACAAGCAGCCAAATTAGCACAGCAAAAAGCATTAGAAGCCTCAAATGATAATACAGTAAGTGACAACGAAGATGCTGATCCACGCAAAGCAGCTGTTGCGGCCGCATTGGCTCGTGTGAAAGCGAAAAAAGCACAACAAGCTTCTCAAGCAACGCCAACCGTTGAAGCTCCTGTTGAAAACGCAGAAGCCGAAGATGTCGATCCACGCAAAGCAGCTGTTGCTGCCGCACTGGCTCGTGTGAAAGCCAAAAAAGCACAACAAGCTTCTCAAGCAACGCCAACCGTTGAAGCTCCTGTTGAAAAAGCAGAAGCCGAAGATGTCGATCCACGCAAAGCTGCCGTTGCGGCCGCTATTGCCAGAGCGAAAGCGAAAAAAGCACAGCAAGCTTCTCAAGCAACGCCAACCGTTGAAGCTCCTGTTGAAAAAGCAGAAGCCGAAGATGTCGATCCACGCAAAGCAGCTGTTGCGGCCGCATTGGCTCGTGTGAAAGCGAAAAAAGCACAGCAAGCTTCTCAAGCAACACCAGCCGTTGAAGCTCCTGTTGAAAAAGCAGAAGCCGAAGATGTCGATCCACGCAAAGCAGCTGTTGTGGCCGCACTGGCTCGTGTGAAAGCGAAAAAAGCACAACAAGCTTCTCAAGCAACGCCAACCGTTGAAGCTTCTGTTGAAAAAGCAGAAGCAGAAGCCGAAGATGTCGATCCACGCAAAGCTGCCGTTGCGGCCGCATTGGCTCGTGTGAAAGCGAAAAAAGCACAGCAAGCTTCTCAAGCAACACCAGCCGTTGAAGCTCCTGTTGAAAAAGCAGAAGCCGAAGATGTCGATCCACGCAAAGCTGCCGTTGCGGCCGCTATTGCCAGAGTGAAAGCGAAAAAAGCACAGCAAGCTTCTCAAACAACACCAGCCGCTGAAGCTCCTGTTGAAAAAGCAGAAGCCGAAGATGTCGATCCGCGCAAAGCAGCCGTTGCGGCCGCTATTGCCAGAGTAAAAGCGAAAAAAGAAGCCGAACAACGTCGAGCTAAAGAAGAAGTTACCTTGGATTAATCACAGATGAAATTTAGACCGATACAAAATAACAACAGTAAATTAAAAATTGCGAGTTCCCCTTTTACGCATAATCAACAATCCACCAGCCAAGTTATGCTATGGGTTACATTAGCAGCATTACCGGGGATCATCAGTCAGATCTATTTTTTTGGTTTAGGCACTATTTACCAAATTATATTAGCCATCATCGTTGCGCTTGTGGCTGAAACTGTATGCGTAAAACTCAAAAAAGAAGATCCATTACTTTACCTTAAAGATAATTCCGCACTGCTTACTGGTGTATTGCTCGCAATTAGCATTCCGCCTTTGGCACCATGGTGGATCATTGTTTTAGGTACCTTTGTTGCTGTCGTTATCGCAAAACATATTTATGGCGGTTTAGGGCAAAATCCATTTAACCCCGCAATGGTAGGTTATGTAGTTTTACTTATCTCATTCCCAGTACAAATGACATCGTGGATGCCTCCTGTTGAATTACAAGCAGTCTCTTACAATGTCATGGACAGTTTAAGTATTTTCTTTACAGGTCATACATCATCAGGCTTAACACTTGAAGATTTAAGACGCTCTGTTGATGGCATTACACAAGCTACACCTCTTGATAGTTTTAAAACTGGATTATTAACTCATTCTATTGATGAAGTGTTAGCGACACCTATTTTACAAGGTGAGTTTGCCGGCATTGGATGGCAGTGGGTGAATGTAGCTTATTTAGTAGGTGGATTAGTTCTGCTCTATAAACGCATTATTAGCTGGCATATCCCTGTTGCGATGATCTCAATGTTAGCCTTATGTTCGGTTATTAGTTGGGGGATCGATCCTACTCGTTACTCGCAACCCCTATTACAAATCTTCTCAGGGGCAACAATGTTAGGGGCTTTCTTCATAGCGACTGATCCTGTAAGTGCCTCTACAACCCCTAAAGGTCGTTTAATTTATGCGGGAATGATTGGTTTATTAGTTTGGGTTATCCGTGTTTATGGTGGATATCCAGACGCTGTTGCCTTTTCAGTATTACTTGCCAATATCGCTGTACCTTTAATCGATAGCTATACACGCCCTCGTGTTTATGGGCATTAATGTGCCAAGGAGAAAATGATGATCGATATCTTAAAACGTCATGGGCTAACATTAGCTGTCTTTGCGGCTTGTACAACAGGTTTAACCGCTGTGGTGTACCACTTAACCGCAGATACCATTGCAGAGCAAGTGGCTATAGAAAAACAAAAATTATTGGATCAGGTGATCCCTCAAGCAATGTATGACAATGAACTTTCTAAAGATTGTTATCTACTTACGGCACCGGAATTGGGAAATTCAAAACCTCATAAACTTTATGTCGCACGTTTAGAAGGTAAACCCGTTGCAGCGGCCTTAGAATCTACCGCGCCAGATGGCTATTCAGGTGCAATTGAACTTCTTGTTGGCGCTGACTTTAAAGGCAACGTTCTAGGTGTTCGTGTAACCGCACATAACGAAACTCCTGGTCTGGGTGATAAAATTGAGACACGCATTTCCGATTGGATCACAACACTGAGCCATAAATTCATTTCCAGTGAAAACGATCCACATTGGGCGGTAAAAAAAGATGGTGGCGATTTTGATCAATTTACAGGTGCGACGATCACCCCCCGCGCTGTCGTTAACTCATCAAAACGCACAGCATGGCTAATACAATCATTACCAGAGAAATTAGAAACTCTCTCTGTCTGTGAGGCGAATTAATATGAACTCCATTAAAACGCTCTTTGCTCAAGGGTTATGGACAAACAACTCAGCTCTAGTGCAATTACTTGGTCTATGCCCTTTACTGGCGGTTTCCTCTACAGCAACTAACGCGCTAGGCTTAGGACTTGCGACAACATTAGTGCTATTTTGCACCAATGTGGCAGTTTCAAGTTTACGTCGTTGGGTTCCTTCTGAAATTCGTATCCCAATTTATGTTATGATAATCGCGTCTGTCGTCAGTGCTGTGCAATTACTGATCAACGCATACGCCTATGGTTTATACCAATCGTTGGGGATCTTTATTCCATTAATAGTCACCAACTGTATTGTTATTGGCCGTGCTGAAGCCTTCGCTGCTAAAAATGAAGTCTTTCCTTCTGCCATTGATGGTTTAGCAATGGGATTAGGGGCAACAGCCGCACTCTTTGTGTTAGGCGCGATCCGTGAAGTTTTAGGTAACGGAACATTATTTGACGGTGCAGATTTACTGTTAGGTGAATGGGCTCAAGTATTAAGAATCGAAATAGTTCATTTAGATTCCCCCTTCTTACTTGCCATTTTACCGCCAGGTGCTTTTATCGGTTTAGGCTTTATGTTAGCGGGAAAATACCTTATCGATGAAAGACAGAAAAAGCGCAGCGCTTCGATAATGAAAACTTATGAAAAAGAACAAGGCTGTGGTAGTCATATCGTTAAAAATTAATTTGTGAGCATAATGAATCAAGCAAAACGTATTGAAATTCTAACTCGGTTGCGTGATAACAATCCGCAACCTACGACAGAGCTAAAATTTGACTCTCCGTTTGAACTATTGATCTCCGTGTTACTCTCTGCACAAGCGACCGATGTGAGTGTCAATAAGGCAACTGCTAAACTTTATCCAGTTGCCAACACACCACAAGCTATCCTGAATTTAGGGGTGGATGGACTTAAGAAATACATTAAAACCATTGGCCTATATAATACCAAAGCTGAAAATGTGATTAAGACCTGTCAAATCTTGGTGGATAAACATCACAGTGAGGTTCCTGAAAACAGAGAAGCCCTTGAGGCTTTGCCTGGTGTTGGTCGCAAAACTGCAAATGTTGTTTTAAATACTGCATTTGGCTGGCCAACAATTGCTGTCGATACACATATCTTTAGAGTGAGTAATCGTACAGGCTTTGCCCCTGGCAAGAATGTCAATGAAGTTGAGCAAAAACTATTAAAGGTTGTTCCGGCAGAATTTAAAGTTGATTGCCATCACTGGCTTATTCTTCATGGTCGTTATACCTGTATTGCACGAAAACCACGGTGTGGCTCTTGTATTATTGAAGATCTGTGTGAATTTAAAGAAAAAACAGATCCTGAATAAAAATTTGCCGATTTGTCTGTTTTTCTGATGCAATATTACTTGCGTCGCTACGCACAATCGAATAAAACTATTGCCCACTTTTATTATTAAAACTGCCGACTTTCCGGAAAAATATGTTTCAAGACAATCCGCTGCTTGCACAGCTAAAACAGCAACTCCATGCCCAAACACCGCGCGTGGAAGGCCTTGTAAAGGGAACAGATAAAGGCTTTGGCTTCCTTGAAGTTGATGGTCAGAAAAGCTATTTTATTCCCCCTCCGCAAATGAAAAAAGTGATGCACGGTGACCGTGTAATTGCTGCTGTTCATACCAATAACGACAAAGAATCCGTTGAACCTGAAGAATTAGTTGAGCCCTTTTTAACTCGTTTTGTCGGCCGTATTCAAAGAAAAGAGGGTGATAACCGTCTGTGGATAATACCAGACCATCCTCTACTAAAAGATGCAATTCCTTGCCGTCCAGCTCAAGGTTTAACCCATAACTTTGTCAATCAAGATTGGGCTGTTGCGGTTATGCGCCGTCACCCACTTAATAAAGGTGATAAAGGTTTTCAGGCAGAAATCACCGACTATATTACAGATAAAGACGATCACTTTGCCCCTTGGTGGGTAACCTTAATGCGTCATCAACTTGAGCGCGATGCACCAGAAATGGGCAACGAAGCACTTACATTACATGATGCATTACCTCGTGAAGATCTGACTTCTCTCTCCTTTGTCACTATTGATAGTGCATCAACAGAAGACATGGATGACGCACTCTTTATTCGTAAAGAAGAGAACGGTCAATTAACGCTATTTATCGCCATTGCCGATCCTACGGCTTATATTTTGCCGAATAGTGAATTAGATAAAATTGCGGCACAACGCGCTCTAACTAACTATCTGCCGGGCTTTAACATCCCAATGTTGCCTCGTGAGCTATCTGATAACATTTGCTCATTACGCCCTAATGAAAAGCGCCCTGCATTAGTCTGTCAAGTCAGCATTGCCCAAGATGGTGCATTACATGAAGATATTCACTTCTATTCTGCATGGGTAGAATCAAAATCCAAACTGGTTTACGACCATATTTCAGATTGGTTAGAAGGCGCTAACAGCGATTGGAAACCAGAGAATGACATCGTTCATGAACAAGTAATGTTATTAAAAGAGATGTGTGAAAAACGTCATGAATGGCGTGAGAAACATGCTCTGGTCTTTAAAGAACGCCCTGATTACCGCTTTATTCTCGATGAAGGCGGTAATGTATTAGATATCGTGGCTGAAAATCGTCGTATTGCAAATCGCATTGTCGAAGAGGCAATGATCACAGCCAATATCTGTGCAGCTAAAGTGCTGGCGAAAAACTTAGGCTTCGGTGTTTATAACGTTCACACTGGTTTTGATCCACTTTATATCGATCAAGTTGTACAAACTTTAAAAGATAATGGCATTGAAACCACTTCTGAAAGTTTGTTAACCCTTGAAGGTTTCTGCCAATTACGTCGTGAGCTAGATAACCAACCTAATCAATTCCTTGATAGCCGTATTCGTCGTTACCAAAACTTTGCTGAAATCAAATCAGAGCCAGGCCCACACTTTGGTTTAGGACTGGAAGCTTACGCAACATGGACATCACCGATCCGTAAATATAGTGATATTTTAAATCACCGTTTACTAAAAGCGATTATCAGTAAAGAGCCTGCTGAAAAGCCACAAGAAGAAGATGGTATTCGTATTGCAGAACGCCGTCGTGCTAATCGTATGGCTGAACGAGATGTGGGTGATTGGTTATATGCACGTTTCTTAAAACCTTTTGCGGGTACTGAAACACCATTTAACGCTGAAATTATCGATATTACACGTGGTGGTATTCGCGTTCGCTTAGTTGAAAATGGCGCAGTAGCCTTTATCCCGGCTCCTTTCTTACATGCTGTGCGTGATGAAATTCAATGCAGTCAAGAAACGGGTACAGTGATTGTGAAAGGTGAAAGTGCTTATAAACTCAATGATATCATTCCTGTTCGCATCGAAGATGTAAAACTTGAAACTCGTAATATCGTTGCTCGCCCTATCTAATTAGTCTGTAGTCGGTATACAATAAAGCTGATGGTTCATTTTGAGCCATCAGTTTTTTTATGCCTATTATCTTTGCTAGACATAACACTAGAAATTTAAAGGGAATAAAAAGGGAATATTTTTATGGTATTAAGGAAATAAAACACTCAGACCATAAATTTAGTAAATAACAAATGGATTGAATTAATGAAAGATAAAGTGCAGATTAGCCGTTTTTTAAGCTATATATTACGACACTCCCCTGAAAGTATTGGTTTATCACTTGATGAGCAAGGATGGGGTGAAATATCACAACTGATCTTGTTAGCGCAGAAAAAAGGCACGCAACTAACCCTTGAACTGATTAACGATGTAGTTAAAACGAATGATAAAAAGCGTTTCGCTATTTCAGAAAATGGGCTTTTTATTCGTGCCGTTCAAGGGCACTCTCTTAAGACTACGGTTGATTACCAAGCTATTACTCCTCCTAAAATACTTTATCACGGTACAGCAACTCGTTTTATCGACAGTATTTTTAATCAAGGTTTAATACCGAATGGTCGCCAATATGTTCATCTATCACAAGATTATAAAACAGCCGTGAATGTCGGCAATCGTCATGGAAAAGCCGTTGTTTTAATTGTTGATAGTGAAAAAATGTTTAGTGAAGGTTTTGAATTTTATCAGGCTGATAATGGTGTATGGTTAACGCTTTCCGTGCCTGTGAAATATCTAAAAATCGAAGAGAAAGAATAGAATGAAATATAAACAAGTAGGTGACATTGTCACCTATAATCTTGCTTATGGTGTTCTCTGTTTGACTAATACTTAATCAGGATGACCTGTGATGGTTATTTTAGTGCCCTTCTGATCTTCTTCTAACAAAATTTCGGTAAAACCACCTGCAAACTGCTGTTCTATTATTAATTTTTTGGGGTTTTCCCAATTATAGTCCACAGAAACGGCATCATTTGTGTACTCTTTTTGGATGTTATTATTCACTCTAATGACTTTTTCAAGATAAGCTTCATCGTGTTCGCTGACATATTTTTTATACGCATCAGTGATTGAAAGCCCAGTATAAATACAGTTGGTTATTGCCCCATGCTCGTAAATTTCATCCATTGTCTGCTCTGGTGAAGAACAATATTTATCATGGACAATCACTTTATCTATTTTGCTTTCTGCCAAAAGCACAGAAGAATACAACAACGTTACAATCATCAAATATGCTTTCATAAAACACCTTTAAAAAGACATCTATTAATAACAATAAAAAATGCGCTAATCTCAATAGAAAATCAGCGCACCCTTATTCATTTCATTGCTATCTAGCTAGCTAAATCAGCCACCAGCCAGTTTAACTTTCATTCCTTTGGCTTCTAATAGCGATTTAATTAAATCACGTTTGTCACCTTGGATCTCAATTAAACCGTCTTTTACACTACCACCACAGCCACATTTTTTCTTTAGTTCAGCGGCAAGTTTGGCCAGCTCTGCATCATCCAGATCGATACCTGAAACAACACAAACACCTTTACCTTTACGCCCACTAGTTTGACGCTGAATACGCACAATACCATCACCGACAGGACGTACAGGCTTTTGTTCTTCTTCTTTAATGCGACCCGCATCTGTGGAATAAACCAAACGAGAGTTATTATCCATGTTAATTACATACCTTGTATATATTCGTCATACTATTAAGATGCAGTGTATTGTCACTTAGCTACATCTTGAGTTATTTAGAGTATAGAACGATTAATTTGTTGCAACGTTTCAAGAGGATTATCACTACGTGTAATAGGACGTCCAATCACCATATAATCAACCCCTGCTGCAATGGCTTGTTCTGGCGTCATGACTCGACGCTGATCACCAACATCACTTCCTGCAGGGCGAATACCTGGTGTCACTAATAAGAAATCATCACCACAAACTTGTTTAAAACGTGTAGCTTCATGTGCAGAGCACACAACACCATCAAGGCCACAAGATTTTGTCAGCAACGCCAAGCGCTCGGCTTGTTCTGCGGGTGTTAATGTTATACCCAACTCAATCAAATCGGACTGATCCATACTCGTTAACACTGTTACTGCTGTTAAAAGTGGTGCATCTTTGCCATAGGATACAAGGCTTTCTTTAGCTGCACGCATCATGCGACTGCCACCACTTGCATGTACGTTCACCATCCATACACCTAAATCAGCCGCAGCTGCAACGGCTCTTGCAACGGTATTGGGAATATCATGAAATTTTAGATCCAAGAAAATGTCAAAACCGTCTTTTTGTAACTGCGTAACAAATTGAGGGCCAAAACGGGTAAACATCTCTTTACCAATTTTTAAACGGCAAGATGAGGGATCGATACGTTGTGCAAAATCTAATGCACTTTTTTGATCTTCATAGTCTAATGCCACAATAACGGGCGCGCAGGTGAACTCGGGCGATTTTTTATCACAATGAAATGACATTTTAGGGCCTTTATTTATAAAGAGACTATTAAAAAAGTGACATCGTCACTGACCATCTAAACCGCGAATAGGTTTAACGGTATCCCATGAACGACAGGATGGACAATGCCAATATAATGCATGAGAGGTAAAACCACATTTATGGCAACGATAATCTGGTTTGGTACGAATTTGTTCACCAACCATATAACGCAATAAAATAAGACTTTCTTTGGCTCGACCTTCTTCTGCTTCAGCTAAATGATAACGCATTAAGCGATAGAAAAGTCGCATTGTAGGATGGCGTTCTAATTGGCGGTTAATATAAAGCTGAGCAGCTTCAATACCTTCTTTGGCTTCAATGATATCTGCAAGGTAGAGTTCAGCAATAGCACCGCTATTACTATCAACACATTGGCGTAAATACGCCTCCCAACGAGAATTATCTTCTTGCGTCTGAAAACATTCAAAAAGCATAGGTAATGTTTCACTTACCATCTCTTTATCTTGCTCGATAACTTTCATCAGCACTTCAATGGCTTTTTGTTTCTCATCACGAGCAATATAAATACGACCATACATAATTGAAACACGAGCACAGAGGGGATCTGCTTGGCCTGCTTTTTGTAGAAAACTAAGTGCACTATCAAGATTATCACTACTCATTTCTTGAAGTGCCAACTCACAGTAAAAATGTGATATTTGTTCTTTTAATTCATGCTGACCTAATTTTACTAATTTTTCAGCTGTTTCGATGGCTTTGCCCCAATCACTAGTTAACTGGTAAATAGCCAGCAAAGATTGTAACGCGCTTTGGCGAAACTCTTGCTCATCAATAAGTTGCTGAAACATATTTTCAGCTCGATCGTAAACTCCCGCAGCAACATAGTCACGGCCAAGTTGTTGAACAGCTAGGAGACGTTGATCAAAAGAAAGCGCTGCACTTTCCATTAAGGATTGATGAATACGAATTGCGCGTTCAACTTCACCACGAGAACGGAAAAGATTGCCTAACGTAAGATGTGCTTCAAAAGCAGAACTATCTTCTTTAAGCATTTCAAGGAAGAGATCAACAGCTTTATCTTGTTGATCCGAAAGTAAGAAGTTAACACCCGCCACGTATTCTCGTGACAGGCGATCGGCATTCTGCTGTTTATCCTGTTGGGCGCCACGACGCCCCATATACCAGCCGTAAGCTGCCGCGACAGGTAATAACAGAAACAGCAATTCTAGCATCAGCTATCGTCCTTATTTCGTAGCAGAAGCAACCGTTGGGCGACTTTCTTGGCTTTCTTGTTTGGTTTGAGCGCTTTCAAGACGTTTAATTTTACGTTTTGCTCGGCCTAGTGATAAACGGGCGCGCAAATAGAAAACACCACTCACAATCCAACCAAGAACAAAGCCGACACCAAACAGTGTGGCTAACAAGGTAGAAATACGATATTCCCCTTGAGCAATAAGGTAATTGAATGTGACTACCTGATCGTTATTTGAGCCTAAAGTCATGGCAATGACCACGATGGCAAAAACAAGAATAACCAAAATAAAAAGTAGGACTTTTTTCACATTATTTCCTTTTTTATTCTCTTTTCTTTAGTGGACAGATAAAGGTAGCATTTTCACTGCGCACAAAGAAAGTCATTTCTTAGAATCAACTGATTTTCGTATATTTTTTCACATAAATACTGAAAAAGACATTCTGTATCTCAAAAATAAAGGCTATCGTCAGGATTTGAGTAATAAACGTCGCTCAATCACCTTAAATGCACACCAAACCAGCATAGTACTTATAAGAATACCCACAATCACATCAGATGCCCAGTGCATTCCCAACACAATACGCCCTACAGTGACATCGATTCCCCATAATAACCCGAGTGTTGCTAAAAAATAATGACCGCGCAACATAAAAAGGACAAAAACAAACAAGCCGAGTGTTGCTGCAAATAAGCTATGCCCGGATGGAAAAGCATAACCCGTTTCCGCTTTCCAATGTTTAAGTTGCCATTCGGGGATCATAGGGGAATTTGCCAATCCATTTTGGAGTAATTGTTCCCGCGCTGATCTGGGAACTTGATAAAATGCCTCTGGTGTAATGTGTAAATTGTCACTGACCCAAACAACATAAGGACGAGGTTCTTTGACTGTATTTTTAACTGCAACCTTAACTAATTGCCCAACGGCTAAGGTCGCAACAATTATCACCGCTAATTGAATAAAATTATTACGTTTTAATTTCAAAACCATAAACAGTAATGCCAAAAACACAATAATACTAATAGTTCCCCAAGGTTTCGCTGCACTATCTGCTATCCACAATGTGCTAATTCCCCCTAAAGGGTGATCAGTCGGTTGCCATTGCCAACCCAGCATTAACACTACACTAGGTATGATTAAGAGTAATATACTGCCTAATGAAATTAATCTTGTTATCTTCTTATTCAATATATCGACCCTTCTCAAATACAAACACTGTCTTTCGTTTATCTTTAAAGTTTATCAGTATAAACGATGCTCGTTTAGCAATAAATCATTATGCAATAAGGCTCAAAATCTGATAATTTGTAGTGGTGTGAATTTATAAGTGTGTGTTATCCCATTTCCTTGCCTATCAGACATGGAAACATTTCAGTGTTTTATTTCTCTTTGTTCTCGTTATAAAGTGTATAATCTTGAACGAGAGTTTCACCTGAAATTATGAGTCAAAAATAATGAAATTAAGACGTATCGCAGAAGCAAAACTACCTACTCCTTTTGGTGAGTTTTTAATGGTCGGTTTTGAAGAAATCGCAACAGGTAAAGATCACGTCGCCCTAGTCTATGGCGATATCTCAGGCTCAGAGCCTGTATTATCTCGTATTCATTCAGAATGCTTAACGGGTGATGCCTTATTTAGTTTGCGTTGTGATTGTGGTTTCCAACTTGAAGCTGCACTTTCACAAATAAGCAAAGCGGGTCGTGGTGTCTTACTTTATCATCGCCAAGAAGGCCGTAATATTGGCTTACTAAATAAAATAAGAGCTTATGCATTACAAGATAAAGGGTTAGATACTGTTGAAGCAAACCTCGAATTAGGTTTTAAAGCTGACGAACGCGATTTTACCCTTTGTGCTGACATGTATAATCTATTAGGTGTTCATGAGGTGCGGTTATTAACCAATAATCCGAAAAAAATTGAAATCATGAAAGCCGCAGGTATTAATGTTATCGAGCGAGTTCCTCTGATTGTCGGACGTAATCCAAGTAATGCACATTATCTTGATACCAAAGCCGATAAAATGGGACATCTTTTATTTAAGAAAGCGCAATAATAAAGTAACAGCACAGCATTAATAATTTTCAAATCCGAGTCTAAGTTGCTCGGATTTTTATTTAGCTCTTTTTATTCTATTACCTTGTAAATTCATTCTTTATCTATTTTTCTTTGCTTATATTTCCTTCTTTTTTACAGATCATTCGTCATTAAATTATATCATGTGAAAATTTGTCATATGCGATTCCATTGACTATCTATCTGATTCTAAGTTATTTATTAATAAATAAATTTTGATAGGAAAACATTATGCCATTACATTTTTCTGGTAGGATTTTCGGCGCGCTATTATTAGTGGGAACATTATTAACAGGCTGTGATAATAGCGATAAAAACAGCTATTCAATCAAAGTTGGTGTGATCAATGGCGCTGAACAAGATGTGGCAGAAATTGCCAAAAAAGTCGCTAAAGAAAAATATGGTTTAGAGGTTGAATTAGTAGGTTTTAGTGGCTCATTATTACCTAATGATCCCACAGCAAATAAAGAATTAGATGCGAATGTTTTTCAGCATCGTCCTTTTCTTGCTCAAGATAATCAATCTCGGGGTTATAATTTAGTGGCTGTGGGCAATACCTTTGTTTTTCCTATGGCCGGCTATTCAACAAAAATCAAACACCCTTCTGAATTAAAATCTGGCGATACCATTGCAGTTCCTAACGATCCAACCAACTTGGGCCGAGCTTTACTGTTATTAGATAAAGAAAAACTTATTGCATTAAAACCAAATAGTGGCTTGTTACCTACTGCCATCGATATTATTGATAATCCTCTTAAATTAAAAATTATGGAGTTAGAAGGCGCACAGTTACCACGAGTGTTAAACGATCCGAAAGTCACCGTTGCCATTATTAGTACCACTTACATCCAACAAATTAATTTATCTCCGACAAAAGACAGTATTTTTATTGAAGATAAAAACTCGCCTTACACCAATATTATAGTGGCAAGAGAAGACAACAAAGACGCTAATAATGTGCGTGATTTTATCAAGGCTTATCAATCCCCCGAAGTTGCAACAGCCGCCGAAACCATTTTTAATGGTGGTGCAGTTCAGGGTTGGTAAAAATTTATTAGCTTTTTTATGGCAGACGCC
Source organism: Proteus vulgaris (assembly GCF_023100685.1). Classification (NCBI taxonomy): domain Bacteria; kingdom Pseudomonadati; phylum Pseudomonadota; class Gammaproteobacteria; order Enterobacterales; family Morganellaceae; genus Proteus; species Proteus vulgaris. The sequence continues at coordinate 2,012,746 of NZ_CP090064.1, read as the reverse complement.
ACTTAAGCAACCTAAAAAAACGCCCCATTTTTATAATGAGGCGTTTAGCGATATCAATAAGACCTAATTAAAGCATATTACGAATAACATAATGTAATATGCCACCATGTTGGAAATAAGCGAGTTCGGTTTGTGTATCAATACGGCAACGCGCCATAATAGTTTCAGTGCGATTATCCGCAAAAGTAATATTAACCGCGACATCTTGACCTGGTGTTAATGCATTAAGCCCAGTGATCTCAATTTTCTCATCACCTTTTAATCCTAATGTTTGACGTGTAACACCTGCTGGGAATTCTAACGGTAAAACTCCCATACCAATCAAGTTAGAACGATGAATACGCTCAAAAGAACCCGAAATCACGACACGAACACCTAATAAACGCGTTCCTTTTGCTGCCCAGTCACGGCTAGAGCCTGAACCATACTCACTTCCTGCAATGATCGCCAATGGGGTATTTTCTTGCTGGTAACGCATTGCAGCATCATAAATTGCTAACGTTTCCCCCGTTGGAATATGTTTGGTAAAACCACCTTCAATTCCCGGTACCATTTCATTACGAATACGAATATTGGCAAAGGTGCCTCGCATCATAACTTCATGGTTACCACGTCGAGAGCCGTAGGAGTTAAAATCTTTCGGTTCTACCCCATGCTCACGCAAATAACGTCCAGCGGGACTATCAGCTTTAATATTTCCAGCAGGTGAAATATGGTCAGTTGTTACCGAATCACCTAAAATTGCCAAGATACTGGCTTGGTGAATATCGTTAATTGGTGCTGGCGTTTTTGTCATTCCTTTAAAGAAAGGAGGATGACGAATATAAGTAGAATCTGCCTGCCAAGTATACACTGGCGTATTTTGTGTTTTCAGTGATTTCCACGTCTCATCTCCTTCAAACACCGCAGAGTACTCTTTATGGAACATCTCTGTTTTCACTTTTTCAACCGCATCTGCAATTGCTTTACTGTCAGGCCAAATATCTTTTAAGTAAACAGGGTTACCCTGCTTATCTTTACCTAAAGATTCTTTAGTAAGATCGATACTCATATTCCCTGACAATGCATAAGCAACCACCAGCGGAGGCGAAGCTAACCAGTTAGTTTTTACTAAAGGATGAATTCGACCTTCAAAGTTACGGTTACCTGATAATACCGCTGCAATAGTTAAATCATTGTCTTTAATTGCGCTTTCAATCGGTGCTAATAAAGGCCCAGAATTACCAATACAAGTCGTGCAACCATAACCCACAAGATTAAAACCTAAGTCATCAAGATAAGGCGTTAATCCCGCTAAATTAAGGTAATCTGTGACCACTTTAGAGCCGGGGGCTAAAGAAGATTTTACCCAAGGTTTACGCTGTAATCCCTTTTCTACCGCATTTTTAGCCAGTAACCCCGCGGCCATTAAGACATTCGGGTTTGAAGTATTAGTACAAGATGTGATCGCTGCAATCACGACAGCACCATCAGTTAACTCAAATTCAGGGTAATCATCAATTTTTACTTGAGGTAACTGCGCCAGTGGTTTCTTATTGGTTTCAAGATCTACTGCCGCTTTAAATGCATTAGGAACACTTGCTAAATTCACTCTATCTTGAGGACGTTTAGGCCCAGCTAGACTTGCTTCAACTGTTCCCATGTCAAGAGATAATGTAGAGGTGAAGATAGGCTCATCACCAGCATGACGCCATAAACCTTGCTCTTTACTATAAGCTTCAACTAAAGCGATTTCTTGCTCTTCTCGCCCAGTTAAACGCAAATAATCAAGCGTAATATTGTCTATTGGGAAAAAGCCACATGTTGCTCCGTATTCTGGCGACATATTCGCTATCGTTGCCCGATCAGCTAAAGGTAATGAGGCTAAACCATCTCCGTAAAACTCAACAAATTTTCCTACTACACCATGGGCTCGTAGCATTTGGGTGACAGTAAGTACAAGATCTGTTGCTGTAATACCTTCTCGTAGTTTGCCTGTTAGTTTAAAACCAACAACATCAGGAATAAGCATTGAAATAGGCTGACCTAACATTGCAGCTTCAGCTTCAATACCTCCAACCCCCCAGCCTAAAACACCAAGACCATTAATCATGGTGGTGTGAGAATCTGTTCCTACTAAGGTATCTGGATAAGCTACATAACGGCCATCTTTTTCTTCAGACCAGATAGCTTTACCTAAATACTCAAGGTTTACCTGATGGCAAATCCCTGTTCCTGGTGGCACAACACGAAAACGTTCAAACGATTGTTGCCCCCAACGCAAGAAAAGGTAACGTTCATAGTTACGTTCCATTTCTATTTCAACGTTTTCAGCAAATGCATTTTTACTTGCGTATTCATCAACCATCACAGAGTGATCAATAACTAAATCAACGGGCGATAATGGATTGACCTTTTCCACTTGTCCGCCTAATGATTTTACGGCTTCTCGCATTGCAGCTAAGTCAACAACAGCAGGCACACCTGTAAAGTCTTGCATTAAAACTCTTGCTGGTCGATAAGCTATTTCACGAGATGCATGGGCTGTTTTTTGCCAATCAACTAACGCCTTAATATCATCTTCAACAACCGTATCATTATCGAGATAACGTACTAAATTTTCTAACAGTACCTTCAGAGATTTAGGAAGACGGGTAATATCGCCTAATTGACGAGCAACTTCAGTAAGGCGGTAATACTCATATTCACGAGATCCAACTAAGAGCGTGGAATGGCTCTCTTTTTTCAAGTGTAACGACATAGCTCCTCCTTCTTATTTTTATACTGACAGCATGTTTAAACCATCAAAATAGGTAAGGTTATCTATTAAACATATCATATAACTCATAATTTCGCTTAAGGATCACACAATTTGTTAACGTAATGTTATGGCTATCATGGTGTTAATAAATTTTAGTCTCAAGCTTTTCATCTAATTAGGATTTAATAACGGAGGTATAACTGTGAAAGGATAATATTTATGAATAATAAACAATCTGAGTTACTAAAGAATATAATAAGTGCCGATCGTTACTTTGCTGAACCTATCAAACCTCCTTTTCCGCAAACTTTATCGATAAACTCATTACATTCTCAAAATCTAAAAGATACTGAAGGTCTGGTGCAATTTATCATCGCCTCACCAAAATTGTTTGAAGAATTCGAAATAGAAAAAATGTCACAACTTAAAAATATTCAAATTGGACTTATTTCTATCATAGCGAACCATCTGGCCGCATTAAAAAAAGAAGACAATGAAGCCTATTATCGTCCTGAACATTGGTTAGAAACGCTGAATCATCTTCCCCTTTTAGGGCACAATAAGGTGGAAACAAAAAAACTCCATAAACAGACATTTGATTTTTCTGTTGCTCAAGCTTTTATTCAGTTATTACTTGGTACAGCAATTAATGCCACTTCACCTGCTTTAGGTGAATTTATTGATTTTTTACGTACTCAAGGCCAAAAAATAGAAATTGGATTACGACAATCATTAGATAGTTATCAAACAATAACCATTGCAGGAGTGACCGAGATCCTTAATCATAATAACCATCTTATTTTTGTACCTAAGTTAAAAATCCTGAGCTTACGTTTTTCATATAAATCTGCAAAAATGCTTCTTGCTAGTTGTATTGGACGTAAATTTACTGTGTCTTTAGAGTACAGCACGATCACCTCTATCTTTGATGCTAACGCACTGGATGATCCGAAAATTAATCAACAATTTTATGATTTTTTAAATAAGTATCGTCAACTAAGCATTACAAAGTCAGACGCTTTCTTTAGTGGGGATTTTTATTTGAAATAAGTTATACGGGGTTAAGATTGATGATTACGCTTGAAGGCGGGAATTACCCGCCTTTCAGTATTACACTAATGGCAATTCAATATCTTTAAATAGCTCTTCAATTTCTTCATGTGTTCGCAATGTAACGGCTTGTTCAATTAAATTACGAGTTAAATGTGGAGCGAAACGCCACATAAAGTCATACATGTAACCACGTAAGAAACCACTGCGACGGAATGCAATTTTAGTGGTGCTATAGCTAAATTTATCACGCATATCAATCGCCACTAAATCACTGTCTAGCACAGGATCAAACGCCATACTAGCAATTACACCAATACCTAAATGTAATCTTACATACGTTTTAATGACATCAGCATCTGTTGCAGTGAAAACAATTTTAGGTTTTAAACCTACTTTGCCAAAAGCATCATCGAGATCAGAACGCCCTGTAAAACCTTGGGTATAAGTCACGATGTCGTAACAAGAAAGTTCTTTCAGTGTGACTTCTCTTTTTTGTGCTAAAGGATGATCTTTAGGAACCACCACAATACGGTTCCAACGATAACAAGGTAGCATCACTAAATCGTTATAAAGATGCAGTGACTCTGTCGCAATAGCGAAATCACTTTTACCTCTGCAAACATCTTCAGCTATTTGTGTTGGTGAACCTTGATTCATATGTAAAGAAACATCTGGGTAGCGCTCAATAAAGCCTTTTATCACAGGTGGCAATACATAACGAGCTTGAGTATGTGTTGTTGCAATAGACAGCGAACCTCTGTCTGGATAAGTATGTTCACCAGCTGCAGATCGAATGGCTTCTGTTTTCGACAATATTTCTCTAGACAGCCTAACAATCTCTTCACCTGCGGGTGTCACATGCGTTAAATGTTTACCACTACGAGAAAATATTTGTATACCTAATTCATCTTCTAACATGCGGATCTGCTTACTTATCCCCGGTTGAGATGTATACAAACGCTCTGCCGTGGTTGATACATTTAAATCGTTATTCACCACTTCAACGATATAACGCAACTGTTGTAATTTCATAGAGAGGCTATCCCTTCAACAAAAGACTTATTATTCCGTTATTCTATTTATATTCATATAACTAAAAAGAATAATAAAGATGTAATATATAACCACTATATCACTTATTTCATTTCGGTCTAACGTAATTAATAGGGTTATTTAGGTTTTGTTATATCGAATAGTTATAAGCTATAAATAAGCATAAAAAAAGCTGACTCGATGTCAGCTTTTATTTCAGAACAATAATGGCCTTAGATTATTTAATAACACCGCATGCCATTCTTGCACCACCACCGCCAAGTGCTTCTGGATTATCTGAATAGTTATCACCACCGACATGCACCATTATGGCTTTATCTTTCACTTGCTCAAGTTTAGTCAGTTTTGGCGCTAATACTGCGTAATCAGCAACACCTTTATCATTAACAACCAATCCAGGTAAATCACCTAAGTGCCCTTCTTTATTATAAGGTCCCAAGTGAACACCGGTTTTTTCCGGATCTAAATGACCCCCCGCTTTTAAAGCAGGAACAGGTTTACCCTCTTTCATATCTGGCTCACAAGAGCCATTAGCATGAATATGAAAACCATGCACACCAGGTGTTAATCCTGTCAATTTTGGCGTAAATAACAGTCCATAATCGGTTTCAGTGATAGTAACAACACCAATATCGTTACCGGCACCTGTAGGAAGTGCTTCTTTTAACGTGACATCTAATGTGGCCGCACTCGCCACTGAGGTGAAAAGTAAACCAGAGAGTAACAAAGGCATCAGTTTCATAGTATCTCCGTCTTATTATTAGCAAAGTAAAATATCAGACAAATAGAAATTAACCACTTACACTGTTTCAATGTACATTAATTAGCATATCTTCTTCATGCAAAAAAAGCGACTAACTCTCATTAGTCGCTTTTTTATTTATCACGCAATGCCAATATTATTTGGTTTTTTCAACCCATTTACCATCGACATAAAACGCAGACCAACCCGTTGCTTTGCCATCTTTTTCAGAAGAAACATATTGTTGTTTAGTTTTACGACTAAACCGCACAATAGTTGGATTTCCTTCTGGATCAGCCACAGGCGCTTCAGCTAAATAGCGCATTTTCTCTGCTAATCTGTCTTTAAAGCGAACCAATTCTTCTACTTTTGGTGCGCGCGTTTCTCTTGATTTAGGGAAGGTATTTGCGGCTAAGAATACACCCGCGGCACCATCACGTAAGACAAAATACGCATCAGATTTTTCACATGGTAACTCAGGAAGCGGTACAGGATCTTCCTTCGGTGGCGCAATTTCACCACTTTTTAAGATTTTACGGGTATTTTTACATTCATCATTAGTGCAACCCATGTATTTACCAAAACGCCCCATTTTCAGGTGCATTTCAGAGCCACATTTATCACACTCAATAACAGGCCCTTCGTAACCTTTTAAGCGGAATTCACCCTCTTCAACTTCATAACCATCACATGCAGGGTTATTACCACAAACATGTAATTTACGATGCGTGTCAATCAGGTAACTGTCCATTGCAGTACCACATTTCGGGCAACGGCGACGAGCTCGTAATGCGTTAGTTTCTGCATCTTCCCCTTCCAGAATATTCAATAATTCATCTTCAGGAATAAGGTTAATAGTCTGTTTACAACGTTCTTTGGGCGGTAATGCGTAACCTGAACATCCCAAGAATACCCCTGTTGTCGCCGTTCTAATTCCCATATGACGAGAACAAGTTGGGCACTCAATAGAAGTGATTACCATTGGATTTGGTCGCATTCCTCCTTCTTCTGGATCTTTTTCAGCAACTTCTAATTGCTGACTAAAATCAGTAAAGAATGCATCTAATACCGCTTTCCAATTTTCTTCGTTGTTTGCAACATGGTCGAGGTGATCTTCCATTTGCGCAGTGAAATCGTAATTCATTAAATCGCTAAAATTCTCTTCTAAGCGATCTGTGACAATTTCACCCATTTTTTCTGCATAAAAACGGCGGTTTTCAACTTTTACATAACCACGATCTTGAATAGTGGAAATAATAGACGCATAAGTTGAAGGACGGCCAATACCGCGTTTTTCTAATTCTTTAACTAAAGTCGCTTCGCTAAAACGTGCTGGTGGCTTAGTAAAGTGTTGAGTCGGTTCTAATTCAGCTAAAGCCAGTTTCACCCCTACATCAACAGCCGGCAACGTTTTATCTTCATCTTTATTACGCATTGCAGGCATCACTTTCGTCCAACCCGCAAAACGTAAAGTACGGCCTTTAGCACGTAATTTATAATCACCTGATTCGACAGTTAATGTCGTTGAATCATATTTTGCTGGTGTCATTTGACACGCCACAAATTGATTCCAAATTAGTTGATATAATCGTTTGGCATCGTTATCCATATCTTTTAAAGATTCTGAGATAACATTGATATCCGAAGGACGAATAGCTTCGTGCGCTTCTTGCGAATTTTCTTTGCTCGAATAAACATTTGGTTCTTTCGGCAAATACTTAGCACCAAATTGCTCGCTAATATAATCACGCGCCATTTGAATTGCATCCTGACTTAAGTTAGTCGAGTCAGTACGCATATAGGTAATATAACCAGCTTCATAAAGGCGTTGAGCTAGCATCATTGTCTTTTTCACACCAAAACTTAAACGCGTACTGGCCGCTTGTTGTAAAGTTGATGTGATAAGTGGTGCGCTTGGCTTGCTTGATGTTGGTCTATCTTCACGATCTTTTACTGTGAAGGTTGCATTTTTTAATGCATTAACCGCAACCTGCGTTTCATCAGATGAAACAGGATTGAAGGCTTTATCATTATAATGCGTGACTTCCATACGCAATGGTTGTTCATCAGGTGTTAATAATGATGCGTGTAACTGCCAATATTCTTCAGGAACAAAGGCTTTAATTTCACGTTCACGTTCAACCAATAGACGAACAGCTACAGATTGCACTCGACCCGCAGATAATCCACGAGCGACTTTTTTCCAAAGTAAAGGTGAAACCATATAGCCCACAACACGATCCATAAAACGACGTGCTTGTTGCGCGTTAACGCGGTCTATATTTAACTCACCTGGAGTTTGGAAAGCTTGTGTAATGGCATTTTTCGTGATTTCGTTAAAAACCACTCGACTAAATCTTTCATCATCACCGCCGATAACTTCGCGTAAATGCCACGCGATAGCTTCTCCTTCGCGGTCAAGGTCCGTTGCGAGATAGACATGATCAGCTTTATCAGCCAATGCTTTTAGTTCAGCCACAACCTTTTCTTTGCCGGGTAGAATTTGATAGTTCGCATTCCACCCATTATAAGGATCGATTCCCATACGGCTGACTAAGGCTGATTTCTCATCCTTTTTAACTTTTTTCACGCCTTTCGTGGCGGATGAGTTTTCGCTCTTCTGGCTGCCAGAACCACTCTTGGGCAAATCACGAATGTGACCCACGCTAGATTTAACTACGTAGTCATTGCCAAGATATTTATTGATCGTTTTGGCTTTTGCCGGGGACTCCACGATTACAAGAGCTTTACCCATAATTACCTTTACCTAATTAAACTTTGTTATGACGGTATTGTTTAATACCCTCAACTAAAAAAATGTTTAAAATCTCTTTTTTATATTGCGTTAGTTTTGCAATATATCAACCTGTTTTTATTCAAAGCTTTTGTTTGAGCTCAAAACTCATTACTTTTTTTGAGGTATTTTAATCACCTCACAGCTTTGATCGGGCAACGGGCAAATTATATTTGCTACATATAGCGTAGCTAAGCTTTTAAAAATGCCACACTCTACCTGATAAAAAGTGAGGCGCAACAAATTATTTTTCTAAGGAGCACAGATTATGTCAACACAAACTACACCTATTACAACAGAGATGCTACTTGAAAAAGCGAATAAAATCATATGCGAACATGAAGATTATTTACAAGGTATGCATGCAGATTCTGTTGAACAAAAAGGTAATGTCCTCGTATTTAAAGGTGAATTTTTTTTAGATGAGCAAGGTTTACCTACGGCAAAAAGCACTGCAGCTTTTAATATGTTTAAGCATTTAGCACATGTGCTATCAGATAAGTATCATTTAGAATAATCGCCATTAGGATTATTTCACACTTAATCTCACTATCGAGAAAGAGACGTTACTTGCCAGTTATTGTTTTTCCAATAAAAATAGCTGGCATAAAAAATCACCTTTAAAGAATAAAAATGCAAAAAGTGGAGACTGTTTATTATTCTCTTATATTTAGGATTACACTCACCTATTAATACAATCAGTAATATCAATTATTTTTATTTTGTTTTTACCGTTATATTGATACTTCCTAGAAAGAGGAAATATTTACCCTGTTGTTGTTAAGCAATATCAATTATTTCTTTGATTGCCAGTGAATACTTCACTGGCTTTTTTTTGCCTTATAGCAATACGATTTGCCAATAAAGCATCAAAATATCTGTGTGAAGAATTCAAGAAGTATTGATGAACAAGAAGGGAAAATGGCAGCGATACCAAGCTTTAGGTTTTAAATTCTCGGTATCGCTAATAAAACTTAACTTTGTGTACTCGGTTGGGTTATAGCAATGGTTTCTTACTTCTTTGAACCCAGCGCATCATCAATTTATCAACGCTTTCCATTGCACCACTTGTAACACGTTCAACCATTTTCTTTTTAAGAACATATCGAACAGAAAAGACTTCATAGTCGTTAATGTGATTAATTAACCAATCATCACTCACACCAACTTCATCAATTAAGCCTTTATTCAATGCTTCTGTGCCATACCAATATTCTCCAGTAGCGACACTATCAATATCAAGTTGAGGGCGATATTTATGTACAAAAGCTTTAAATAGCAGGTGTGTTTCATTTAAATCTTGTTTAAATTTCTCACGACCTTCTTCTGTGTTTTCACCCAATAAAGTTAATGTACGTTTATATTCACCAGCAGTATGTAACTCAACATCAATGTCGTTTTTCTTAAGCAATCGGTGAATATTAGGGATTTGAGCAACGACACCAATTGAGCCAATAATCGCAAAAGGTGCTGCGACGATTTTATCAGCCACACAGGCCATCATATACCCACCACTTGCCGCAACTTTATCGACAACTGCAGTAAGTTTAATATCTTTTTCTTTTAAACGTGTTAATTGCGCGGCTGCTAGTCCATATCCGTGAACCATGCCACCAGGGCTTTCTAAACGGAGTAAAACTTCATCACCAGTTTGGGCAACAGAAAGAATGGCACTGATCTCTTCACGTAATGCACCCACTTCATGAGCATCCATGCTACCATTGAAATCAAGAACATATAAACAAGGTTTTACAACGCCTTTCTTACCTTCTTTCGCATTGTTTTTACTTTGTTTATTTTCTTTTTTCTGCTGTTTTTTAAACGCTTTGTACCAGACCTTTAATTCAGCATCGTCCATTCTCGCTTGTTGCATTACTCGCTGTTTTTCTTCATAAGCTTCAGCAAGATCTGTCACTTTTAACGTGCCTTTTCGATTTTGCTTCTTATTTCCAATAACAATAAAAAACAACACAATAGCGATAATAGCCACGACAACTGTGGCAATCTCTGCTAAAAACAGTCCATATTGTAAAATATACTCCACAAAGACCTCTTTTTAAGGTTAATAACACTGACTAAAACCAATATGCCTAGTTTAACGAAATTCTGCTTTAGCGCTAGTCACAAAGGCATAATTATGGGTAACACCATAAAAAAATCAGCTATAAATTGTAAACAAAAAACCAGACTAAACTGGTCGCTAGACAAATAAGACGTTACACTTTATTTACTTTTTACTAGACAGGATATCAATATGTTGCAATATCAACCGGATCATAGCGTGCTAAAAGATAAAATTATTCTAGTAACTGGTGCTGGTGATGGCATAGGAAAAGAAGCCGCACTAACTTATGCGCAATATGGCGCAACACTTATCTTATTAGGCCGTACTTTATCAAAACTTGAAGATGTTCAAGAAGAAATCATTACATCAGGTGGACAACAACCCATGTTGTATCCCCTTGATTTACTTACAGCAACGGAAAACGATTTTCAGCAATTTGCTGATACACTTGTTAAACGCTTTCCTCACCTTGATGGTGTGCTACAAAATGCAGGTCTGCTAGGTGTTGTTGAACCTATCATTAATCAACCAAGTAACCTTTGGCATGATGTTATGCAAGTTAACGTCAATGCGACATTCATGCTGACCAAAGCACTGCTACCTTTAATGCTAAAAGCCCCTCATGCAAGTCTTATTCTCACCACATCCAGCGTGGGTCGCCAAGGTCGTTACGGTTGGGGTGCTTATTCTGTTTCCAAATTCGCAACAGAAGGCTTTATGCAGGTACTCAATGAAGAATATAACGACAGCACCTTACGAATTAACTGCATTAATCCTGGTGGCACTCGTACCGCAATGAGAGCCAGTGCATTTCCTGATGAAAATGCACAAAAGCTAAAAACACCTAAAGACTTGATGCCGTTATATCTCTACCTGATGAGTGATGACAGCATTGATGTGAAAGGACAATCTTTAGATGCCCAACCAGGCCGTAAAGCAGGCCCTGCTGAATAACGTAAATTCGAGGTCAAAAATGAATGATGCACAACACCAAAAACGCCAACAACGCTTAAAAGAGAAAGTAGATACCCGAATTGAGCAAGCTCAACGAGAACAAGGTATTTTGATGATCTTTACAGGTAATGGTAAAGGTAAAACGACAGCAGCGATGGGTACAGCAACACGTGCTGTTGGTCATCAAAAAAAGGTCGGTGTTGTGCAGTTTATTAAAGGAACTTGGGAAAACGGTGAACGTAATTTATTAGAGCAATTTGGTGTGCCTTTTTATGTCATGGAGACAGGCTTTACTTGGGAAACTCAAGATAAAAGTGCCGATACAACGGCTTGCTTAAATACATGGCAATATGCACTCAAACTGCTTAATAACCCAGAGTATGATTTAGTTATCCTTGATGAAATAACTTATATGATTAGCTTTAACTATTTACCATTAGATGAGGTTATTTCAGCAATTAGCTCTCGCCCTGCACACCAAAACGTTATTATTACAGGAAGAGGCTGCCATAGAAAATTAATTGAGTTAGCTGATACAGTGACAGAAATGCGTCCTATCAAACATGCTTTTGATAGTGGGATAAAAGCACAAAAAGGTATAGATTGGTAATAATTACCTATTGTCTTTTTAATCACATAAAAAGTGAATAATTATTTATATTAAAGCAGGTTCACTTAATATACCTGCACCAAATATACGCCCTGTTTCATTTATCAGTTTGAAATAAGCTTCTTTATCATCAAATATATCATTTTGTATCTGCTGACTATAAACCATAGCCATTGCCATTACATGAAAATGATATTGATTATAGTAATTTATCTTTTCACTTGGATCACGAGAAGCTAAATAGGAATTGGTTATTTTATAAATATTTTTAGCTTCTTTAAGCATCTCACTATTATTAAACGTAATATTACTTATTGTCGGTATAAAATCATCTGTTCGCGTGTTCTCATTATTTATCCAGTTATATTTATTTTGTTCCTTATGCGCTTCTAATAAAGATAGATCAGAATAAACATGAATGTCATATGGTTTTTTTGATAAAAAATCTTGAAATTCGGATTGGGAAAAACACTTAGTTAATACATTTCCCATTCTCTTATTATCCCAATCAGATAAATACGTTGTAATAGGTTTATTTAAAGGAATTTCACACTGGAAGATATTATTATCAATGAATGTGGCATCAGAGCTATTAATAGCCCCACTCACAAGCTGTCCATCAATCCAAATGGAACGAATTGTTAAGTATAAGTGTTCGTCATTTCCTTTAGGTGAAAAAGCAGAGGTAAAACTATAGTAGATATCCCTAGATGGATTAATTATCCCCCCATGATTGCCAGGATAAATCATAAAAATTTTCTTTTCTCCATCAGCATTAACTAATACATGTTTTCCATTCTCTAATTTTATTTCTTTTACTTCACCTGTATTAAGCCAAAAAGAATTTTCATCAATTTGAAAGACTAACGGTACGGTTTTATTGTTACTGATATAAAACACGCCAGATTGTGAATTTGAGTTAGCTTCTGGCTCACAACCCGTAGTAAGAGTAGTCGCACATAACATTGTTGTTAAATAAAAAAAACGATGCATATATCGCGTATACCTTATTGTAAAATATACAAACAAAATATTATTTTAATAAAAATGACTTCTTATCTTATTAATCTATGCATCATAGTTTTATTTATAGAAAAAAGAAAGCTATCAAAAAAGAGGCACCCAATGTTTATTGGCTGCCTCTTAATGAAATATGATATTTTAATTTAAAATAATAAATAATTATTCAAAAACTACTTATTATTTCCAGTTGACTGACGACGACTTGACGCTCTTTTTGCAGGTGATGTAGAGGTGCGAGCTGATATTTTAGTATGACGCTTAACCGCACGACGAATTTGATTTGCTTTAATTCGACGTTGGTCTTTTTCTACCGCTACTTTTGTTACTGTTTCATCATTTAACTCAACCAGTTGACGCAAGTAGTTAATCTGCTCTAACCCAAGCTCTACCCAGCCACCGCGTGGTAGACCTTTAGGTAAATCAATATCACCATAGCGAACACGAATAAGACGGCTTACTTGAACACCAACCGCTTCCCACATACGGCGAACTTCACGGTTACGGCCTTCTGTCAGTGAAACGTTGTACCATTGGTTAATCCCTTCACCACCACGATAAGAAACAGAGCGGAATGACGCTGGGCCATCTTCTAATTGCACACCACGAGTTAATTGACGAATTTTAGCATCATCAATTTCACCGAAAACACGAACCGCATATTCACGTTCCACTTCTCGGCTTGGGTGCATTAAACGGTTAGCTAATTCACCATCTGTTGTAAATAGCAATAATCCACTGGTATTCACATCAAGACGACCAACAGCGATCCAGCGAGCACTGTTAAGACGTGGAAGACGTTGGAAAACGGTAGGACGGCCTTGTGGATCACTACGAGTACACAGTTCACCTTCAGGTTTGTAGTACGCTAACACTCGACAAACATCTTTTTGGGCTTCGCGAATATTTAAAATACGACCATCTAAGCGGATTTTTGCTGTTGTGGTGACATCAATACGATCACCTAATTTTGCTTTTGTACCATCAATGCTGATACGTCCTTCTTGAAGGTAACCTTCAATCTCACGACGAGAGCCGTGGCCAGAACGAGCAAGGATTTTTTGTAATTTTTCAGTACGTTGCGATTTATCGCTCATGAAACAACCTCATGTGTCGCCTTCACAGGCGTCATAAAAATAGAATTAATTTTTAAAAATCAATTAAGTAAAAAATAACCCATGTTTATTAAATTCACTAATAAACACAGGTTTATTGATTCAATAGTGAACAATGTTGATGATTTTCACATCAACATTGTGATAAATAGTTTCGATAAAATAGCATGACGGTTTTAACTGCTTCTTTTGTATGCATATTAACGCATCAACGAAAACGCTCATTGACATAACCGATGTTAAAAACAAGCACCGTGATTTTTATCGCAATGTATAAATTTAACACAAGCGATAAATCCCTTCACCTTTTATCTCTTTATCTCACGATAAATTTCTTCACTATGCATCTATCGAATCGATATTTAGTTTAATCGACCAAATCATTTACTGAAATGGAGTAATATCTCCGGTACCTTCTCGGATTATCACTGGGCTATCTTCTGTTAAATCAATTACTGTTGTAGGTTTTTGACCTAAATAGCCACCATGGATCACTAAATCAACTTGTTTGCTTAATAAATCGTTGATTTCTTCAGGATCAGACTCGGCAAAATCATTACCCGGTAAAATCAGGCTAGTTGACATCAATGGCTCACCAATATTTTCTAACAATGCTAATGCAATAGGGTTAGAAGGAACACGTAAGCCAATCGTTTTACGTTTATCATTCATCAAACGCTTTGGTACATCTTTAGTCGCTTTTAAGATAAAGGTGTAATTACCTGGGGTATTATTTTTTATTAAACGAAATACCACGTTATCAACATAAGCGTAATTAGCGATTTCTGACAGATCACGACACATCAGTGTGAAATTATGGTTTTTATCTAATTGACGAATACGACAAATCCGCGTCATTGCATCTTTGTTTTCTAAACAACAGCCAATAGCATAGCCAGAATCTGTTGGATAAATCACCACTCCGCCTTTGCGTAAAATATCAGCACTTTGTTCAATTAAACGAGCCTGCGGATTATCAGGGTGAATATAAAAAAGTTGGCTCATACATCCCTCAACGAATTTCTGATGTTACTCCTGCCATAGCGACCAAACTGGTTCAACGCCACCGGGTAACCATAAATTACGCCCCAACTCTATCCACGAGCAAGGACGATGAAAATCAGAACCTAACGAAGCTTTTAACTCATAAGATTGAGCTAATGCCGCGTGTTGTTCTCGTTCTTGTGGTGGTTGTTGGCATTGTGCCACTTCGATTGCATCACCACCTTGTTGTTTAAAATAAAGTGTTAATCGTTTTAACCATTTAGAAGATAGACCATATCGACCCGGATGTGCTAACACTGCAACACCACCAGCAGCATGAATTGCTGTGACCGCGTCACCTATTGAGCACCATTGCGGGGGTACATAGCCTGTTTTTCCTTTCGCTAAATAACGTTTAAATACTTTATTAACTGAGGCAACATGTCCGTCATTCACTAAAAATCGGGCAAAGTGCCCTCTTGTTATTTGCCCACCATGCGCTAGCGCTTTAGCGCCTTCAAAAGCATTGGCAATACCTGCTTTTTCTAATCGCTCACCTATCATTATCGCACGTGTTTCACGACATTGGCTTTGTGATGAAAGGAGCGATTTCATTGCGTTATGGTCGATATCCATATTTAATCCAACAATATGGATTTCTATATTCTCCCACAAAGTCGATATTTCGACACCTGATATCAGAGTAAGAGGCAGATTTTTTTCTGCAATATAATGCTTAGCAGGTGTAATTGCCGCTGTTGTATCGTGATCCGTAATCGCTAAAACATTAATTTGACGCTCTATCGCTCTATCAACCAGTTCTTCTGGTGAAAGCTCGCCATCTGACGCGGTAGTGTGGCTGTGTAAATCATAAATCACTCTTAAATCAGATAGCCCTTCAGTCATCACGTCTCCCTTTTCACCTTAGCAAGATAATAATTTTTAAAGAGTATGCCATAAAGTACTTGACGAACCTAACGCAATCCAGTTAACTAGTACGCAACACGAGCTAGTTCACTTTCTGTTTATTTGTCGTTAGCTGTAAGGAGATCTTATGAATATCAATCAACATCTTATCGCTCTTTGGTGGCGCAACACTCTTTTATGGGCGGTTTGATCTCCTGCTTAACGTCAGTGATATCTAAAACCCGCCTACGCGGGTTTTTTTATGCTTTAAAAACAGTAAATAAAGAAAATAATATAGAGCGATAACAATGAATACATCACTTGCATTCTCATTTAATACCAAGGCAACGCCACTGCCTTATCACAGCGAACCAGCTTTGCTTTTCAATACATTATGTGAAAATCAACATTACACATTATTGCTAGAATCCGCACAAATCGACACTAAAGCAAACCTAAAAAGCTTATTAATTGTTGATAGTGCATTACGCATCAGTGCAGTAAAAAATCAAGTCACTATTGATGCACTAAGTGTTAATGGACAAGCGTTATTGCCCGCATTAAAAATCGCACTAAAAGAAAAAGCTAATTTAACGTCAGAGAGCGACAAACAGTGTGTTTTTACTTTTGCTACACCTTCACAAGAGACCGATGAAGAAAGCAAATTAAAATCGGCTAGCGTATTTGATGCGTTGCGTTTCTTTCTTGTTAATAAAGACACTAAAGATGCAAACTTTATCTTTATTGGTGGCTTATTTGCGTATGACTTAGTCTGCGGGTTTGAATCTATTCCTGAATTAGAAAGTGATTTTTCTTGCCCTGATTATTGCTTTTATTTAGCCGAACAATTAATCGTGATCGACCATCAAAATAAAGATAGTCAGTTGGTTTCCATTGCATTTACTGATGATAAAACAGAATGCCAACGTCTCGCTTTACGACAAACTGAATTAATTTCACTGGCTAAACAACCATTAAAACACCCTATTCGCCACGCTTTAACAGCGGAAGGTTCAACAATACACACCAATATGGACGATAAAGGCTATGGTGATATCGTTGAGGCAATGAAAACTTATATTCGTCGTGGTGATATTTTCCAAGTCGTACCATCACGTCGTTTTCAAATAGCTTGCCCTTCACCACTTGCCGCATATCAAGTGTTGAAACAGAAAAACCCAAGCCCGTATCTGTTTTATATGCAAGATGCTCTATTCACTGTTTTTGGTGCATCACCAGAAAGTGCACTGAAATATCAAACCAGTGATCGCCAAATTGAAATCTACCCAATTGCAGGAACTCGTCCTAGAGGACGCAATGCTGATGGTTCAATTAATGCAGATTTAGACAGCCGCATTGAGCTAGAAATGCGTACTGACACCAAAGAACTTTCAGAGCATTTAATGTTAGTTGATTTGGCGCGTAATGATTTAGCACGTATTTGCCAAGCAGGCAGCCGCTATGTTGCAGAGCTAACAAAAGTTGATCGTTATGCTTTTGTAATGCATTTAGTATCTAGAGTGGTTGGAAAATTACGTGATGACTTAGATATTTTCCATGCTTACCAAGCATGTATGAATATGGGAACACTATCAGGTGCCCCTAAAGTCAGTGCTATGCAATTAATTGCTCGTTATGAAAAAACAAAACGTGGTAGCTATGGTGGAGCCATTGGTTATTTTACTGGTACCGGTGATTTTGATACTTGCATAGTTATTCGCTCCGCTTATGTTGAAAATAATATTGCCACAATTCAAGTCGGAGCCGGAATTGTGCTCGACTCAGATCCCAAAATGGAAGCGGAAGAAACCCGCAATAAATCACAAGCTGTAATCAATGCCATTTTACAAGCTCATACAGAAATACAAATACAGGAGGCTTGCTAATGGCAACGATCTTACTTCTCGATAACATCGACTCTTTTACTTATAACCTTGTCGATCAATTACGTAGCCTTGGCAATAACGTTGTCATTTATCGCAATAGCGTCACTGCTGATTTTATTGAACAAAAACTATGCGAACTCGATAACCCGATTTTACTGTTATCCCCAGGGCCAGGTGCACCTTCACAAGCAGGCTGTATGCCTGAATTGTTGAAACGTGTACTAGGTACATTACCTGTTGTTGGTATCTGTTTAGGTCATCAAGCCATCATTGAAGCTTACGGTGGCAAAGTTTCTTCATGTGGAGAGATCTTACACGGTAAAGCGACATTGGCTGAACATGATAACAGCGAAATGTTTGTGAATTTACCTAATCCTTTACCCGTTGCTCGTTATCATTCGCTTTCAGGAGAACACGTTCCAGAACAACTTATTATTAATGCTTGGTGCGATAACACTGTTATGGCGGTGCGCCACCGTCAACATAAAACTTGTGGTTTTCAGTTTCACCCAGAATCAATTTTAACCACCAAAGGTGCACAACTCTTAGAACAAACAATCGCATGGGCATTAACTCCTAAAGGAGACAAATAAAATGGAAACTATCTTCAACAAATTATTTAGCGCACAGCAGTTAACATTAGAAGAAAGCCAAACCCTGTTTAGCGCGATTATCCGTGGTGAATTAACAGAATCACAATTAGCTGCTGTATTAATTAGCATGAAAATGCGTGGTGAACATCCACAAGAAATTGCTGGTGCTGTACGAGCATTACTTGAAAATGCACTGCCATTTCCTCGTCCTGATTACACCTTTTGCGATATTGTTGGCACTGGTGGCGACGGCGCGAACAGCATCAATATCTCAACAGCTAGCGCATTCGTAGCGGCAGAAGTCGGTATCAAAGTGGCGAAACACGGTAATCGTAGCGTATCTAGTCGCTCAGGCTCATCAGACTTACTCGCTGCTTTTGGTATTCCATTAGACAGAAGTGCGGATGATGCACGTCAATTATTAGATGAAGTGGGACTTTGCTTTTTATTCGCACCGCAGTATCACAGTGGTTTTCGTTTTGCAGCCCCAGTGCGCCAACAACTAAAAACACGCACCTTATTTAACGTATTAGGTCCCTTGATTAATCCAGCTCGCCCACCATTGGCATTAATTGGTGTTTATAGCCCTGAGTTATTAATGCCTATTGCAGACACGCTAAAAGTATTGGGTTATGAACGCGCTGCTGTGGTACACAGTGGTGGTATGGATGAAGTGTCGTTACATGCACCGACTCAAGTCGCTGAATTACGTAATGGTGAAATTACACGTTATGAACTCACACCAAGTGATTTTGGTCTTCGTCCTTGTTCAATGGCCGATTTAGAAGGTGGTACACCTGAAGTTAACCGCCAATTATTGGCAAGTTTACTGCAAGGTGAAGGAAAAAGAGCACATACCGAATCTGTCGCAGCTAATGTCGCTTTATTAATGCGTTTACATGGGCAAGAAGATTTAAAAATGAATACTGAAGTTGCTATGCACACCATTTATAGCGGTAAAGCAATAAATCGTGTCACCGCATTAGCAGCAAGAGGATAAAAACATGACTGTATTAAACGCCATTGTAAAAGATAAAGCAGAATATCTGATTGCACGTAAAGCAAGCCAACCATTATCAGAATTTGTGCATCAAATAGTGCCATCAACACGCTCGTTTTATCAGGCATTAACTCAACCTAATACTGTTTTTATTTTAGAGTGTAAAAAAGCATCGCCCTCAAAAGGATTAATTCGTGCTGATTTTGATCCCGCTACAATTGCAAAAATTTATCAGCCTTATGCTGCGGCAATTTCGGTATTAACTGATGAAAAGTATTTTCAAGGAAACTTTGATTATTTACGTCAAGTCAGTCAAGCCGTACATCAGCCCGTTTTGTGCAAAGATTTTATTATTGATGATTACCAAATCTATTTAGCACGTTTTTATCAAGCAGATGCGATTTTATTAATGCTCTCTGTCTTAGACGATGAACAATATCGCGCGCTATCAACGGTTGCTCATCAATTAAATATGGGTGTATTGACCGAAGTCAGCACAGAAGAAGAGCGTCAACGAGCAATTAAGCTTAATGCCAAAGTTATTGGTATTAATAATCGCGACTTGCGTGATCTCTCTATTGATTTAGCACGTACTCCGCAATTAAGCCAAGGTTTACCTGAAGATACCATCGTGATCAGCGAGTCAGGTATTCATACCCATCAACAGGTCCAAGAGTTAAGCCAATATGCTAATGGTTTTTTGGTAGGTAGTGCCTTAATGTCACAAGAAA